>CADBYS010000025.1 GCA_902798965.1 uncultured Bacteroidales bacterium | reverse complement strand
GGCAGGCAAGGTATATTCCTTATCGCAACACTTGTCACCTACAAATTGTACACGCAATGTACGGCTTAAACTATCAGCCTTCAAACCGGTAATCTTCAGCGTTACTTCTTGCTCACTGTCAGAAGCAGAAGGAGCATCACCGGATACACGAGTATAAGTTTGCTCTACTCCATTCAGATATAACTTCAATGTGCTGCTCTGATTCGTGTATTTGAGTTTGAACGTCAAGTCTGTAGTTGTCACATTGCAAGCTGGCTTGCTATACGAAACGTTCAACGTATCAATAGTCGGCTTAACCGGGGTATTGAAGGTGGTAGTAATTTCACTACAACTATGACCTGTATAGTAAGCCTTTATTTCCTTACCATTTCCAGTGGTATTGAATCCCTTGATCGCAAACTTATTTTCACCGACCTTCGAAGTAATTGTCGTGGTATGAGTTGCATCATACCAGATAGTAATATTCTCATCAGCATGGTTCGAAGTAACCGCACCTGTAACGGTGAACGTATCTTTGTCACAAGTCTTAGGTTGAGCCGTTACGCTGAACGAACTTAGCACAATTTTAATTGGCGATTTATATGTCTGTTTCAAGGTTTCACAGCGATCTGTGCCGACGAAGTACGCCTTGATGGTATCAACCTTCTCGCCGATATCTTCCAAGCCTTCCAATTTGTACGGAACAGAACCGGATTCTTTGGTTGTGTGATAGGTTGCTTTCTTGAGCATACCGCCTGTCTGACCATAACACTCAACAACCAAATCTTGCAGATTACCATGGGAATAAGTTACACTACCGCTTACGTCATACGAGCCGTCACAATGGGCATAAGTAACAGAAGTAGTAGCCGTTACCTCGCTAATCAACGGACGCCAAACAGATTCGAACTCCTGTTCTATCGGGCAAGAAGCAGTCCAACCGCCTGCAGATACATGGATCGTATCTTTGGTTCCGGTAGTAGGCACACTGATTCCTGTGATGGCGATGTTTTTGGTATCATCACTCTTGAGCGTTACACCGTCCAGAGTAACAGCCGACGCTTCGTTATTATTCAGCCATACTTTCGGTGCCACGTTGAGGTTGACGTAATCGATACTACCCTTGAAGGTGTAAGATGATTCACCGCAATCGACCTCATCAGGTGTATCTACGTTAATACGAACAATCTGCGGTTTGCGATGTTCGGTGTAGTTTACTTTCCTACGCGGCGAGCAGATGTCAGCTGACGGGAAGTAGATCTCCACGAAGTCATCATCAGCAACATCAAGCGTACGCGGCACATTCGGGATGTTGATCGTGTTGCTGCCATCATGTACTACTTGCGTTACCGTTTGCTCCTTGCAGATTGCCGTCACTTTCTTGTTCTGGCTATTGCGCACATAGAACGTAACGGATTGAGTATAAGTATCTGTGTTGCAGGCAGCTGCTGTTGTCTCGGAAGTAATACCGTCACGTACAAACGGCGAGTACGGCGTTTTGGGCGTTGTAAACTCTTGAACGCTTGAGCATCGACCACCCTCGAATTGTACGTACAACTTATGCGACAAACTATCAGCCATGTAACCGCCAAGCGTCAGTCCCTCGATGGTGAACGTTGTGTCGTTATTGGCCTTGAATGCAGCAGTCTTCTTATCACTCGGGTCGCGCCAATATTTCAGCGTACCGCTTTGATACGTATATGTCAGATTGAAGGTGAGCGTTGTAAGTGTATCATTGCAACTTGCAGCAGAATAACTCATGCTTGCTGCCGGCACATCGTAACGTGAAGTGTCAGGTGTGTTGAATATATCCGATGTAGCTGTACACCTGGGTTGATCAAAGAAGTAAGCGGTAAGCGTCTTACCCACAGCCGCCTTTGTCAAATTAGGAATCACAAACGTTGTTCCGGAAGCACTACAAGCCGACTTGGCTATGATTACCGAATCCTTGTCATCGTATTTAACGATGAGATTAGCTATTGCCTCACCCGAGTAAGTGATAGTACCAGTTAGGTCATAAAGAAGATTTCCACACGAACTCTTGTTCTCTTTTACCTTTACCTCGTAACCCGAGTTAATCGTGGAATTGGATGGTGCCACATATGCTCCGGTATGCTGCGGAGTAGTCGTGCATGACAAATCCTTAAAGTATGCATACAGCACCTTAGAGCCCTTGCCTATATCATTCAATGTAAGCGACTTAACTTGCGGATTAGCGGTAAGCGTAATCGGGTCAGTACTACGCTCTACTCCTCCCTTGTCCGTATAGCGAATGATAAGTTTCTCGCCGGAAGTATAGCGATACCACACTTTTACATTGGCTGTATAGGTCTCGACCATACAATCTGCAACGCGATCGGCGACATCAGTTACCCTCACGCTATCAATCGTTGGCGAACGCGGGAAGGTCAACGATGATGACTTGAGAGCTGATGCATAGCCGCAATACCCTGACTTGTCGAATCGGTATTGAACAGTATGCGTGCCGCCATCCGAAGGCAGACCGGTCAACGTAATCGTCTTGGTATATGTCTTGCCATTCTGAACGTACTTGCTTTCCGAATCCGAGACATCAGGAGCAAACGTCTTATATGCTTTCTTGTCATCATCTACCCAGACTTGCAGTTCACCATCCTGATTAGTGATTGTTAGATCAAACGTCAAATCAAATTTCGGCTGATCACACGTTGCTACATCGGTAGGAATAGTGATAGATTTGATAGATACTTCCGGCAAAAGAGGTGCATCGAAAATCTTTGTTGTTTTACATTCATCATCAACAGCCGGATAAACGCAATCAAACCAAACATCTATCGTATCTTTATCACCATTTGCGGCAAGTCCCGCAAATGAGAATTCGGTATAGGAATCAGCAGGTTTTTTCTTAACCGGTGTGCCTCCATTGATAGAAGCACACAGCAATGCTTTCCGATGATTCGTTGTTTTAACCTGTACCGTTGCTGTGTATGTATCCGCATCACCACATGATTTGGCTTCATTACCAGAGATTGTCACATTGTCAATACTCGGTGAGAACGGAGCCCGGAATGTATAACCCTTTGGCGAGCAAGCAGCGCCACGACCGGTGAACTTAACCTGCAATGTATGTTCTGCAGAGTCTGCCGTGAGTGTAAGATCGAAGACTTTTTTCCGCTCGTTGGTATCATCATTCGTAACATCAACATCCAGTTTCTTTACGTCATCCAGCCAAACCTCTGCGTCCGTATCCATGTTACGATAAATGATGGTATCATGGATAGTATAGGTGGTCGTATTGCACGTCATAGCAGGTACTACACCCGGCTTAACTGAGAATACACCTGCATTAACTTTGCCGATGGTTACCGTCTTCTTGCAATCGGTACGATCCGAGAAGTACGCAGTCAGGGTGTGGTCGGTGTTGTCGGCAAAGAACTTCCAGCTCCATGTCAACTCACCCGATGTAGCCGCAGCAATATCTGCTTTTGTAAACGTCTTGAGAGTTGTAGAGCCTTCCTTAATATACAACTCACATGTAGCCGACTGATTAGCGAACGTAACCGTCAGCGGAACAGTCACATATCCATCGCAATCCAAGATAGCGGTTCCATCTGCGAACGCTATAGTCGGGGCGGAAGGCGCAGTGAAGGTCTCAAAGGTATCGGTCTTTGCGTAAGTTTGTCCTTCGAAATACGCTTTAAGAGTATGAGATGCACCATTTGCCGTTAAGTTCACCGAAGTATTTTCGGTAATTGTATGCGAACCGGTTATTGTATTGTGCAAAGCGCTATAGACGGGAGTTGAGCCATCCTTGATGATAAGCGTACCGTTAATCTCTGCGGCTTCGATGGTGAACGGAATAGAGAACTTTCCGTCACACGTTACGGCAGAAGGAGAGCCAACCGTAAACGAATGGAACTCGCGCTGGTCGGGAGAGGTGTACGACAAGTCCTGACCGCAATGCTTGAGGTCGTCGAAGTATATGCGGAACTTGTGGCTCTTGCCATTATCCGTACGTATACCTTTGAATGTGTGACTTATATGACCGGAAGCCGCAGCAGCGAGCGTTGTGTCCCAAGAGAGTTGAGTGTCCAAGTCAAGGTCAACGCTCTTGATATACAACTTCCTACCCTTGGCATTGCTTAGGTCTGCTGAAACGGTAACATCATAAGTTGTAACTCCAAAGCCCGGGGTTGTTTTAGTAAGGTCTGCATTCTTGAATACCGGTCGAACAGGTGCAGTGAATGCAGTAGATGTACGCTCACAACTTCTTGCGCCATCACATAGAACGATTAACTGATGGCTACTACCATCGGCAACCAAGTCGGAGAAGGAAATGGTAACCGATGAACTTGTTGTGGTGTTCTCGGTGATAGTATATGTCTGTGGGTCACCGGTCTTGCTATCCAACCACGCTTTCATTGTGCCGCGTTGGTTGATGTACGATACTTCCCAAGTGGCTGTAAATGTGCCCACATTACAAGCTGTATCACTGATGGTTGGTACAGTGGGAACAGTAATGTTTGGCACTACAGGCGTTGTATAACCACTTGCCGTTGCTGCACAAGTACTTGTACGTTCCTTCAGATAGTATTGGATAGTAGGATGAGTTGCCGCAATAGCGTATGTCTCGGGCAAATCGTACGTGCCATCGGTGGCATTGGAGGCGGTAATAGCCACTTCGTGCGGCGTGCCGTCACCAACCTTAATCATCAGATTGTCATACAAACTGCCGTCAGCCGTTGATTTGGAAACAGTGAACGTAGCACGCAGTTGGTAAGTTGTTGCATCGCATATAGGGTCAATCGGTGCGATAGAGAAAGATTCTACCACATTGCCTTTGGGGGCTGTATGGCTCTTTGAATCCTCACAATCAAGAGCATGTCCGGTTGCCACTTTTAGGGTATGTGACTTGCCATCAGCCGGCAGACCTTCTATCAATACGTTCGATATAGTTTGTTCGGAAACTTTGTACGTGATATCCTGTGATGTTTTCTCAACATTGTCAATATAGTATTTCAGTTTACTTCCTGTCTGGGCAGTATAATTCACATCGATCTTCAAGTTGTACGTCTTGCCTCCACAAGAAGGATATACCAAATCAGCTTTGGTAATGGAAAGTGCAGGTATACCCGGGGCAGGATCAGTAGATTTGGAAATAGTACCGCCGTGAGCTTTCTTACGATCATCTGTTACAGTTAGTTTTACCTGGAAGTTATGTGCTTTTGCATCGGCTTTAACGCTTGTTCTCTTACGCGCACCCGGATAGCTACCGCTGGTGAACAGACATACATAGTCTGTTGAATCACCTACGCCGGCAGGTTTGGGCAACACAGAATCGGCCACCAATGTGCCATAACCGCCATCAACCAAGTCTTTGAGTTCCAGATGGATGGCGTGTGTGGTAATCTTCGGGTAGCGGAACGAAACGCGAATAGTACAGGTGTCTTTGTCGCCACATTTGGGCGTAGTAACCCACTCCACCTTCAGATTCTTAGGCTCTGTAGCGGGTTCAACATAGTTCACCTCAAAACGCTCACGGGCACGAGTGGTACGCTGGCCTGTCGTAATAGCCTTGAAACTGATATCATCCAACGCGAAGTCGTTACCGATACGCATTCCGCGCTTGTTTTTGTCCACCACAGAGATAACAACGGAGTCTGCATCGAAATCCTCACCGAAATACCGCTTGGTTGAGAATGTTGCTGAGTTCTGGTGCCACTGGTTATTACGATACAAGCGTTCATTCAGATTCGTGGAATCGCCCAAGAAAGCTTCCACCCAGGCACCCGTGTCTTTGCGTTTGCAACGAATCTTGAACTGCAGAATCGCGCAGTTCGTAGTGTCGCGCGTTACCAACTCGCCATAGTTATTGATATTTGCAACCCAGAACGAGAAGATATACGTCGTTCCTTGACGGATTTTAAGGTTTGTATTATCTTTCGTAGTTGCGCTCCATGCAATCTTTTCCGTGTCATCACCATCGAAAGTAGCGAATTTACTACTACCTGCATGTCCACCTATTTTAGCATATCGTTTCCAGAATCGATTGGCATTATTGGTTATGCCCCATAAGCCATTTTTCTGATTATATCTTGCTGTATCTCCCGAGAAGACATATTCATACACGTTTTGCTTGGAACCGGAAAGCCATTGACCTGTATAGGTATAATCACTTATCGAACTATACCACAAAGAGTCTTTAGCTTCCTCATACCCACTATTTCCCATAAGGTTGCCGACGGTTTCCTCAGCCGGATTATACTCCGAGTAATACACTACTATAGTTGTATCGTGCTTGAATTTGGGCAAAGTGTATGTATTATCTGCGCCAACGGCACCTGACGTCTTTACTGAACCTAAGGTGTCTTGCCAGTCCCAAGGGGCGGTAGCCGCAGCATTGTGCGACAATGTTACCACTTCATCGTGGCGATAGGTTGCCTTAGCCGGAGAATAGTAACCACTTTCCGTTGAAATGTGAGGGATTATTGTCGTAGTTGTTGAAGGAGCATCTATTTCACGTGTTGCCTCACAAGTTGGGTCACCTTCAAAATACACACGAATGTTATCCTTTGCGCCATCAGCAGTTAAAGTGAGAGTAAAGGTAGCTGGGCTGGTAGGTGAACTAATCGCGGTTGTCACGCCATCACATGTTGCGATAAGTCTGCCACTTGCCTCGGTGAAAGCAACCAAACCATCCACATAATATGTACCATCGCCCACATTGACTGCCGAAGCCACTACTTCCATCGAAGTAATTGCGCAATCAATCGTACAGGTCGTTTTCTTTAGGTGCAAGAATCTACGGTACTTTTTCCTATCGGGATATGTCCACATATAGTAGAACAGACTCTCCTCCATTCCGCTCAGTGACAGGTTGTCATAAAAATCATTCGCTGTCAGTTCCCATTTAAGTGACGAATTGTTCCATTGCCACCATATAGGCGCACCGCTTTCATCGTAAGCATAATCATTCTGCGCATCATTCCATATGGGAGTTAATGTAAACGGATCACCCCTTGTTATGGCTTCTGCACAGACATTAATGTCTTCACGCGGTGCTTCCTCAAACGTATCCATTAAATCGCTTGGCGCACTCGTCGGCGGTGCTTGCCATTGCCAACCTTCACCGGACTTGCCTTTCTGCCTAAAGTTATGAAGATAAATCTGATTGTCAAATAACCGGCTATCTTTTAATGGTATAATCTCACTTTCGTTATCATCGCCGGTGTTGTGCTTAAACACCGATTCCCACTTCGGTCTTTCTTTTGTCGCATCTTGTCGAGTGAGGATTACTGACTCATATATACCCGCAGGAATAGTTACTTGCAGTATTTTCCCTTTATAAACTTCAGCCGCAGCACTCCAATGTTCTGCACACCCCGCAACAGACTTGAAATATGCATATATATAGTTCTTTGTTCCCAAGTCATTGCCAAAGAAACCCCAATCAGCCGGATATTGGTGGAAACGGAATTTTGTTGTACCGTCAGAATATAATAATGAGCCCCAAGTTACATACGTATTGCCCTCTTTATACGTATGCAGATAATTACCATCTTTAATTTCTATATCGCCCGTTTTATTATAGGTCACGCCATCCCATCCGGGTTCTAAAGATGGGTTTTGACGTGTTATAATACATTTCGTCCAGTTACCTGCTGGCATATCCACCTTATAGAGCGTGCCACAAAACCACGAAAATTCTACCCAGCGGTCAGCACTGGAACCGCCAAAGAGCCACACTCGAATTTTTGCTCCACTTCCCCAGTCTCCCTCAGACTCTGGCGTTGAATTGTATTTCGCTTTCGTATTTAAGTAAATCGTTTCACCGGCAGTAAAGTCACGTGCCGACATAGTCCCCACTCCCACTACCGACAGCAGAAGGGTAAGCGCACAAAGAAGTGCTTGACGAGATTTAATAGCGATGTTATGCCTCATACCGGTGGGATGAGGCGTGGGGTTAGTATTATTCATGGTGGTTATATGTTTCGTGTTATGTAGTTTCATGTTGTATGTTTGTTTCATGATGTTGGGGTGTTTCATGATTGGTTGTTCTTTGTTATTTGGGGTGCTATCAAGTAGCACTTGGTTAGCATTTGGGTATCTCTACAACTAACGAATAATTAACTAATGTCTAACTTATCACTAACGGTTTGGTAGATCTGTGTCCCTTAAATGGTACTACTACACGCCGGATAACATCCGGCAAAACGGATGATGTGATGTTGGATATGTTGTTAAAAATTAGCATTGCACTATTTGCACTTTCTGCACTTTGGTTAAAAATTTGCGTGGCACTATTGGCACTATTGGCACTTTCGGGGTTTTTGACATTTTTCAGCGTCCACATTTTCAGCAATTTATATGGGAAAGTGCCAAAAGTGTCAAAAGTGCCATGTTATTTTTTTAATTTACAATGTGACTTTTTAGTCAACTATTAAAAACTATTATCAACTATTACAATGGACTTAATTAGTCAAAAATTACCCAAAATTATTCCAAAATTTCTTATGTAGTTTTTATCATTGTTATCGTATTTGCGGGTGGCTATTGTGGTATTCATGTGGGCTCATCGGGGTAATATCGTATCCCACCACTACCTATATATACATAGTATATATCCCGTGATTTTGAATCATTCACCTATTTCAGTCCAACAATTACTAATAATTTCATTTTTCTTTGTACTATTTATTTCTCTTCCAAAGTGCAAATTTTGCACTTTACTTGCACTATGAAACTTGTTCTACACTTGCGGGGGTACTTGAGGGGGTACTTGAGGGGGTACTTGAGGGGGTAACACTTCCCAATGGCCACCTTTGTCTGCTCCTACGCGGCGAATATAGCCTTCAGCCTGCAATTTGGCGAAATGTTTAGCTATGCCTCGCACATGTTTCCCTAACTGCTCCGCAACTTGAGGAATAGTAACATTCGGATCTTGCGAGATAATGTCAACTATGCTTTTCCTTGTACATTTCAATGTACTTTTCAATGTACTTTTCCATGTACTTTTCAATGTACTTTTTCCGACATCTGTACCATTTATTCCGACATTTTCTGTAACATTTCGAGTGTTTTCTGTAACATTTAGCGTATTTTCTGTAACATTTCCGACATTTATTCCGACATTTGCTTTATGTCTTTGAATATGCTCTTCGAATGAGGTGGTGAACTCCTTAGAACAGCGAGTATAGCCATAATAGTCATTTCGGGGTTTACGTTTGGGACGTGTGCCCTTGTAATGTTCATCTATTAGTTTTCGTACCTCATCCATAGATATTTCGCCTTCAATATTCCGACGCACTAAATCTTTCATGTAGTCGGAGATGGTGAGACCTTTCACCTGCTGCAAGCCGATGGCCGTGCGCCAGATCTTGGCACGTTCCTTCTTGCCGGGTTCGCCTTGGCGGATGTATTCCTCAAAGTCCGGGGTGTATGTCGGTAGTTCTCTCATTGGTGCTTTTGGGGTCAACTATTAAAAACTATTAACATCTATTTACGTTGGTCACTTTTAGTCAACTATTAAAGACTATTAAAATCTAATTACATTGGGTACTTGTAGGTTAACTATTAAAAACTATTCAAAGTCATCTAATGAATGTGCTCCTCGGGTATGCTTGGCGTTGAAAAACGTCACGGTGTTTTCTGCTTCGTTAAAGATATACTTCTCCGAATATAACGACCTACCAAAGTTTATTAGTACACCTATAGGCTTCTTAGTCAAGCGCAGGTAGTTGAATAGTTGTGCCCTGTGTTCGGGAAGTACCTTTTCCACGGCTTTCAACTCAACAACTATATCATCCTCTACAACCAAATCCAATCTGAACCGTTTTTCCATCAATCTCCCCTTATAATATGTAGGCAAATCAACTTGCGTATAGCACTCGTACCCCATTTCCTCCAACTCAATGCTTAATGCCTCTTCGTACACTCCTTCCGATAGTCCAAACCCCAACGTACTATGCACCTCTATCCCCGCACCTACAATATCATACACCATATCAGCCCACTGCGTTATTTGCCTATCTTGCTCCATAACTCAATATCTTCAAATTGTTTTTAATTGACTTACAGGTTCATCGTAATTGTCTTTAATAGTCTTTAATTGTTGACCTTAAATCCCCATCGTTTACTCCAGTACGATGATTTCCACGCGGCGGTCGAGGGTGAGATCGTTATTGGTATTGATGGCATTTGGTGTAGTTGCGCCGTAGTCGCGGACGAGGAGTCGGTTAGCCGGCACACCGCGATCCATCAGGTAATACTTAACCACCATCGCACGGTTGAGCGCCAAGCGGTGGTTGTGAACACGCGTACCTTCCTTGGAGGCGTGGCCACCGAGGATGATCTTGTTCGGGATCGTCTTCAGCTGCTCGGCTATGTGGTCGAGCGAACGTTTGGATTCGGCGGTCAGGACGTAACTGTCGAAGCCGAAGTAAATACGGTTGAGCTTGTCGATGCGCATCTGTACCTTGTCGCTCGCGCGCAAGCCTTGGCGCTCGAGGGTATCGATGCGCTCGCTCCATATACTATCCACGCGCTGGGAGATATGGATGGTCGTATCCATGAACTGCTCGGTGATCATCTTCGGCTTCTCCAAGCTATGCCAATGGATGCCGAGCTTCACGCCGGCCTCCCAGGGATGGAGGTTGCTCACGCAGTTCGAGCTGAGCATGCCGCTGTATTCCACATTGCCCTGGTTGGGATACTGATCATCCTTCCAGCCAAGGTCACCCGGTGTGCCTACTTGCATATCAAGGATAGCGTAGTGGGCATACACGCCGATGAGCAGATCGGTATGCAGACTCATGCGCACCAGCAGACCCAAGTCGGCAAAACCCGTAGCTCCTATCTGACGCAGTGTGTTTTTGCCCGAGGTGTTCTTTATCTTGTCATAGGGGATAGTCAGGAATCCGTGGTCGGGTTTGTCGTGCATCGGGACGTTGCCGCGGTAGAGTCCCCAATGCTCAATCTCGCCACTGAGCACACGGTAGTCTGTTTTAAGCGTATAGGTGGGCGTTGCACCGAGGTCGAAAAAGAACCCCGCACGATTGCGTTTGCCCCAAGCCTGGAACTGCAGGCTGACAGGAACGCCTACCATATGAATAGTCTGACGCTCGCGCCAATTGGTTATATCGGTATGATGCTCATAGGATTCTCTCTTGCCTAATCCGTCTGCTCCTGTGTCGTCGTCAAGCTGGTTTGGGTAAACAAACTTGCCATCCAAATGACCGTACGACGTGTATTCCGCCAGCCAGGCACCAATGCCTATACCGACATTCTTGTGGAAGAAATAGGCGTATTGCAGTTGTACCACGCCCGACAACGCAGCCTGCTCGTAGCCCTCGTAGCCTTTCGTTTTCATGTCGCCCACGGGTTGCTTGAGGGCGAACAGCCCGTAGCCCGTGCTGCCCAGACCTGCGCCCAAGTGGAACTCGACGTAATGTCCGCGGCGGGAAGCAGAGTCGATAGGCAGGGGCACCTGCTTTTCTTGCGCGGTTACGGTATGCACGGTATCACCGTACGTACGCATCTCGAGGGTGCGCACATGTACCAGACTGTCAATCTGCGTGGGGTCGGTTTCGATGGTAGTTCGGTGCTCCACGAACTGCACTTCCAGCAGTTCTTGTCCGGGAACGACTATTCTCTCTTGGGCACCTGCTGCACTGAGGCAAGTTATGGCAAACAGCGTGGCTATGAGACGTGTCGGGGTGTTCATAGTTTTAGTAAATATTGATTTTGACGATGCTTTGTGTTTCGTTGTGTTGCAGCACGAGCAGGTACAATCCCGCTGCGGCAGGCATATCGATGGTATGTTGTTCGCCCTGCAGCAGGTGCGTGGCGATGGTTTGTCCTGAAGGAGTAATCAGCGTGGCTTGTACCCTACTCGATGTAGCCATGTGAAGCGTAACCGTACCGCCGGCTTTCACGCTTGTGGGATAAACGATTATATTATCGCCCGTCAAACCGTCCACGGCCGCATCTATGGCTTTCGGTGTCTGGTCGAAGGTTAGCGCGCACGACTTCTCTTCCGTATTGTCCTGTTTGGTCATCACGCAGTGATAGAGATCGGTTGTTCCCTCCATAGATGTGCTGCCTGTATAATAACGCTGCGAGGTTTCGTCCTTGAGTTTCTCGCCGTTCTTGTACCACTGGAAAGCCTTGTAGGCATTGTCGCCGTTGTCGATGAAGAGCACGTTGTTCCACTTGCGGTACATGCGCCCATCAATGCAGCAGTTCTCGAACTCCGGCACGTCAGATGCGGCGGTAGCCTCAGCTTTAGTAAATTCGGCAAAGTAAGCATGATAGGTGTGGCTCTTGTCTTCGCCTACCCGTTGCGTCAGGGTGTACGTCTTCTGTTTATCCCATTCTCCGTCGGCTATTGCCGGCATCGTTTGCTCAAGCACGGTGGTTGCTGTGGTGATGTCTTCGATCACCAGTTTTCCCTTGGGGTTAGCATAGGTCACGGTGAGCTTGGCATCGTAGGCTGTGGAGTCGCAGCCGCGGCTCTTCGAGGCTACAGCAAGCTTGGGTAACTGCGGCTCGTGCGTCTGCACCTCGAATACCTGCTGAATGCGTACCGAACGCGTCTCACTGCTTACGGCGCGGAACTGGATATCGTCGAGTGCGAAGTCGTTGCCGGTGTTCAGGGTGTTGGTATTCAGGTTGATAACCGAGATCGTTACATCGTCAGCATCGTCATCGGCATAATATGTAGCCGAACACTGGTGCCAACGGTTGTTGCGGAACTCGACACTACCCAAATCGAGCGGATTGCCTAAGTTCTTGCCATTGATCTGGAATTGCAGTTTGGCGGCATTGTCCATCTCGCCGTAGTTGTTGATGTTCGCAGCCCAGAACGAGAAGAGGTAGGTAGTACCTTTGCGGAGTTTCAGATTCGGGTTGTTGGATGTGATTGCGTACCAGGCTTTCTTGCCGGCTACGCCATCGCTGGCAGCATCGAACAGGGCAAAGTACTCACCCTCGCGCGCCGTGACCTTGGCAAAAGTGTAGAAAAAGTTGTTGGCGTTCTTGACTACTGCAAAACCGTTGCTGTTTCGTTTGTTGGGATTGACGCAATTTGTACCCAGGGTATCGGTATAGAAACTGATCTGCGTATTTCCCGTCTCGGGGTACTTGCCCCAGAACTCATAATCGCTGATGAGCGACTTCTGCCACTTCTGCCCATACACCGTTGCATCCGTTGACTCGTAATTGCCGTTGCTCATCAAATCTTCCATCGTACCTGCGGGAGGATTGAACTCGCGATAGGTATAACGTGTGGTGTTCGCCTCATTGTGGGAAACGGTTTGGTCACCTTGCCAGTTTGTCTCTTCGCCGTCGATGTACCAGATATACTTGTTGGAATAATCAGCTCCGGCAGGCTTCAGCAGCGCACTATCCCCCACAAGCACGTCGATATGCTTATAGGTTATACCCTGCGAAACGTTCGGGATATCGACCTTAGCGGTCACTTTCCCGGCTTCATTGCCCAAAAACTTCGCTACTGCCGTGGTTGTCTTGCCATTGGTAGTTGCAGCCGGCAGACCTTTTATCGAGAAAATTTGCGGACTCTTGGCTTTAGCAGCTTTGATGGTATCGGATTTGCCGTCGCACGTGATGACCAGATCGCCGCAAGGTACACCGAACGCAACCATACCGTCCAAGGTATATGTCGTGTCATTGACATTCACCTCGGAACTTGCTACGCCAAAGAACGTGATCTTGCAGTCCAAGTCGCAACCTGTGGCATCGGGCGTGAGTTTGATGAGTCGGCGGCCTGCCACAACCGACGAATGCAGGTAGTAGTAGAGCACGCTTCCGGAGGCGGGCAGCACATTGTTGATGATGGCTTGCGCACCCTCTTCCTCGCTGATAGCACCGGCACGACCGTCCACCGATGTCCAGGTGTTGCCGTCGGTACTCATGTACCAGCCGTGGTTGATGACGCTCGCGTAATCATAATCCGACTTGTCGGCTTTGAGCTTCACGCGCAGGGAGAAGGGGTTACCCCAAGTGGTAGGGCAGATATGTATCAGCTCTTCGCGGTTAGCCGAACGCTCGGCATCGGCGAAGGCTTTCACCTCGCTCAGCGCCGGGGCTACCGGTCGCCACTCGCTGCCTGCGCCGCCCTGCCAAAACCTGTACAGGCAGTTCTTACCTGCCGCATCGGCAAAGTCGATGTCGCCTGTCTGGTTCCACTTATCGTTCCAGTTTCCGGCTGTTCCGCTACTGCTCTTGCGCACCACGATGCACTTGTGGAACTCACCCGCAGGCATTGCGCACGTGTACAAGTCACCACTCTGCTCGCTCAGCGGTAACCAAGTCTCGTTGGTTGGCGCACCGTTCGCGATTTTCCATACATACAAAAATAATTTGGCATTGGCATCTTTCCAGTTGAACTTGCCATCACCGTCACGCTGACTCTGATCCGTGTTTACATACAGTTTCTCACCTTGCTCAAACTGACGGGCAGTGGCGCTCAACGCCATCAAGCCGAGTGCCAACAGAAGTATATATTTCTTACCTTTCATGGTGTGTTTTAATTTCGGTATAATCTTCTCGCGCCGCGCGGATGGGCAGCCGCACACATGCGACGCGCGCGTACTAGGTTGTCCCCGCCAAACGGGGAAAACCGCTACGGGGAAAGGGGTATAACCTTTCTGTTTGCAAAGTTACGAAAAAAAAATGATATATGCAAATAAAAAAGCACATTTTTTATAGAAAAAATGCACATTTTATCGAAAATACCGAAAAATGGGGGAAAATCTATACGGATTTTAGCAAAAATCTGTACGGATTAAACGGATTCTACGGATAAGCATTGGGCTACTGCTCTTGCATACGATAGATGCGGCGGGTGGTGCGGTTGGCTTCGCGCCAGCGGGGGAAATAGCGATCCATAAGGGCATAGAAGCGGGCATTGTGGGAGGGTTCGAGCAGGTGGCATAGTTCGTGAACAACCACATGCTCCACGCACCATTCGGGCAGCAACAACAGGTATAGCGAGAAACAGACGGTACGCTTGCGGATATTGCATATGCCCCATCGCGAGATCATCGCCTTGTATTGTATGGCGGGTACGGCTACGCCCATCTCGGCGGCATGTGCTACGACCATCGGTTCGACGAGTGCGCTCAGACGCTCGCGCGCCTGTTGTTTCTCCAGGCGGGTGCGCAACGGCAACTGCGCAAAGAACGCCGCACGCTGCTCCAGCCTGACCTGACTGCGCTCACGCGCCTTGTCAATCCACTCGCGATGCTCGTCGATAAACGCTCGGATACGTGCCTCTGGCAGTCCTATCGGCGCTGACACATGCACATCACCGTTTTTCACCACGCGCATGGATAGGCGCGAGGTACGTCTGTAAATAACTTGTATCATATACGGGTACTACTCAACGATGATGATCTCCACGCGGCGGTCGAGGGAGAGATCGTTGGCGGTGTTGTCCTCGTTGGCAACACGTGCGCCGTAGTTCTTGACCTCAAGCTGCTCGGCAGGTATACCGAGTTTGATCAGGTAATCCCGCACCGCATTGGCACGGCGGAAGGCGAGTTGCTCGTTGTACTCCGACTGTCCTTCCTCCGACGAGTGACCACCGATGATGATATGATTCGGAACCTCCTTGAGGACTTCGTAGATATCACGCAGGTACTTCTTTGACTTGTTGCTCAAGGTATAACTGTCGAAGGCAAAGAAAATCTTGTTGAGTATATCCACCTTCTTTTGGATGATCTTTATCTCCTCTTTCGGTGCGCGCTTGAACGTATCGATACGCTCCACGGTTTGCGTCTCCAGGCGCTCCACGGTGCGCACAGTGGTATCGGCTTGCACGAAGTAATCAAATGCCCTGGAAACGTGCATCTTGGGTTTGCTGATATGATGCCAATGTACACCGACCTTCAGGCCTACTGCCCAAGGGTTGGTTCGCTCACCACGCAGCGACGTAGCATACAAGCCTTGGTACTCATCCATGAACGTAGAAGGTCCGACGCGCTGGTTGTCCGCCCAGCCGAATGGCGGAGGGTTGTCACCTGCATTGGACGGCAGGTACTCGGAGATGACTGTTTCCTTGACGATGTTGTTCGGGGTGTAATGTCCGTACAGACCGATCATCAGGTCTAACTGCCGACTCAGATTCACGAGTGCACCAATTTCGGCAAAGACCGTAGCCATCGGGGTGACGTTCATCTTGCCTTGTGCCTTGGGTTGACGGGTATAAAGCGTGGGGTCGTCATCGTTGCGGGCATATTCATGATCGGACATATTATCGAGTTTCAATCCCCACTTGGGGTACTCGCCGAAGTGCTCCACTTTGCCTTCCACAAGGCGATATTTCTGCGCCACAGCAAAAGTAGGAGCAACGCCCAGCGCGCCAAATAATCCTACCTCGCCCTGCTCGTTCCACCACTGCGTTTGCAAGGAAACGGGGATAGCGAGGTTATATAAGGTCTCGCGTTCCTTCCACGCCCATACGCGCGCCGTGTGATTGTAATGTTGTTCGCCCTCGGTATCCGTACGATCGAGGTACGTAAAGTCGGTATAATCCATTCCGTTACTTAGCGAGGCTGTGGAGCCTATATGCTCGAACCACAGACCTGCACCAACGCCCCAGTTAGGATGGAAGAAGTAGGCATATTGTGCCTGCACGCGCCCTGATGCGAAGCCTGTGACTTTGCCTCCGTGACTCTTGTCGAGCGAGAATCCTATTGAGCCGTAACCTCCGCCGATATATGCCTGAATGTAATGCCCCTTGCGGTTCATGGAATCGGCAGCAACGTACGAGGTATCGTTGCGGGGAATACTATCCTGACTGTAGCGAACGACACGGATGGTGTCGATATACGTGTGCACGAGTTTGGTAGTGACGCGCACGAGGCTGTCGGTGGAGGCGGCAACGAGCGGCAGGGTCTCGCGTTGCTCCTGTGTGTCGGTGGTGAACGGCGCGGACATACGTAGTTCCTCGCGGGTGTTCGCGGGGACGTCAGCCAGGCTCGTCACGGACAACAGGATGGCGGCAAGCAGTATCAGAGGTCTATTCATTTGGTCAGCAGTTAAATCACTTTTTTAAGTTGGGAGCCGGGGAAATAGTGGGCGAGGATCTGCGTGTAGGTGAAGCCCTGGTCGGCCATGACGGCTGCACCAATCTGGCACAGACCTACGCCATGTCCCCAGCCTCGTCCGCGAAGCAGGAAATCCTGTTTTGGGTTGGTATCGCCTGCGGATACGCGCTCCACATCGAAGGCCGAACTATACAGGTGCGAACGGCTGAGCCACTTGCGGATCTCCAGCTCCTTGCCTACGACCATGCGGTGCTTGGTACCAACTATCTCGAGTTCGTAGATACGTCCTGAAGGTCCGCGCTTGAGCGGCTTGAGCTCGAGTATATCACCAAAATCGATGCCTGAACGGTCGCGAATGATGTTTGCCAGTTCGTCGGCGGTATAACGAACCGTCCAGCGGTAGAAATCCTGAGTCTCCTGATCGTAGTTGTTGAGCACCTGCGAGAGCACACGTGCATCGCGGGTGTTGCAGTAGGGGCACTCCACGCTCTCGAGATAACGGTAGTGGTGCGGCGCCCAGGCGTTCTCGAACAGCTCGGTTCGTCCGCCGCAAGACTTGTAGAAACGCGTGTCGCACACGGCATCGTTGTCCGTCGGATCAACGAGCACCATTCCTCGCGTAGCCTCCACGGCTTGGCGCACGCGCTCAGCCGCTTCGGGATGGGCATCGCGGCGTGTGATACCCTCGTAACGCTGGCAGTGGTCGTCGGCGCAGACATCGAAGCCCACATGAGCGTCACGCTCGTACCAAACGATACGACGTTCGGAGGTGTCGGTGTAGCCCTCGCGGCTGTTGGCTCTCGGCTCTTTGCTCTTGGCTTTCTCCATGATAGGGCGCAGCAGCCACGAACGGGAGATAACAGCATGGGCTTTCAGCAGTTCGAGCGACGAGGTGGCAGACATCTCCGAAGTGATAACCGACGAGAGGTAATCCTCTACATCCAGGGTGTTGATGGCCGTCTCGCTGCCATCCGGGTTACGGCGGATCTCCATCGTTCCCTCGAAGAGCTGATCCTCCGTCCTGTCCCAATGGAATCCGATACCGATACGCACATCGTGGAGCAGCACTCCGTTGGGGTGCTGCTCGCACGATATGTGCGGTGCGGTCATTATGCCTACTTTGATGTTCATAACTTTAGACAAAAGACAAAAGACAAAAGATTAATTTGTCATGTAATAAGTGTTTTTTACAAAAGACTAAAGACAAAAGAATAATTACTCTTGGCGCTAACACATTATAATCTTTTGTCTTTGAGCGTTAGCGGTCTTTTGTCTTTGAGCGAAGCGGTCTACTTCTTATTCATTGCGATGCGGGCTTTGAGCTCCCAGGTGCGGATGCGATCCTTGTAGAAGTTGTTGTTGTTCATAGCAATCAGATCGCAGTTGGCATCGGAGTTATCGTCCCAGCGGCGGCAGTTGTACACCACATCGTAGATACGGCCTATCTGGTACTCGCGGCTTACGCGCAGACCCACGGCATAATCCTCACCGTACTTGGTGGTGGGGAAGTTGATCTGTCGGAGCATCGGCGTATAGAAGCCACGCGGTGCGCCAAGACCGTTGATACGCAGGGCGTTGTTGCGACCGTTATCGGGTGTCCACTCGCGGTGGTCAATGATGCCCGGAGGCAGGATATTACCGTCGAAGTCGGTCATGCGGTACGTGCCGACCACCATGGCGCAGTTCTGCTCATGGAAAGCATCGATGAACTTCTGCACGGTGTTCTCGTCGTAGTACGTATCATCGGAGTCAAGCTGTATGGCGAATCGTCCGCACTTGGGGTGATGAAGTGCCACATTCCAGTTGCCGCCGATAGCATGCCAAGACTTATCCTGAGCTATGTAGATGAGGTTGTCGTGCCCCTCATCAACGATAGCTTTGATCTTATCCACTGTGCCATCCTCGCTATTGTCATCCACCACGATAACGTTGTACTTGTACGGTGCTTTCACCTTCTGCGACAAGGCGCTGCGGATAGCCGTATCGATAGTACGCACGCGGTTCTTACAAGGGATAACCACCGATGCCTCGTACTCGAAGTCACCGCCCACGAGATCCACATCCTTGAACTTAGGCTCCAGATAGCCGCCGATGTCCTTGAGGTGACGCGTCACGGCTTTCTCCATCTCGATCTGCACGCCACGGTTCTTGGGATCGACGTAGTCGAACAGTTTCTCACCGGACTTGCGGGTATCGAGCTCCACGTCGTAGTAGAGGAACTCGTTGATATGCTCCAGTGCGCCCTTCTGGCTGACCTTCAATCGCAGGTCATAGAGGCCTGCATACTGGTAATCGACATCCATACGCTGCACAGCCTCGACGAGTGCCGAGGTGCGGTAGAAGAGTACCGAACCGAAATCGAAATCGTCGCGCAATGCGCCGAGCTGATAGTCGATAACGGGAGCGTTGGTGCGGATGGCACCTGCCTGATTGAAGTGGTCGGAATAGACCATAGCGGCGCCGGTATCCTCGATCAATGCCTCCATACGCTCCAAGGCAAAGAGCACGAACGAGAGCGTGGTGTACTTGGTGTAGATCAGCGTGTACGGCGTGTGGCTATGTGCTGCCATGAAACGTACGTTCTCCGTAGAGCGGATGTCACCTTTTATCTGATGTACCTCGGCTACGAGTTCCTGTTTGCTCAGGTTCTGCAGCGTGGTGTGTACCTGCTGTTCCGACTGAAAGGGAACAAAACATGTGATGTTTTTCATTATTTTAAAATTTAGACGAAAGACAAAAGACAAATAACCTTTTACCGAAGCAGTCTTTACTCTTTCAGTGAAACTATCTATTACAAGGGATGATATTGTACGAAAGCCTCGATGGCTTCGTAGTTGGCGAGACCGAGTTTGGCATAGAGCTCGGCTGTGGCGTGGTTACGATCCTCGGCGCGCTGCCAGAAGAGTCGTTCGTCGTTGCCCATGAACGGTGCAGACTCCATCTGCGACTGATGCTTGAGGATAGTGTTTCGCTTGAATCGCAGCTCCTCGGGCGACATCGGCACAGCCATCTCGATGAGGTCAACCCCCCACTCCATCCATGCGCCGCGGTACATCCATATACGGCAGTTCTTAAGCCACTCGTCCCACGCAGGCGACTCCTTCAGATCGTCGATGGCAGCCAATACGGCATCGGTGCAGACACGGTGCGTACCGTGCGGGTCAGCCAGGTCACCTGCCACGAAGATCTGATCGGGTTTGACTTGCTTCAAGAGGTCTTCGACGATGCGTATGTCGTTGATAGTGAGCGGGCCTTTCTTGATCGTGCCCGTCTCGTAGAACGGCAGATTGAGGAAGTGGATATGATCGAGCGGCAAGCCCATATGGCGGCAGGCTGCAGTAGCTTCACCGCGGCGGATGAGCGCCTTGATATCAAGGATCTCGCGGGTATCCTGATCGCCTACTTTCTCCTTGCCAAAGAAGTGCATATACTCATCGTACTTCTTGTCGATCACCTTATCCTCGGGCATGTGCATCTTTTTGTAGCCCTTGATGAAATCCATAAAGCGTACTACCTCGTCGTCGCATACAGCGATGCAACCGGATGTCTGGTACGCGATATGTACGTTATGTCCCTGCTTGATGAGTCGTGCGAACGTGCCACCCATACTGATCACATCGTCATCGGGGTGCGGCGAGAAGATCACCACGTTCTTGGGGAAGGGGTTAGCACGTTCGGGGCGGTTGGTATCGTCGGCATTCGGTTTGCCACCCGGCCAACCGGTGATGGTGTGCTGCAGATCATTGAATACCTTGATGTTGCAGTTGTACGCCGATCCATAGAGAGTGATGAGCTCCGACAGACCGTGATCGTTGTAATCCTTGTTCGTCAGTTTCAGGATCGGTTTGTCGGTTGTCTGGCACAGCCAAACGATAGCCTTGCGGGTCAACTGATCATCCCACTCGCAGCTGGTAACCATCCATGGTTGGCTGATACGAGTCAGGCGGTCGGCTGCCGAGAGGTCGAGATGGATGTGGGCATTGGAGGCGAGCTGGAGGGCGCTGGCGGGGCAAGCCGGTGAAGCGTCTTGCTCGATGGCCTTGGCTACTTGTGCTGCTTTGTGGTCACCCCACGCCACGAGGATGATCTCCTGCGAGCGAAGGATAGTACCGATACCGATGGTGATGGCACTGACAGGCACTGACTCGGCGTTGCCGAACAGTTCGCTGGCGTCGGCACGGGAGTTGTTGTCGAGCAGAACGAGACGCGTCTCGCTGTTGAACTGCGTACCGGGTTCGTTGAAGGCGATGTTGCCGCCACGACCGATGCCTAACAGCATGAGGTCGATACCGCCAAGATCCTTGATGGTACGCTCGTACGCTGCGCAGGCATCGATGATGTCCTCCTTAGCGAGCGTGCCCGGGATAGAGATGACGTTGGCGGGAAGTATGCCCACCTTGGAGATGAACTGCTCCTCGAGTTGCCCCAAGCAGCCGGCATCCTCCTGCGGCAGGGGGTAATACTCGTAACCTACAACCAGAATGACGTTGCGGAAGCTGAGTCCTGCTTCGTGCAGACGAACGAGTTCGGCGAAGATGTCCTGCATCGAACGGCCGGTCATCATGCTGAGCACGAACTTCTTGCCTTCCTTCTGGCGTTGAGCGATAAGGTCGGCGATGTGCGCTGCTACGGCACATGCACCTTCCTTACCCGTCTCGTAGATACTGGTCTTCACTTTCTCCATGCGGCTGACGCGCGAGAGCTCGAAGACATCATCGGGTTTGTACAGTTTTTTCGCTACCCGACTGAGCGAGATTTGTGAACTTAAGTTAGTTCTCATTGTTTTGGTATATAAGGTTAATTATATAGTTTAAATGTTGGTGTGTTTTTCTTTTTCAGTGTTCGATTGTCGATATTTCGGGATTTCGACAAATCGATATATCGACAGAACCGACTATCCGATAAATCGATCAATCGGCCTATCGAATCAACTCAGGCGCTTGAGGGCGGTCTCGACGCGTCGGATGGTCTCGTCCTTACCGAGTACGTCGGTGATTGCCCAGATATGCGGTCCGCGTGCTGCGCCTACAAGGCATATACGAAAAGCGTTCATGACGATACCCAGGCCGTACTCTTTCATCTCTATCCACGGCAGCACGGTTGCATCCAGTGCGTCGGCGCTCCAGTCCTTCTGTGCCTTGAGTAACACAAGCAGTTCTTTCATATGCTTGGGCGAATCCTCTTTCCAACGTTTCTTGAGTGACTTCTCGTCGTACTCCTCAGGAGCCACGAACAGGAAGTTACACTGCTCCCATAGTTCGCTCACGAACGATACGCGTTCCTTGACCAAGCCTACGATCTTTGCTATCTTCTCTTGACCTATGTTTTTCACCGCTTTCTCGCCTATCTTTTCGGCCAATATTGGTCGAAACTCTTCTGCCAGCTGCTCGTTGCTGCGCATCTGCAGATACTGGTGGTTGAACCATTTGCCCTTCTCGTAATCGAACTTCGCGCCGGACTTGCTCACGCGCTCCAGCGAGAACTGAGCTATCAGATCGTCCATGGAGAAGATCTCCTGATCGCCTGACGTATGCCAACCAAGCAGTGCAAGGAAGTTGATGACTGCCTCGGGATAATATCCGCTCTCGCGATAGCCGCTGCTCACCGAGCCATCCTTCTGATTGTGGAACTCGAGCGGGAACACGGGGAAGCCGAGTCGGTCGCCGTCACGCTTGCTGAGTTTGCCGTTGCCGTCGGGCTTGAGCAGCAGGGGCAGGTGAGCAAACTGAGGCATCGTATCCTCCCAGCCGAAGGCGCGGTACAACAGTACGTGGAGCGGTGCGCTGGGCAACCACTCCTCGCCGCGGATGACGTGGGTGATACCCATCAGATGGTCATCGACAATGTTGGCCAGGTGGTAGGTAGGCAACTTGTCGGATGACTTGTACAGAACCTTGTCGTCCAATATATTCGAGTTAATCACTACATCGCCACGAATCAAGTCGTGCACCACAACCTCCTCATCCGGATCAACCAGGAAGCGCACTACGTACGGCTCGCCGCTCAGCGCACGCTCCTTGGCATTGATACACGTGAGCGAGTTATCCATCATACTGCGCGTGGTGGCATCGTACTGGAAGTTAGGTATCTCCTTGCGCTTGGCTTCGAGTTGCTCGGGCGTATCAAACGCCACGTATGCCAACTGGTGATCCAACAGGTACTTCACATACTTCCAATATATATCCCTGCGCTCGCTCTGACGATACGGACCGTTCTCGCCTACCGACTCAATCTCAATCTTCCCGGTTGCGGAATCTTTCTTGGCGCGCAGACCTTCGTCAATCTCTATGCCCAGCCAATCCAGTGCCTCCAAGATATACTCCTCGGCTCCCGGCACGAATCGCGTGGAATCGGTATCCTCGATACGCAACAGCATATCGCCGTCGTTCTGACGGGCAAACAGGTAGTTATACAACGCAGTACGTACTCCGCCAATATGCAGAGCACCCGTCGGCGATGGTGCGAAGCGAACTCTTACTTTTCTATTGTTCATAGTTCTATTGCAGAATTTTAATTGTTGTGTTATTATGTTGAATGATATATATTCCTGTCGGTAAGCCGGGCATCGTATCGCCCGCATAGATTAACCGTCCGTAGATGTCGTACACTCGGTATCCCTGTGAGTCTTGCCATGTTTGCTGTACGGCGCTACTCTGCTCGAGCGGATGCCAAGTGTAGCCTAACTTGTTGTCCATCCATGCTACGCGCATCTCGATGAACTGTTTCAAGCGGTCAACTTCCGCGCTGAATGAGCCCAGTGCCATGGGGTTCTGATGCACGTACTGCGAGAGGATAGGCCAGCGCAAGAAGTTCAGGCGCTGCGAGGCATCGATCTCAACCGCAATGCTATCGACAAGCGCACATAATTCCTGAGCATCTATTCCCTTGTTTCGTGCCCGATGCCAATAGTCCTTCATCTGCTCTCGCGTCGTTTGGTCGGCATACAGTATATGCCTTGCAAACGCCTCGGCATTGTCAGCACCGCCCAGCATAAACTGCGTGTGGCTAGCCAACGGGTACTGCCGGTTATCGTTATCGAAAGCGATATCGAAATCCCATACGGGGCCTACGTATGCCTTGTCGTCGCCGCGCTGCTTGTACATGTAGCACGACCAGAACACATCGGGATTGCCGCACATCTGGTTGGCGAGGAAGTAGCGCGCAAAGGTCGTATAATCGACATAACGACGCCACGTGGTATCGTTCTGCGAACTCCGGTACACCATCGCCTCGAGGTTGCTGAAGTAGTTCTCGAAGTACGTACGTTGTGCAGGCACTATCTCATCGTCCTTAGGCGAATGCAGCGTAACAGGCATATTGTGCGGCGTGTAGAACGGCCGCGGTTCGCACCAAGCATAGCCGTCAATCTCCCACAAGTAACCGCCCGTCAGTTCGTTGCCGCTGACATCGGTGGTTTTCATCTCCTTAATCTCCACTCTACCCTTCTTTACCTCAATCTTGTCACTAAGTTGATAGCAACCTTTGTACTCGCCGTTGAAGATCACGTCCACGGCTTGGCAGAACGGCGTGTAAGGCATCTCCAACACGCGGCTGACGTGAAATGCTACAATATTGCGCATCAGTGTCTTGTCGCCATAGTTATTGACCAGTGTCCAGTTCTTGGCATTAGCCGGCGAGCCGAGCACATGATGCTTGCTATTGAACTTGATGCGATAAGGCTTCTTGGGAAAATCCTTGGACGCATTTCCGCGCAACCTCACGCCTGCCGTATCGCGCAACACTGCGGACTGATTGTCAATGATCGTTACGATGCTCTCGATGTAATTTTGCTTGTCGTACGGTTCCAGGTTGTTCTGCGTATGGATAACCACGCACGGCAGGTTGGTAGGGCGGTAAAGTAGCGAACTGTCGCCCTCGCCTGCGTGACCATAGAACGCCAGTTCCGCTACATTGCAGCGGGCATCGCTCGGACCAATATACCGCACATAGCGAAAGCCTACGGAGCAACTGACATCGGCATAATCCATCTGCCCTATCGTTCCCTGCTTGTCGTTGACATACAGCGGCATAGCATCCATAAAATCCGCTCGGTTAGCTCCCTCGAATACGCCGAGCACCATACGTCCGGGTCCCAGACCGTCGTTGCGCGGACTCCAGCCAACGCGCGAAATCACATGCTTGCTGCCCAGATCCAGCCCCACCCATGTGTAGGAGCGCTCGTAGGAGGCATAGAACGTATTCATATTGCCGTCAAAAGCATCCGCGGGCAGGTTCTGCGTAGTGGTAGCCGTGAAGTTGGTATATTCCACCGATGGCGACGAGCCGATAGGCGTACCGGTCAGCAAGCTTTCCGCTGCATGCACGTTCGCGCACGCGAACAACGCCCACGTCAGCAAACCGTATTTTACCACTTTAAGCACCATTATTTGGATTACGCGCAAAATTAACGCACAAAGTTACGAAAAAAAAATGGAATTTGCAAATGATTCATAAAAAAAAATTCCACTTTCTTATTTTAAGCGGAATTTTTTTTGTATAGTAAGCAAAAGACAGCACTTTTTGCTTCTGCGTTCGAATTTTCTTACTCCTTATTGAACGATGAACTTACCGGATTCGATCCGTTGGTTGTCGGAATAGAAGAGGTAGAAGATCGTCTGACCGTGGCTGGGCAGCTGGAAGTACGCCGCGTCGCCCGTGGCATCGGTGAGTACCTCACGACCGTAGGTATCGGTAGAGATCACCGCGTCGTTGGGGTTGCATACAGGCAACTCGAGGTTGTAATATATATGCCCCTTATCATCATAGATAGCCAGATACGTATTCAGACGTATGCTATAGGCGGCAAACTGATCATTAGAGAGTTGCTTGATCAGCACATCCGTTGTTTGCGGTGTGGCACCTGTGTTAAGTGCGGAAGCCTCGAAGAGCACAGTATAAACCGTTTCCGAACCATCCTGTGCAGTACAGAAAACCTTGGCATAATCTGCGCCGTAGGATACAGAAACCTCTGCGAGCGAGTCTTGTGCTACAGCTTTGACCTCGGGCAACGTCTCTCCCTCCAGAATGGTGTAGGAGTAGTTATAGACGCTATCGGCAAAGAGTTTGACAGTCTTACCGTTGACAGTAAGATCAGCCAGACGGCTATTGCTGTTAAGCAAGATCGTTTGCGTGATGACATACACGCGTACATACTTGTCGTTCTGAGCAACTACCATGATTTCTATCACGCCCTTCTGCTCGTTGACGGTAACCGTTTCCGTGGTATCAGCCAGCGTCCAAGTCACATCCTTAGCCGTGACGAACGCGGTGGAGTCAGTGCCTTGCGGGTACTCGATGCTATAGACGAGCGTATCCTTGTCGAAGCCCTCGATGGTTGTGCCCTTGACTTGCAGATCATTGAGCCAATCGATCTTGCAGCGCTCAATCTGGAAGAGTACGGTGTACTCATCAAAGTGCTCTTCGTCGGCTGAGGTAGTACTGATCACTACCGACAAGCCGTTGGCTACAATCTCTTTGGTAGCCGTGCTATCGGCCAGTACAGCATTCACCTCGGGTAACTCCGTTGTGCCGTACGGCAGGTTAACGGTGTATTCCCTGATCTCCGGATCGAAGTTCACCAGCGGCTCGCCGCCAACGGTGATCGAAGCCAGACGTGCCTCAGGCGACTTGGCGAAGACGAATGTAAGCATATAACTGCGTACCGTACCATCCTCTGCCGTAACGATGATAGCTACCTGATCGCCAAACACGCTCATCACATCCTGTTGCTTCGGATTATTCTTGATGTAGGTGACTACAGGGATAGACGTCGTTCCGTATGGCAGTTTGATGGTGTAGTTCTCCGTTTCAGGTTCGAAGCCCTCGAGCGGCTCGCCGGCACAATAGATAGCCAACAGCGTTGCATCATCGCTAAGCGCCTTGTTGAAGGTGATGGTGTACGTGCGTTGCTGTCCGTTCTCGGCGATGACCATCATCGTATATACATTACCCTCGATGCTACTTATCGTATCTTGATACGGATCACCCTTCTCGCATTCTACAGCCGGTATCTCGGTCGTACCCTTAGGCAAGGTGATAACGTAACTCGTTACGTACGGGTCAAAGTCCTTGAGTAAGCCGTTCGCCACACTCAGCACAGCCAGCGTATCAACATCCGACTTCTGTATCTCGTACACTACGGTATATGTCTTGCTGTGTATGCTATCCTCAGCCAGCACGGTGCATTGGCAGGTGGTGCGGTAGTCGGTAGTGATGAGCGTAACGACAGGATCATACTGCCACTGATCGCCCTTCTCGAACTGCAGTTCGGGCACGGTACGTACACCCATCGGCAGCACGTACGCATAGTACATCGAGTCGGCACGGAAGCCCGGGATCGTTGTACCGTCGGCGGTTATATCGCTGAGCAGCGCGTTCGTGGAAAGCGTATAGACGAACTCAATACTATAGGTGACGCGTGTACCGTTCTCGGCAACCACATCCATCGACCACAAGGTCTTGCTATCCTGTTCGTTCTCTTCGCGTTGCGCTTCGAAGTCCGCCAGTTCGTAGAACACTACAGGGTGCTCATCAGTGCCAATGGGCAGCACGTAGCGATAAGCAGTCTGTCCGGGAACAAGTGCAAGCACGCTGTCGCCTACCTCGAGTTTGGCAAGCGAGGTATCGTCGGAGTACTGGTGACGGAAATACAACACGTAGGTGTTGGTGTGCACGCCATCCTCGGCCGTAACGGTGATGAACACGCTATCCTCACGCTGGATGATCTCCATCGACTGACCGATACTGTTAAGCGTAGCCGACACATCGGGTACAGGCTGACGGTTGAGGACAGGAATGGTGTAGTAACTATTCATTGGCGTGAACGGAACGAGCGATGCATCGTAATCAGTGAACGACTGTCCGTTGAGCAAGATATTTGCCAAGGTGACATCCGCTGACAGCGAACGCGTGTACAACTCAATGATATAATCGTTGACCGTCACGCTATCTTGCGCCGTGACGCGTACGGTGACCGTATTGCCATCGTAGATAGTGGTCACATCCTGGAAGCGATCGACAGAGCTATACGTAACCTGTACATTCATGTTCTCGACTTGTGCGGAATAGAAGTGGCGGTTGGCTGAGAAGTTATCCAACAATTCGCCATTGAGCATCAGGCCGTTGAGGTCGGCGTTGTGCGAGGGTTCAGCCGTTACCACCAGTTCGTATGAGTTCTGCAGCATGCCATCCTCCGAGGTGACATTGATATATGTCGTGCCACCGATGTGCGCCGTATCGACGGTGATGGTTTGTGCAGGGTGGTTAGCCAGATAGGTGATCGACGGCATGCTCGGCTCTTGCAGCTTGGGATTAGCGGTCGGCAGTTGAACCTGATAACGCAGGTTGTCGGCCGTGAATCCTGCCAGGTCAACGCCATTCAGACGAATCATCTTCAGTGTAGCATCCGACGATACCTCAGGCAGCACGTCGATAATGTAACGCTCACGGGATACGCCATCCTCGGCTACAAGATCGATGGTGTAGCGCAGTCCGGAGTGCTGCACAGGTGCGAGCATCCTTCCGGCAGCATTCGAATTCATAGCCTGTACCTGGATGTTCACAGTAACTGACTGTCCGGGTTTGGTGCGTACGTCAATGCTGATCGGCTCATTGTTGTAGATGGTGTACTCCGTTTCGGCAGCATTGAAGCCCTCAAGCGGACGGCCGTTGATATAGAGGGTATCCAGGGCTATATCCGACGACAGGTCGTTCGGATAAACGAGCGAATAGGTGTGCTCGCTCGAGCCGGTTACCTGCCAAGTGATAGAGTCAGGCGTGATGGTCTGACGCACCACATCGCTGTCATACTCGCGAATGAACGAGGTAAGAGCGGGTTGCGGCTTATAGTAATCGAACACGTTCGGGTTGAAGCCCTCGACGGTATTGCCATCCAATGAGAGATCAAGCAGTTGGCCACTGGTAGTAACTACCGGCGGGGTGTTGGTGATGGTGATGGTGTCGCGGTTAACGCCGTTCTCGGCAGTGATGAACAGCTGTCCACCACGCAGCACAACCGTCTGACCGTCCGTCTGCTTGATGAAACGTATGTCGGGCAAGGTACTTGCCGATACATTGTACTCGGTAATAGCCGGATTGTACTCCACACCGGTAGCCGACAGAGCAGCCAAGGTCACATCGTCGGACTTGCTCTCAACGAAGGTAACCGTATAGGTGCGGGTTGCTCCCGACTCAGGTTTAACACTTACGGTTACCACATTACCGTTTTGGCTGGTAGTCACCGTCTGCAGGTTGCTGGCATGCTTGGCCTGTACGTCATATATACGCTTCTGACCGAAAGGAACATACACGGTGTAATCCGTCTTCTCTGCGTTCCACTCATCTACCGGCAAACCGTTAACCTCCAGAGCTGCCAAGGTGTTGACTGTGGACAGCGGACGTGTTATTTCAATATTATACTGCGTGTATGTCACGCTATCCTCGGCAAAGTTACGCACCACGGCTATTCGTTTGCCTTTGTTCTCAGGTGTCCAGGTAACGATCTGCGCCTGGTCGCTCACCTCGCCGATGAAGGTCAGTTCGGGTTGCGACTTATCCTCGGACGAGGGCAAGGTATAGGTGAACGTCTTATCGTCCTTCTTGGTAGCCGCCTCGCCGTTGACAAGCACCTTGCTCAGGGAGCTGTTGTATGAGATTTTCACCCAATCTACGTACATCTTCGCCTCTCCACCTGCCGTACCGTTCTTACCCGATTCGCTATCGAACGAGTTCAATACAATATTCAACTGTGTCGGGTCACCTACAGCAGCATTCAGATTGGTCAGATCAATATTCTTGGTTACATAATTGGATGATGTCTGCGAATCCTCCAGGGTTTCCGTTTTTGTACCGTGTGTACCTGTCATGGTGTACAGGATACGGTTGTTGTTATTTGCTGTTGTAAGTTTATATCGTACAGAGAATACGTCCGGTGAGTTACGGAACTCTATACCTCCCGATACGGAGAACGCACTACTACCCCAACGCTGGTAATGGTACTCTATATCACCCAGCGTTATGTAACCGGGCACATAGCCCGCAAGCGGTGCGGAGTTATACTGCGTATGCAAGTAAGCCACCGAATTGTTTCCGTCTTGTTGCACCTCTTCACCCGGCGTAAATGTAAATGCTACAGCATATGTGTACGACGAAGCAAAATCAGCCAAGCAGTTCCAGCCGGTAGGTTTCTTAGCTGAACTTGTAGTAGCGGCACTTGTCCATTGCGTGAAGTCACTATTTGGAATAACGTCGGACGGGTAATAGAACCACACGTCGTACGTATTGGTGTAGCCATCCTTGGTTGCCGTCGCCTGCCAATGCTTGGAGGTAGAAGCCGTTACCATCACCGCTACTCCGGTTCCGAAGGTATAGGATACCAGCGGACTGCTTGATACTTTGGCTATATAAGAGAAACGGTTCTTGTCGAAGCCCGGCAGCGGATTACCACTGATGGTTATGCTCTCCAACACAGCAGGGTTTTGCTGCTCAATTTTCGGCGTAACGGTATATACTACATCCGCCTCGTCACCACGGTTGGCCTTGACAGTCAGTATGGTAGGGTTATATATTCCACCTGGTTGAACGAGTACGGTCTGCTCGTCGTAGTTCTTGAGGTACGACACATTGAACTCGTTTGTGCCGTACGGTAGTTGGATGGTTATATCCGTTTCGTCAGCTGCCACGTCGCGTACCATTTCTGATTGTTTGTTCGTGCTGATGATGAGTTGACGCAGTACATTCGTCTTATCGGACTGCGGGACATTAAACGCAAAGGTATAGGTGCGTTGGTCGCCGTTCTCAGCCGTAACAATCAGTTTGGTTGTATCGGCAATAGGCGCACTGATATACTCAATGTGCTGTTCGGGCTCCTGAACGTAGTAAGCGATGGTAGGCACAGCCTTGGTCTGATACGGCAAGTCGATGACGTAATCGTTGGTCTCGGGCGAGAAGTCGAAGGTCACGTCCTCAAACTCCACTGACTCCAGTTTGGTATTGTCAGATTTGTGTACCGGGAAAGCGATGGTATAGTTGCTTTCAGTTACACCGTCAGCCGCCAGCACATGGATGTTCGTCGTGGCATTGACTGCGCCATAGTCAATCGTCACTGTTTGTCCGGGCGTAGCGCTCACCGGTTGGATTACCGGCACAATGGTAGTACGCCACGGCAGTTCAACGGTATAGGCATGCACATCGGCAGCAAAGCCCTCAAGTGCCTCGCCGTTGAGCAGAATACCGCTCAGCGCAGCGTCATCGGAACGGATAACGGTGTAACTGATGGTGTATGTAGCCACATCGCCGTTCTCGGCCATAACAATCACTTTCTGCTCGGTTGACGAAGTGTTGACAGCCAGAGCGGTCTGTCCGTTGTCGGTCGTATAGGTCAGTTCAGGCAATGCTGCGCCCTCGTATATCGTTTGCGTATAGTCATATACGCCCTCTTGCAGCTCGAGCGACGTGCCGTCCAGCGCTATGCCGAGCAAAGCGGTAGAGGTGTACTGCTCGATGGTGAAATCAAGCGTATAGGTAGCCATCGTACCATCTTCGGCAATCACTTGGATAGCAAAGCGGTTAGCACCCGTCTGCCCCATATATACCATCTGCGCCTCATTGCCCTTGATGTAGGCAATGTCAGGCACGTGACTGCCTGCAGGCAAAGTGAGGGCATAATCGTAGGTTTCGGGCACAAACTGAGCCATCGGAACGCTGTCAAGCAAGATAGCTTGCAACGTGACATCGGCGGATAGTTGCTTGACGAACGTAAGCGTGTACGTTGCCGACTTGCCGTTGGCTGCTACGTACAAACGAACGACATTTTTCTCGGTGAGCACAGTAACCTTTTGTCCGTTTTGCGCTACGTACGAAACCTCAGGAATAACATCGGTGTAGCTGACAGTGTAATCCAGAACAGAGCCCTGGAAACCGCGCAACGAACGACCGTCGAGCAATATATCTTCGAGCATCACATCCTCGCTCGTCTTCAGGCGGAAGAGGATGGTATAGGTGTTACCTTCGCCTCCGCCTTCGGGGCGTACGATAACGGTTGCTGTGCCCTCAAGCACCGGTGTGAGGATGGTTACCTGCTGGTTACCGTCCTTCTCCACGGTGATGACAGGAGCCGTCTCACCCTCGAACTCATAGATGTAGTTCAACTCCGTCTTGTCGAAGCCTTCGAGCGGCTTACCGTCCACGTAAATCATCTTCGGGAAAGCACTCTCGAGCTTGGTGATGACAAAGGTGATGACGTACTCGCGTACCGAGCCGTTCTCAGCAGTAACGCGGATAGTACGTACGTTACCGGCATTAAGTACCTTAACGTTCTCGCTTTGCGATGCCTGGGTGTAAGTGATCGTAGGTATAGCACTGACACCTACGGGCAGCGAATCGATATATCGCAAGGTATCGGGATGGAATCCTTGCAGCCGTTCGCCGTTCAGATAGATCATCTGCAGGTGGTTAACCGTATCCATCTGTACGCGGAACTGCAGGGTGTAGGTCTGCGACTGACCGGTCTGCGGACGAACAGTCAGTTTAGTATCGCCGTTCACTCCGCCGTAGCGCGCCGTAACAGTCTGCCACTCATCGTGTTGTGTCCACGTGATGGCGGGAAGTTCGGTTGTACCCTTAGGCAGATTGATGAGGTAGATAAACGTATTCGGATCGAAGCCTTCGAGCAGTTGTCCGCCTACGTAGATCGCATTGAGCGTGGCGTTACTGGAAGTCTCGAGCGTGAAGGTAATCTTGTAAATAGTAGTATTGCCGTTACCTGCGGTAACCGTGATACGCGTCGTACCATTCAGTCCGCCGTAGATAGGCGTGATCGTCTCAAACTCATCAGCTGCCTCCCAGGTGATAGCCGGCAGGGCGGTCGTACCGATAGGCAGATTGTAGGTGTAGGAGGTGACGTTGGGATCGAAGCCCTCGAGTGCCACACCGTCGATGAAGATATTGTTCAGGTGCGAAGCCTCCGACTTCTCGGTTGAGCAGATGATCTTGTACACCGTCTGGTCGCCGCTGGCAGCCACTACGGTGATGGTAGTTATACCGTCCACTCCCCCCTCTTGTACGGTGACAGTCTGGTAGTTATCGCCCTTGGTATAGGTGATAGCCGGCAACTCGGTCGTACCCATAGGCAGGGTGACATAATACGTGGTGCGTGACGGATTGAAGTCCTCGATATACGAGCCCATCTTCAGGTCAGCCAGCTTGCTGTTGGTAGATGCAGTAATCTTGAAGTTCAGCTTATATACCTTAGCCGTGGGGTTACCCGGCGTGGTGACGCTGATCTTGTACTGTCCGTTATCAATCGTGGCAGGAGCCGTGTACTGGATGGTCTGCTCACCCGGAGGATAAGCTGACACAGCCTCCACGGTAGGCATCGTGGTTGTACCCAACGGCAGCTCCACGCGATACGTAGTAAGCGTAGGCGTGAAATCCATGATAGCTTGTCCGTTGACCTTGATACCGGCAAGCGTATTGTCGGACAGCAGGGCTACGGAGAAGTTGATGGTGTACGTCTTGGTGGTTGTGCCGTCAGGCGCAACGACATTGATCGTTGCCGTGCCGGTGGTTGACGTAGCCTGAGTGATGGTAACATTCTGTCCGTCTTCACCTTTGGTCACGGTTACCACAGGAGCAGCCGTCGTGCCGTAAGGCAGCGACACGTTGTACGTTCCCACCATCGGGTTGTAGCCGGAGATAGGCTCTCCGTTCACCTGTATACCGCCTAACTTGGCGTTATCCGAAGGTGCTTGTACCATTTTGATGCGGTACGTTGTAGTTGACGAGTTGTCGGCTGCTGTAACGGTGATCACCGTAGGTGCGCCATCGACTGTACCGTATTGGATATTGATCTCACTGCCCGACAGACGACGGCCGGGCACGTTAACAGTCGTACCGGCAATGTTTTTGATCGCGCCCGCGCCACGCACGGCATACACCTCAGGTACGGTGGTGGTACGGCCTACGGAATAGACTTGCTCAGCCGTGCTGTTGGGGTCGAAACCGTTCCACAGTTTGCCACCGATATACAATTGCTGAATCTTCGACGAATAGACGAGTGCAATATCATCGGCATAGATAGCATTACCCTCATTGATATTTCCGCTCTGACGGAAGTTCGGATAACCGGATGACGAAAGGATGACATTCGCTTTTTCCGGAGCCTCATCGTTGAAATAGTAAATGGGCACCTTGATTTGAGTCCAGTTGGTATACTCCTTCATATCGAACAAGAAACCCTCGGCAACCTGTGTAGCCTTGGTAGCAGTACCGCACTTGTTGGCATCCATTGCCTGACGGATATCCGACTCTTCGTTGGTATGCGCACCGGTGTTCGTACAATTGTTGTTCTCGTTCGCCTTATAACTACTTGCGCTTGAGTTACCCTTCCATGAGTAGAAAAGGACACTGAAGTTCTCTGTTGTAGCTTTGTTACCTGTACGCTTGATCCACACATACACAGAGTCCGGACGGTAGGTAAAGTTGATACCGCCATCCGTACCACCGGTAGCGTTCGCTTTGTCCATACCGTTGATGTATTGCCAAGGCGTACCAATAGTAACATAGCCCGGCGAAACCTGACCAATACCCATTGCACCGCAATACGTATTTGCGACCTTAACGCAGTAGCCGCTACGTCCTGTTTCGCGCGTGGTGAAGTTGAAGTTAAAACCTACTTGCGACACGTTCGATCCATGCCAATATTTAGGTTGGATATTGCCATCGAACTTTGCACCTGACCAGTCTTCAAAACCCGGATCGGGCAATTGTTGCGCATTGAGTGACAGCGTACTCATCACGAGTACGACAGCCATAAAAAATCGTGTAAAAAATTGTTTCATTTGTATCATTGTTGTCTTTAAATGCATTATACTCCAATTTACGCTGCAAAGTTACAACATTTTTTTCAAATTAACAATATCTACAATTGTGAAAAATAGCACTATTTTTAAGACAGGGACACCGAAATGTGCTATTTCGGTGTCCCATGATTTCCGATTTTTAAGATTGACCTTAAAAATCGGCTATTGTAGTGCAAACTCGAGTTTGCAGTCAGCCGCAGCCGTTCACTGCCCTTAGTAGACAGTGAACTTGGCTGTTTCAGTACGAGGTCCTTTCTCCACGTCGTTGGTCTTGTCGGTGGTCAGGGTTACGATATACATACCTGCCGGCAGCGTTACAACTTCGGTGCGTTGGGTCATATTCAGGTTGGAGTGAACCACATTACCCAGTGCATCATGTACGTAGAGTTGCGCTCCTTGCAAGTTCTCAAGCAATATACCCTGTGCCTTGATCGTTACCGGTACGCCGGTAGGAGCAGGTGTCGGGTAAACGATGAGCCTCAACGAATCAGTGGTCATATCGATGTACTGATTGCAGGTATATACCCACGTGCTGTCGTCAGCCAGCTGTACACGTGCACGATACCATGCATGCAACTCTTCACCATTCGAGTAATACTGCTTGGTAGCACCCTGAACAAGCACATCATCTACGAACCACTGGTAGCCGATGAACTCGTTGTCCACATTGTTGATGGCCACTACATCGTTCCACAACGTGACGATCTTTCTGCCAAGACTGACGTAGATCACCACATCGTACTCCTCACTGTGGAACCAGTCGTCGAACATCTGCAAGGTAGCGTAGTGCGCACCCGGTTTGCAGTTCTCAGGAATATACAGATCAAACGTGCCGTAATCGTTACCACCGGGCAATGCCGTAGTATCTACCGACGGGATACGTTGGTCTTCAGGTATATTCCATGCACCGTAATTGAAGGTGAGCATGTACCTGTTCGGATGTCCCTTGAGCAGGTTGAACGTGATGTGTGCCGTATCGCCCTGGCAGTAGCCGAACGTATCGACGCTGAGCGGCTCTTTCGGGTCAAGGATGATACTGTCGGTTATGATCAAGTGCAGCGTTACGATACTGTCACAACCGGTGATTACCGACGGAACGGTATCGGTATAAACGCCACTCTTCCAAATCGTATCGCCATTGAGTTCCCATACGTGGTACGGAGGCTTAACGGTATCGAAGGTATCTCTGTACAGCGTCGGGTTGAGGACAATCGTCATCTGCGTGATGCTGTCGCAACCGGTGAGCGTGTTCGGCAGGGTGTCGAAGTACGTACCGGACTCATAGATTACCTTGTCACGCCATACGAACGAGTCGCAAGCGGCAGTATCCGGAGCTATTATGAAGTCGTGACGCAGCAACTTGAGGTTCATGGTCACAATCGAGTCGCAGCCCACAGCCGAGACGAAGGTCTTGGTATAGATACTGTCGATATACAGCGTATCGTATCCTACCACTTCATCACCCCAGATGATCGAGTCGCACGAAGTGGTATCCACTACGAAACTCTCCTTGTGGTCATAAACGATCAGGTGCAGGTTAACCACGCTGTCGCAACCCGTACTGTCGGTTTGCAATACCATCGGATAGATACCCGAAGTCGTGAGCGTCTGACCGTTCCAGAGCAGCGTGTCGCACGCCTCCTCCTTGACGATCGTATCTGCCGAGCTGTTGATAACAAGTTCGATAGTCAGCGTCGAGTCGCAACCCGTGGTCGTCGTCAGGTTCTGGATGTACGTACCGCTCTCGGTGTAGGTAATGCCGTTGATGGTCAGTCCGTCGCACGACTCACGATACATCGTACTGTCGCCCGAATGGCCGATCATTGCGTGCAGCACAACGATACTGTCACAGCCGTTCTGTGCGGTCAGCGTATCGCGGTAGAAGCCCGATACGGTGAGCGTATCACCCTTCCACAGCAAGCTGTCGCAAGCCACAGTGTCGATGAACTGCTGATACTTCTGCTGCATCTCCAGACGCATGATCACTACGCTGTCGCAGCCGCTCTCCAGACGATGGTGACGCGTGTATGTACCTGTCGTATTGTACGTCTCGCCCTCCCATACGTACTGCTCGCAAACGCTGTCAACAGTCAGCCATGTCGTATCGGCGCACAAGGTATCAGCACACCACTGCAAGTGCAGTACCACGATGCTGTCGCAACCCGTGATAGCTGAATTGAGTGTGTCGTAGTAGATACCGGTATGCGTGAGCGTCTCGCCGGCGAACAGGTACGTCTCGGTGCAAGCCGTATCGTACAGATCGGTGTAGAGAGGCTGGTGAACAATCAGGCTGAGCGTTACCACACTGTCGCAGCCGTTAGCCGCCGGATAAACCTTCGTATGGATCGTACTGCTCGTGAAGATGCTATCCGCCCATGCGTACGACGAGCAAGCCGTATCGCTCAGCTCGGTGTGCGTGTTGCTGATGATGGTCAGGTGCATCGTGGATGTACTGTCGCAACCAAGAACGGATTGATACGTACGTGAGTACTCACCGCTCTCGGTATAATCAGCGTCCTCCCAAGTATATACATCACGAGCCGTGACGGTGAACGAGGTAGCGAAGCGCTGACAAACGGTGAGCGTGAGCGTAACCACACTGTCGCAACCCGAAGCGCGCTGCAGCACTTGCGTGTATGTACCGGTCTCATAGTAGGTCTCACCGTTCCATACAACGGAATCACAGAGCTGGTCGGTGATATATACCGTCGTATCGTGGTTGATTACCAGCGACAAGGTTACAATCGAGTCACGGCCGTCAACAGTCGGGAAGTTACGCGTGTACGTGCCCGACTGATAGAAGGTCTCAGCATCCCAGGTGTACATATCGCAAGCGGTATCGGCTATCTCGGTGACACTTACAGGATTGAGGATCGTCAGGTGCAAGGTGACGAGACTGTCGCAACCTGCGGTCGGCAATGCCTGTACATAATCGCCGGATACGTAGTAGGTCTCGCCGCGCCATGTGTACGCCGCACGAGCCGAGTCGCTAAACTCACCCGTAGGCTTGTCGGCAATGTGCAGATACAGCCATACGACGCTGTCGCAACCCGTGACTGCCGAGGTCAACGTATCGGCATATTCGCCGGCAGCGGAGTACAACTTACCATGCCAGAACAGGTTGTCGCAAACTGTTGTATCCAGCGTAGCGCCGCTGACAATAGCGCCCGGCAACGACAGGTGGATAGTAACCGTACTGTCGCAACCGCCGGCAGAGGTATATGTCCTCGTCCAGTCGCCTGTGGTGTCGCAGCGCATACCGTCCCAAATGTACGGACTGCTGCAACTGGTCACGTTGAACTCATGGTTGTACGAGCGGCGTATACTCAGCACGAGCGTTACCACACTGTCGCAACCCATCGAACCCGTGAGCACCTTGGTGTACTTACCCGATGAGGTGTACGTCGTACCCTCCCACAGGTAGCTGCCGCAGGTATCCACGCGTACGGTGTGAGCCGTGCGGTGACTGATCGTGATGTGGTAGTTAACCGTGGAGTCACAGCCCTGCGTGGATTGCAGCAGACGCGTGATGGTCGTATCGCGGTAGAACGACTCACCGTACATGGTCATCACATCGCAAGCCGTATCGTAGTGCTCAACCGTGATCTCGTGATATACGCGCAGGTGCATCGTGTCGTAGCTTTGGCAGATACCCGGTACTTGGTACCATACGGTCGTATCGCTCTTGTACTCTACTCCGTGCCATACGCATGCATAGCATACAGCCGTGTCGAAGGCGGTATAGCGCGTGGTGTCGATGGTCAGGTTCAGGATACGTGTCGAGTCGCGCTCGGTACTCAGACCTACGTCAATACGTTTGGTCAGCGTGTCGATTATCGTCTCGGTGTATGTTGTATCCTTCCACGGCCAGTAGAACGTCTCGCAAGCCACTTGCGTCTCTACCGTATCCAGCGAACTGTTGAGAATCAGATTCAGCGTTATGATGCTGTCGCAACCTTCCGCAGTCGGTACAGTATCCGTCACAACCGTTGACTCGGTGAACGTCTTGCCGTGCCAGTTGTAGGTATCCCATGCTGTTACGAACAGAGCCGTATCCTTGTCGTGGTTGAGCGTGAGGTGCAGCATGATCACGGAGTCGCAAACGAAGTCGTCGATCTCTATGTCTTGCGAGAAACCGTACGTGCGCTCATAATCCGTTCCGGCATAGCGCGTGTACGTGTTACATGTTGTTACGGTGTCGTAGATCGTATCCGGATGGTGGATCACGATATGACGTATCAACAGACTGTCGCAACCGTACATGTTCACTCCGGGTATCGTATCGTCGGTGGTTACGGTGTAGTACCTGCCGCCCTCGTCGAATACACGGCAACGCTCGATCGTGTCGTACCTGTTAGCCGACGGCTGGTGGATGCTCAGGTGCCACAGCGTGATGCTGTCGCAGTTGCACTCGCCGTACTTAACCGTATCGGCCAGCACGGTATCATCCGTGTAGGTCACACCCTTCCAGTCAAAGAATACGCAACCCGTGGTATCGCGGTTAACGCGCTTGGTAGGTTGGATGTGCAGATCGAGGTACGATACGCGGTCACAACCGTTGGCTGCGCCTTGGCTGATCACTACCGAGTCGATCACATCCTGTTTGTACCACTTGCCCGAGGTTGCCCAGAACATCGAATCGCAGCGATACAAGGTAACCGTATCACGCGAACGTTCACGGATAGTCAGGTCGAGTACATATACGCTGTCGCAGTACTCACCCAGCTGCGGACGATGAACCTCCTCGTGCGTGGATTGGAAGTACCGCTCACCGCTAATCGGCCAGTAGTACCACTCGCAGGTATCGATAGTAATATGTTTCGTAGCACTGTGCAATACAGTCAGGTGCATCGTCACGATACTGTCACAACCGAAGACGGTATGCAAAGTATCAACATACGTACCCGACTCGGTTTGCGTCTTGCCTTCCCATACGAGCGAGTCGCAAACGGTGCGCGTATCCTCAACCTCGTACGGCATATGCATGATCAGCGTCAACGATGCCGACAGCGAGTCGCAACCCAATACAGTGTTCTTGATCGTATCGAAGATCCTGGTGTACGTATGATCATCCACGTAGTATGCCGATTCGTTCGGTACGGTACGTGTATCACCGTACCAGTAGTAACTATCACCGTAGCATAGATGTACCGTGGTGTCACTGCCTACCTCGTACGTCTCACCAACCGTCACATTCAGGCGATGGTAAGTCGAGTCGCACTCGCCGTCAGGCGTGTACCATTGGTAGTAGGTGTACTCACCCGGTATCGTGGCAGTGATGCTCAGATCGTACCACTGCTTCGTTTCGCCCTGGCACAAGGTGTCGATCAGCGTATCCGGCTGGCTGACTGTCTGAACCGTGAAATGCAGCACGAATACCGAATCACAGCCGCGCGGCGAGATGAGCGAATCGGTGTACGTACCGGCGGTGGTCAGCAACTGACCGTGCCAGTTGTACGGCAACTCGCTCGGGCAAGCATCGTAACTTGCCTCGTCGGTCATAGCCGGCATCACGTGTACCAGTACCTTGTATGTCGAGTCACAACCGTGAACATCCGTCTCGGCATGTACGAGCGTCGTATCGCCTGCCGGCAGATTAGCGTAGGTCACGCCGTGCCATACGAACGTCTCGTTGCTGCACGTGGTGAACGCTGTCTCTACCTCGTCGAAGCGATGGTTGACGGTCAACTTACCGAAGTGGATAACATCGTAATTCTTGTTCGTCGGTGCATCGGTAAATACGGTATCGGAGTACAGACCGCTCAGCTTGTAGTATGTTCCGTTCCAGAGCACGCTGTCGCAGCCCTCGAGCGTTACCGTATCGCGCGTTACGAAGCCCACATGGAAGTGGATGTGATGGATACTGTCGCAACCCGCTTGCGTGAGCAGCGAGTCGTAGTAATCACCATTCACGGTCAGCAGCGAGTCGGCCAAACCGGTGTAATCCTTATGTCCTACCCAGGTGTATGGCAATGCGTATTCGGCAACCTCCACGTCAGGCTCTTCAATCTTGTACGACGGTTTGGCGGTCAACTCAAGCGTAGAGATGGTGGTTGCGCAACCGTCGGCATCGAATACGGTGTCGCGGTACGTGCCGCCTACCTCGAAGCTGTACGTATGACCGTTGATGTTCCATACATAGCTTGTACCTAAGCAGAAGGTATCGAGCACAGGCGTCTCCTCCGTATGCGGCGTGACGGTCAAGTTGTAGGTTACAACGGAGTCGCAGCCCGCTACGTTCTTGAGGGTATCGGTGAAGGTCTCGTTAGCCGTAGCCACAAACGTACGTGTGCCAACGGTAGTCAGCTCACCGGCACAAGCCGTCACATTTGCCGTAGCACTCGTCGGCTGACCGATGGTCAGTACCAGCACTTCCGTACTGTCGCAACCGCAAGCGGTCACATCAGGCTTGGTATAAGTGCCCGAAGCCGTGTATTCCTTGCCGTGCCAGGTGTAGCTGCCGCAAGCCTTAACGGTTGCCGTATCGCGGTACGTCTTGTTCACCGTCAGGTGCAGTTCGTGGATCGAATCCGTGGTCGTCACGCTGTACGTGCCGCTGTTGCTGTAGTTCTGTCCGTTGCGATACCAGGTGAACGGTGCTTCGCTCTCGCAGATAACCTTAGCCATTGTATCACGCGGCAGAATCAGTTCGTGCGTGTTGATCGTGATGTGATACGTACTGTCGCAACCGCCTACCGACTTGAAGGTGTGCTCATATTCACCCGCTGCCGTGTAGGTCAACTGATGTACGGTGAACGGCAACTTGGTTTCCAATATATCGTACGTCTCGTAGATGTCGTACGACGGATAGATGGTCAGGTTCAGCACATGGATGTCATCACAATTGTCGGCCGTGCTCAGCACTTCGCGGTAGATACCCGATGTGGTGTAACGTTGTCCGTTCAGATCCCAGGTATATTCGTCGCAAGAGCTTACTGTCACGGAGTCGTAGTGGTACGCATCCATCGTCACATCCATACGCAGATATATGCTATCGCAACCGTCAACCGTAGGAATCGTGTCGAGCAGCACATTGTTGCCTACTACGAAGTCGGAATACGTCTTGCCGTTGAAGATTACCGACTGACCGTAGCATATCTTCTTCGAGCTGCTCATGGACTGCGGTACGATCTGATCCACGGTGATGCGGTAAACCGAATCGCAGAGTAACGTGCCGTCGCCGCGTACATCCACTGCATCCTCTACCCGTGCTACGTACTCACCCGGCGCGCTGATGCTCAGCCCGCGCCAAGTCCACGTCTCGTTAGCACAGATGGTGTGCGGCTCATCCACGGCTGCATACTCCGGATATACGGTGAGTTTGAGTTCGTATATCGGATCGCAAACGGTCAGGTCGTCATCGTTGCACGGCAGCGATTGCGTCTGGTGCGTCGATTCGGTCAATCCGCGCATCAGCGTATCCGGCTGACCGTTGCAACCTGTTACAATCCAGTCGAACGACTCACCGTAGCAGATCGCTGTATCCGTCAGGATCACTGCGTCGTGCGCATTAACCGTCATATCCAATCGATGGTAGGTCGAGTCGCACTCACCCTCCGGCAAGTACCAGTGATAGTACGGATACGTACCTGCCTTGTTGGTATGGATGGTCAGCAGCGTGTCAGCACCCTTGATCCATTCGTATGTCCTACCCTCGCATATCGTCACGCTCTCCGTAGTCGGCGCAGTAACCGGCTTAACCGTGAACTGCAGCACATGTACGGAGTCGCAATCCGATACGCTGCGATGCTCATCGGTGTACGTGCCCGTAGCGGTCAGCAATTGTCCCTTCCAGTTGTACGGCAATTCACTCGGGCAAACCTCTACAGCCGTCTCCTCAATCCGGTACGAAGGCATCACATGTACCTGTACCTTGTGCGTCGAGTCACAGCCGTTCGCACCCGTCACGGCATACGTCAGCGTTGTGTCGCCGGCCGGCAGGTTGATATAGTTCTGTCCGTGCCAGTTGATCGTCTCGTTGGAGCAGATGGTGAACTCAGTCTCCAACTCCAGATACGAACGCTTAACCGTGATGTCGCAGAAGTGTATCGTGTCGTAAAGCGTGTGGGCGGTGTTGCTGAACAGCGTATCGGAGTACAGACCTGTCTCGGTATAGTACCTGTCGTTCCACTTCACGCTGTCGCAACCTGTAGCCGACGTGGTGTCGCGCTGTACGAAGTTGACGTGGAAGTGGATGTGGTGTACGCTGTCGCAACCGCTCACTGTAGTCAGCGTGTCGTAGTAATCGCCGTTCACGCGCAGCAGCGTATCTGCCAAACCGGTGTAGTCCTTATGGCCTAACCAGGTGTACGGCAATGCCAACTCGGAAACCTCCACATCTTCATGCTCCAGGTATTGCGGTTTGGCAGTCAACGTCAACGTGTAGATCGTATCAACACAGCCGCTCGCGTGGAACAGAGTGTCGTAGTACGTGCCGGCCTTATTATAGGTGTGCGTATGACCGTTCACGTTCCATACATAGTTCGTACCCTCGCAGAAGGCATCCGTCTCCACTGCCGCATAACCACGTTTCTCTATCGTCACGTTGTACGTGATTACGGAGTCGCAACCCGCAGCATTACGCAAGGTTTGCGTGAAGGTCGAGTCGCCCATCGCTACATACGTGCGGTTACCGATGCTTACCAACTCGTGCTGGCAAACGGTGTGGTTCTCCGTGCTTGCCGTGCTTTGGCTCAGCGTCAGTACAAGAACCTTCGTGCTGTCGCAACCGCAACTCGAGGTTGCCTGCTTCGAATATGTGCCCGAAGCGGTGTATGTCGAACCTTCCCACGCGTAACTGTCGCACGCCTTGACGTACGCCGTATCGTGATAGGTCTTGTTCACCGTCAGGTGCAGAACGTGTATCGAGTCGCTCGTCTTCTGGCTGTACCAGCCGCTCTGACTGTAGTCTTGTCCGTCGCGATACCAGGTGAACGGTGCATCGCTGTCGCAGATAGGCTGATGCAAGGTATCCTTAGGCCATACACGCTCGTGCGTGTTGATGGTGATATGATACGTGCTGTCGCAACCGCCTGTCGACTTGAAGTTGTGGTCATATACGCCCGCTGCCTTGTAGGTCACCTCATGTGCGGTGAACGGCAGTTCGGTATCCAGTATATCATAGGTCTCGTAGAACTCGTACGACTCGCTAACCATAAGGTTCAGTACATGTACCGAATCGCAGCCGTTGACACTTGCCTGCTCATCGCGGTAGATACCCGACGCCGTGTAGGTCAAGCCTGTCACATCCCATAGGTAGCTGTCGCAAGCCACAACGCTCGTCGAGTCGTAATAGCGCTTACCTACCGTCACTGCCAACTGCAGATATACGGAGTCGCAACCTCCCTCACTGAGTATTGTATCGCGCAGTATGGTCTTGCCCGGAGCGAGGTTGTCGTAAGTCTTGCCGTTGAATACTACCGGCTCGCCGTAGCAAACGCTCTGTGCCGTTGTCTTCAGTTCGGGTATGATCTGATCCACGGTGATGCGGTAAACCGAATCGCAATAGAACGTTCCGTCGCCGCGTACATCTACAACACCCTCCACGCGTGCTTCGTACGCACCCGGCGCGCTGATGCTCAGCCCGCGCCAAGTCCATATCTCGTTAGCACAGATGGTGTGCGGCGCATCCTCGGCGGCATATTCCGGATAAACGGTGAGGTTCAATCCGTAAACTTTGTTGCAGTGGCCTTCGCCGCAGAACAGCGTATCCCACTGACTTGTCGTAGCGCTCAGGCCAACCATCAGTGTATCCGGCTGACCGTTGCAGCCTGTCACGATCCAGTCGTAGGTCTCGCCGAAGCAGATTGCTGTATCGATCACGCTCGGCAATACTGTATCCACGCGGAAGGTGATGGTCTTCTCATCACCGGCGCAATAGTCATCCTCCGGCGTTACATGGATCGTGTAGATACCCGAATCCAGCGGCTGAGTGAACGTTATCGTCCAAGCCGTTGTATCGCCTGCGGTGTTCAGACCGGTCTTGTCGGCGAGCGGTACGATGGCTACGTTAGCAGCGTTGCGCACCTCGTAATGCAGCACATCAGCGCCTTCGTTCACATAACTGAATTTCACCTCCTTAACCGGCTGGCAAGCCTCTTGTGTTGCAGGCAACAAGCTGACAACAGGGTTCTTGTGCAAGTAGAACGATGCGGTCTTGCTCGTCACGCAGGTGGCAGCCGATATCAGGGTCACATCCACATCGTACGTCTGCTCGTAAGCTATGATATCCGGACTACGCAACGCTATACCTGCTGTTGCCGTACCGTCGGCTGCCAGCGCAACGGTGTCAGCGCGCAGAACAGCCGTGCTACCCTGCTTATGCAATGCATATACATACTTCGCAGCACCCGAATGCGTGAACGTTACCTTCAGCGTATCCGTGCCCTCGCATACAGGATTCGGATCGAGCGTCAGGTCGCCCAGCACAGGCAGCGGATGGATGGTGAACGTCGGCGATACGGTCACACCCTCGCAAGGATGCGACGAGTACGGCGTAACGTGCAAGGTGTAGGTGGCTGCCATCAGGGTGTCGGTGCGAACATGGAAGGTATCCTTTCCGCTCGTTACCGTAACTACCTCATCCTCAGCAAACAGGTTCACACCGTTGCGCTCCAGGTTGTATGTCAGTTTGATGATACGTGCATCCGCGTCGTCGCTATGACCGTCCGTGAACTTAACCGTCACGTACGAATCGCCGATACAGGTGTCGTTAACTTGCAATCCTACGCTCGGCAATGCCTTGATCTTAAATGTTGTATCAATCGTATCGCTCTTGCAGGTCGGCGAGTTAGCCGTGATGCGCAAGGTATATGTGCCTGCGCCCCAGGCGGTCGGATCAATGTCAATCAGCACATCATTCTCAGCGGCAGCAACGGGTTGCTCACTTGCCTCAATCCAGTTTGTCTTGCCGACAATGCTGTAACTGTAGGTCGTCGGGTTATCCGTGTTGCTTACCTTGAACGTCAGGCGCGTCTTCGTCGCGCTGTAGCAGGTGTCGGTCACGTGCAGTTCGCTTATCTGCGGCTTGGGTTTAACCTCAAAGCTCAGTGTATTCGATACCGCGCTCAGGCACAAACTATCCGAAGTAGCCACTGCCGTCAGCGTGTACGGACTACCATCAGCCTTCAGGTTACTCAGGTCAATCTTGAACGTCTTCTGCGTACCGTCGTACGGAGCGGCAATCACTTGATCAGCCGAGTCGCGTACGGTTACGCCGTTCTTGTTCTTTAATAGGTACGCGTACGTACGCGCATTAGTCGACGCCGTGTACGTTACCGTAGCGAACGAATCTTGTTCGCAGGTTATAGCATCCACACTATTCAGCACAATCGTCGGCAGCGGGTTGACGTAGAATGTGTACGACTGCTCTGCGCCCGCGCAACCGAACTCCGACTTCGGCGTTGCATAGAAGGTGAACTTACCCGTGATGTTCAGTCCCGTTGCACTCGGGTCGAAGGTTACCTTACCCGTGTTCGGAACCAACGTGTCTTGCGGGATTACAACCGACATATTGTCGGCATTCACCATGCGGTAGAATACCGTATCGGCGTGCGTCGAACTGAACGATATCGTTACCTCCGTCGAATCCTGACAAATCGTTCCAAGCGGTTGGATGGTCAAGGTCGGTACAGGATGGATGGTGAACGTCTTACTTACCGTATCGCTTACGCAGTTAGCCGAGTTGGCAACCAGCTTCAAGGTATATGTGCCGGCATCCAGACCGCTGATATCAAGCGAGAATGTGCCGCTTGCAGCAGCTGTCTGCGCTGCCGACAAGACCGTCTGACCTACTATATAATACTTGTACGTTGTGGCATCCGTCGTCTTGTAACTTACCGTAGTGCTCGTCTCGTAGTCGCATTGGTTGTCAATGCTCTCGATACTTGCTGTCGGTTTCGGATAAACGGTGAACGTCTCACTTGCCGTATCACTTACGCAGTTTGCCGAGTTGGCAACCAGCTTCAAGGTATAAGTGCCCGCATTTAGACTACTGATATCAAGAGTGAATATTCCACTTGCCACAGCCGCCTTGGCTTCGGACAATGCCGTTTGACCTACAATGTAATACTTGTACGTAGAAGCATCCTTCGTCGTGTACGTTACCGTAGTACTGTTCTCGTAATCGCATTGGTTATCGATGCTTGCGATCGTTGCCTCAGGCTTGGGATAAACGGTGAACGACTTAGTTGCTGTATCACTCACGCAGTTGGCTGAGTTGGCAACCAACTTCAAGGTGTAAGTACCTGCATTCAGACTGCTGATATCCAAGGCAAACGCACCGCTCTCCGAAGCAGTCTGCTCCGCTGACAATGCCGTCTGGCCTACGATATAATACTTGTACGTTGATGCATCCTTCGTTGTAAACGTTACCGTTGTACTTGTCTCGTAGTCGCATTGGTTATCGATGCCTACGATTGTTGCTGCAGGTTTCGGATAAACGGTGAACGTCGCACTTACTGTATCACTCACGCAGTTTGCTGAGTTGGCAACTAACTTCAAGGTGTAAGTGCCTGCACTCAGACTGCTGATATCAAGCGTAAACGTTCCGCTGGCGGCAGCCGTCTTGGCTCCGGACAATGCCGTCTTGCCTACAATGTAATACTTGTACGTGGTAGCATCCGTTGTCTTATAGGTAACAGTGGTGCTCGTCTCGTAGTCGCACTGGTTGTCAATGCTCTCGATGCTTGCGGTCGGTTTGGGATAAACCGTGAATGTCTCACTTGCCGTATCGCTTACGCAGTTGGCCGAATTAGCAACCAGCTTCAAGGTATACGTACCTGCATCCAGACTGCTGATATCAAGCGTGAACGTGCCGCTCGTTACGGCCGTCTTGGCTTCGGACAAGCCCGTTTGACCTACAATGTAGTACTTGTACGTCGTAGCATCCTTCGTGGTATAACTTACCGTCGTGCTATTTACATAGTCGCACTGGTTATCGATACTTGCGATCGTTGCCTCGGGCTTGGGATAAACGGTGAATGTCTTAGTTGCCGTATCGCTCACACAGTTGGCGGAGTTGGCAACCAACTTCAAGGTGTAAGTGCCTGCACTCAGACTACTGATATCAAGCGAGAATGTTCCGCTTGCAGCAGCTGTCTGTGCTGCCGACAAGGCCGTCTTACCTACAATGTAATACTTGTAGGTCGTGGCATCCGTTGTCTTGTAACTTACCGTGGTGCTCGTCTCGTAGTCGCATTGATTGTCAATACTCTCGATGCTTGCAGTAGGCTTCGGATAAACAGTGAATGTCTCGCTTACCGTATCACTTACGCAATGGTCGGAATTGGCAACCAACTTCAAGGTGTATGTGCCCGCATTCAGACTGCTGATATCAAGCGTGAACGTGCCGCTTGCCACTGCCGTCTTGGCTGCTGACAACGTTGTCTGACCTACAATGTAATACTTGTATGTCGTGGCATCCGTCGTCTTATACGTTACTGTTGTACTGTTCTCGTAGTCGCACTGGTTATCGATACCCTCGATGCTTGCTGTAGGTATAGGATAAATATGGAAGTCCTTAGTTACCGTATCGCTCACGCAATGCTCGGAGTTGGCAACCATCTTCAAGGTATAATCACCTACCGGCAGCCCGCTAATATTCAAATCAAACGAACCGCTGGCTGCAGCTGCC
>CADBYS010000024.1 GCA_902798965.1 uncultured Bacteroidales bacterium | reverse complement strand
TTAGGCCTGTCGCTAGCGTTCATCCTGAGCCAGGATCAAACTCTTCGTTGTAAAATAATATATAACAAAAAGCTCATCCTACACTCAAACGACTTATTTAGTAGTTGCACTTATATCAGCCAAGATTGGCTGATACCTTCCTAATGGAATTAACAAGGGACATTTGCTACACCTTATTATATACGTGCGTGTGTTACCACATGCTCGCATCAGGCGTAGACCCATTCTCTTGTACTACATCTTGATTGAACAATCTTTCAATGATCGAAGCTTTTGCAAGCGTGCCCTCCGCGCGAAGAGCGCAAAAAAATTAGAACCATCAGGTGATTCAAATTTTAATGCCCTCGGGTTTGTAGCCAGCCTTACGGTCGCCTCCAAAACCTCTTCGGGAGGGAGAAAAGGGAAACACGCTTGTTTCTCAAAAGCGGATGCAAAGGTAGTACATTTTTTTCATATATGCAAATTTTTCGCGAAAAAACATGCATTTTTTGCCATTTTTGCCCAATTTCTGCAAAATAATGATTACAAACAGGGGCAACTTGCGGTCAAAAATAAGCAAAATGGCTTAAATGAAAGACGGCGTGTCACAACGACGCGCCGTCTTACTGTTTTAGTCAAAAATTACTAAAAATTTATCCAAAATTCTTAGTTATGCGACGATGGCACGAGCCAGAGCGTCCTTGTAGTACTTCTGGTCAACGAATACATCCTCCTTGTACGGGTTGATGTGACGTTTCTTGGCCTGAACACAGATGTACGCCAAGGCGATGATGTTCGTTACCAGTGCCAGAGCAGAGATGACGAGCATAGCCGTAGGATCGGCAGCCGTAGCACCTTCGGCAACTACCGTCGTGTGTGCTACAACCTCTTCGCCCAGACCCGATGCTGCATAAACGGCATTAACCGTCTCGATGCCATTGACATACTGAGTAGGCAGTACTGCCCAGGGATAGAACTGCTTGCCGTTAAAGAAGGTCTCCTGGAACAAGGGGAATACCTGAGCAAACATACACCAGATAGCCAGCGTGTTGGCACGGTTCTGAATCCAACCGCCACGGTTCCAGCCAAGAGCTGCAATCGTCGGAGCAAGCAACAGAGCTACACCGCAGTACCAGCTGTGCGTCGGCAAGCAGTTGTAGGTGTACGCGAAGTTCCAGATGTCATACACGAGGATATATACCCAAGTCATATCCGCCCAGATCATATCCTTGCGGTCCTTGCTGGGATATACATTCCACCACGCCGTCATACAGAAGATGTTGAGCAAACCGGCAACACCGTTGAATACGTTATGCCAACCGCCATACAACCACACACCTTCACTCGACAACCACCATTTGTTCCAACCGCAGATAGCCGACTCGAAATCCGAGCAAACGGCAATCAGGATGTTGATAGCCACAATGATGAACGGGAAGGGCTTGAACCAATGCTTGGCACCTATACCCCACTCGTACTTGATCATCATGAAGCCGATACAGCCTGTCAGGGCAGCATAGAGCTTGGCATAATGGAACCAACCGTTCATGTACACATGCGTCTGGTTGTTCACAGCCCACTCAGCGCCCATGCGTGCGCCGATAGCGATAGCTACGAAATACACAGTCAGTGCCAACGGAATGGCAAAGAACGTGATAGCACCGCCGAGTTTCGTACGGCGTGCAAACTCATTCCACAGAATCAGTCCACCCAGGACTGCCAAGAGCATCACCCATTGGATGAGAGCGTGCTCTCCATAGACTTGAAAAAACATAATTTAATAAATTTGTAATTTGTTATTTGTGATTTATATAGACGCAGTTTTGCGTTCTTTTGCATAACAATAAACAGCCCACACGAGAGTGACGAGCACCGACATCGGCACACCTACAGTCAGCATCTCGCGAAGCATGACAAGTCCGCCGCCTTCGGTCTCGAGCGCCGTAAAGAAGGGGTACATATACGTTACTTCGCCGTTGATGATGTGATCAACGATCAGCATCAACGATCCGCCCCAGAGCATCTGCTCCAGCGTTTTGAGGTTACGACCGACAAACGAATCGGTGTGTTTGGTGGTCTTGCGGTAAATGGTAGTCGCTACCGCTTGCGTTAATGGAACGATAAAACAAGCCATATTTATTTACGATTTACAGATGTACGATGTACGATTTATTTTTCAATTTTACTATTTATTCAGGTACGATGATCTCTTTTATCTCGACCTCGTTGCCGCGGAGTAGCCAGGTCTGTTCGCTGCCGCAGTGCGGGCAGTTCTTGCCGTGCGCGACGGTGGGATAGTCCTTGCCGCAACCGTCGCAATGCGTCACGGCAGGTATCGGCTCAATCTTCAGCTCGCAGCCACGGAGCATCTCCTCCTTGTCCGCAGCCCAACGCCAGCAATCGGTCAAGTAGTCGGGAATGATGGTCGATACCTCGCCGATGTTCATCACCACGGTTGATACCTTCTTTACCCCGTTCTCCTCTGCCGCCTTCTTGACGTCACGGATTATATAAAAGACGATTCCCAGTTCGTGCATTACTTTTTATTGAAGATGATTTTCCCTGCCCTCTTGAGCATGTACGGCAGAATACCGTCGAACTTGTTCTCGGAAGTGCGCATCACGCTGGCTTCGGGGTGTTCGCGATTCAGGTGGATGGCATCGAACGCACACTTCGTGGTGCATATACCGCAACCTATACAACGGTTCTCATCCACCACCGACGCACCGCAACTCAGGCATCGAGCGGTCTCTTTCTTGACTTGCTCTTCGGTCAGTGTGCCATGGTATTCGTCGAACTTGCTCTTCGTGGGCACAACTCCGGGGTCTTGACGACTGCCGTTGTCATATTGCTCAACCTGTATATCTTGTTTGTTGAGTTCGATGAAATCGCGGCGGTTGCGACCGATGGTCATGTGCCCGCCTTGCACATAGCGATGCAGACTCTCGGCAGCCTCTTTACCCGTTGCAATCGCATCTATAGCGAACTTCGGCCCCGTAAAGACATCACCACCTACAAAGATGTCCGGTTCGGCTGTTTGTAGCGTCAGCTTGTCTGCGACGGGATACACACCGCGGAAAAATTCTACCTTCGTGCCCTTGAGCAGGTCTTTCAGTACTACCGTCTGACCAATGGCAAAGATCACCATATCGGCATCGAGAGTGATTGTTTGTGCCTCATCGAAGGTCGGTGCAAAGCGATGCTGTTCGTCGAATACCGACAGGCATTTCTTGAACGTGATACTTCCGACATTTGTGATTTGTGATTTGTGATTTGTGATTTTGAGTGGTCCCCAACCCGGGTTGATCACTACCCCATCCTCGCGAGCTTCCATTCGTTCCTCGAGCGATGCGGGCATGATATCTTCGGTCTCCAGCGAGAGCATCGTCACCTCACTTGCGCCACTACGTTTAGCCACACGTGCCGCGTCGATCGCCACGTTTCCGCCGCCTACTACAACTACTTTGCCTGCAATCTTCTTTTGACCGCAGTTAGCGTCATGTAGGAAGTCTATAGCGGTTGTGCAGCCTTCAAGATCTTGACCTTCGATGCCCGGCAGACGACCACCTTGACAACCTATAGCCACATAGAAGCCTTTGTACCCCTGCTTGCGCAGTTCGGCAATCGTCACGTCCTTGCCTACTTCCACGCCGCAACGGATATCCACGCCAATCTCGCGCATGATATCAATCTCGGCATCGATAACAGCCTTATCCAGTTTGTACGACGGGATGCCATAACGTAACATACCGCCCGGTTTTTCGTTCTTCTCAAATACTGTGGGTTTGTATCCCATCGTAGCCAGGTAATACGCGCAACTCAGTCCTGAAGGACCACCGCCGATGATGGCTATCTTCTCTTCCCAGCGCTCTTGCACATTGGAACAGATGTTCACCTCGGGAATGAAGCGCGTATCGGCATGCAGGTCTTTCTCGGCAATGAACTTCTTTACCGCATCGATGGCAACAGCTCTATCTATTGTACCGCGCGTGCACGCGTCCTCGCAGCGACGGTTACATATTCGTCCGCACACTGCGGGGAAGGGATTCTCGCGTTTGATGAGTTCCAACGCCTCGGTGTACTTGCCTTCGGCGGCTTTCTTGAGGTAGCCTTGCACGGCTATATGCGCGGGACAAGCAGTCTTGCACGGAGCAGTACCGGTAGGATAACAGTTGATGCGGTTGTCGTCGCGGTAGTTCTCGTTCCACTTATGTTCGCCCCACTTAGCTGCATCGGGCAGTTCCTGTTTCGGGTAGGTTTGTGGTCCGTGCTTGGTGCAGAGTTTCTGACCCAGTTTCACAGCACCCGCGGGACAATACTCCACGCATCGTCCGCACGCCACACAGTTCTTAGGATCGACCTTGGCTACATACGCACTACGGCTCATGTTCGGCGTGTTGAACAGTTGCGAGGTACGCAGTGCGTTGCAGATCTTCACGTTGCAGTTGCAGATGGCAAAAATCTTCCCTTCGCCGTCGATGTTCGTAACCTGATGCACAAAGCCGTGGTCTTCGGCTTTCTTGAGGATAGCCATCGCCTCGTCGTACGTGATGTCGTGTCCGCGACCGGTCTCGCGCAAGTAATCCGCCATGTCGCCTACACCGATACACCAGTCGCGGTAGTCATCGGCACAACCTTCTTCCAGTTTCTTCCTTCCATAGCGGCACGAACAGATACCTACACCTATATGTCCCTCGTACTTCTTGAGCCAGTAACTGATATGCTCGATGTCAATTGACTGGTTCTCCATCGAGATTGCTTTCTCCACAGGAATGACGTGCATGCCAATGCCTGAACCGCCCATGGGCACCATCGGTGTCACTTTCTCCAGCGGCAAGAACGTCATTCGCTCGAAGAACATCGCGAGTTCGGGATGTTTGTCCATGAGCTCGGTGTTCATGTTGGTATATTCGGCACTGCCGGGCACGAACATCGGAACCCAATATACGCGCTCTTCCCGCTTAAAATGCGAGCGTTCCACATCTTTCCATTCGCCATTCTCCTTTTTGGGATACTTGTCGCCGTAATCGTACTCGAGCATGCCGAAATACGCCAACTTGTCCAAAAGGTCGTCAAGCGATTGGTCGTCGGGCGTGTAATGCTTCTTGGCATTCATCTCGTGCAGCTGAGCATAGGTGTGATGCTTGCGTACCTTAAAGAAGTTGCCCGGCAGCATGTCGAGCAGCAGATCCAGCGCCGCTTCACGCGTCACGGCATCCATCTCGTCTTCAAAGATACATGCCAAGCCCCAATACTCCGGGGCATCGGTGGTCATCTTTACTTTGCCGGGCAGACGGTCGGTCACGTGCCGAACAAACTTCAGCAGTTTCGGATTGGGATTCTTGTCGCCCCTGTGCTTGGGAACGAACTTGTCGGACATCTTAGGCATAAAACTATTGACGATTTAACGATTGACGATTTACGATTTATTTGTTTCAATTGACGATTTATTTTGCCATTGGCGGACTTCGTCGAAAAGCCATTGTGCGAAAGCATCAACGCCTTCACCTGTCTTGGCGCAGATAGGAATAACAGTGGCTTCAGGATTGCGCATGTGGATATACTCCTTGCATTTCTCCAAATCGAAATCAAAATATGGCATTACATCTATCTTGTTGATTACCACCGTATCGCACACGGTGAACATCAGCGGGTATTTCAGCGGCTTGTCATGACCTTCGGGCACCGAAAGAATCATGGCGTTCTTTACCGCGCCTGTATCGAACTCCGCCGGACAAACGAGATTGCCTACGTTCTCCAGAATGATCAAATCAAAGCGGTCTTCCAGGCCGTTGAGTCCCTGTTGGGTCATCTCGGCATCCAGGTGGCACATACCACCGGTATGCAACTGAATGGACTCCACACCCGTGGCGTCCTTGATTTTGACAGCATCCACATCGCTATCGATATCCGCTTCCATAACGGCGATGCGGATCTTATCTTTCAGGCGATTGATGGTTTGGATGAGCGTAGTGGTCTTGCCGCTTCCCGGGGCTGACATCAGATTGAGCAGATAAACACCCTTGCGCTTCAACTCTGTGCGCAACTGATCGGCCGCACGGTCGTTATCCTCAAATACGCTCTTCTTGATTTCAATTATCTTAACTGAATCCATGTTTCTCAGGTATGTGTTTTTCATAAAAGCCTACAAAGATACGAAAAATTATCCGAATTTGCAAATATTGAGACATAAAAATACGAAAATTTATTTGTTTTGTTGCAAAATTGCAGAATTTCGAAGATTTTTGGACTGAAAATTTGCAAATATCGGAGAATTTTTGTAATTTTGCACCGTGAATAGGATAATTATCCTATCCCTAAAAACATGACGATTATGAAAAAGCTATTTATTTGCAGCACAATGCTGCTATTGGCATCAGGAATGTTTGCCCAGACGGAGGTTACTCCGAGTCAGAAGTCATCAGACACCGGCACAAACCCGACGAGCGTGACGGTAGTTATCCCTTCTTCCGAAGTTCCCGTTATGCCCAAGAAAGAATACTACTGGAAGGATAACCGGCATAACATATCTTTCTCGGTTGGTTTGCCGGGATTGTATAGTACCCTAACCTACGGCCACTCATGGGCATTCTATATCGCCCCGCCCTCCGCATCCGGCTCAAGCGGCGCTACGAAACGCGATGTCTTCTGCGGAGCATGGGAAGTGGACTACCAATACCAAGTGCTTCGCTGGCTGCGTGTAGGTGCGAGTGTGGGATACGAGTATTGGGCAGGCAACACGAGGACGCATGATATATTTGCTGCAGCCAAGGTGGACTTCACTTACATCAACCGCGAGTATATCCGTTTGTATTCGGGTATAGGTATGGGTTTGGCTATGCATGTTGAGCAGTACAGCAACGGTGGTGCTGCAGGCAGATACCTCCCGGCTTGTACGCTCACGCCTATCGGATTGAACCTGGGCAACAGGAATGTGTACGGATTGATTGAGACGAACATCGGTGCTGCATCATGCCTCAGGGTTGGTATAGGTTTTCGCCCGTAACAGCCCTCACTTTGCGTATTCGAGATTGCAAATAAGCGATAATATGCAAAAGAGTTTCCGTCAATGGCGAAAATATTTGCAAATGTAAAAAAATAGTTGTATCTTTGCAGCCGCTTTTGCGATTCGATGTTTCACTTGTCGAATCTATGAATCGGGTCGCGAAAGCGCTATGGTGGTCTTAGCTCAGTTGGCAGAGCATCGGATTGTGGTTCCGAGTGTCGTGGGTTCGAGCCCCACATTCCACCCACGGACATCCTACGGGATGTCTTTTTTTGTATATTAGGTAGCGAAGACTAACGTCTTCTTTGGAGTATAATAGCAGGTGGGAACTTGTAAGCAAGCTTCCGTTTCCCACCTGCTATTATACTCCACTCGTACCGAGTATGCTACCTATATACCGAGTATGCTACCTATATACAAAAAAAGGTGGATGTGGGGCTCTTAAACCCAGGTTCTTATCTCGCTACGCTCGAACGATCTGCGCTTTCAGCGCCGTACGAGCCCCACTACAGGCGTTGGCCTGTTGCGTTGTAGAGACGGTTGGAACGGATGATATACAGATGTCCGTTGCTGATTACTTTGCGCGTGCCGGGCAGGAATGTTTGCGCATCATCGGGCAGACGAGTGGACATTTGTGACGCAAGCGTAATACGGAGCGCAAAACGCTGATCATTTTGCATGCGCGAAGCGGTAAATGTATAATCATCTAGCAAAAGGTCAGTAACTATGCCCTGTTCATTGTCGATGAGTTCCATTCGCCCGATAAGCGGCGAAGCATAGCCGCTATTGACGGAAAACATATAGATACCATCCGCGGGTAGGCGGACGCCAATAGGGATATTGCTTGTCAAGGCGGTTGAGTCCATTGCGTTGAATGCCAAGCGGTTGCCGCTGCTCAACGAATATACAGCCAATGCATACGAATCGCCCAACAGCTTCTCAAGATCCGCACCTATTTCATACGCATCGGTATATTGGTCGGATATGAGGAAGGTTGTCTTGTCGCTACTGCGATTGTCCGACAGGATGATTCCCGTACGAAGAACGGGATGAATAACTTGCTGCGGAGCCGATATCGGCATATCGTAATCGACAGTCAGGTTGCCCGAGGCAAAGGTGAGCGTGCCTGCTTCTGCCACTTGCACAAAGAAACTCCAACCGGGCAGCAAGCTTACATCCGCCACATTCTCCTGAATATACTCCGAGAAATTGTGCGTAGGAATACTGACATAGAAATTCTCCTCCTCCGCGGCGTAACTCGACAAATACGGATTAGCTACCATGTTCCATCCGGCATGTATATTATCGGCTTCGGCAGCCGTACCCGTATGGGCTATCACATCCACAATATTCTTTGTCTGCTCTTCCACCGTGGCTTGCTCGCCGCCGGTAGTCCACGCATTATCGTAGGCAAGCGGGAAACGAATGATCGCCTCCCCTTTCACCGGCACTGCGGCCAGCGTATATCCTATGCCGGGCTGGAGCACATCAGAGGATTCGACCATAGTCCAGTTGGCTTCAACAGCACCATTCTCGGCACGTGACTCCCCATCGTACGTCTTGATCACATAATGCGTGCCGTACTCCGCAAACTCAGCCAAATATTCATCAGCATAGTTCACATCCTCCACAGCCACTGTAAACGGCACAGAGAGGGGATGATAGCAGTTGCCTTCGTCGGCATCATACAGATCGTAATCCAAGGTAGCGGTAGTCTTGAGAAGCGTAGCCGAATCGGCGATGTACACTCTTGCCACGTCATACGCCTTCTCAGCGGCTCGTGTCCATCCGCTATGCAGACGCAGCGTCTTGGCTGTCAGTTTGCCAGAAGTGACATCCAGTGTGGCTCCGGGATAGACATGCAGTTCGTTGATTTGCGCTTCAGATTGCGTATAACGGTCGGCATTGGCAGTCAGCGTCACACCCGGCAACACATGTACCTCTGTTTCCCAAACCATCTTACCTTTTTCGTCCGTCTGATACATATCACGATCACTGGCAATGATACGCGGCACTCTGACTCTACTGGAGCCTATCTCATCCCCGTTGGCATCTTGCCACAATATGGTCAGCACTTTGCCCTCGCTTGTCAGGCTGGAGAGATTGATGTCGTCCAAAGGTACACGAATATTTTTCACGCCGGCAGCGGTAGCATTAACGGGCGTTACCGATTGGGGAGAACATGGCTCATTACTTCCGATATACGCCGTAGCTGTTACAGCGGCGGTAATTATCGATTCGTCAACCGACAGCGCCACACTGTGTTGCCCCCACTCTGTTACGGTGGCAGCATACTCGTCGGAGCAATCAGGATTGGAGTTGAAGGTAACGGAATAGAATGCCAACTCGATATCATCTATCATTTTAGCGGCAGTAGCTCCGCTATAGTTGATAGAAACTATTACATCATGGCATTCCGACAAATCGGCATACACCTCTACCCATTCCCCTATGGCCATGGATTCTCCTGATTGCGTAGCCAATTTTTTTACTGTGCCGTTCGATTCCGTGGTTTGCACAGTCCAAGTACAAGCAGATGTACTACTTGTTTGTTTCGACACCCAAAATCGGATGTATTTAGGATAAAAGATATAGCTCTTGGTGTAAATTATTGCCGACGATGTCCCGGAAGTTTGACCAAAATACGTCCCGTCATGTGCCTGGTATACTAACGTAGCCGCTCCTCTACTTATATTCGTAAATGTCCATTGCGAACCTCCGACATAGTTATTATCAAAATCTCGCGTATATTTTGAAGAGTTGGGATCATCTTCGAACATTCCGTACACGGCATACAAGGTTTCGGAGCTTGAGGGCTTATAGGAACCGTTGTACAGCGTGGGTCGGTCGGTTGTTTCCGCGCACGACGCTTTAGCCCAACCTACGAACTTCCACGGATTGACACGCCGCGTATCCGCGCACTGCTCAGGAGGCGTAGCCGTAGGTAAGGTGAGTGCCGCATCGCCCGTAGTCCATGTGGCAGAGGAGGTGGCACATGTTCCCGTACCGGCATCGAAGGTGAGCGTATAGGTAGCAGCATACAGCACACCACACGCCCCCTTCGGCAAACATGTCAGCGCGAGAATCATCCCAACTGCCAACAGCCATCGATGGATCAGAGGATGCATCATACGAGTTGTTGAATAGCCGTACGTATTCGTTGCATAGCTTCCCGTATCTGCTGCTCGGAGCAGGCATACGACAGGCGGATACATGTATCTTCGCCAAACGCCGATCCGGATACGCAGGCTACCAAGCCATCGAGCAACAGGTATTCGCACAGTTCGTCGGCCGAACGAATGAGCGTATGATCGTCCACTCCTTCGGCTGCCTTGTGCTGTGCGTACGAACTGTCGGCAGCGGCATGCTTGCCGAACAGCGCCGTGACATCGGGGAAGAGGTAGAATGCCCCTTTCGGACAACGCACTTTCCATCCCGGGATATCTTGCGAGAGTTGCATAATCAAGTCACGCCGCTTCTCAAAAGCTTGTGTCATCTCATGCACGCATGTTAAGTCACCGCGCAAAGCTTGCTCGGCTGCGGATTGTGCAACCATCGTGGCGCAGGTGATCTGCTGTCCTTGCAGACGCGTGCACGCCTTGATGAACGATTTGTCCTTACAAGCCAGCCAACCTATACGATAACCCGTCATGGCAAACGCCTTACTAACGCCGTTAACCAGAACCATTCGGTCGAGCAACTCAGTCTGTTCCGCCCAGGTTGCGCACGTGCCCGTATAACAAATCTGATTGTATATCTCATCGGCTACGATGGCGATATTGGGATGGCGAAGCAATACTTGCGCCAGGCGGCTGATGCGTTCGGCGTCATACACGGCGCCTGTAGGATTGTTCGGCGTACATATAACGAGCAGTCGCGTGCGCGGCGTAATGGCGGTTTCCAAGGCCTCGGGTGTAAGCAAGAAATCATCTTCCATACGCGTACGCACATACACGGGCGTTCCTTCTGCTAATTTGACCATCTCGCTGTAGCTGACCCAACATGGCGTAGGCAGAATAACCTCATCGCCTTTTCCTACGAGCGTTTCGATGGCGTTGCATATAGCCTGCTTAGCGCCCACGGATACAAGGATATCGTCCGAAGCAAAGGTATCCCCACTCTTCCGCTCCACGAAACTTGACATATACGCAGCCGCGGCAGCCCGCAGCCCGGGTGTACCGGCTACAGGACCGTAATGCGACATGTCGGCATCCACGGCAGCTTTCACGGCTTGCTTGACATGTGCCGGCGTTGGGAAGTCGGGTTCGCCCAGCGACATCGACAGGATATTGACACCGGCTGCTTTCATTGCCGCAGCCTTGGCAGCCATCGCCAGTGTCGGCGAGGCGGATATTTGCGCTATGCGATCAGATATATGCATCATTTTACTTCTACAACTTTTATTCCGTCACGCTCCAACAGGGCATTGATGGTAGGTTCGCCTCCGCGGAAACGGCGATAGAGGTCAGCGGACTTCTCTGTACCGCCGCGCTCCAGAATATGCTTGCGGAACAGCTCGGCAGACTTTTTGTCGAAGATCGAACCGTTCTTGGCTTGTGCCGCCTTGAATACGCTAAAGGCATCGGCATCCAACAGTTCACTCCACTTGTAGGCATAATAACCTGCGGCATAACCTCCGGAGAAGATATGCGTGAACGCTGTTTCCATATGTGTGCCGGGCACGTTGGGCAATACCCTAACCTGCTCCATAGCCTCGTTGCCAAAGCGAATAACCGCCTCCTCGGTCGTCAGGTTAGCAGGCACAGCAAACGGCTCTGCCAGTGTGTGCCATGCCATGTCGAGATAGCCGAACGAGAGTTGGCGTACGCAAGCATAGGCAGCGTGGAAGTTCGAGGAACGTTTGATCTTGTCGATCAGCTCCTGGGGCATATTGTCGCCGGTCTCGTAATGTTTGGCAAATGTATCCAGGAACTCCTTCTCGTCGATGAAGTTCTCGTTGAACTGCGAGGGCAGCTCAACAAAGTCGCGCGGCACATTCGTTCCACTCAGCGACGCGTATTGGCAACGCGTAAGCATGCCATGCAAGGCATGACCGAATTCGTGGAGAAACGTGCGCACCTCGTCGTAGGTGAACAATGCAGGCTTGGTTACGCTGCCGTCAGCTGCGACCACAGGCTTGGTGAAGTTCATCACGTTCACGATATGCGGACGATGATCTTGCTTGCCGAGCATGTATTGCGGTTGGAAGTCGTTCATCCACGCACCGCCGCGCTTGCCATCCCGCGGATGGAAATCGGCATAATACACAGCCAAGAACTTACCCTTCTCGTCGTACACCTCGTACGCCGTTACTTCGGGGTGATACACCTGTATGTTCTTGTTCTCCTTGAACGTGATGCCATACAGGCGTTTTGCCAAGCCAAACACACCCTGCTTTACTGCCTCGAGCTCGAAGTACGGACGAACGATATCGTCGCTGATAGCATACTTGTCGTTCTTGAGTTTCTTGGAGTAGTAGCTCCAATCCCACGGTTGGAGCGTTGCATACAGACCTTGCTGAGCGGCATAGTCTTGCAGTTCCTTAACCTCCTCGCGCGCTGCGGGCATGTAGTTGTCGCGGAGCTGGTCGAGCAAGCGATACACGTTCTCCTTGTTCTCTGCCATCGACTTGTGCAGCGACTTGTCGGCATAGCACGACTTGTCGAACAGCTTAGCCAAAGCCAGACGAGTATTGACTATATCGATGATGATCTGCGTATTGTCGAACTCGCCGCCGATGTTACGCGTATTGTACGCCATATACAGTTCGCGGCGGATGTCGCGGTTGTCGCAATCTTGCATCACGGGGATGTAGGTTGTGGGCTTGAGGTTCAGCAGCCAGCCCTGCAGTCCCTTGGCCTCGGCATTGGCGCGGAGCATCGTTTTCGTATCGTCGTTGAGTCCCGCCAGATCCTCCTCACGCGTGATGAGCATCGTCCAAGCGTTGGTTGCCTTCAGCACGTTCTGCCCGAAGGTCATCGTCAGCATCGACAGTTTGGCTGTCAACTCGCGATAAGTCTGCTTATCCTCGGGGCTGAGGTTTGCGCCGTTGTTGGCAAACGACTCATATACATCGTCGAGCAACTTCTGCTGCTCCTTGTTCAGTTTAAGCTTCGCGCGATTGTCATACACGGTCTTGATGCGTGCAAAAAGCTTCTCGTTGAGTCGGATGGTCGAACTATACTCGCTCATCTTCGGCGACAGTTCCACCTGGATGGCCTGAATAGAGTCGTTGGTCTCTGCCGAAGCGAGGTTGTAGAAGCAACCGATGACGATGCTCAGCATCTCGCCGCTCTTCTCGTATGCCTCGATGGTATTGGCAAACGTCGGTGCAGCCGGGTTGTTGCAGATGGCATCAATCTCCGCCAAACCGCGTTTCATAGCCTCCTCAAAGGCGGGCATATAATGTTCGTTACGAATGTCATTGAACGGATAAGTTCCGTGGGGTGTCTTCCAGTTCTTGTACTCAAAGAACGGGTTAGCGGACGCTGCGCTCAGCGTCATCGTCGAGGCAAGTACTGCCATAGTTAGAATGTGTTTGAGTTTCATATTATTGTTCACGAATTAAGCGAATTAAACTAATTACAAAGAATTATAAATCCCGAATGAGCAGATGGTGGTTAGCCAGCGGGTGCGTAAGCATATCGCGTGCCATCTCGGGTGTAGCTTGCAGCCAAACCTGCGTGCGGCAGAGGTTGGGCTCATATTGGTTGGCAATCAGTTCTACGGGCTCATCCATGATGAACGAGAGGTCGGGCGACATCTTCATCAGGCGGTACTTGCCCAGTGGCAGTTCGCCGTGGATGCCCACACCGATGCCCGACTCGAAATGGGTGTCATAGACATGACTCGTGGTCATCTTCAGCGGCACGGTACAATGGGCAAACAGCATCTTGCCATCCGGCTGTATGCGGGCGGGGTTGACCTGGAATCCAATCTGATTGTACTCATGTTTGGCTACCATCATCGTCAGCAGCAGCGGCACATCGCCCTCGCAGGCTGCAGGTATGCCTTCGTCATTGAGTTTGCTCAGCGCCACGCAGCCGGTGTTCTTGACTGTGGTCAGCAGGTCGAAGCAACGGAGTGTCAAACCATCCAACTGATAGCGGCTGACGATTTCCTTGAGGCGGATATAGATGCGCTCAGCGCCTTCCATACCGCCATCCACCTCGCCCAACGAGGTTACTTCGGTGATAGGTATATGCACGAGCTTCACATTCAGCTGTTTGAGCGCACGCGCATCATCCACATGCGAGGCAATCAGCCAACTTGACGGTTCGCCAATCACACCCAGACGTGCCGGCGCATCTTCGGCTTGCTCTATGGGCTCGTTAATCTGCTCCGGCGAGGTGATCACCCTACCCGAACCGTCGTGTTGTAGTATCCACGTCAGAATCTCCAGCGACGCAGCAAGCGAGTTGCTATGCCCCGAAGCAAGCAGATACACAGGCTTATCCATATGGATCTTACCTTTCTCTACCAGGTTCACGAACGATGCCTCGGTGCCACCGGTTTGCACGGCTACACACTGGTGACTGCTCAGCCACTCTTCGGGCAACTCAAACGGAAGACTCAAATCTTCCCTGTGCATGGATGATGATAATATATGTAACATAATGTACGATTTTTGGATGTACGATGTACGATTTGTTTCTTTGATTATGCCAAGCAGGCATCCAGTGCCTCGGCGATGGCGTGCTTGTCCAGGTGCTGACCGATGAACACGAGTTTCTGCATTCGGTCGCCGTAGCGCTCATCCCAGCCGTTGAGTATGCCGGGTTCGCGCTTAGCCATGAGCATGAGTTCCTCCTCGGGCATCGTGGCATACCACTGTCCCGCTTGCTTGAGGTTGAACTGCTTACCGGCTTGCTCGAACACATAGCACATATCGAACTCATCCTCAAAGTAACACATTCCCTTGGCACGAATCACATTTTTCGGCCAATGACGAGCCACAAACTCATCGAACTTATTCAAGTCCAGCGGCTGACGGCGGAAATACACGTACGTACCAATGCCGTACTCCTCGGCTTCTCCCTCATCGTCGTGATGATGGTGATGATGCTCGTGGTCGTGGTGATGATGCTCATGATGTTCATGTTCCTCATGCTCATCGTGGTCGTTGTCAGTGGCTTCGACCTCATGCACCCAAGCAGCACTCGTGGCAACCTCCTCAAAGTCAAAGGCATGAGTGTTGAGAATCTTGTCGAAATCCACATCGCCGTAGTCGCAGGGGATGATCTCGGCTTTGGGCTGTATGGCGCGGATGATGGCAGTGAGATGATCCAACTCACGGGGGCTGATCTCCGAAGCCTTATTGAGCAGAATCTTGTTGCAGAACTCTATCTGCTCAATCACCAGACGCTCTATATCTTCCTCGCCTATATGCTCCTCTTGCAGAGCATCACCACAGCCGAACTCGTCGCGCATGCGCAAGGCATCCACTACCGTCACAATACAATCCAGACGAGGCATGTCATGCCCCGCGTAGTTCGTAACGATCTCGGGAATGGAACAAATGGTCTGCGCTATTGGCCCGGGCTCGCAAATTCCCGATGCCTCGATGACGATGTAATCGAACTTTTTGAGCGAGGTGATATCGTTCAATTGCTGCACCAGATCCATCTTAAGCGTGCAACAGATACAACCGTTTTGCAGGGCAACCAGACTATCGTCTTTCTGCCCTACGATGCCATCTTTGGCTATGAGGTCGGCGTCTATATTCACCTCGCCTATGTCGTTCACAATCACGGCAAACTTTATGCCGCGACGGTTATTCAATATCCGGTTCAGGAGCGTCGTCTTGCCACTACCAAGATAACCGGTCAGTAATAATACAGGTATTGTGGTCATTTAGGATTTCAAATTTATGATTTCAAATTTTGGATTTCTTACTATTTGGCGGGTTGGTAAGCGTAATTGATCAGGTCGCCGTTGTTATACTGGTCATAGGCCGCCATATCGATCAAGCCGTGCCCGCTCAGGTTGAATAGGATAACCTTCTCTTCCCCGGTCTGTTTGCATCGTTTGGCTTCACGGATCGTGGCGGCTATGGCATGCGCACTTTCCGGCGCAGGAATGATACCTTCCGTGCGAGCAAACAAGGTGGCAGACTCAAAGGTCTCGAGTTGCGGGATATCCACACCTTGCATCATGCCTTCCTTAAGCAGCTGGCTGACAATCACGCCAGCACCATGGTAACGCAAACCGCCGGCATGAATATTTGCGGGCTTGAAGTCATGACCTAAGGTGTACATCGGCAGCAGCGGCGTGTAACCGGCACTATCGCCAAAGTCGTAGCGAAACTCGCCACGCGTCAACTTAGGACAGCTATCCGGCTCGGCTGCTATGAAACGCGTGGTTTTGCCATCGTGCAGGTTATGCCGCATGAACGGGAACGCCAAACCACCGAAGTTACTGCCACCGCCAAAGCAAGCGATGACCACATCCGGGTACTCGCCCGCCATAGCCATCTGTTTCTCGGCTTCCAGACCAATGATTGTCTGATGCAACGCCACATGATTCAGCACCGAGCCCAAGGTGTATTTGCAATTGGGCGTGGTTGTTGCCAGCTCAATAGCCTCAGAGATGGCTGTGCCCAACGAACCAGGATGATTCGGATCACGGGTGATGATATCCTTGCCTGCACGCGTACTCATCGAGGGCGAACCGACAACTGTCGCGCCAAACGTACGCATGATACTTGAGCGATACGGTTTCTGCTGCATCGATACCTTTACCTGATACACGGCGCACTCCAAGCCATAGATCTTCGCGGCATAACTCAGCGCAGCGCCCCATTGTCCCGCACCGGTCTCGGTTGTCACGTTCGTCACACCTTCCTGTTTGCAATAGTAACATTGCGGGATGGCGGAGTTCAACTTGTGCGAACCAAGAGGATTGACACTCTCGTTCTTAAAGTAGATATGTGCGGGAGTTCCCAAGGCCTGCTCTAATCCGTGGGCACGCACCAGAGGCGTGGCACGGTAATACTTGTACTGCTCCAGAACAGGTTCGGGGATATCTATCCATACATGCTCGGTGTCGAGCTCCTGCTTGGCACACTCGCGGGCAAAGATCTGCGATAAGCCATCAACATCCATCGGCTCTTTCGTGCCAGGATGGATAGGTGGCATAGGTTTGACGGGCATATCCGCCAACATGTTGTACCAACGTGTCGGCAACTCCGATTCATTCAATAAATAACGTTTCTGCATCTATTATTTTACTTTTTACCTTTTACTTCTTACCAATTATTTTTTCTGCTCAACCACCCCATATTCTCGGGCGTTGTCATCTTCAGCCATGCCCAACCTGCCGATCCGTTGATCACCAGGAAGAACGTGAACAGCACAATAGAGAACGGATTGCGGATGATGATAAACAGACCGATTCCTGCCAGGCTATAGATGATCCAGTATATCCAGGAATCCGTCTTGCGGTAGATGAGCCAGTAGTTGGCCAGGAACGACGACGAGATCAGCAAACCGCTCAATAGTTTGATGAGTACATTATCCAGTAATCCGTTGCGCTGGAATGCGTAGGTTACGAGGATATAATCGCCCAAAGTGATGAACACTAACAAAGCTACCGACAACATCAGTCGCGGCGTATCCAGAAACTTCGGCTCGAAGCTGGCGCCGCCGTCGTCTTTGTTCCTACTCCACTTATAGATAGACATCAGCTGGAAGGGTATAAACACAAAGAAGAACAAGAACGCGCTATCGATACCTTTGGGCTCTTGCAGCAAGAATTGTATGCCCAACAATACAGACATGATGATACCGGCATAGAATCCGGTATAGTTCTGCGGGTCACGTACCGTCAGGATATACGCCACGCCAATGACCGAGGCAGGTATACCTACCACCCAGGCTGCATCATGCCACTTGAGCAAAGTAACCGACGGAAACAGCATCTCCGCCAACCACAACAGCCCTAACAAGGCTGCGAACAGAACAATCGAAATCAATGTATTGCGACCTAAGGCGCGCCAAAGTTTTGTGTTTTTCATATCTCTTTTGTATTTACTGTTTCTTAGTTCTTGAGATAGCGGTCGGCTTCGATGGCGGCTTTGCAGCCGGCAGCGGCAGCTACCACGGCTTGACGGTAATGCGGGTCGGCACAATCGCCGGCGGCAAACACACCCGGCACGTTTGTGCGGGGACTGTCGCCCTCTACCTTGATATATCCCTCAGCATCCAAATCCAAGTAATCAGCAAACAGCTTAGTGTTGGGCTGATGACCGATAGCCAGGAAGAATCCGTCGATAGCAATATGTCGCACCTCCTCTTCCGGCAGACCTTTCTTATAAATCAAGTCAGCGCCTTGTACCTTCTGTTCGCCCGTAAGTTGCAGGGTGTTGTGCTCGAACAGGACCTCGATCTTCGGGTTGTTGAACACGCGCTGTTGCATAATCTCCGAAGCACGCAAGTATGGCTTGCGGACGATCATATACACCTTTTGGCACAGATTAGCCAGATAGGTTGCTTCCTCGCAGGCTGTATCGCCTCCGCCTACCACAGCCACGGTCTTGCCGCGGTAGAAAAACCCGTCGCATGTAGCGCAAGCACTCACGCCACGACCTCTATATTCCTTCTCACTCGGGATTCCCAGCCACTTGGCGGAAGCGCCCGTGGCGATGATTACTGTCTCTGCCTCATACAGATTGCCATCGTCCGCCCACACCTTCTTGGGCGAACAAGAGAAATCCACTTTCTCCACGATAGCCGACACGAACTGCGTGCCGAAACGTTCGGCTTGACGACGCAGATCGTCCATCATCTGGAACGGCTCCACGCCATCTGGATAACCGGGGAAGTTCTCCACTTCGGTGGTTATAGTCAGTTGCCCGCCCAGTTGCGGACCTTCGATCAGTACAGGTTGTAAGTTAGCGCGCGAGGCGTAGATGGCTGCTGTGTAGCCCGCAGGGCCCGAGCCAATAATCAAGCATTTCATATTTATTGACGATTTACGATTGATTGACGATTTACGATTGATTGACGATTTACGATTGATTGACGATTGTATTTATTGACGATTGCGGATGTTATATTTATCTGTTATTGTACCATTCTCTACAACAAACACACCCGGGTTGGCACGTACGATGGTCTTGAGCATAATGCCGTCAGCCGTGAGGAAGATTTCGCGCTCCAAATCAAGCTTGTTATCCTCGATGAACTCCTCAATCTGATCTTCGGTCGCGGAAGTGAGGATATATACGGGCTGCTCCTCTTCCTGATTATTCCGGCACAGCTGCGCTACCTTCGGCAGTTGGCTAAGGTCGGCTTTCTGCAGGTCGTACATCACGATGAGTGTCACGTGCTCCATTTCCAGTATATCGTAGGTGAGGTCTTCACCCTCGTAGTTAACCAGCTCGAAGTCATGGATGGGCGGCTCGTAACCTTTCTGCACAAGTCGCGACTCCTGATCCACGAAGCGCCAAGTGCTGTCGCCACGCGGGTAATCTTGCATGGTGAATGCCTGTACTTCCCTATCCTTCTCGTAATAGAGCGTGATCTCATATACATCGTGCGGAGCGTCATCGGGGATCTCCATCAGTTCGGGGATATTGTTGCCTATCTTGTACGGACGAAAATCGATGAGCGGCAGATGGTAATGCGTATAGAGCATCAATCCGCCTGCCAGCGCCATACCTATCACTACGATGCCGAGTTCAGCCCACCAAACGAAGGTCTGCGGTATATGCCGTTTCGTGCAAAGCAAGACGATGACAAGTGCCATAAGCACCACATTTTTCCAGAACGTCTGCCAGTTGCTGATCACCAGCGCATCGCCGAAACAGCCACAATCCGTAATCGGATTCGTAAGCGCGATATACAGCGTGAGCGGCAACATCACGGCATAGAATGCCAACGAGAGCCAGGCTGTTAATTGCGTACGGATGTTGCATAGCATCATCACGCCGAGCGTCCATTCGGTAAGGATGAGGAGCACAGCCGCTACGGTTGCCAGAGGCAGCAAGGAGGTAAAGAACCCGCCGAAAGCTGTCAGGTAGTCCTGGATCTTATACACCGTGCCGAGCGGGTCAACGGCCTTCACGAAGCCCGAGAACAAGAACGTCAGCGCCAGCAACGTACGGGCGACTGAACCGATGATATGAGATGCTTTGTTCATAGTTGTTACAAAATTTCGATATTTCGAAATACCGATATATCGATACTTCGAGATTATTGATTTTCGCTTGTCAAAATAAGATAGAACACGGCATAGTTGAGCATATCGAAGTAGTTGCCGTCGGCGCCTTCGGAAATGAGGGTCTTGTTGTCGTTGGAGGCAATCTGCTTGTTCCGATTGATCTTCGTTAGGATGATATCGACGAGCGAGGAGGGCAACATATCCCTCCACGCTTCGCCGTAATCATGGTTCTTGCGCAGCATTAACGCTTTAGCTTCCGCTACATACTTATCGTACAACTCCGTAGCCTCAGCAGCCGACATATCCACGTTGTCGGCAAAGCCGTGACGCAGTTGGATGATGCCCATAACAGAATAGTTGACAATCGCCCGCATCTCGCCGGCTATATCTTCGCCGACCAGATTCACACCTGTCATCTCCAGAGTGCGAATACGTTTGGCCTTGATGAAGAGCTGGTCGTTGACCGTCTGCGGACGCATAATGCGCCACGAGGGTCCGTAATCTTTCATCTTTTTGACGTAGATGTTTCGGCACTGTGCCAAAACGCTGTCGTATGCTTCGGAAGTCGTCATAAGTTGTTAAACTGTTAAGCCGTTAAATTGTTAAAGCGTTAAGCTGTTAAGTTATTATGGATGTTATTGCTGTACACCCAGCAGGTTGAATACTTGTCCGTCGCGGATGATTACCACTTGTCCGTTGCGGATAGCCTTAACGGCTGCGGGGTACTCAGGAACGCTCACAACACTTGTTTCCGTGGTTGTGCATGCTGTGGTGTAGTCACTGTAGGTAGTACCGCTGCCACCTGCTGTGAAGGTCAAGGAGTTGACGTAGATGGAGTTCGTAGTACATGTTACCTCAATAGAAGCAACGCCGGAAGCTGCATTAAAATCAAACTGCAAGTCACGCAAGGTCGTACCACCGTTTTTGGTTACATCATGCGTAACCTCTGAACTACCTATCTTGATAGTGATACTACCTACACCTTTAGTTGCATTGGTGCAATAGTTTGCAACGACCTTGCTCACATTACTAAACGACTGTTTGGACGTAGCTCCGGCTCCGGTTTTTGCCGATGTTACTTGTACACCTTGATTATTGACATAGCCATAAGCCTCACTATCACATTTCCAGGAGTTAGTAGCATCTGCCCACGTCTTGGAAGTAAAGGTATACGTAGTATTTTGTACGACCGCTGCACTTTCTGTTTCCGTAGCAAACACGGCATAGAAGATGTCACCTTCCTCGGCAGCATCACCGGTTTTCACAAAGGTAGGAGCAGTCGTGGCGTTCGTGTAGTTAGCCGTACGCGTCCAACCGACAAACACCTTGGTATCGTCGCACGGAGTAGGATCATTTTCCGGCAGAACAACTTTGCCGGTGTTCGTTGACATAGTGGTAGCAAACTCTGTGTCACCTACCATCCATGTCAGTTCGAACGGATCGATAACCACAGCCGGCTCCTCGATGTACGTGAGGGTAATCACGCCATTTGCCTCTTGGATATCCAGCAGCGGCTTGTTGGCAATAGTCTTCGAGTGTACGTTGGCAGCACCCGGATAAGGGTTGTTGGGACCGTCATACTCATAAGCCGTTTCACTTCTATTGATATGCGTTCCTATCTTCGTGCCACTGGCAGAAACAATAGTATAGAGCGGCGAACCGCTTGTGTCATCACCATTCGGGGCGTTGTTATCCCAGGCCGTTGCGTTGTATTTCACCTTCCAGATGAGCATGCCGTGATGTGGCAGTCCCTCATCCCAACCTTGCTGTTGGCGGTTCTCGATGTAATAGCACTCGCTGGCTGTAGTGGCACCGATCAGACTACCGCTTTGGTTGATCTGGTAGGCCTGATAGCCTGTCGTGCCGTTGGCTTGGAGCGTGAGCAATTGTCCTTCGTTACCGAGGTTAATAGGAGTATGCCATCCAAAGAAGTATTTCTCCCACGGGCTGTAGTTCGGCGGGCAGTGACCGTCACCGTTATATGCACCACCGTCCATGATGTCCCAATCGTTGGGGGTCAAGGCGTTCTTGTAGTTGTTGCCATAGTTGGTCTCGTAGAAGTCGGGCAAACCAATAACGTGACCGAACTCGTGGCAGAGCGTGCCAATACCGCCCAAGTCGTTGCCGGAAAGCTCCGAAGACATAGCGTAGTTGTCCAGATATACGTTATCCAAACGTGTTTGCGCTTTCGTATAATCGGCTAACGAACTATACGATGTAACCCACTCGTCTATACTCCAGTTGTGCGGCCAAATAGTTGTAGATGCACCGCCATCCGCCTCGCCTTTGCCGGCATAGATGACATATACGAAATCTACTTTGCCATCGTTGTCCGAATCGTAATCGGCGAAGTTGAGGTTGTCATACTGGTCGTTGGCAAGGATACAAGCCTCAATCACAGCATCGGTAGCATGCTCGTCGTTGTCATCCGAATCGTTCTTGCCGTAGTAACTGGTATTCTTGCTTAGCGTTACAGGGCCAAAGACATCAAAAATAGGACGATATGCTCCGTCGGATTGATCGGCGAAGTACTGTGCTGCGGAAGGATACCCGTCGTTAACGGTACAGTTCGTTGCATTGCACAACTCGTTGAATACGGCATTGGTATGCGCGCTTTTCATCTGACTGTCCTTGAAGTTAACAAGGATAACGATACCTTTCGGTGCGAGATTAGGATCTGAGCCAATCTTTTTTGCACGGTGTGCTTGCATCGAGCGGAACTTAGGCGAAGCCTTACGGCGAGCATTGATCTGCTCGCGAGTGGTAGCAACAAAACGGCCATCCTCGGTTTGCTTATACACCGTACCGTCGGCCGATTCATACCAGTGACAGAACTCGTCACCGGCGAGAGTAAGCGAGATGGTTGTGCCATCGGGTTGCTGGAAGTCGTGGAACCCACGACGAGCGGGCACCGCAAACGATGCCAGACTGATTGTCATCACGACAAGAGAAAGAATTATCTTTTTCATGAATATTATTTTTTTATTTTGGTTTTTGGGAACCATTTTGTAAATTATAATTGGATCTCATCCACGCTAACCAGGCTCTGTTCGCCTGTAAGCATGTTCTTGAGCATCACTTTCTTTTCCTGTAGTTCGTTACTACCGATGATAGCCACGTACGGTATATGTTTGGCATCGGCGTACGCCATCTGACGTTTCATCTTCACGGCTTCGGGATAAACCTCCACGCGCATTCCTCGGGCACGCAACGCCGTGGCAGCCTGCATGGCGAACTTCAACTCCTCATCCCCAAAGCAGGCAAACAGCAGTTGCGTAGCCGATTGCAGCTCTTCGGGATACAGATTCAATTCGGTCAGTACATCGTATATACGGTCTGCGCCGAACGATATGCCTACACCCGAAACATCCGGCATACCGAAGATACCTGTCAGATTGTCGTAACGTCCGCCGCCGGTTATTGAACCCATCTGAACATCCAGCGCCTTCACCTCGAAGATCGCACCCGTGTAGTAGTTCAAGCCGCGCGCCAAGCAGAGGTCGAGCTCGATGGTGAGACCGCTGCGCTGTGAGACCGCTGCGCTGTTAGATGTGAGACCGACTGCGTCTGTTAGATTAAAGATAGTCTCCAGTTCATCAACTCCTTTCAATCCTACTTCGCTGCCGGCAAGTATCGTACGCAGTTGGCTGAGTTTCTCATTATTCGAGCCGCTGAGGTTCAGAATGGGCTGCAAGGCTGCAACTGCCTCGTTGCTCAATCCACGCTCTATCAGTTCGGCATTCACAGCCTCTACACCTATCTTGTCCAGTTTGTCGATGGCTACGGTGATATCGATCATCTTGTCGGGTGCACCGATTACCTCGGCTATACCGGCAAGAATCTTGCGGTTGTTCAGGTGCAGACTGACACGTATACCCAAATGGCGATACACCTCTTCGACGATCTGTATCAGTTCAACCTCGGCGAGCAGACTGTTCGTGCCTACCACATCCACGTCGCACTGATAGAACTCGCGATACCTACCCTTCTGCGGTCGGTCGGCTCGCCAAACGGGTTGTATCTGGTAGCGCTTGAAGGGGAACTGTATCGTATCGCGGTGTTGTACGACGTAGCGTGCAAACGGTACGGTCAGGTCGTAGCGCAAGCCTTTCTCCGGAGCCTCATTTGCCTTCTCGCCGGAGTTCTGAATGCGGAACAAGAGTTTGTCGCCTTCCTCGCCGTACTTGCCCATCAAGGTGGACATCAGCTCCATGGCAGGCGTTTCTATCTGCGCGAAGCCATACTTGCCAAATACTTCGCGGATTGTGTTAAAAATATAGTTACGACGTGCCATCTCCAGTTGCGAGAAGTCACGCGTTCCTTTGGGTATTGCGGGTTTTTGTGCCATTGTTTATTATTTTAGTCGAAAGACCGCTCGCTTCGCTCACTCAAAGTCGAAAGTCGAAAGCCTAATTACTTGCACAGCGGTCTATCCGAATAGTTTCTTATAAATTTTATCAGTAGCGCCAAGTTCTGACTCTACATAATCACTTGCTTTCTTGCCTAAGGTCTCATGTTCCTCCAAAGCTTTGTCCATCGCGGCTTCGAACTCTTCATAATTCCGAACCGGGAATGCTCCGCCATTGTCAATCAGTGCGCAGGCTTCGCGGAAGTTCTTGTAGTTCGGGCCAAACAGCACGGGAATACCGAATACAGCCGCCTCTATCGTGTTGTGAATGCCTACGCCGAATCCTCCGCCAATATACGCCACATGGCCGTAACGGTAGATGGACGAGAGCATCCCCATTGTATCCACAACCAGCACACGCACGGCATCCACATTGTTGATAGTGGCTTGCGTGAGCCGCACATGTCGTCCCTCGAACTGCTCAAATATCTGATGCAAATGTGCCTCGTGTATCTCGTGCGGTGCAAGCACCAGACGCACATCGGAGTGCGTTGCCACGTAGCGCGCCAACAACTCTTCGTCCTTAGGCCATGTACTGCCGGCAATGATCACCTTGTCGCTGCCGGCGGCGAAACGTTCCACTTGGGGTATATCCTTCGCTTGCTGCGCAATCATCTGCACGCGGTCGAAACGCGTATCGCCGGCCACTTCCACATTTTCTATCCCGTATTGCTGCAATAACTGTGCCGAAGGTTCGTCTTGCACGTAGATTGCCGTAAAATATTTCAATATGTTCCTGTACGGCTTACCGTACCAGCGGAAGAAGGCCTGTTTCTCGCGGAAGATAGCGGAAATGCTGTAGGTCTTGATGTTGCGTTTGTGCAGTTCGCGCAAGTATGCCGGCCAAAACTCGTACTTGACGAAGATAGCCATATCGGGCTTGACGACATCCAGGAACATTCGCGCATTACGGCGCGTAGCAAAAGGCATATACGTCACGGCGTTCACCTGATCGTAGTCCTTGCGCAGGTTGTAGCCTGATGGAGAGAAGAACGTGAGCACAATCTCCACCTGGGGATGCTCGCTGCGCAGCCGCTCAATAATCGGACGAGCTTGCTCAAACTCGCCGACCGAAGCCACATGAATCCACACACGGCGCTGCTTGCCCGTCTTATGGGGCAAACGCGTTCGTAACCCATCGGTTGCCTTCCACTGACCATGAAACAAGTCACGTGCTTTCTTGTTGCCAAACAGAGAAGCCAACCACACCAAAAATATATAAAAATACATTATAATTTTCTTTCAACTTACAATTTTCAACTTTCAAATCATAAAAAGTGCGCAAATATACAACTTTTTTTTGGAATTTCCAAATATTTGTTGTAAATTTGTACGATTTTTTGTAAAAAATTACCAAATTGCCAAATAAATGCCCAAATGGCAAACGAAAAAAACGGCAAATTACAAAATGACAAATAAACAAATGGTAACCATATTATCCATCGAATCGAGTTGCGACGATACCTCTGCAGCCGTACTTCGCGAGGGATTGTTGCTTAGCAATGTGACCGCCTCGCAGTCGGTTCATGAGGAGTTCGGAGGTGTTGTTCCGGAGTTGGCGAGTCGTGCTCATCAGCAAAACATCGTTCCTGTGGTGGATGCGGCACTCAAGCGTGCAGGGGTCAAGAAAGAAGAGCTGAGTGCTATCGCTTTCACTCGCGGTCCCGGATTGTTGGGTAGTCTGCTGGTCGGCACTTCGTTTGCCAAAGGCTTGGCGCTCAGCCTAAACATCCCACTCATCGAGGTCAACCATCTGCAGGGACATGTGATGGCACATTTCGTGCATCCCGCACCGGAGATGATTGCCGCCAACCCGAAACTGCAAGGCATTGAATACAAGCATCCTACATTCCCGTTCCTCTGTCTGCTCGTCAGCGGAGGCAACAGCCAAGTTGTGCTCATCCGCGCCTACAATGATATGCAGATCATCGGTCAAACCATCGACGATGCTGCCGGCGAAGCGTTCGACAAGTGCGCCAAGGTGCTCGGTTTGCCGTACCCGGGAGGCCCTTGGGTTGACAAACTGGCGCAGCAAGGCGATGCGAGCAAATACCCGCTCGCCAAACCGAATTTGCCCGGTTACGACTATTCATTCTCCGGTCTGAAAACATCGTTCCTCTACTCCTTGCGCGATCAGATGGCAGCCGAGGGTGTGGATAGCATTGACGAGTTGGCAGCACGTGTGCCTAATCTCAGGGAAGATTACTGTGCAGCCCTGCAAACAACCGTCATCGATATCCTGATGCGCAAACTCAAGAAAGCCGCCAAGGATTTAGGAATAAGTCAAGTAGCCGTAGCCGGAGGAGTGAGTGCCAACAGCGGACTCCGTGCTGCCCTACTCGATTATGCACGCCGCTATCATTGGCAGGCGTTCATACCACCCTTCTCGTTCACAACCGACAATGCCGCGATGATTGCACAAGCGGGATACTACAAGTATCTGGATGGAGAGTTCTGCTCAATAGAGGAAGTACCATACGCAAAGACAAGAATTTAAGCACGGCTTTGCCGATCGAAAGCACGGCTATGCCGATCGTAAGAAGTCAGATGCCCAAGATAAGAACATATATCAAGCAATACGAAGCGATAATACGTTTCGTCATTGCCATGCTTGCAGCCAACTACTTCTGGAAGCTCTGCCTGCCGGGGGATGAGGTGAGTTATCAACCTGCTATCATTCTCGGCATGGATATGACGTGGTATATTCACTGGATTTGCGATCATGTAGCGGATCAGGTCGTTGCACTGCTGAGGTTGTGGGGGGAAGCCGTTGTACAAACCAACGGCAATCGCTTCTGCATCGTGGGTGAAGAGCGAGGCATCTATATCGTTTGGGGGTGTTCGGGATTGAAACAGGCGTTCATCTGGACAGTGATCATGCTCACCACACCAGGCAAATGGCAACACAAACTTTGGTTCATTCCTTTGGGCTGGTTGTGCGCGTACGCGTTCAATATATTTCGCATAGCCATGATTGCGGTTCTTACCAAGGGTCATCCGGAGTATTTTGAGTTTCTGCACGGATATGTATTCAAATACATGTTTTACGGAATGATAAGCCTGCTATGGTGGATTTTCTACGTCAAATTCTCCGATGATCCGTTTGGCGAAAAAGCGTGATTTTATCCGTTTTTGGGATAGCAATAATTTTCGGGATTTTGATAGCATAACGTTACAAAGTGCAGAAAAATTTGCAAAAATGAAAAATTTTTCGTAACTTTGTGCGTTTTTTTGCTGCTTAGTGCAGTATGCATCCATTTTAAAGGAAAGGAATAGACAAATACAGATGAAAATAGGCATAGATACAGTACGTTCTATCTTGTACGGCGCAGGTCAACTGGAATGGGACTCTGCAGCGCTCCGGCGTATCGCAGAGTCGTACGATTTTCTGGAGCGTTTTGCGTCGAACAAAATTATCTACGGCATCAATACAGGTTTCGGGCCAATGGCTCAATGGCGCGTGAGTGACGATCACTTGCGCGATTTGCAGTATAACATTATTCGCTCGCACGCCACAGGTATGGGCGAGCCGCTGAGCGATTTTTTTGTACGCGCGAGCATGCTCGCACGTGTGGGTTCGTTTGCGCAAGGCAAGAGCGGCGTGCATCCTGAGTTGGTTGCTCTGCTTACGGAGTTCATCAACCGGGGCATCTACCCGTATATCCCCAAGCACGGCAGCGTAGGTGCCAGCGGCGATCTGGTACAGTTGGCACACATGGCACTGTGCCTGATAGGCGAAGGAAAAGTGCATTACAACGGAGCGTGGCGTGCTACGCGCGAGGTGATGGATGAGTGCGGTTTGCAACCGATGAGCATCCATATCCGTGAGGGGCTGAGTTGCACGAACGGCACAAGCGTGATGACCGGCATCAGCGCCGTTAACCAGCTGCATGCCGAGAATCTGCTGCATCACGCCACGCTGGCTGCTGTATGGATGAACGAAATCGCCGGCAGTTACGACGACCTGATGGCTGCGCCGCTCAACGAGAGCCGCAGGCACGAGGGACAGATACGGATTGCCGAACTCATGCGCGCCATGAGCAGCGACAGCAAGCGATTGCTCAAACGCGAGAATATGCTGTACTCAGTCGAAAGTCAAAAGTCGAAAGTCGAAAGCGATGGAGTGTTCAAGGACAAGGTGCAAGCGTACTATTCGCTGCGCTGCGCACCGCAGATCCTCGGGGCAATAGACGACACGCTGGCTTACAGCCGCAAGGTGATAGAGGAGGAGTTGAACGCTGCGAGCGACAACCCGATTGTTGACCCTGAGACGCAAAACGTATATCATGGCGGCAACTTCCACGGCGACTATATATCGCTGGAAGCAGACAAGGTGAAGATTGCCATGGTTCGTCTGGCGATGGTCAGCGAGCGGCAACTGAACTACCTGTGCCACGACCGCATCAACGGCATACTCCCACCCTTTCTGAACATGGGTACACTGGGGCTGAACTACGGCATACAGGCATGTCAGTTCACCGCCACAAGTACAACAGCCGAGTGCCAGACACTGGCGATGCCCAATTACGTACACTCGATCCCCAACAACAACGACAATCAGGATATCGTATCCATGGGCACGAACAGTGCCGAGTTGTGTGCGCAGGTGATCGACAACTGCTATCAGGTGATGAGCATTCTGTATCTGGCCATGGCGCAAGCCGTGGATTGTCTGGGTATCAAAGACAGGTTGGCTACAGCCACGCGCAAGCAGTACGAGGCTATTCGCCGACTCACCCCCACCATCGTGGATGACACACCGTTCTACGAGGACTTGGCAGAGATAGAAAAGTACTTGAAAAAAGTATAAAAATAACGATTAGTGGCAAAAAATGGCATAAAATTTTGATTACCTTAGGGAAAAACCACGATTTGATTAGGGAAAGACCACGTGTTGACCCCGATGAAGTTGCACACTTTTTGAGTTAAACTGTTAAATTGTTAAGCTGTTAAATTGTTAGAGATGAATTATGCATTGGTAACCGGCGGAAGTCGGGGAATAGGCAGAGCGATAGCAGAGCGTTTGGCGCAAGACGATTATACGGTACTGATCAATTACCACCACAACGAAACCGCAGCCGCCGAGACGCTACAGGCAATACAGGCAGCCGGCGGCCAAGCCGAGTTGCTGCCGTTCGATGTAGCTGACGGCAAATCGATAGAAACAGCACTGACAGCGTGGGATGCAGCCCACGAGGGCGAACATATAAGCGTGCTGGTGAACAACGCCGGCATACGCCGCGACGAGTTGCTGGTATTCATGAACGAACAGGAGTGGCACGATGTGTTGCACACCACTACAGAAGGCTTCTACTACACCACGCACCACGTGCTCAGCGGTATGCTACGCGCACGCAAAGGGCGCATAGTGAACATCACCTCGGTTTCCGGAGTGAGCGGAATGCCCGGGCAGACGAACTACTCGGCTGCCAAGGCGGCACTGATAGGTGCCACGAAAGCCCTGAGCAAGGAAGTGGCAGCACGCAAAGTGACGGTGAATGCCATTGCACCGGGGTTCATACGCACCGACATGACAGCAGATATCAACGAGGCGGAAATGAAAAAGACGATCCCCATGGGTCGTTTCGGACAACCGGAGGAAGTGGCGGCACTGGTCAGTTTCCTGTGCTCCGACGAGGCATCATACATCACCGGACAAGTAATAACAATAGCCGGAGGGTTATGAGAAGACAAAAGACAAAAGACATAAGACATAAGTGAAAAGTAGACGAGTAGTAATAACGGGAATAGGTATATGGTCGTGCATCGGGCATGACCAGAAGGAAGTGAGTGCGTCGCTCATGGCCGGCAAGAGCGGCATAGGTATCGACGAGTCGCGGCGCGAGTACGGTTTTCGCAGCCCTCTGACGGGTATCGTAGATACACCCGACCTGAAAGCCCTGTTGCACAGGCGGCTGCGCACGGGTTTGTCGCAAGAGGCGATGTACGCCTATATGGCTGCGCGCGAGGCTTTGGAGCAAGCGGGCATCGACGAGCAGTATCTGCTTGATAACGAGGTGGGCATCCTATTCGGCAACGACAGCACAGCCCAGCCAACCGTCGAGATGCACGAGACGATGCTCGCCAAGCACGATACAGCCCTGCTGGGCAGCGGATTGATATTTCAGTCGATGAACTCCACGGTGAACATGAACCTCTCAACAATCTTCCACCTGCGCGGCATCAACTTCTCGGTGAGTGCAGCCTGCGCGAGCGGGAGTCACTCTATCGGTGTGGGAGCGATGTTCATCCGTCAGGGACTGCAAGAAATGGTGCTGGTAGGCGGTGCGCAAGAGGTTAACCCCTACTCCATGGCAGCCTTCGATGCCTTGGGCACGTTCTCCAACCGCGTGAACGACCCCACGCGTGCCAGCCGACCGTTCGATAAGGATAGAGACGGTCTGGTTCCGAGCGGAGGCGCAGCAGCCTTGGTGCTCGAGGATTATGAGCACGCAGTGGCTCGCGGAGCAACGATCCTGGCAGAGGTTTGCGGCTACGGATTCTCAAGTAACGGCGCAGGCATATCGCAGCCGAGCAGCCAAGGCTCGCTCATTGCCATGCAGCGCGCACTGGAGGATGCCGGCATCACTGCCGATGAGATAGATTACGTCAACGCCCACGCTACCTCCACGCAGCAAGGCGACGAACAGGAAGCAGTGGCACTGACACAACTGTTCGGCGGCAAACGGGCATGGATAAGCAGCACAAAGTCGATGACAGGACACGAGTGCTGGATGGCCGGAGCAAGCGAAGCCGTGTATTCCATCCTGATGATGCAACAGGGATTCGTGGCGCCGAACATCAACCTGGAACAGGTGGATGAATGTGCTCAGGAACTACGCCTGGCCAAGCAGACTATACACACCGAGCTGAACACCGTGCTGAGCAACAGTTTCGGTTTCGGTGGAACGAACAGCGCGCTGGTGCTCAAGAGGTTAAGTCGTTAAACCGTTAAGCCGTTAAACTGTTAAAGTGTTAAATTGTTAAGCTGCTACATTGTACAATGCAGTTATTCGAGAATCTAAAAAATACGTTCAGTCGTGAGCCGTTCAGTGCACAGCAGGCACAAGCGATGGCACACATGTACTCGTGGGGAGCTGTGATCTTCCAGGTATGCCGCTTGATGATCAAGTACGGCATTCTTGAGATGCTCAGCGAGCACCGCGAGGGGCTGACGCAAAGCGAAATAGTGGCGCGCACGGGGCTGAGCGATTATGCCGTGAAGTGCCTGATGGAAGCGTCATTGACCACACATATCGTGCTGATCGATCCCGACACCGACCGCTACACCTTGGCCAAGACAGGTTGGTTCCTGTTGCGCGATCAGATGATCCGTGCCGATATCGACTTCAACCACGATGTGAATTACGAAGGTTGGTTCGTGCTGGATAAGGCACTGGAGGAAGGCAAACCTGCCGGACTCAAACATTTCGGCAACTGGCCAACAATCTACGAGGGCTTGAGCAGTCTGCCCGAGCAGGTACAACGCTCGTGGTTTGGATTCGATCACTACTACTCCGACCACTCCTTCGACGAGGCGCTGGCGATAATAGTCAAAAGTCGAAAGTCGAAAGTCGAAAGCGCCGGGAAGATAAATGTGCTGGATGTAGGCGGCAATACCGGTCGGTTCGCTATGCGTTGCGTAGAGAAAAGCGAGGATATAGAAGTCACCATCTGCGATCTGCCACAGCAGATTGCGCTCATGCAGCAAGCCACAGCCGGCTGCCCCGGCGCAGAGCGCATACACGGCGTGGGCATGAACATACTGGATGAGGCAAAGCCCTTCCCTACCGACCGACGCTATGATATCATCTGGATGTCGCAATTTCTGGACTGCTTTAGCGAGCAGCAGATCGTATCCATCCTCAGACGTGCGGCCGCGTTGTTGGATGCCGACAGCCGTATCTACATCATGGAAACGCTGTGGGACAGACAGGATTACGTGCCCGCTGCCATGAGTCTGACGATGACCAGCCTGTATTTCACAGCCCTGGCCAACGGCAACAGCAAGATGTACAACACCGACGACATGACGCGACTCATCGCCGAAGCCGAACTACGCATCGAGGCTATTCACGACCGCATAGGCAACGGAGGGCACTCGATATTGGTAGTGGGAAGGTGAAAGGTGAAAAGTGAAAGGTGAAAAGTGAAAGGTGAAAGGTGAAAAGTGAAAGGTGAAAGGTTAAAGCGAAAATTGAAAGAACAATATATGACTAAACAAGAGATTATTGAAAAAGTGAACACGCTCCTCATTGAGGAGTTTGAGATTGAGCAGAGTTTGCTTAGTCCGCAGGCACAACTGAAACAAGATCTGGAGATTGACTCGCTGGATTTTGTGGATATCGTTGTGCTGATCGAACGCGAGTTCGGCTTCAAGCCGCAGCCGGCAGAACTCAAGACCGTCAAGACCTTGGCGGAGCTTTACGATTACATTGAAAAGCGGTTAAGCTGATTACATGTTAAACCGTTAAATTGTTAAGCTGTTAAGCTGTTAAATTGTAAGATGGCACAGAACTGGCGAGGCGAGACGGGCGGCACACACGGCATGCAACGTGCCTTAGTGGGGCTGATCAGGCATACGGATATCCGATTGCCGTACGCCTTGATGCATCTGTGGCTGATCTGGTACATTCTGGTTCGCCGCCGTGAGCGCCATGGAGCCTACGTGTTCCACAGGCGCAGAGGTCGCAACCGTCTGCAAGCCGCAGCAGATGTATATCGCTCGTTCTATCATTTCGGCAAAGCCATCATCGACCGCTTTGCGGTGTATGCAGGTCAGCAGTTTGAGGTGATTGTGGAGAACCGCGAGTTGTACTACGACCGCGTTCATAGCCCAAAAGGGTTCATTATGCTCTTCTCGCACGTGGGTAACACGGAGATGGCAGGTTACTTCCTCTCCACGCCCGACAAACGTCTGCATATCCTTGCCTACGGAGGCGAATCGCCCGTAGTGATGGAACACCGCAGGCAGGTGCTGGAGCGCAACAACATCAGCATGATCACCGTGGAGCCGAACGACATGAGTCATATCTACCGTATCGGGCAAGTGCTGCAACAGGGCAATGTGCTCGCTATGGCAGCCGACCGACGCATGGGCGATGCGGTAATCCGCCTGCCGATGATGGGCTGTGAGGCGCCTTTCCCCCAAGGGGTGTTCCGTATATGCAAAGCTATGCGCCAACCCGTGCTGCTTGTGTTCGTGCTCAAGCAAGATGCACATACCTACCGCGTGTACTGCGAACAGCTGCCGGCTGACGATCAGCTACCCCAGCGCTATGCACAACGCGTGGAGCAGATGGCGCTCAGCCATCCGTACCAATGGTTTAACTTCTACGACTTTTGGCAATGACAACCGATATCGAACAATATATCCCCCAGCGTAAACCCTTCGAATTCATCGACACGATAGACGAGGTAAGTGCCACCACGGCACGTACCCGCTTCACTGTGACAGACGATTGCGTGCTGGTCTGCGAGGGAATACTGCCATTGTCGGGACTGATGGAAAACGCTGCACAGACCTGCGCCGTACGGGCGGGCAACAAGATAGGTTATATCGGCGCTGTGAAGCAGATGAAAGCAACGCGGCTGCCACGTATAGGCGAGACGCTACGTACGGAGGCTACGGTCGCACAAGAGGTGCTGAACATCTGCCTGATGGATGTGGTCACCTATGTGGAGGATGAACAGATTGCAAGCACCACACTCAAGATTGCCACGATTGAAAATGAGTAAACTGCAAATGGTTTATTGTATCGGACATAGTATCATTTCGCCCTTAGGTCAGGGTTCGCAGGCCAACTACGAAGCCGTGCGTGCCGGCCGAACGGGACTGAAGATGCACAGCAACCGCTTTGCGGATGTCGAGCCGTTCTGTGCCTCGCTGTTCGAAAAGCCCGAGCAGTTTGTGCCGCTATGTATCCGCTGCGTGGAAGATGCACTCGGCAGTCAGCTCGCAGACCTAAGCAGCCAAAAAGATACGGTATTCATTCTGAGCACCACGAAAGGCGATGACCTCGATTTGCTTACCCCCGCGCAGCAAATTGCTAAGCACTTCGGCAATCCCAATTCGCCGGTAGTGGTCAGCAATGCCTGCACCTCAGGCGTTTGTGCGCAAATCACCGCCATGCGTCTGCTGGATGCTGACCTGTACAAGCATGCTATCATCATCGGTTGTGACCTGCAGACACGATTCATCGTCAGCGGTTTTCAGTCATTCAAGGCCTTGTCGCCCGAACCGTGCAAGCCGTTCAGCCCCGACCGGCAAGGATTGAACCTGGGCGAGGCAGCCGCTTGTATGGTACTAAGTTATCAGCCATCAGCAGGCAGCGATCAGATGACATGGGTATTGGAGGCAGGCAGCATACACAACGATGCCAACCACCTCTCCGCCCCCAGCCGAACAGGCGAAGGTGCATTCCGCTGCCTGACAGATGTGACGGAAGGATTGCAGCCGAGCGATATAACACTCATCGGCGTGCATGGCACAGGTACGCTCTATAACGACGACATGGAGCAGATGGCTATCCATCGGGCTGGACTGCAAGACGTACCCATATCGGCGCTCAAGCCGCACTTCGGACACACCATGGGCGCTGCCGGAGTGCTCGAGACCATCCTTTGCTTGAAGATAGTCGAAAGTCACGGGGTCCCCACAAGCCTGCACAGTGGGGTGTCTCAAAAGTCGAAAGTCGAAAGCGGCGAAAGCGAAAGACGACTGATAAAGATGCTTTCGGGATTCGGGGGAGTGAATGCCGCGGTAAGATGGAAAGTGAAAGGTGAAAGGTGAAAAGTGAAAAGTGAACACGAAATAGAGATTACGGCTGCGTCGGTTATGTTGGACGGCAAGGCGATAGCAGTAGAGGCTACGGGCGAAAAGATGCTCGTGGAGCTTTACCGACGCTACGTGGGCGACTATCCGAAGTTCTACAAGATGGACACGCTCAGCCGTCTGGGCTTCATGGCTGCGGAACTGATTTTGGGAGAATCCACAGATCAGACATCACACATCACACATCACAGATCAATAGATGCCGTGATCCTGGCTAACCGCAGCGCAAGCATCAAGAACGACAAGGATTATTTGCGCAGCATTTCCGAAGGCAACTACTACCCCAGCCCGGCATTGTTCGTTTATACGCTGCCGAACATTGTAACCGGAGAGATAGCCATCCGCCATCACATACAAGGGCAAACGGCATTCTACATCCTTAATTCGCCTACAGAGTTGACAAAGATCGTGCAAGCCGAGATACGCGCTATGCAACCGGATACACGACTGCTGACCGGCTGGTGCGAATGCAGCGAAGCAAATACATTTTACGCAAAATCACAAATCATATGGAACAACTGATAGAACAACTCAAACAACAAATTATCGAGGCACTGAACTTCGAAGACATGACTCCGGAAGATATCAACACCGATGCCCCTCTGTTTGGCGAGGGTTTAGGTCTGGATTCGATTGACGCATTGGAACTGATCATGCTCATGGATCGTGAGTACGGAATCAAGCTGGCAGACCCCAAGCAGGGCAAAGCCATCTTTGCCTCCGTTCGCACCATGGCAGAATATATTCAAGCCAACCGCACAAAGTAAATGCGCATAGCCATCACAGGCATAGGAGTGGTCAGTGCCATCGGCATGAATTGCGCCGAAACACTGCAATCGTTGCTCGACGAACGTTCGGGCATCGGCACGATGCATATTCTTGGCAGCCGACACACCGAGTTGCCGGTGGGCGAAGTGCCGCTCAGCGATGCTCAGCTCAAGCAACTGGCAGGCATACCGGCCGATGAGCCTATGCCGCGTACCTCGCTGCTGGGTATCATCGCTGCCCGCGAAGCCCTGCAACAAGCATTCGGTAGCCCTTCCTCCGCTTTCGACTTTCGACCTTCGACTTTCGACTCTATCGCCTTCATCAGCGGCACTACGGTCGGTGGCATGGATCTAACCGAACAACATTGGCAAGACTACCACGAGGGCAAAGCCACAGAGTGTATCCCTCTGCATGAGGCAGGCGAATCAACCAACGCCATTGCCCGACACCTCGCTTTCACCTTTCACCTTTCACCTTTCACCTTAATCGCCACTCCCTCCACAGCCTGCTCATCGGCACTCAATGCCATCATGCTGGGCGCAAACCTGCTGCGCACGGGGCAAACGAAAGCCACATTGGTAGGAGGCGCGGAGAGCCTGAGCCTATTCCATCTCAACGGCTTCAACACCCTGATGATCCTCGACCACGAGCCTTGTCGTCCGTTCGACGCCACGCGCAACGGTCTGAACCTCGGCGAAGGAGCCGGCTACCTGCTACTGGAGAACGAAGAGGATGCCATAGCTCGCGGAGCAACAATCTTGGGATATATCGGCGGCTATGCCAACACCTGCGATGCCTACCACCAGACAGCATCATCCGACAACGGCGAAGGTGCATACCTGGCAATGAGCAAGGCGCTGAACATGGCGGGCTTACAACCCGCAGACATCGACTACGTCAATGCCCACGGCACTGCCACGCCCAACAACGACCTGAGCGAATCGGCCGCACTCCGACGCGTCTTCGGCGACAAGATGCCTGCCGTAAGCAGCACGAAAGCCTTCACCGGTCATACTACCTCTGCCAGCGGAGGTATAGAAGCCGTCATCTGCGCGCTGGCTATCCAGCACGGCTTCATCCCCGCCAACCTCAATTGGTCACATACAGCCGAAGGACTCATCCAGCCCGTCATTCACACCGGGCACCGCCCACTCAGCCATGTGCTGTGCAATGCCTTCGGCTTTGGCGGCAACGAGTCCTCGCTCATCATCAGTGCCAAGGGAATCGAGCTGAGCGAAGCGACCATGATTCAATTACCCAATGAACAAATAAATGTCCAAATGGTAAATGACGAGATGGTAAACGGATTCGTTTCCCCTGCCGAGGCACGACGCATGACACCCCAGACACGCCGCATCGTGGCTGCTGCACGTCGAGCGATAGCAGAGAGCGGCGTTACGCCCGAGGCTATCGTCTGCGCTACGCAATGGGGATGTATGGCGCAGTCGATGCAGTTCTTGCAAGATATGTTAGCCCGCAACGAGCAGCAGCTCAAGCCTACCCCGTTCATGCAATCCACCCACAACACCGTCGCCTCAACCATTGCCATCCTGACGGCTAACCATGGCTATAATGCTACCTACTCGCAAGGCAAACAATCCCTGACATGCGCCATGGCGGATATACGTTCGCAGATGAGCCTGGGCATGATACGCAGCGCACTGGTGCTTGAGTTCGACGAACAGGTAGAAGCATGGGATAATGTGCTCGGCAATATAGGTGACTGCACGCAAAACATAGCACGTGCCACCATTTACAAAGCAAACAACTAACTTATTATAACAATGAAAACAAAGTTCTTATTCAGTCTTCTGGCAGCTATGCTGCTAACAGTGGCACAGACGTATGCCAAGAACATCTTTGTAGTAGAAGGTTCGGAAGATTCGTACAATCAGATCCGCGTGGTGAACGAAACATCGCAAAAGGATTTTAATTGCCGTATCGTTCTGCTCAACGAGGACGAGACAACCAAGGAGGTGTATGGCGTATATAACCTTAAGGAATATAAAGACTCCGATATCAATACGAAACGCTTCAAGCAGGGAGATAAGTTTGCCATACAGATGCCCAAGGACTTTCCGATAGAGGTGTCGTTCTATCTGGAATACAAGGACTACCCGCTCTTTGATGCGGTTGTCGTTCATCTGACAGACAAGACCACCGAGTTCAACGAAGACTAAGCATCCTATGATTCGCCTCTTGCTGTTGGCATTGCTGCAAAGTCTGCTACTCTGCGCAGGGCAGATGTTCATGAAGTTGGCGTTGCGCGCCGTGGACACCGTAGTGTGGTCATGGTCGTTCGTTGTGAGCCAACTCACGAACTGGTGGTGGCTGGCATGCGGCGTGTCGTTCACGGCTGCGGGACTACTGTGGATGTATATACTCAAGCACTGGTCGTTCTCGCAAGCCTACCCGCTCAGCAGCATGGCATACGTGTTCGGAATGATTGCAGCCATGCTCGTATTCCATGAGCATATAGCCTGGACACAATGGGTGGGTATATTGCTCATCATGGCCGGGTGTTATTTAGTAGTCAACTGATATGTTAGCACTCATACTGGCAGTAATAGTAAGTCTGGAGGCGGACTTCGTGCAGACGAAGTCATCCGCCATGCTCAATGAGCCGCAGGTTTCTGCAGGTCATATGTCGTACCGTGCGCCCGACTACATGCAGTGGGCATACACCTCGCCGCAGCCACTCGTTTGGGAGATCGATGGCGAGCTGAGTAACGTCAATCCGCAGATACAACGACTGCTGCGGATGATCCTGTCCTCCGTAGCAGGCAACAACACCGATGATCCTCAATTGCAGCGTGAGAGCAAACGTCTGTTCCGCTCCGTGGATATACAGATGGACGAATCGGGCGAAGTAGCCAAACGCGTAGAACTGGTCGAGAAGAACGGCGACACTACCGTCATTGAATTCAGCAATGTTATTACGAAATAATCTATATTATATCATCGCTCAGGACGAGAGTTCATTCACCATCCGCTTCGATGCCGCTCATCCTGTATTCGCCGGACACTTCCCCGGTCATCCTGTCGTACCCGGAGCATGTCTGCTGCAGATCGCCGAGGAGCTGGCATCCTTACAAGCCGGACGCACTGTGCGATTCATGGCACTCCGGAATCTGAAATTCCGTCAACCCGTCACCCCTGACAAACAAGTGACGATCCGAATCAACAATGGAAAGATCGAAATCGAAACATATATGTGCGCTTGTGCCGACGTACAATAACGCCGGTACGATACTGGATGTTGTACGCCGCACGCATCAGCAGATGCGTGATATCATCGTGGTGGATGACGGTTGCACCGATGATACGCTCGCACAGCTTGCCACGCTCGATTTTCCGGTCACTGTTGTCAGTCTGCCCGTAAACCGCGGCAAGGGCGCGGCACTCGTGGCAGGGTTTCGCAAAGCCATAGAGTTAGGTTACGATTTTGCCCTCACGATCGATGCCGACGGGCAGCATTATCCCGAAGATATACCTTTATTATTACGCGCACACGACGTGCACCCCGATGCGCTGATTGTAGGCAGCCGGCAGTTCACCGACGAGAATATGCCCGGCAAGAGCAAGTTTGCCAACCGCTTCTCGAACTTCTGGTTTGCCTTGCAGACCACCGTTCGGCTGCCGGACACACAAACGGGCATGCGCATCTATCCCCTGCACCGGCTCTACGGACTCGGTATCATCACCAGTCGCTACGAAGCCGAACTCGAGCTGCTCGTGTTCGCTGCCTGGCATAACGTACCGCTCGTGCCCGTGCCTATACGCGTGTATTATCCTCCCGTGAGCGAGCGCGTCAGTCATTTCAATCCCGCGCGGGACTTCACGCGCATCAGTATCCTCAACTGCTTCCTGTGCCTGGGCGCACTACTGTTCGGGTATATCAATATGTATTGGCGCACGGTGATCAGTTTCGCGTACTTCGGGCTGACGATGCTGCTGTTCGTCAATCCGTACACCTGGCTGTTCTTCCTCATCCACGGTCGCAATGCCGCCTCGCGCAAGCGTTACCACCGCTTTGTGCACCGCATGGCACAGCATTACACACGGCGGATCTTGGGGTTGCGCCTGAGCGTGCACCAATGTCCGCAGGCTGATCTCAGCCGGCAATCGGTAGCCATAGCCAACCATCAGTCGTTCATCGACATCATGGCTGTTCTGTCGCTGCATCCGGATATAGTGATCGTGGTGAAGGAGTATATATGGCATAATCCGTTCCTGGGCGTTGTGGCACGTTACACCGATTACATCCCTACCTGCTTCGACGATGAGCAGCGTGAGGCACGCATCCGCCGCGTGATGGAAGAGGGCTACACGCTGCTTGTCTTCCCCGAAGGCACACGCACACTGACCGGCGAGATAGGTCGATTCCATCGCGGAGCGTTCTACTATGCCGAGCAGTACAAGCTGCCCATACAGCCCATCTTGATCGAGGGGATGGTCGATTACCTAAGCAAGAGGCAGTTTGCGCTCAAGCCTGCCGATGTGCATGTTACCATACTGCCGCCTGTAGCCTGCGACGATTCCGCGTGGGGCAACACCTACAAGCGTCGCGCCAAATCCATGGAGCTGCACTACGATGCTCTGCTCCACTCCCGCCGCAGCCACGTAGGCATACTCGGCGCGGGCGTTGGCGGCTTGTTCACGGGCGCACTGCTGGCGCAGCGAGGCTACAGGGTGACGCTACTGGAGCAACTGCCCGTGTTCGGCGGCGGACTATACAGCTACGAGCGCAACAACGAGACCTGGCTCACAGGCATGCATATCCTATCGGGCATGGAGCCGGGCGGCGCTGTGCGTACGCTGCTTGAGTCGCTGGGCATCACGCCGCATGTAGTGCCTACCACCGTCGATCATTCGCCCGCCGAACTGATCGGCGAGCAAGAGTGGCTGCAGAGTGCAAACGGATTGTATCGCTTCGTAGGGGGCAGCCAAAGGCTGGCAAACGACTTGGCAACGTATATCATCCGCCACGGCGGACGAATCATCACCGGCGAGAAGGTCAGCAGCCTTACGGAGCACAACGGATTATTCGACATCAACGACGGCCGCTGGCTGTTCGACTGCATAGTCAGCACGCTGCATCCCAAGCAACTGCTCGGCATCACACAGTTGCCACTGTTCCGTCCTGTCACATGCCGGCGCATACAGGCTACGCCCGAGACCTTCGGATCGTTCAAGGTGTATCTGCGCCTCAAGCCCGAATCATTACCTTACGACCCCGTGACACATTACTTGCCCGCGCATAAGCTGCTCGTATTCACGCCATGCGCCGAGCAGTCGCAGACCTACGCGCACACTATCGAGACCGTCATGCCCATGGATTACAGTGAGCTGGCACCGTGGCATACCGACCGCAAGGCGGATTATGCGGCGTACGAAGCCTTCAAGCAAGCTAAAGCAGAGCAGGTCATCCGACTTATTGAAACCGTCTATCCCGATATCCGCGAGCAGATACAGGATCAGTTCAGCTCCACCTCGCTTACGTACCGCGACGATTTTCTCAGTCCCGAGGGGGCGATGTTCGGCATGCAGCAGGGTGTGGGCGCGGTGCGCACACATGTCAGCGGCGTCTATCTGTCGGGGCAGAACATTTTCCTCCACGGCTTATGCGGCGTAGTGATGACCGCACAACAAACAGTACAGGCACTATGCGAAGATTACGAATAGTCATACTGCTCTTGCTCATAGCCGGCTGCCAAGGGCTGACGGCCAAGCAGCGCCTCACAGCCTACCCTGCCGATAGTGCAGCGAACACCGGCATAGCCGTCATCGTCTGCCCGGGAGGCAGTTACTGCTGGCACGATATGGAATACGAGGGGCGGCAGGTGGCAGAGTGGCTCAACCTGCATGGTATCAACGCTTTTGTGCTCAAGTACCGCGTGGCGGGCATCGATGCCTACTGCCTCGGATATCGCGTCTTCGGCTTGGGCAACAAGTACCCGAACATGCTCATCGATGTGGAGGAGGCGCTGCGCTACGTGTATCAGCATGCCGACTCCATGCATATCGACACCACGCGTATCGGCGTAATGGGTTTCTCGGCGGGTGGTCACCTCACGATGATGGCTTATACGCACAACCGTACGCCGTACAAGCCGCACTTCCTATGTCCCGTCTATCCCGTAGTAACGATGTCCGACAACCGCTACGTGCATCACCGCTCGCGGCGTGGAGCCTTGGGCGTATGGCGACATCTCAACCAGGCGATGCGCGACAGCCTCTCCATCGAGAAGCATATACCCGACGATTGCCCACCCGTCTTCCTCGTCAACTGCCAGGATGATCCCGTGGTGCGCTACCAGAACTCCGAGCTGCTCGACTCCGCACTGACTGCCAAGCATATACCGCACACGTATATCCAATATCAGACGGGCGGTCACGGATTCGGCGCATCGGACACAAAAGGCACAGCAGAGTCACAACAATGGAAAAATCAGTTTATACAATGGATATCGAATTTGAATCTATAGAACGAATCAAGACCTATCAGGAGGAGCTGCTGCGCAAGCAGATGGCGTATCTTGCCGAGCGTTCGCCGTACTACCGGCGGATGTTTGCCGCGCAGCGCATCGACCCCGCGTCTATCCGCACGATCGACGATCTGCAGCGACTGCCCTTCACCGAGAAAGCCGACCTGCAGCGCTATAACGACGATTTTCTGTGCGTGCCGCGCGAGGACATCATCGATTATATCACTACCTCCGGCACGCTCGGCGACCCTGTGCTGTTCGGCTGCACCGATGCTGATCTGGAGCGCCTGGCGTACAACGAGCACAAGTCGTTTGCCTGCGCCGGTCTGCACAAGGGTGACATCTTGCAGCTCATGACCACCATCGACAAGCGGTTCATGGCAGGCTTGGCATACTGGATGGGCATTCGCCGCATGGGTGCCAGTATCATCCGCGTGGGCAATGGCATCCCCGAACTGCAGTGGGATACTATTCAGCGCTTGCACCCTACGGCTATCATGTGCGTGCCCTCGTTCATTCTGCGCCTCATCGAGTACGCCGAGCAGCATAACATCGATTACCGCCACTCCTCCATCCGCAAGATCATTGGCATCGGCGAGGGACTGCGCGATCAGCAGTTCCGGCTCAACCTGCTTGGCGAGCGCATCCACAGCAAGTGGCCGGAGGTGGAGCTGTATGCCACCTACTCTTCCACGGAGATGTCGGCTACGTTCAGCGAGTGCGAGCATGCTTGCGGCGGACACGTGCATCCCGAACTCATTATCGTGGAGATCATCGGCGATGACGACCTGCCTGTGCCCGACGGACAACCCGGAGAGATCGTCATCACCACGCTCGGCGTGGAAGGTATGCCGCTACTCCGCTTCCGCACCGGCGATATCGCTGCCAAGATCACGGCTCCCTGTGCCTGCGGCAGAAACAGCTACCGCCTCACGCCGCTCATCGGCCGCAAACACAACATGATCAAGCTCAAGGGCACAACCATCTACCCGCCCGCTATCAACGACGTGCTGGATAACACCTCATTCGTGGGCAACTACGTCGTGGTGGTACGCTCGTCGGATGCCGGAACAGACGAGGTGATCGTACGTATCAGTCTTAGCGAGCCTATTCAGCCCGACGATGCCGTCAAGCAACTCAAGGACAGGTTCCGCTCGCGTCTGCGCGTAGCACCTATCGTGGAAATCCTGCCAGCCGATGTGATTCAGCAAATCAACTTCCCCGCCAAGAGCCGCAAACCTGTCAAGTTCATCGACGAACGTTAAGCATGAAACAACGCCTGCTCCTGATATACGACCTGCTCACCACCCGACGCCGAACGCTTTGGGCGATGGTGGCTGGTGTATGTGTGGTGTTGGCGGTGTTGGCAGCCACGCTGCGCTACAACGAGGACATCATGGATTTTCTGCCGGCTACGCCCGAGGAGCGCGAGGCGTTTCGCAACTACCAGGCGCAGCAGACTGTCTCGCAACTGGTACTCATCATCGATGGCGAGCAGGCTGACGAAGCCTTGTATGAGATGGAGAGTCGCTTGGCTGACTGCGGCTACACGCTGTCCACCGATCCCTCCGAACAGTTGCAGCAGCTCTATGGCCAACTGCCTTATCTGATTGCCGACAGTACCTATGCCCGTTTCGATTCGCTCTTCACGCCGCAAGCCATCCGCCGGGCACTCGAGCGCGACAAGCGTATCCTCGCTACTCCGGGCGGCTCGATGCTTGCTCCCGCCATCCAGGCTGACCCCTTGGGACTAATCGAGTTGTCAGCTTTCAGCAGTCGGCAATCAGCTTCGCGGGCATACGGATTTCTGCCCTCTCCCTATGGCGGAACGGAGTCCAAACGCAACGCGGCGCTCATAGATTCGCTCGAGCATATCGCATCCGAAGTAACTGCCGCAATGCCGCAGCACCTTATTCGCTGGGTCGGAGCGCCCGTGATTAGTGTAGGCAATGCCCGGAGGATCAAGACCGACACGCTGCTCTGTATCGCCCTTTCGCTTGTGTTGATTACTGCCTTGTTGGCGTACGCTTTTCCGCGCCGCAGAGATCTGTGGCTTATTCTGCTGGCAGTCAGTTTCGGATGGCTCACGGCGATGGCTGTGCTACGAATTGTCACCCCTGCTGTCAGCGCCGTGGTGCTGGGTATAGGCAGCGTGCTCATCGGCATAGCGGTCAATTATCCCCTACACTTGTTAGTGCATCAGCGCTACACAAGCAGCGTACGACAGACGCTCGACGAGGTACTCTCGCCGCTCGTGACTGGCAACATAACAACCGTCGGAGCGTTCCTCGCGCTCATCCCCCTGCAGGCAACCGCCATGCGACACCTCGGCATCTTTGCCGCAGCGATGCTCGTGGGCACTATACTGTTCTGCATCTTTATTATGCCGCACCTGATGTCGGCGGAGCCCACACCGATAAGAGAAATAAAAATACGGAACGAGAAGTTCCGCATCAAGGATTACAAGTATATCCAATGGGGAGTAGTCGTCATAACCGTTATCTTTGGCATCTACCTGATCGTCAATCGTCAATCGTCAAATAGTCAATCATTTGACTTTCGACTTTCGACTATTAATTACATGACCCCCGAGCAGCGTGCCGATATGGCTGCGCTGGATGCCAAGCGGGGTGATCCCGGGCGTTGGACTGACTATTGGCAGTCGCACGATGCCAACGAGCTCATCCTCTCCATCCGCGAGCAGGCACAAGCCGCGGGATTCAAGCCGGAGGCGTTCGAGCCGTTCTACGAGCTGCTCCGTTCGTGGCAACCCGTTGAGCCGGTCAACCTCTCCGATCTGACCAAGCGCCTGAGCGACGACTTCGACTATATAGGCTTGTGCTGCAGTGTGATCGTGTTCGTGTTCCTGTGGCTGAGTTTCCGCAACCTTTGGCTCGCACTTATCGCGTTCGTACCCATGGCGCTGAGTTGGGTGTGGATCTTGGCGCTCATGCAACTGTTCGGGCTGCAGTTCAATATAGTAAATATCATCCTTGCCACATTCATCTTCGGGCAGGGCGATGACTATACCATCTTTATAGTGGAAGGCCTGCTGTACGAACATCGCACAGGCAGACCTATCCTACCTCAATACCGGCAATCTATCCTTCTGTCGGCACTTATCATGCTTATCGGCATCGGCATCTTGGCTTTTGCCGTTCATCCCGCCATGCATTCGCTGGGCGTCATCACGCTGCTCGGTATGTCAGTCGTGCTGCTGATGGCTCTCACTGTTCCTCCCCTGCTCTTCCGCCTGTACACGCGTATTATTGATCGCGCGTGAGCGAGGCTTAGCGCAAACGCAGGAATCCGATGCCGAATCGGCGTACGGCTTCACGCTCCAGCTCCTCGCGCACCGAGGGGTGCGCTATCGATATCAGGGCTTTGGCGCGCTCTGCCAGGCACAGATTGCGCAGATACACTATGCCCTGCTCTGTTACCACATATTGCGTCTGGAAGCGTGTGGTCACTACGCCCGCTCCGGGTTTGAGTTGCGACACGATCTTCGTCTGACCTTTGTCGGTCATACTGGGCATAGCGATAAAGCACTTGCCGCCTTCCGACAGCGCGGCGCCGTACATGAAGTCGTGCTGACCGCCCACGCCGCTGATCACCGTCTCGCCTATCGAATCGGCACAGATCTGTCCTGTCAGGTCAATTTCCACCGCCGAGTTGATCGCCATCGCCTTGGGGTTCTGACGGATGTTCTGCGGGTCGTTCGTCCAGGCTACATCGCGAATCACGAAGTCGGGGTTGTTGTCCACATGATCGTACAAGTGGCGCGAACCCAGTATCAGACTGCCCACGCTCTTGCCCGGATACAGGGCTTTCTGCGAGTTGTCGATCACGCCGCGCTCTATCAGCGGCAGCACGCCGTCGGTGATTGCTTCGGTATGCAGACCCAGATGCTTGTGATCGCCCAAGGCATTAATCACGGCGTTCGGTATACCGCCTACGCCTATCTGCAGCGTCGCGCCGTCGGGAATCTGCTCGGCTATGTACTGACCGATGCGGCTCTCTACCTCGTTCGGCACGGGTGTCGGCACTTCCACCAGCGGCTCGTCGCCACGGCACATAGCCGTGATCTGCGACACATGAATCACCGGATCGCCGAACGTACGCGGCATATACTTGTTCACCTGCGCTATCACTTTCTTGGCGCACTCCGCACCGCTGAAAGCGATATCGGCGGATATGCCGTACGTGCAGTAGCCGTCGGCATCAGGTTCCGACACGTTCAGGAACACTACATCCACCGGCACTTGTCCGCTGCGGAACAGGAACGGCACTTCGCCTAAGAAACACGGAATAGTATCCGCCACGCCCGCTTTCATCGCGTGGCGCAGGTAGTTCGGCACGAAGATCGACAACGCACGGAACGAATCGACATACTCCTGTTTGGCGTAAGGCGCGTCCTCGGGATAGATGCCGAAACCCGATATCAGTTTCACATCACGCAGTTCGGATGCACGTTCGGTTAACGCACGCAGCAACACGAAAGGCACGGACGTGGAGCCTTGTACCACTATCGTATCGCCGGACTCTACGAAGCCCACGGCTTCTTTGGCTGACAAGTATTTCATAATATTTTAGATTTTGGAATAAGGAATAAAGACCGCTTCGCTGAAAGAGTAAAGACGGGTTACATCAGTCGAACACATTTAAGTCTTTAATCCTTAATCCTTATTCCTAATTGTCCCTTTCGACTACTCAAACTCATTCACGCACTTCACCACATACTCCACCTGCTCTTGGCTCATGCACGGGCTGATAGGCAGACTCAGTTCGCTGTCGGCGAGCATCTCGGTGATAGGCAAAGACAACTGCGGTATGTTCCAAGCCTCGCGCGCATAGCACTCCTGTTTGTGCGGGGCGATGGGATAATGTATCACCGTCCCTATCCCTTTGTCGGCGAGGTAGTCGTGCAGTGCATCGCGCTTGCCGTCCTTAACAATCACCGGGAACAGATGGTACACGTTATGCGCGTCTTCCAGGCGTTCGGGCAAGGTGATGAGCGGATTGCTCAGGTGCTCGTAGTAGTACGCTGCCACCTCCTGGCGCTTGCGTATATCTTCGTCCAAGTAACGCAACTTCACATCGAGCACGGCGGCTTGTATCTCGTCCAGACGGCTGTTACGGCCGCAGTACTTGAATACATATTTCTTCTGGCTGCCGTAGTTCGCCAGTGCGCGCACGGCTGCTGCCAGCTCGGCATCGTCGGTGGTCACCGCGCCGCCGTCGCCCAAGGCGCCGAGGTTCTTGCCGGGATAGAAAGAGTGACCTGCCGCATCGCCTATCGAGCCGGTACGTTTGCCCTGCCATGTGCAGCCGTGGGCTTGGGCGTTGTCTTCCACGAGCTTGAGGTTGTACTTCTTGCACAGCGCGGCAATCTTGTCGGTCATCGCGTTACGGCCGTACAGGTGAACGATACATATCGCCTTCGTGCGCTCCGTGATGGCGGCTTCTATCAGCGTATCGTCGATCTCCAGCGTCTCTGCGCGCGGCTCAACGGGCACGGGTTTCAAGCCGTTCTCCGTGATACCTAACAGCGTAGCGATATACGTGTTCGCCGGCACGATCACCTCGTCACCGGGCTGCATCACGCCCAGCTCGATATACGCGCGCCAGATCCATATCAGCGCATCCAACCCGTTGGCGCAACCGATGCAGTAACGCGAACCGATATACGCCGCGTAATCTTGCTCAAACTGCTCGTTTTCCTTGCCTTGCAAGTACCAACCGCTGTCTATCACCCGACGTGCTGCCTCGCGAATCTCATCGCCGTGCATCGCCGTCACATCATGCAAACTCAAAAAAGGTACATTCATATGATTATAAGTAAACTATTAACACGTTGTGATATATTCCACTTTATTGCCTACGCACGCCAAGTACTGCTGGAAGGCGGCTTGGGTGATGACCACCGTGCCGCGACAGTCGTTGGGGTGGAAGCTCAGAGACGGTGCGTCTTTCAATCGGCTGTCGAGAAAGAGAATGACGTGGTGCTCGGTGTCGTTGATGAGTCCGAAAGGACTGACGCTGCCGGGTTCGAGACCAAGATAGCGCATCATCCGCTCCGGGGAGGCAAAGGATAGTTTGCCCGGAGCCTTCATCCCTTGCGATACCAGCACATCCTTGAGCCAATGCTCGATGTCGTGTATCGCCAGATCGTAGTCGCAATGGAAGCAGATGAGGTAGTGCTGGTCGCCCTTGTGGTTGCGCATGAATATGTTCTTGCAATGCACGCTCCCGTCGTCGTGCCACCAGCGCTTGGCTTCCTCTATCGTCTTGCCTTCCGGGTGATTGTAGGTCGTGAAGGGGATGTTATGTTCGCTCAGATAGCGCAACACGCGCTCCTGACGTTCGGATATTATCTCGTAGTTATTCATCATAAGGATTCAAAGAATCAAAATCTCGTACGACACCTCCAAGCCCGGAATGAGCAATCCGCGCTTGTTATTTTATAATAGCGTACAAAGATACAAAAAATTTTTGACTTTTGCAAGTGATTCGGCGCGAAATGCCTGTTTTTTGTCTGGTTTGAATATTCTGCTACATTGAGGTGGAATTTGCTCACCCCACATATCTAATATGGCTGAGCACTACGGCACTCCCGAAACCAAAGTTCAACTCGCTCCAATACGACTACAAACAATCTCACCCCTTTGAATCATAGCCTGAAACTATTTATGATAACTTGAAGGTGTTCATGGACAAGGATGCGGATTTTTATATTAGTTTAGGTAAAAACAACACGAAATCTATCGTATCTTCCATTGCGCCATAGGATGGTTTCGGATGTTGGCGAGTATGGCTTCATTATCAAATAGCAATTCCAACTGATAACGTTTGGCATTGAAGGCATCAATAAACGCTATTTCATTTTCCGTCAGTTGCAGTAGTGTTTGTAAGAATTGCAATACTTCTACTTTAGCTACCTCAAAATCGAAGTTGTCACCTTTTTTGAGCATCGGCAACAAGGTGGCACGAATCTGCGCGAACTTAATGTTGCGGATTGCATCCAAGTTATACTCCTTGCTTGGTGCTTGACTGCCACCTACAGCGAGATAAAACACAACAATCTTTCGCAGTAAGGCAATGTCAAACGTCTTGAATAACTCGCTGTGCAGCAAGTTATATACATCGTACAAATCCCTGCATGTATGACGTTCTATCAAGGCTTTAATCTTGCTGCCGAATAGTTCCATCGGAGCCAACGTCAATACTTTATTAGATGAGATAATGCCCGCGTTGATACTTCGCCATTCGGGAGCAAAGATATGTTGCCGCATTGAATAGTTAATCTCGATCTTGATGTTATCTCTGTTTCCGGCTGCATTCTGGTAAAAGAATACCCACGAATCCAACGAATGAGGATTCTTGGTGTCAGGACTTAGCCGATAGCCTTGTGACGCCATATATGCCTGTATCTCCGCGTCGATGACTGTTCGAGCCTGTAACATTTGCTCACGTGTGCAGTCATTATGATAATCCAAATCAATATCTACCGACAATCGCGGCATATCAAACACGGTAAGGTTAATCGCCGTGCCGCCTTTGAGTACCAGACAATCGCTTAACTTGGGATTACTTGCAATAAATTGCAGCACATCCGTCAGTCGCATCACTTTCTCCAGATTGTCGCGCAGGAAATGTGTTTGTGCGGCTAACTGCGCGAGGTCGTTCTTGTTATACGAGTTCATCAGTGTTCGGATTATTGATGGTTAACAAATCATGCGGAGCATACAACCGCCACGCAGCATGGAACATGTCGCTTGTACCGTCAGAAGTGAGGTACATGACGCTGTCCTCGGCATACGAACGGCACAATGCGATAATGTCAGATGATACGGGCAACCCGAGTTGCTCGAACAGGAAACCTGTTTTCTTGTACAGCGCAGTCTTGTTGTATGCCTTCAATACTGCCATCAATTGCTCTTCGCGCACATAATGCACACTACGCAGGCAATTCACCAACTCTTCCCAACCACCGCAGAGATCTATACGGTCAATGCAGTCTATAAGTGTGCGTTCCACGTTCGTCACACGCACACGGCTGTCTGCAACTGGACTGTCAATCCCAAGCGCAAGGGTTGAGATGTGAGGTGCATAATGACTGCCGTCAAAATCAAAAGACCTGAACGACTGCTCAGTCCCAACCACCACATCATAATATATTTGGTGCGCCAAGCCGTGGTACTCCATTGCCGCGTGATACGCGACATAAGCTGTCGGTGTAATGGCGGAAGCAATCTGGAACTTGTTGGCTTCGGGGTGTTTCGTCGCCATGTTCGTGACACAATATAAGCCCCGACGAACCTGCATTATGTAACCTTGCTTTTGGTATCGCCAAAGCAAAGTAGCAGCACTACGCGGATTGCCCAACTCGCGAGCTATAACCTCCGGCGTGAACAGGAGTTTCTGATGTAAAAATGGCAGTAAACTCATTGACTTGTTTCAAATTTCAGGCAAAGATACAAATATTTGTTGATATTTGCAAATATTTTTGAAACTTTTTTGCTATTTATGCACCTGTCTTATACAATATGGCAAATACAATGAATAAAATCTCCCATCTACCGAAAAAAGTTGCGCAATTTTACGATTTACTTAGAATGGACAATCTTCGTCAGTATGCCTTGGCGATGGATCAGGTATGTAGGATTCCGGTTCTTGATGGTCCATTTCCATCATATCTTCTTCTGTCAGTTTGTATTTGAGTCGGAATGCGTACATATGTTCTTGCAATGCACGCTCCCGTCGTCGTGCCACCAGCGCTTGGCTTCCTCTATCGTCTTGCCTTCCGGGTGATTGTAGGTCGTGAAGGGGATGAGCAATCCGCGCTGAATGCCGGCATTCTATCTCCAACGTGTAACATTGCCATGTTATTTTATAATAGCGTACAAAGATACAAAAAATTTTTGACTTTTGCAAGTGATTCGGCGCGAAATGCCTGTTTTTTGTCTGGTTTGAATATTCTGC
>CADBYS010000023.1 GCA_902798965.1 uncultured Bacteroidales bacterium | reverse complement strand
CAATCAAAAACTATTAAAACTATTCCGGTGAACATGTTTTAGGTTCACTAATTAAACGAATTAAACTAATTTCAAAGATTATGGCAAAAGTAACATTTAATGAAGCAATTAATGAAGTGCGAGGGGCGATAGATAGTCCCAAAGAGGGACAGATGAAACTGTGTGGCTAACGCAACAACAGATGGCAGAATTATTCCAAAAGGACAGAACTGTTATTACTCGCCACATTAACAACATAAGACCTTGCGCGATGTACATAACGCGTCCAAAGGCAAACAACCGATCAACACGCACAAATGGGCAAAAGCCTCGCACGACCGCTGGCTGATTGTCGATGACACGGTTTATCATTACGGGCACTCGCTGAAGGATATGGGTAAGAAACTTTGTGCCATCACCCAGATCGGCACCAACCCGGAAGATATACTGAAACAAGTGAGATAAACTTTAAGATCGCAGATTGCGACCATAAAACAAATCGTCCTCTCCGAGACGGTAAAGCGTTAACACAATTTGCCGAACGCGACGCGCGTAATCCATCGTATGTTTTTAATTTACTAAAACCCCATCGCAATAATTTTTGTATGATTTTGGGCAATTTTGGACTAAAAAACAAAAATTCTCCCTCATTTTTTCAAAATTCTGCCCCCTACTCTTGCATATTTGAAAAATTTTTAGTAACTTTGTAGGCGGAAATGAAATATATGACGAATATGGAGGATGTTTTTGTACATTACAACAGCCCTGATGAGTATGCCAATGCGTTTCAACAGATGATTGATGCCCGCGAGAAATGGCGCGAGCAGATTCGTCAACAAGAAGCACAAATGGCGGTATGAAACTTTCAGCAGAAAAACTCAATCAGCACTCACCATATCAGTTGGTTCAGATCAACGATATGGCTTTTGGTTTTGTGACCGATCAGCACATACAATACAAGGTCGGATTCTACAAGTACACATACTTCATGGGTGATGGCTCATACTTGTTCTTTATTGATAACATAGAACATGAGCACGGGACATACGATCCAAAAATATTGGATGTCGTTACACTCATTCTGGAAGAGTTCTTTAACCAAGAGCCTACCGTAATGTTGTACATTTGTGATCCTACAGACCAACGTCAAGCAGCGCGTGACCGATTGTATCATTTATGGTTTTATGACTATGCGCGCAACCATGAGATGACCTTGTATAGTGATTCGGTTACGTTTAAAGATACAAAATACTATACCGGTATTCTATTACGTCATGACCACCCGTTGCATGACAAAGTTCTGACATATTATCAGAAGTTCATCAGTCATGTGCCGGAAAGATATACTCATCAAGAAAAGTAAGGAGTATTACTCTCGCCAAGTTTTCGGCGCGTCGGCAGCCCAAGACGTAATATAGGGTGACATAAAAGGCGTTTATTGACGCTTGTTTTGTCGTGGACACTTGGAAAATGTGCGACACGTCGCACAAATTGAACGATAAAAACTAATACTAAGATATGACAAAAGTATTTCAAATTTTGGTTCCTGACAATACTTTGGTTTCGCGAGTTATCAGTTGCGAGACTCAAGTAACCGAATTGTTTGTGATAGACAGAGCCGATAAGAAATTTGTAGCGGAGCGATCTTCTGAATTGAGTAAACCGGCTTTATATATCTTGATTAATCGAGATAAGCGTCAACTATATGTCGGCGAGACGGATGACTCTATTAAGCGTTTAAAAAACCACGAGGCGAAAGACTTTTGGACAGAGGCCATCGTATTTCACTCTACCGGAGATACATTATCCACTACCGAAGTAAGATGGCTGGAGGCTAAGACATACGAAGCGTTAAAAGAATTAGGTTACTATGATCTGTCAGAAAACAAACAAGTTCCTCAACAACCGCCATTGAAGAAGAATCAAATCTACACGCTTGAACCAATCTTTGAAGAAGCAAAGAACTATATTTGTGCCGCCGGATTTGATATATTCCTAAAAACGGCTGTTAGCACGAATGAGATACCGCAACAGGAAGTGGTTCAACAAGAAACACCAATCGAAGATGTTCCGGCTTCGCAGAGTAATGTATGGTTGCTCCCTTCAAGTCCGAAGAGATTTGATCTGAGTGCATGTTTCCGCAAATACGGAGAAGTATATTGGCGCATATCTAACAATATAAAACGCATTAGCAAGGGAGATAGAGGATATATTTATAGTTCCCTCCCTGATAAAGCCATCATATATCGTTTTGAAGTAGTGGATAGTCAATTACCCTTCTCCGCATCCAAAATCATCAATGAGGAAGACCAATTTGCAAAGAAAGATGGAGAGTCTAATAAAGATTTTGGTGCACAGGGAGGATTGTTTGTGCGTGTCAAACTAACCGGAACTGTTAAAGACAAACGTCTATCATTGCAGAAATTGCTCGCTAATGGGTTAAAAATGGCTCCTCAAGGTGCTATTCGACTATCTCAAGATGAGTACAAACCTTTGTTGGAGTTTATTGACAATAATTTTGACAAATCTGCGAACCAAAGCACATCAGATAAACCAAAGCGGACTCCATTCAAATTCTCTATGATAGATTTGAAGGTGGGTGATAAGCTAATCTTCGAATCAACTGGTTTTGATGTACGTGTGATTTCAGATAATACAATTGAATATAACGGGAAAGAATATTCCCTGAATCAGTTTGTGCTCAAATATTTGCCTCAAGAAAAGAGAACGCCATCAGGTGCATATCAAGGACCTAAATTTTTCACATACCAAGGTAAAACGTTATGGGACTTGAGATTAGCAAAAGAAAAAGAGGCGAAAAGTAAATGACTTTATTAATCCCTCTGCGTGAATCAATATACTAGCAAAATGCATTATGCATGGAGAAATGCTGACATATGGCCTAAAGTGTGGAACACAAAAAAGAATATTTATGATGCTCCTTGTCTTATAATTATTTAGCTGATAGCAACAAACAAAACACAATATATCCATGAAACGATTTTTATCTTTTTTAGTTACATTAAGCATTCTTCTTGTAACTGCCATTACGTTCCAATCATGCAGTGAAGAAAAATACACTGTGTGGACGGATACGGAAACCTATTCTGACTTTCAGAGTTCACTCAATGTGACACTTGATGATGGTCATTATATTAGAGTTCCCATTTCAAACGATCAATGGAAGGAAATAAGCAAGAGTCTGACAAACGAAGGCAAGCATCGTTGGGATGAGGCTACTATCAAGAAATGGTTTATAAGCAATGGATTTGGCGAATACGAAGCCACAAAGGAATCATCATGGTTGGCGTTGACTGATCACGGATTAATCGTTACACGAACCGGCAATATGGTCTATTTCATTATGAAATAGTTGATAACACAATAACCTATGAAACGAATATTCATAATTCTCGCTGCGGCTATGATGGCTGTTCTTTTTACAAGTTGCGAGAACCAAAATCGCGATGCGAAGACAATTATAGGGCACTCATATAAGGCTGTGTATGATTCTAAGAACTGGGAAACTTTTTATTTTTCCCCATCTGGTTCAGCTACATTATCGGCTGTGCTTCGAGGAGAAAGTAAATCATGGGTTCATCTGACATACACAATCCGAGGTGATAATGTGGAAGTACGTCACGATTTCAACGACTATTGGCTGGATGAATATAAAGGAGAACTGCTCTCTGCTTTTACATATTTGCCAGAAACGGATTGCTTGTTAAGTACTACAGGAGCAAGATATTACAGAGTAAAATAGCATTATGTTTTTGAGAGAAGATTTAAACTAAAACATCCTAATTGACGTATGCTCATCGCATCCATGACATACGAAGAGATATATCGCGAGATCAGAAATGATTTTGGCGATGTATTGGCGCGCTATAGGCAGAATGTTAAACCTGCTATAGGCAAACTTGCACGCAAGAGCTCAAGATATCCCGTTAGGCATGTTTATGAATGGGAACATCCCCGTAGTCATAATGCATACTACTATTTTACTATAGTTAAGAAGCATTCATTGTGGGATAAGCCAGAAATAACCGTTTTCTGTGAAGTTGAACAAAAAGATGGAAAAGAAATTATTGTGCCGGCTATTGGAAAAGATATTTACACTTTAGGCGATACGTTAATTATTAGCGTGTTTCAGCCGCACTTTTTGAAAAGATATGCCGAACGGTTTATTGAAGATGAAGAATTCAAGGAAGATAGAGTAATTTATTTACTAATGAGGAATGCTTATGCCATTTCATTAGGAGAAAAGCATGCCAGCGATAAAGAGTTGCAAAAGATTGATCCGGAATTATCAAACGAATCACTATTGAATTTCGATGGCTTATGTCTTGGAAAAAGGAGTAAAGAAAACCGCAATATTATCATTTACAAGACATTCATTCCTATTAACCGATTACACCCTGAGCAATACGCTGTTGTAATGCATGAATATTTACAACTTTATTACACAGCTGCTTGTAGGGATTATCCGCAATGCCAAACAACAATAAAACAAATATGCGATGAAGGTATAGAGAAGATGACAAAGATTTTATCAAAAGAAAGCACATTAACTCATGATGAGAAACTCAGAGCCTATACTGATGAATACGAACAGACATGTCGAAAATTATGTGAATATATAATACTATAAAATCATACCCCATGAAACGATTATTCATTTTCCTCGCTGCGGCAATGATGGCTACGGGAGCGATGGCAGGAAATATAAACGCACCAAAAATAAAAGTTATGGGTGATTTGCGTCCGTACAAATATGCATACATCATCCCGACAGGTTCTGTAACTTCGAGTTCCGGTTCCGGTGCAGTTATTGGATATATGGTAATCAGCGATGGCACGAAGACCGTAAATCCGGGAGAGATCATAGCCGGTTATCTCATAAAGCAGGGATATGTAATCTTACCTTCCATTGTTCCGGAATTAGCAGATGAGACAATGATTTTTTCGTACGGTAATGCGGGATCCCGCCAAAAAGGAGCGCTCGCGTCTGCGAGCAAAATTGTTATTCAAATAACAAGTTGCAAAACTCATGAACTATTGGCAACTGTTGAAGCTGAAGGGCGCGGAGAAACAGAAGCCGATGATATAAGCCTAGCACTATATAAGGCTCTGACGATGTTAACATATACTGTCAATCCTGAGTTAAATTTGGAGATTCAATCAATCACACGAAACAGCATCACGTTTGATATTTCTAACCAAACTCCCGACATTATTAAGCATATTGCATTGTGGGTCAATTATTATATGAATGACTCTTTAATTCATAAGCAGAAAGCACATATAAGCTTGCAAGAAACGCTTCCTTCCGGCAAAAGATGCAAGTCCACTATCTATCGCGACAAATCGGCTCGCGAAAAAAAATTGTCGGTAAAAGTAAGCATAATCGGATACGAATAATACAACAGGCCAATAACAGATAAAACAATAAAGCGATGAAACGGAAAGTGCGAATTACGGCGATGCGGCAGGTGGTTCATAACGACCTTATTGTCAGGTACGAGAACCCCATCGAGCATGCATGCACCGTTCGAGAAGGGCAGCAATGGATAAGCATCGACGGACAATGTCCGGAAGGGTTATGTCCGGCTGCATGGGGAAGCATGCGCGAGTTTGTGGAGGCACTATCCAAAGGCAAAGGCAACTTCTACGACGGATGGATGCAGAACCCTATGAGTGCTATGATCAGCTGCAACGATGGTTTTCGACCATTCAGTTTCTATATTGAAGCAATAGAATAAGTGACACATGAAACGACTAACACTCATAATATTAACTTTTTTAAGTGTGACAGCTATGGCACAAGTACAATTCTACAAAGGCAACTCCTCGTATAGCAGCGACGTGCTCTATACGTTCGACGGGAAATCTTTGTACACAGGCCGCTCAACATACACCAGCGATATACTCTATACCTGGGACGGGAAGTATATATACAGCGGTCGCAGCACCTACAACAGTGATATACTCTACACCTGGGATGGCGAGCATATCTACCGCGGCCGAATGCAGACATATCTGGCAAGCCATGCTTCCACGTCTAACGGATGAACAAGCGCTGGCACTTGCTGAGCAATATCACTTAACCGGTGGGCAAATAGAGAACATTGCACGAAAATATACTGTAGAAACGATTCTGAATGGCGAAACAGATGATTATTTGGATACGATTCGCAAATTGTGTGCAGAAGAAAAAGGGATGCTACACAGCAGACGTGTTGTCGGATTCTAGGCCTATGAAGCATAAAACAGATAAAACCTTCTTATTGTTGCAGAGCCATGACAAAAACGGAATTACAGATATTAAAAGCCATGCGTCGTGATCGCCGGGAAGAGGAAATCGCGATGCATGGCAAGCTTGTGAGTTTCCGCCATACCGTAGCCCGCTCCAAAAAGCAATACACTCGCAAGAGCAAGCACAAGAGCAGCTGGCACGAATAACTATTTTACTCTATCTTGCTATTATTAAGTCTTCCAATTGCCACATATTGATTACAAAAGTATCAAAACACCTATAACATTATACGATTATGGAATATATCTTTGCTGTACTGCTCTCTATCGCTGAGATTGTTTTGTACATTTATCTGCTAATCGGGCTGTTTAGCTGTTAGTGGGTATGATCTCATTGTGTTTTTGATACATTCAAATATCGGATAGAGATAGAATATTGGCGTTTCAATTGGTATCTTTTGTGCAATAAACATGCCATACTGAATAAAAAAGTATATTTTTTGTTCAATACATTTGCATAATTGAATAAAAAGTAGTATCTTTGCAGCGGAATTAGTGCCATGCACGTTAAATTCTTAGCCCTAAAGGGCACGATTATTAGTTAAATCGTTAAACGGTTAATATGAAAACCATTCTTCTTTCGCAACGCAAAGAGCGCGATGATCTGTTAGCGCAAAACTACATCGGTCGTCATACCAACTTCAATACGGACGACTTGCTCAGTAGTCATCTTATCAAGTTAATAACGGGTCCAAGACGCGTAGGTAAGTCCACGCAGGCATTGCTAATGCTACGTCAGAAGAACTTTGCGTATCTTAATTTTGACAAACAGGAGTTATTGGACAACTGGAATGCAGATCTCGTGATGCGCCTACTCGATGAGGTGTATCCCGGATACGACTATTTGTTGCTTGACGAAGTACAAAATCTGCCTCATTGGGATGTATGGGTGACCGAGCTTTTCCGACAAGGTAAGAACATGATCATCACCGGTAGCAATGCCAATATGCTATCAAGCGAAATGGCCACCGTACTTACCGGTAAGTATCTGCCAATAGAGATGCTGCCATTTAGTTTGACGGAGTTCTTTGAATGGCACCATTTGGACCGGAAAGCCATCTTACGGGAGCAGCACAATGAAGCTATCGTTCTGGAGGATGACTACCTTCGCTTGGGTGGGTATCCGGAAACGGTGACTGCACGCTCGTTGGCATCAAGTTACCTTAGCACACTCTTTGACTCCATCATCTGGAAGGATGTGGTGAAACGTCATAAAATCCGCAAGACGGAAGATATAAATAACATGGCGCTATATCTGCTGACGAATTTCTGCAATCAGTTAAGCGCTAATGACATAGCTAACGCGCTCAACATCGGTAGTGTAGCCACTACGCAGAAGTTTATGGGCTACCTGCATGAGCCTTTCTTGTTCTATTACCTGCCGCGTTATAACAACAAACTCAAACTGATGAACAAGGCACCGCGCAAGATCTATGTGGTGGATAATGGGTTTGTGGCGGCAAAAGCATTCTCAACCAGTGATAACTTAGGGCGACTATTGGAAAATCAAGTCTTTGTCAACCTGTTGCGGAAAGGTTACAATCCGGAAAAAACAATGTTCTATTATAGAACGCGCAATGATAAAGAAATAGATTTTGTGCTGCGCGAAAATAATCGCGTGAAACAACTGGTTCAAGTCAGCTATGAGATGACATCTGACAAGACAATCCGTCGCGAATGTAGCGCTTTGGTTGAAGCCTCTCAAGAATTGCATTGCAACGATTTGTATGTGCTAACCTACAGTGAGAAACGAACAATAGAATGGGAAGGATGTACGATCCATGTGCTACCAGCCTCGGAATGGCTGTAGTAAGGTGAAAAGTGAAAGGTGAAAGGTGAAAGGGAGACGCGGCATCGAAAATGCCGCGCACAGATGTACGCATTACCCTACTCTGTTACTCACGCTCGCTATCGGTAGCCAGTTCGCGCTCCATATCCACCAGTTGCGCCCGGCAGAAGTTGAGCAGCTCGCTTGCCTGTTTGGCTTTCTGCTTGTAATCGGCAACCGACAATGCTTCGGTTTGCTCCAGCTCGCGCACTATCTCTTCCACGCGTTTGATCGCCTGATCGTACGTCAAATTATCCATAATGTATATTATTTACGAAAATAAACCTACATAAACCCTGATGGTGTCTGTAGTTCGTACCGAACTTGTGTATTCGTCGTATAAGCCTCTCGCCCAAATAAGACTTATTTGTCGATAGCCTTATCCGCCAAATCCACAACTCTTCGAGTAACAGACACAATCAGCAATAAACATAAATAAATTACAATGAACTCATTACGATGAATATTGTTGGTCAAAAATTATTATTTTCCTTTTCCATCCAATATCACTCCGATCGTGAAAAACAGAATCTTGATATCCAGACGGATGGACATATTCTCCATATACACGATATCGTAGTTCAGGCGGTCGATCATCTTCTGCAAGGTATCGGTATATCCCACACGGATAGGTCCCCAGCTGGTCATTCCCGGACGAATCTTATAGAGCAGGCAGTAATACGGCGCTTGCTCGACAATCTGCTTAATGAAAAACTCCCGCTCGGGTCGCGGCCCCACGATGGACATATCGCCACGCAGTATGTTCCACATCTGCGGCAGTTCGTCCAGGCGGTACTTGCGCATGAATCGTCCTACCGGCGTCACACGCGGATCATCGTCGGTGGAGAGTTGCGGCATAGCGTCCTCGGCATCCTGAACCATGGTGCGGAACTTATAGATAGCAAACGGCTTACCGTGCAAACCTATACGCTCCTGGCTGTAGAACGCCGATCCCTTCGACGAACTATACACCAGCACCCACAGCAAAGCATACAACGGCGATAAAAGTACCAGCACCAGCACTGCCGTCACCACATCAAACGCCCGCTTGATGCACAACTCCGAATCCGAAGCATGCTGCTCGGTGATCATCACCAGCGGATTACCGCTCAGCTCGGGGATTTTAGCCGCACCGGTAAGCATATCGTACAATTTGGGCACCACAGCTATCTCCACATCCAGCGGATACAGGTGCTGAATGATGCGGTACAGCACATTCTCGTCCGCCGTAGCCGGCAGATCCACTACTACCATGTCGCCCTTGTTCACCTTCAGATCCTTTACTTCCTCCTCGCCATGTATAGTCACCGACGCTGCAGGGCGTGCATGCCGGCGTATATGCAGGGTGAGCAGCAGCCGCAGCGCGTAACTGACGCTAAACTGCAGCAACCACAATATACCCATCGACACCACATAACGGTGATAACTCTCGACCTGATCGTCGATGATGATGATGAAGAACGCACCCAGCGCGATGACGATCGACGAGATGAACGTAGCCATCAACTCGTGCGACAGACGCTTGCGCTGCACGCGCAGGTAGTAACCCGACAGATAGTAGATGATAAGGCAGCCTATAGGGTACAGGATCAGCGGCGTATAGAAGTTGAATGCCGGGATAAGCACCGTATCCACGCTGAACATCTTACCCTCGTACACCAGCCAACGGAACAGCAGGAAACACAGCCACACCACTTCCGCCGACAAGAAATCTGCCGCTACATAAGCCAATTGGAGTTTTCTTCGTTGCGTCATGGGCGAATGATGGTTATTTGGTTTTGTTCTCCTACCTTGATGATACTGCTCGGCTTGGCCGGTTGGTTCTCGCCGCGACGGGAGTGGCATACATAATCCACCGATTTGAGCAGCTGACCGTCGATCTCGCAGAACGCCTTGGGTGTAGCCTTACCCGCATAATTAGCCGAGGTGGATACGAGCGGTTTGCCCAGCTGCCGGCAGAGCATGTTCGAGAACTTCTCGTACGTGACGCGTATACCCAAACTGCCGTCCTCTGCCAGTATCTCTTCCGCCACATGTTGTGCCTTGGGATAGATGATTGTCAGCGCCTTGGGGGCTACACCCTCCTCGGGTTTCGTAACCTCCAGCAGGTTAGCCGCAGCGTCGGGTATATCAGGGATATATTCCGCTACGCGCTCCGCCGAATCCACGAGCACAAGCACTGCCTTGCCCTTATCTCTTTGCTTGAGTCGGAACAGCTTGCTCACCGCCACTGCGTTCGTGGCATCGCAACCCATACCCCACACCGTATCCGTCGGGTACAGGATCACCCCACCCTGCCGCAGTACCTCAATAGCCTGGTCGATATCCTTGTGCATATTGATCTCCAGCTGGTGCTGCACCTGCGACTCACGCTCGGCATGTACCAGCCGCTCCACTTCGCGCTTGGGTAACATCTTGGTCTGCTGCAGCGCCTCGTATATACGCAGTGTAGCCCACGCGTCCGTCGAGGCATAACGTGCCTGTTCCTGGCTCAAGGTCTCTGCCTCCCAGTTGGTCAGCTGCTGCGATTTGGAAATCTTCTTGCCGAAAATGATAGCATAGATCCGTTGCAAGCCCAACTCCAATATGCCGTACTTCGCCACCATCGACTGCAGATCCACACAGTTCTGCGGCTTGAAGTCGTGCAAGCGGCGCAGGCCGTTGAGATCATCCCGGAACGCCAGACCCACCTTGCATATCTTCGGATTACTGAACAGATCCGCCAACTCAGCAGGCATACCTATCTTATTCAGGCGGAAGAGATAGCAACGCTCGTCGGTGGCGACCTGAACCAAAGCAGTAGGGTAGTGCGTGCCGCGGGTGAACGACGGACGGGACTCCGTATCGATACCCAACTGACTATACTGACTCAGATAAGCCACTGCTTCGGCCACCTGATCCGGATGGTCGATGATGATCGTGTCACCCTCGAACTGAGAAAGGGGCATCAAATTCACCAATTCTTTCGAAATATGGGGCAAAAATTGCTTTGTGTGTTCCATTATTCGGCAATTATTCAATAAAAGCACACAAAGTTACAAAATTTTTTGCAAATTTACAAATTTTTTTGTATCTTTGTAGCGTCAAATCGAAAAATATCGTGCAACCTGCGAAATAAATATACTTTTAAATACCAAAAAAATGAAAAAAACATTCATTCTGGCCATCGTTGCCATGCTGACCATGTCGATGTCAGCGCAACATGTTACTCCGCTCAATCTGCACATCACGGAGGTTAATCTTGACGAATTGCGTGCACAGTATTCCGGACAATCGTACCTGCTCGAGCTGCAACGACTGGACAAACTGCTCAAGGACGATACGAAGATGCTGAAGGATGCCCAGAGCCAGTTCAAGACCGAGAAGGAATATCTGAAATCGATGACATCGTACATCGACAAGGCCGAGGCATCGTTCAAGAAACTGCAAGAGATGTCGAAGAAGGAGATCGATGAGCTCACCAAACTCAAGGAGAATGCCGACAAGCAGCTCACTCAGCTCAACAAGATCACCGATCTCAACCTGGAGACGCGCGACAAGGCAGTGGAGCAACTGCAACTGCAACGCCGCGGCCTGGATGCTGCCATCAATGCCACAGCCAATCGCCAGACGCAACTGGCTAACCACCCGCAGCAGATTCAACTGATACGTACCGACCTGATGGTATTCAACAACGAGCTGACGAACAAGGAGACCGACATCAAGCAATTGGAAGCTACGCTCAAGTCACGCCGCGACATCATCAAGGCCGAAACGAAAAACGTAAAGGCGCAAAAGTAATACCCCGCACCAAGTAAACTCATATACTATGCAAGTGATCAACTTATCAGAGAACAACAGTGTTCTCAACCAGTTCATGCGCGAGATTCGCGATGTGAATATTCAGCGTGATCCTCTTCGGTTCCGTCGTAACATTGAGCGTATCGGTGAAATCATGGCGGTTGAGGTGAGCAAGCGCTTGAACTACGCACCGCAAGAAGTAACCACCCCGCTTGGTACTGCCGTAGTACCGCAGATCACCGACCGTATTGTGATAGGTACCATTCTGCGTGCCGGATTGCCTCTGCACCAGGGATTTCTGAACATCTTCGACCGTGCGGAAAACGCGTTCCTCAGTGCCTACCGCCGGGTAAATGACAAGGGCGAACTGGAGATCGTAGCTGAGTATATGGCCGCGCCGTCGATAGTCGATAAGACACTTATTCTGGTTGACCCGATGTTGGCTACGGGCATGTCAATGGAAGTGGGCTACCTTGCTCTGCTACGCCACGGCAAGCCTGCTCACACGCATCTATGCAGTGTGATTGCTACGCCGAAATCTATCGAGTATATGCGCCGCGAACTCAATGACAGCCCTGATGTTACTCTCTGGTGCGCAGCAATTGATCCTATCCTGAACGACAAGAAATATATCGTTCCGGGTCTGGGTGATGCAGGCGACTTGTGTTACGGAATCAAAATACACCTGTCCGATCGTCCAAAATAAATTTCATATTGCCTATCTGCCATCTGCAATTGTAGTAGCGGGTATCACATGGCTGAGCCTTGTGAAAGAAGTGCCTGTGCCGGTTATGGGCGATATTCCGCTGGCAGACAAGTGGGGACACATGGTAGCATATATGGTGCTGGCACTGTGTATGTGCTGTGACGGACGACGTGTGCATCTCCCTGTTCACATACTCTATCTGACAGCTATCGCAATACCCTTGATCTACGGTGGACTGATCGAACTTATCCAACCGCACTTTCCGCCACGGCAAGGCGAGTGGGCTGACTGGCTCGCCGACGGAATAGGCGCTATGGTAGGCGTGCTGCTGTTTGTGCTGTTCCAACTATGGTATAACCACCGACACCCCGCCAACGATGAACAGTGACCAACTAACGTATACCATTGCCCTGACGCAACTGTTCCTCAACCGCAGCCGCAAACTGCGCGAACTGCTCAAGGTCTGCCCCACGCCCCAAGAGGCGTGGGAACGCATACAGATGACCGGCAAACAGCAGGCACTCGATCGCGCCAAACGCGAACAGGAGTTCATCAACAAGCATCACATCAATACCTACTTCCTCAAGGACGATAATTACCCAAGATTATTGGCACAATGTCCTGACGCGCCTGTACTACTTTACGCCAAGGGCAACATCAACCTCACGGACGGGCACTTCATATCCATCGTAGGCACGCGGCAAGCCACCGAGCGAGGGAAAATCAACACCCGCGACCTGGTGCTCGAGCTGGCCAACAAACTGCCCAAACTGACCATCATCTCGGGCTTGGCGTACGGCATCGATATAGCCGCACACCGTGCAGCCCTGGAAGCAGGTATACCCACCCTGATCATCCCCGCACACGGCTTGGATCGCATATACCCGCCTCTACACCGACCGGAAGCTATCCGCGCACTGGAGAACGGAGGTATACTGACGGAATATATGACCGAAACAACGCCCGAGAAGCAGAACTTCGTAGCCCGCAACCGCATCGTGGCAGGATTGGCGGAATGTACTATAGTTATGGAATCGCGCGCACGCGGAGGCGCGCTGATCACCGCATCGATGGCTTTCGACTACAACCGACCGGTGTTTGCTGTTCCGGGACGTATCAACGACGACAGCTCGGCAGGGTGCAACGCCCTGATACGCGACCACAAAGCATCGCTCATTCAGCACCCCGACGACCTGATACAAGCCATGCTATGGGATAACGACCGCAAACCTGTGCAGCAGACACTGCCGGGACTAAACAGCGACGTCGAACTCAACCTCTCCACGCAACAACACACCATACTCATGTTGCTGCGCGAGGCGGACGAAGGAATGCTCATCAACGAACTGGTGGAGGAGACACAAATAGCGTACTCCGACGTTATCACCGAACTGATGTACTTGGAGATGAAAAAATGCATAAAATCCCTTCCAGGAGGCAAATTTATGGCACTTTGAGCGAAAAAATGAATTTTTTTGAAAAAAAATGCCTAAAATATTTGCAAAATTGAAAAAAAAGTATTAACTTTGTAGGCTGTGAGCAAAAAATAGAATTTTCTTAAATCATATCAGATATGAATTCATTACTTAAAAACCTCGGATTGATCATCTTTCTGTGTGGCGTAATCTGCCTGTGTGTGTACTATTTCAGCGTACCCAGCAACGGATTACTCATAGCAAGCCTTGCGCTTGAGTTTGTCGGTATCATTGTGTATATTGCCATTAACAAGCGTATCGATTAAATCGATTCATGGCTGACTTTACCGACTCCGTCAAATATCACTTGACAGGCATGTACCAAGATTGGTTCTTGGACTATGCCTCGTATGTCATTCTGGAACGTGCCGTCCCCGCAATAGAGGATGGTCTGAAACCCGTGCAACGCCGTATATTGCACGCCATGAAGGCTGTAGATGACGGCAAGTACAACAAGGTGGCCAACATCGTAGGACAAACGATGCAGTATCACCCGCACGGTGATGCCTCCATCGGCGATGCACTGGTGCAGCTCGGGCAGAAAGACCTGCTGATCGATTGCCAAGGAAACTGGGGAAATATCCTCACCGGCGACGGAGCAGCTGCTCCGCGATACATCGAAGCACGACTGTCGAAGTTCGCGCTGGAAACGGTGTTCAACCCCAAGACAACACACTGGATGGCATCGTACGACGGACGCAAAAAGGAGCCGGTACATCTGCCCGTGAAGTTCCCGCTGCTGCTCGCTCAGGGAGTGGAAGGTATAGCAGTAGGATTGAACTCAAAGATACTGCCGCATAACTTCGTAGAGCTGTGCGATGCCTCGCTCGCCTACCTGCGCGGCGAGGAGTTCACCCTGTATCCCGACTTCCCTACAGGAGGCGAGGTGGATGTGAGCAAGTACAACGACGGAGAACGGGGTGGGGTAATCAAGATCCGCTCGCGTATCAGCAAGGCGGATGACAACAAGACACTGATCATCAGCCAAGTGCCGTTCGGTACAACGACCTCGAAGATCATTGATACCATCCTCAAGGCACAGGAACGCGGGAAGATAAAGATAAAGAAAGTTGATGACTTCACCGCCGAGGAGGCGAAGATAGTGGTACAGCTGGCACCCGGCGCATCGTCCGACAAGACGATCGATGCACTGTATGCCTTCACCGACTGCGAGGTATCGATATCGCCCAACTGCTGCGTGATACAGGACAAGAAACCTATCTTCACCAACGTATCCACGCTGCTCAAGCTCTCCACCGACAACACCAAAGACCTGCTGCGCCAGGAACTGGAGATACAGAAAGCCGAACTTGAGGAGCAGTACTTCTATACCTCGCTGGAGAAGATCTTCATCGAGAACCGCATCTACAAGGAGCAAGGCTACGAGCAGGCACCGAGCAAGGAGAAACTGATTCAGTTTGTTGATAACGCCCTCGAGCCCTTCAAGGCCAAACTGATCCGTGAGGTTAGAACCGAGGATATAGAGCGGCTGTTCGACATCCGCATGATCCGCATCACGAAGTTCGATGCCAAGAAAGCCGACGAGCTGATGAAGGATCTGGACAAGAAGATCAAGGCGACCATTTACGACCTGAATCACCTGACCGAATATACGATCTCGTGGTTTGAGATGCTCAAGCAGAAGTACGGCGCACGCTACCCGCGCAAGACGGAGGTGCGTAACTTCGCAAGCATCAATGTCAAGACCATCGTTGAGGCAAACGAAAAACTGTACATCAACTACGCCGACGGATTTGTGGGTACCGGACTCAAGAAGGACGAGTTCCTGTTCAACTGCTCGGATATCGATGATATCATCGTCTTCCACAAGGATGGTAAGTACAAGATCACCCGCGTAGCCGAGAAAGTATTTATTGGTACAGATATTCTGCATATAGCCATCTTCAAGAAAGATGACGTACGCACCATCTATAACGTCGTGTATCGCGACGGCAAGGGAGGTATATACTACATGAAACGCTTCCACGTCACGGGCGTGACACGCGACAAGGAGTATGACCTCACACAAGGCAAACCCGGCTCGAAGATCGTATATTTCACCGCCAATCCCAACGGCGAGGCAGAAATCATACGCGTAGCACTGAAACCGCAGCTGCACCTCAAGAAAGTTGAGGTACTCAAGGACTTGTCAGAACTGGCGGTCAAGAACCGTAATGCCATGGGTAATGTGCTCACGAAGTTCGAGATCAAGTCCATCACCCTTAAGCAGAAAGGTCATTCTACCTTGGGCGGACGGAAAGTTTGGTTCGATCAGGATGTGCTGCGCGTCAACTACGATAACCAGGGTATGTACCTCGGAGAGTTTGAGGACGACGACCGCATCCTCGTCATCACTACCGACGGCAATTACTACCTCAATAACTTCGATCCCACAGCGCACTTCGAGAACAACATACTGCGTATAGAGAAATGGCAACCCGAGAAGATTTGGTCGCTGGCAATGTGGAACGAGGAACTGCAGTTCTACTACGGCAAACGTTTCACCTTGTCGGATGCACTGGCCAAACCGCAATCCATACTGGGTGAAGACAGCGGACATCGCATCGTCGTCCTGTCCGACAGGGAAGAGGCAGTATTCCAACTGCAGTTTGCCGACGAGAACCGTCCCGCTCTGGACGTAGTGATGGCAGAATTTATTGATGTCAAGTCCGCCAAGGCACGCGGCAAACGACTCAGCAACTACGACATAGCCAATATTGTGGATATAACGCCCGAGCCGCCTGAACCGGAACCGGAGGAGAAAGAAAATAACTCCGAACCGGAAAAGGAAAAGACCGAGGATAATGCCGATACACCCACAACCACCGTGCAAGGCGTTCCGTTCACCATCACCAACAACAATGAAGCGGAACAGTTATCGCTCGACCTCTGATAAGTGATATTACTAAATATTTCTACCAATAATAAAGGCTGCCCGATTGAGCAGCCTTTATCATATCTGATTGCTGATTGCTGACAGCTGATCGCTTACAGCTCTTTGAGCGTTGCCAGCAGGAAGTCGTAGAACTTTTGTACCGTAGCAATATTCACGCGCTCATCGGGACTGTGCGGGTGCTCGATCGTCGGGCCGAATGATATCATATCCATACCCGGATAGTTGCGGCCTATGATACCGCACTCCAGTCCGGCATGGATAATCACTATACGCGGCTCGGCATGGAACTCACGCTCGTAGATAGCCTTCATCTTGTGCATGATCGGACTGTTAATGTTCGGCTTCCAGCCGGGATAATCGCCCGAGAACTCGACATCAGCACCTGCAATAGAGAAAGCAGAATGAATCACCTCACGCAGCTCGTTCTTGCGGCTCTCCACAGCCGAACGCGTCAGGCAATATACGCGGACAACATGCTCCTCACCATCCTCGGCAAACTCAATCATTGCCAGGTTGTTGGAGGTCTCCACTATATCCGGCATCTCGACCATCATCCTATATACACCGTGCGGACAAACAGTAATAGCGTGAATCAGAAAATCCTGTACATCCTCAGGCATTTCCACCTTGGGGCAGGATACTTGTTCAGCTGTGAGGCTGATAGCGTCTTCTACGCCCTCAAATTCGCTTACAAACAGCGTCTCGAAGTCATCCACCAGGTTCATGATGTCGTCATAAGCGTCAGCCGGCACGGTGATGATAGCTTCTGCCTCGCGCGGTATAGCGTTTCTCAGTGATCCGCCTTCCACCTTGGCCAGACGTGCCTCATAGTTCGTTACAGCCTCCTTGAGGAAGCGGAAGAGCAGTTTGTTGGCATTGGCACGCTGCAGATGGATATCGCAGCCTGAGTGGCCTCCCTTGCAGCCTGACAGGCGTACGCGGAACGCTATGTCGCCTTCCTCAACCGCTACCGGAACGTAACGGAACGTAGCCGTAGTATCCACACCGCCGGCGCAACCCATATACAGTTCACCTTCCGTCTCCGAATCCAGATTAAGCAGCGTCTTGCCTTGCAGCCAGCCGCCCTCCAGAGCGAACGCGCCGTACATACCCGTCTCCTCATCTACGGTAAAGAAAGCCTCGAGAGGAGGATGAACCACGTTCTTGTCAGCCAGGATAGCCATAGCCGTAGCTACACCTATACCATTATCCGCACCAAGCGTCGTGCCGTTAGCTGTCACCCACTGCTTGTTGTCCTCTACATACGCCTCGATAGGATCCTTTTCGAAATCGAACACCTTATCCGAGTTCTTCTGAGGAACCATATCCATATGTCCCTGCAGTATAACGCCCGGATGATCCTCGTAGCCTGGATAAGCAGGCTTGCGAATAAGCACATTGCCGATGGAATCAGTCAAGGTCTCTAATCCGAGACTCTTGCCATACGCAAACAGAAACTGGGAAATCTCCTCTTTCTTGCCCGAAGGACGGGGGATCTGTGTCAGCTTGGCAAAATTCTGCCATAAGCCGCTGGGTTGTAAGTCTTTCATAATATATATAATTTTTTAGTTAAAAAATCCTATGTTATATATACGATGTTGATATGTTGATAACTTTTATAATTTACTGACATACAAATAGGTAATTTTGTTATAATTGCTGTGTTGCTGTATAAATTATTCGAAACTTTTTTGTCTTTCGTAGTCCATCAACACGGCTACTGTACTTTTCAACGAGTTATCAACATCTTTCAACACTGCATTGTTAATAATCTGTCGCCGTTTGGCAATAATTTAATATGTATATATAAGGTATCGTTCGGCAATATGGGTTGCAGTATGTCCGGCCACTCGATGAAACAGTAGTTGCCGGAATACAGATATTCCTCCGCTCCAAAGTCCATCGCCTCGCGTATATCTTTGAGTCGGTAACAGTCGAAGTGATACACCTCACCCTGATAGGGTTGCTGCACATCATATACATTGACGATGGCAAACGTTGGACTGTTCACTACATCATTTGTTCCCATCGCTTCACACAGTTGTTTGATGAATGTAGTCTTGCCTGCACCCATCTGACCATCGAAGGCATACACCCTGTGCGGTTGGCTTATTTCGAGCAGTTTCAAGGGACTGACCTGTTCACCTTGCTCATTGAGTAGCAAAATGCCTTGATTTTCGTCTTTTTTTATTGTGTATTTGTACATATTCCTTATTAATATTCAATTCTCAGCGACTTATTTTTGATTGAAAATACTCGTAAACCATTGAGCCTCTTTTGTTTCCGAGCAAATCAATCCATTCTTGTTTTTCAGCCGAACCAGCGCGCTTCACAGAACCGAAATGTTGCAGTATTTTTTGCTTGGTAACTGTGCCAACTCCTTGAATATCATCGAGTTCACTGCTTATTTGCAGTTTACTGCGCTTCTTTTTGTGGTAACTGATGGCAAATCGGTGCACCTCATCCTGTATATGTGTGAGTAGTCGGAAGGTCTCGCTTGTCACACTCATTCCAAACTCCATGGGAGGGAAGCCATAGAGTAGGGTTTGCGTGCGGTGTTTGTCATCTTTCTTTAATCCTGCTATAGGAATGTGCAATCCCAACTGATCCTCTACAGCCTCGCGTATTGCATGCATTTGTCCGATACCACCGTCAGCTATGATGAGGTTAGGTAACTCTTCGCCATTGTCAATCATCCGTTGATACCGTCGTCTTACTACTTCGCGCATTGTGGCGTAATCGTCCTGACCAACCACTTCTTTTACCTCGAATCGCTTGTAGTCGCCCTTGCTTGGTTTGGCTTTCTTGAATACCACGCAGGCGGAAACCGCACTTGTTCCCTGGATGCTTGAGTTATCGAAGGCATCAATCGTCATCGGTAATATCGGCAATCCTATTGTTTTCTGTAATTCGGTCAGGATACGTATTGCCCGTTGATCCGGATTGAGTTTGTCCGCTTGCTTCAATCTATCCGCTTTGTATTGCCGTACATTCTGTGCCGCCAATTCCAGCAGTTTCTTTCTATCACCCGAACCTGCTATGTTGATACGTATATCCTCTCCTACAAAATCCGGTATGAAGGGCACAAGTATCTCTTTGGTATTGCTGCCTAACAGTTCACGCAAGGATGTGATGCCATACGCTAACACTTCTTCCCTACTTTCATCCAATCTGTGCTTGAATTCGAGCGTTCGTCCCTGTACGATGCTTCCGTTATGAACATGTAGCATACTTATATATGCCAAATCCTTCTGTTCCTCATAGCCGAATACATCCAGATTGCTGATTGTAGTATTGGTAACAACGGTCTTGCTTCTGAATTTCTCTACGAGCAGATATTGCTGTTTTACTTTCTCTGCCTCCTCGTAGCGGTAGTCTGCTGCCAACTCCTGCATTCTGTCCATCAGTTGCCGGCTTATCTCGTGCGCATCACCGCGTATGATCTTCTTGGCTGATTGAATGTAGGCATCATATTCCGCTGTAGGTATGCGTTGCTCGCATATACCGCAGCACTTCTTGATATGATACTTCAGGCAAACCTTGTATTTACCCTTATCCACTCCCTCCTGCGTCATGGGTGTGTTACAGGTACGGAGAGGGTAGAGTTGATGTATCAGTTCCAGTACTGTATCTGCAGCGTTCGAGAAACTATATGGACCAAAGTACTCCGCACCACGCCGTTCTTTTTGCCGCGTTTTGAATATGCGCGGGTAGGCTTCCTTTGTTATGCAGATATACGGATAGCTCTTGCCGTCCTTGAGCAGAATATTGTAGTGCGGTTGGTATTGCTTGATCAGGTTGTTTTCAAGCAGGAACGCATCCTGCTCGCTACCTACCACTACATACTTTATATCCGCAATGTGCGCTACCAGTTGCCGTGTTTTGAGTGAAGCTACATCTTTGTTGAAGTAGCTGCTCACCCGCCGCTTCAGGTTCTTGGCTTTACCTACATAGATTACTGTACCTTCCTTGTTGAGGTATTGATACACGCCCGGTTGTTCGGGTAGGCGTTGCAGTATGGAGGCAATATGTTCCTGCTTGGCAGCCATCGGCAGTTATTCATCCACCTCGATGCTCATCAGGCAATCTATATTCACATTTTTATCAGCCAGGAACCGGCGTCCGTTCAAGCCCTCCAGTTCGATGATGCAGTTGACATATACTTTCTGTACACCTAATTTGCGCACCAAATCAATTGCTGCAGCCATCGAGCCGCCGGTAGCCAGTATATCATCGTGAATTAGCACTACATCATCTGCTGTGAGTGCATCCTTATGTATTTGTATGGTATCGTCACCGTACTCCTTGGCATAGCGTATTTCAATCGTCTCGGCCGGCAGTTTGTTGTGCTTGCGGATAGGCACGAATCCTGCACCTATCTCCATAGCAACGGCAGGAGCCAGAATGAATCCGCGGCTCTCTACGCCTACCACTTTGGTTATGCCTTTGCCCTTGTAAAGCGCAGCAATCTCGTCGCGCATGAAGCACAGCTCCTCATGGTTGTTGATGATAGTTGTGATATCCTTGAATTGGATACCTTTTTTCGGAAAGTCAGGTACGTTCCTGACGTCCTTTTTCAGTTGCTCTATAGTCATATGTTTTGTATTTTGTTCCACGTGAAACATTTTATCTACCCATCAACACCAGCAGCACATTTATATCGTTGGGACTCACTCCCGGTATGCGCATAGCGTCGCCAATGGTAGCCGGACGCAGCCGGGTTAGTTTTTGTCGTGCCTCGGTGGATAGCGACTGCAACTCGTTGTAGTTGAACGTAGCAGGGATTTTGATTGTATCCAGTCGGCGGAGTTTGTCGGCTGCCATCCGCTCGCGGGCTATGTAGCCGCTATACTTGATGTTGATCTCTGTGCTGTCGAGTATCTCGTCCCGGCGGTCGGGCAGGTTACTCAGTATCTCTTGTAGGCTGTTGTCAATAGCCAATATATTCCGTAAAGTAATATTAGGTCTTGCTAACATATCCCGCAGTGAGCCGTGAGCCGAACTTGCGGCATAGCCCTGCTGCTCCAGCAGTGCGCGATAGGCAGGGGTAGTGCAGGCAGTAGTTGCCAAGTGCCCGGTTATATGCTCTATCGCCTCGCGTTTGGTAGTGTATAAGCGATAGCGATCAGCGTCAGCCAAACCCAAGCTGTAGGACTTTTCGGTAAGGCGTTCATCAGCATTATCCTGGCGCAGCAGTATGCGGTACTCGGCGCGGGAGGTGAACATTCGATACGGTTCATCCACCCCCTTGTGTGTCAGATCATCTATCAGCACGCCTATATAACTCTCGTCACGGCTGAGCACCAGCGGCTCAGCGCCTATACAGTTCTGATGGGCATTGATGCCTGCTATCAGTCCTTGTCCGGCTGCTTCCTCGTAGCCCGTTGTGCCGTTGATCTGTCCTGCAAAAAACAGGTTATGTATGAGCTTGGTCTCCAGAGTAGGATAGAGTTGCGTGGGATCGAAGTAGTCGTACTCGATAGCATACCCCGGACGATACATCACGCAATGCTCCAAGCCTCGTACGCTGTGCAGGGCTTCGAGTTGGATCTGCCACGGCATGGATGAACTGAAACCGTTGACGTAATACTCGTTGGAGTCCACGCCTTCCGGTTCCAGGAAGAGCTGGTGTTGATCCTTGTCGGCAAAGGTGACAATCTTTGTTTCTATGCTCGGGCAATAACGGGGACCGATACTTTGTATCTGTCCGTTATAGAGCGGCGAGTCAGGCAACCCGCGACGAAGTATATCGTGCGTAGTGGGGTTGGTGTAGGTGATGAAGCAGCTCATCTGCTTCAGGCAGCGTCGTACCTGAGGCAGGTAGCTGAACTTCTCCTCCGTGTTGTCACCGGGTTGTTCCTGCAATACTGAAAAGTCAATGCTGCGTCTGTCGAGTCGGGCAGGAGTACCGGTCTTCATCCGTTGCGATATGAATCCCGTTGCTACCAGTTGCTCAGTAAGACCGATACTCGCTTTTTCGGCGATGCGACCGCCCGGTATCTGTGTCCTGCCAAAATGCAATAATCCCGATAAGAACGTTCCGTTGGTTAGTACCACGGCACGTGCCTTGAAGGTTACCCCCAGACGCGTTACAACGCCCGTGACGGTATGTGTAAATGATGAAGAGTTAGTTGTATTATTTTGATTATCAAGTAGTAAACTTACTACTTCGTCTTGCCAGATATGCAGATTGTCGGTTGAACTGAGGGTTTTGATCCATTGCTGAATGAACTGCTTGCGGTCGCTCTGACTGCGCGGACTCCACATGGCAGCACCTTTGCTCTTGTTGAGCATTCTGAACTGTATGGCTGAACGATCTGTCACTATACCCATCTGTCCGCCCATCGCGTCGATCTCGCGCACTATCTGTCCCTTGGCTATGCCGCCTACAGCAGGGTTGCAGCTCATCTGACCGATGGTATTCATATCCATGGTGATCAGTAGCGTACGACTACCCATACGTGCTGCTGCCGAAGCTGCTTCACATCCCGCATGTCCTGCGCCTACAGCAATAATATCATATTCAAAATCAGCCATTTACTGTATATAGCTATTCAGATTATTCTCGATGCTGCTTATCTTCGATGCCATTTCCATTGTCCGTTGAAAGTGCCATTATGGATATCTCGCACTTTGGGGCGAAAAGCATTTTCGTAGTACCGGATCTCTTCTACCTGATTCGTATCTTTGTTCCACAGCACACCACTGATATCAAACCGCAGCAGTTTGGTTATCTGATTGTGCTTCATGTACCCGTTTCCGGCAACTGTCATGAACTTCTTCTTGTGTTCATCCACATATTGCTCGGGGTTGACATCGGCAAAGCGTGTTGTGCGGGTCTTCACTTCCACAAACGCCACATACTCATCGTTCTCGGCGATGATATCTATCTCAATGTTCCCAAGTCGCCAGTTGCGTTCCACAATCTTGTACCCGCGATCTTGCAGGTACCGGCATGTTGCCTCTTCGCCAAAATGTCCTATATCATTGTGAAACGCCATGGAGTGGGGTTATTTGCTTTTCCTGCGTGTGAATCGCGCTTTGGGTGTCTCGTCAGGCGCGGCGTTGATGATAGCTTGTGCATCCTCGAGCGTCATATGTTCCACATCGGTGGATCGGGGTATGCGGTAGTTCGTCTCGCCCTGCTTGATGTAGGCGCCAAACCGTCCGCGCAGCACTTTAATCTCGCCCCATTCGTGTATGGGCAGCGAGGCGTTCTGTTTCTGCTCCACGAGTGCTATAGCTTCTTCAAGTGTCAGGCTGAAGGGGTCAGCACCTTTCGGCAGGGAGGCAAAGGTCTTACCCAAGCGAACATACGGTCCGAACTTGCCGTCGGCCACCACCACTTCTTCACCCTCATGTTCGCCCAGGGTGATAGGCAGCGCTTTATCGAATAGTTGCAAGGCTTCATCGAGCGTGATGGTGAAGATGGATTGATCTTTCTGCAGCGAGGCAAAACGTGGTTTGTCGTTTTCGGCATTACCTATCTGCACGCACGCGCCGTTCTTTGTGATGCGGGCTATCACCTCTTCGCCCGATTGCGGGTCTATACCCAGGCTGCGCCCGGCAATCTTGCCGGAAGGTACCTTGCTGATAAGCGGATGGAAAGTCTTGTAGAAAGCATCCACCACCTTTGTCCAGTTGGCTTTGCCTTCGGCAATCTTGTCGAAGTTCTGCTCCTCGTTGGCGGTAAAGTCATAGCTGAGTATGGCGGGGAACTGCTCGACAAGGAAATCGTTGGTGATCCGTCCCAGGTCGGTAGGCAGCAGTCGTTGCGACTCGGCACCTACGTTCTCCTGCTGTTTCTTCTCGCTAATCGTGCCGTTCTTGCCCAGGGTGAGCGTTTTGTACGTACGTTTGTGCCCGGGTACGTTTCCGCGCTGCACGTAGTCGCGTGCCTGGATAGTCTCGATGATTGTGGCGTAGGTTGACGGACGACCGATCTCCAGTTCCTCCATCTTCTTGACCAGTGTTGCCTCGTTGTATCGTGTAGGTGCAACCGTGAAACTCTCGCGTGCCATACATTTGTCAATCGTCACGTTTGCTCCTTCCGTCATGGCGGGCATCAAACCTGTTGATTCCTGCTGCTCGTCATCATCTAAGGATTGTACGTACGCACGTGTGAAGCCGTCGAACAGCATCACTTCGCCGCTGGCTACGAACAGATATGTCGATGTGCCGGCACTGATCTCTATGCGTGTCTGCTCCAGTTCGGCATCCGCCATCTGTGAGGCGAGGGTGCGTTTGCGGATCAGGTCGTACAGCTTGCGCTCATCCTCGTTGTTGCCGGCTGAGGCGTTCTGGATATACGTGGGGCGTATAGCCTCGTGGGCTTCCTGCGCTCCCTTGCTGGTAGTATGGTAGTGCCGTGCTTTGTGGTAGTTCTCGCCATAGGTATCGATAATCTGCTTCTTGGCGGTACTCAGCGCCAGCGACGACAGGTTAACGGAGTCCGTACGCATATAGGTGATACGTCCTGCCTCGTACAATGATTGCGCCAATCGCATCGTTTTCGATACGGGGAAGTGCAGTTTGCGAGCTGCCTCCTGTTGCAGCAGCGAGGTGGTGAACGGAGGAGCCGGTGAACGGTGTACGGGACGTTTCTGAATAGAACGAATAACGAACTGCGAGTTGGTGCACTCGCTCAAGAACTGTCGAGCCTCCTCTTCCGTAGCGAAGCGGTGATTGAGTTCGGTATGCAGAGTGGCCGGATTGCCCTGTTGGTCTTGACCGATAAAATCGGCAGAAACCTTGTACTGCGCTGTAGGCACGAACTGCTCTATCTCGCGTTCGCGTTCCACCACCAGACGTACGGCCACGGACTGTACGCGCCCTGCACTGAGTCCGGCAGAAACCTTGCGCCACAGTACGGGACTAAGTTCAAAACCTACTATACGATCCAGCACGCGGCGAGCCTGCTGGGCGTTGACCAGATTGTAGTCTATATCCCGCGGGTGAGCAATAGCATCTTTGATAGCCGACTCCGTTATCTCATGGAAAGCTATGCGGTGGGTGTGTTCGGGTTTCAGACCCAGCACTTCCTTCAAGTGCCAGGCTATGGCTTCTCCCTCGCGGTCCTCATCGGAGGCGAGCCAGACAGTCTCAGCCTTGCCGGCTTCCTTGCGGAGCGTATCGATCAGATGCATCTTCGACGACTCCAATACATAGTTCGGCGCATAGTCGTGCGCAAAATCGATACCGATATTGTGCTTGCCTACGCCTTCAATATCGCGGATATGTCCCTGCGATGACAGTACATGGTAATCAGTTCCTAAAAACTTCTCAATCGTTTTGGCCTTAGCCGGTGACTCTACAATAACTAAATTTTTACTCATTCCAAACTTCGCTTTTTTTGCGATTATCATAAAAAACGGCCACAAAGATACAATAAATTTTTCAATTTTGCAAATTGTGAGCGTTTTTTTTATTTTGTTTGCCGAAAATTTGGAAATGTGCAATATTTGTTGTAACTTTGTAGGCGATTTTTGCAATAACCCTATCAACAACACATATGAATATCGTAATTCTCATCCTACTGTCCCTGGCCGGCATCCTGTTGCTGGTTTTGGAACTTTTCCTCATTCCCGGGTTCGGAATAGCGGGAGTGGCAGGAGGCGGATGTATGATCGGCGCAGTCGTGTATGCTTACATGGCTATCGGTGCTACGGCCGGTCATATCACGTTTTTTGCCTTATTGTTTACCACGGCAATAGCTGTGTATGCTTTCTACAAGAGTCGTGCCATCGAAAAGATAGGACTCGACGCTACTATCGACGACAAGGTGGAGTTAGCTCCTCCCGGCGGCAAGATTGCACGCTTGCAGCACGATGCTGAAAAGCAGAAAGAGGCAGAGCAGCTTGCCGATAGCAAGGAGGAAACACCCGCTGAAGCGTAAATATCCGTACTGCCAATTGTTTAACTTATAAAATACAAGATTATGGAAGTGTTACAAATCGTACTGATCGTACTGATCGCCATTGCGGTGATTATCTTTTTCCACTACGTACCTTTCCTGTTGTGGATTAATGCACAGGTGAGCGGTGTGCGTATATCGCTCGTGCAGTTGTTCCTGATGCGTATTCGCCGTGTACCGCCTGCAAAGATTGTCAACTGTCTGATTGAGGCACACAAGGCCGGACTGGAAGATGTGAAGCGCGACGGTCTGGAGGCTCACTATCTGGCCGGCGGACATATAGAGCGTGTTGTTCATGCTTTGGTTAGTGCCAGTAAGGCAGGTATTCAGTTGCCGTTCGGTATGGCTACGGCTATCGACCTGGCAGGTCGTGACGTGTTCGAGGCGGTACAGATGTCCGTCAATCCCAAGGTGATCGATACGCCTCCCGTAACCGCGGTTGCCAAGGATGGTATACAGCTGATTGCCAAGGCACGTGTTACTGTACGTGCCAACATACGCCAACTCGTAGGCGGTGCCGGCGAGGATACGATCCTGGCACGTGTAGGCGAGGGTATAGTAAGCTCAATCGGTAGTGCCGAGAGCCATAAGCAGGTGCTCGAGAACCCCGACAGTATCAGCAAGCTCGTGCTCTCCAAGGGTCTGGACGACGGTACGGCATTTGAGATTCTCAGTATCGATATAGCCGATATCGATGTGGGCAAGAATATCGGTGCCCAGCTGCAGATGGATCAGGCTGAAGCCGACAAGAACATTGCGCAAGCCAAGGCTGAGGAACGTCGTGCAATGGCTATCGCCAACGAGCAGGAGATGAAGGCCAAGGCTCAGGAGGCACGCGCCAAGGTGATCGAGGCCGAGGCACTCGTGCCGCAGGCTATGGCGGAAGCGTTCCGTAACGGCAATCTCGGCATCATGGATTACTACCGCATGCAGAACATGCAGGCCGATACCGCTATGCGCGAGACTATCAGCAAACCCAAGAAATGAGAGTAGCGGTATTACAGTATCCTATCGTATGGGGAGATGTGCGCGCTAACGTCAGCGCAGCCGCTGAGCGCATCGCTGCATTGGCCGGTGAGGCCGATGTGGCGTTGCTGCCGGAGATGTTCAGTACCGGGTTCTGTGTGGATCGTCCGCAGCTCGCAGAGCCGGTTGACGGCTATACCATCCGTACCATGCAGCAAGTGGCTGACAAGAGCGGAGTGGCTATTGCCGGCACGTTCATCTGCAGCGACAGCGGCAAGCTGTTCAACCGCGGGTTCCTGCTCTCGCCCAACGCCGCACCGCAGTTCACCGACAAACGGCACTTGTATGCTACCGGAGGTGAAGACCGTTTCTTCACGCCCGGCGACCGGCGTACTATCTTCACCTATCAGGGCGTGAAGATCCTGATGCTCATCTGTTATGATGTGCGTTTTCCTGTGTGGGCACGCAACGTCTGGGGCGATGATTACGACCTTATCCTTGTTAGCGCCAACTGGCCGGAAGCACGTATAGCCATGTGGGATGTGCTGGTGGCTGCGCGCGCTGTGGAGAACCAGTGTTACATTGTGGCGGCTAACCTCGTGGGCGACGATGGGGCAGGATGGCATTACAACGGTCACTCCGTAGCTTATGATACGCGACTCAAGGAGTTGTTAGGTTTTCAGGACAATGAGCAAGGCACGCGCATTGCCGACCTGTCCATGCCCGTATTGAAGCACTACCGCGAAGCGTTACCCCTGTGGCGTGATACCGACCGCAAGCTCGTTCGCTTAAAATAATTTTGACACACTACTAATAGCTTTTGACTTTCGACTATTGACTATCGACTAACCATGAAATATTCCTGGCAGATACAATCCCTTACCGACGAGCAGCTGGCACTTCGCGACCGCTTGGCCGACGAACTGCATATCCATCCTATGGCTGCGGCTCTGCTGGTGCGCAGAGGGATCACCAACCGCGAACAGGCTTCGGCATTCGTGCATCCTAATATGAATCAGTTGCATGATCCGATGCTTATGCTCGGTATGCGCGAGGCAGAACGACGGTTGTCCGATGCTATCGAGCGCAACGAGAAAATACTTATCTACGGCGATTATGATGTGGATGGCACAACAGCCGTGGCGCTGATGTACCGGTTCCTCAGTTCGTTCTATACGAATATCGATTATTATATCCCCGACCGGTACACCGAGGGTTACGGTATATCGTTCCGCGGTGTGGATTATGCCCAGGCCAACGGTTGCAGCCTTATTATCGCCCTGGACTGCGGTATTAAGTCGGCCGATAAGGTGGAGTATGCCCGCATGCGCGGTATAGACTTCATCATCTGCGACCATCATATGCCCGGCACCGATATACCGCAAGCCGTAGCGGTGCTGGACAGCAAGCAGCCGGACGATCCTTATCCGTTCAAGGAACTGTCGGGGTGCGGCGTGGGATTCAAGCTGGCACAGGCATATGCTCAGACACATCACATGTCGTTTGAGCAGGCGCTCACTCCGTTGCTCGAACTGCTGGCTATGTCTATCGCATCCGATATAGTGCCGCTGGTGGGCGAGAACCGCGTGCTGGCCTACTTCGGCATAGAGCAGATAAGCAAACATCCCTCGGTAGGATTGCAGGGATTATTGCGTATGAACGGTCTGGAAGGACAGACTGTTAATATGTCCGATCTTGTGTACCGTATTGGTCCGCGACTCAATGCCTGCGGACGTATCAAATCCGGACGAGCGGCGGTGGAATTGCTTATAAGCAATGATGCCACGGTAGCAACGGAGATTGCGCAGACCATTGAGTCGTTCAATAGCGAGCGCAAGGAGAAGGACGAAACGATTACCCACGAAGCCTTGCAGCAACTTGAAGCCGACCCCGACAATGCTACCTTGCACACGAATGTGGTGTACGGTCCGACATGGCATCGTGGCGTGCTGGGTATAGTGGCTTCACGCCTCACGGAGAACTACTACCGACCTACTATTGTTCTCGCTGACACCGACGACGGTCTCATCGCCGGTTCGGCACGCAGCGTAGGAGGATTTGATATCTATACCGCCATCGATTCCTGCCGCGATCTGCTCACTAACTTCGGCGGACATATGTTTGCTGCCGGGCTGAGTATGCTACCGGCTAATCTGCCCGAGTTCAAGCGTCGGTTTGAGGAGTATGTGGCTGCACATATCACCGACGAGCAGCAAGTACCCGTGCTGCGCATCGAGGATGAGATAGAACTGAGTAATATCGACAAGCAGTTCTACAACCTGTTGAAACATCTCGAACCTTTCGGACCGCAGAATCCGCATCCCAAGTTCGTTACGCGCGCACTGATCAATAACCGCTACACGCGTCGCGTGGGGAAGCTCGGCGAACATCTCAAGCTCGATCTCACCGACCGCCATATGGCCATCAGCGGCATAGCGTTCGGCAAGGGCGACATGGCGCCGTATATCCAAAACGGCAATGCCGTGGATGTGTGCTACAGCCTTGAAGAGAATACCTACAACGGTGTCACATCGCTGCAGATGAAAGTGGAAGATATCATTCCGGCAGAATAACAACAAGCCGTAGTCTTGCAACATAGGAGTGACAAAAAACAACCGAAAAAGCCATAATATTCGAAAAATGTGGATATAAACATGTCAGTCTGACGTGTTAGGCATGATTTTTGTTACTAAAATTAAGGCGAAAATGCCGAATTTTAAGACAGTAGCAACGCCGCACAGGAAGGGCGGCAGTGTTGCCGTTGCATATAACAGAATAAAAAGCAAAAATATTATGGTATACGAAGTAACAGACGCCAACCTGAAAGAGTTGTTGGCAGCAGGCAAGCCGGTAGTATTAGACTGCTGGGCTCAATGGTGCGGACCTTGCAAGATGATGCATCCGGTGATGGATGGTCTGGCAGAGGATTATGATGGCAAAGTAGTGGTAGGCAAGTTGGATGTGGATGCCAATCCTGATACATGTGAGCAGTTTGGCATCATGAACATCCCTACCGTTTTGTTCTTCAAGAACGGTGAGTTGGTTAACCGTAGTGTAGGTTACACGCCTAAGCCGCGTATTCAGCCGATGGTAGAAGCGTTGCTGTAAGATGAGGCAATGGTTCGGTAGCTCAGTTGGATAGAGCAACAGCCTTCTAAGCTGTGGGTCCCGGGTTCGAATCCCGGCCGAATCACTCGCGTGAATAGTCGCGCCCCAAACAGCAAAATACACACAAACCTAAATATTCAAAAGATACTGAATAGTGCATATATGCGTCAGTTAAAAATTACAAAATCTATAACCAACCGCGAATCGCAGTCGTTGGATAAGTTTCTGCAGGAGATTGGTCGTGAAGACCTTGTGTCGGTAGAAGAAGAGGTGGAGTTGGCAGGTCGTATCCGTAACGGTGACATGGCAGCTCGTGAGCGTCTGGTAAATGCCAATTTGCGTTTCGTGGTTTCGGTAGCCAAGCAATACCAGAACCAGGGCTTGAGTCTGCCGGACTTGATAAACGAAGGCAACTTCGGTTTGATTAAGGCTGCTGAGAAGTTCGATGAAACGCGTGGTTTCAAGTTCATTTCCTACGCCGTATGGTGGATTCGCCAAGCAATTCTCCAGGCTTTGGCTGAGCAGGCGCGTATTGTTCGTCTGCCATTGAACCAGGTAGGTTCGCTCAATAAGATTCAGAAGGCTTATTCCCGTTTTGAGCAGGAGTACGAGCGTCGTCCGTCGGCCGAGGAGTTGGCGGAGGAGCTGGAGATGCCGATGGATAAGATTGCTGAGATCTTGCGTATGCAAGGTCGTCATGTGAGTATGGATGCGCCGTTCGTGGACGGTGAGGACAACAGTCTGATCGATGTGATGGAGAATCAGGACTCTCCTCGTGCCGACCGAGGCTTGATGGGCGAATCGTTGACTCAGGAGATTGACCGTGCGCTGGATACATTGAGCGAACGTGAGCAACGTATATTGCGTAAGTTCTTCGGTCTGGGTGAAGGATTCAAGCAGGAACGCACGCTCGAAGAGATAGGCGAGGAGGAAGGCCTCACGCGTGAACGTGTGCGTCAGATTAAGGAAAAGGCGCTGCATAGCTTGGCGCAGAACTCACGAAGCAAAGTTCTGAGAACATATTTGGGGTAAGTAAGAAATCAGATATCAGCCTATGGCTAATAAGCGAAAGATCATCAACGACCCGGTGTTTGGGTTTATCAATATCCCCAACGAGTTCATCTATGACGTGCTGCAACATCCTTATGTGCAACGTTTGAACCGCATACGACAACTTGGTTTGTCGTATGTCGTTTATCCCGGTGCGCAACACAGCCGATTCCTTCACTCGATAGGTGCGATGCACTTGATGAGCGATGCCATCGCTTCGCTAAGGCAGAAAGGCGTTGAGATAACTCCCGAGGAAGCTGACGGAGCGATGGTAGCCATTCTGCTGCACGACATCGGTCATGCTCCGTTCTCGCATGTGATGGAGCACACCCTGATTGAGGGCATCACGCACGAAGAGGTGTCGCTGATTATGATGGAACAGATCAATCGGGAAATGAACGGCGCGCTGGATACGGCTATTGCAATCTTCCGAAATAAGTATCACAAGCATTTTCTGCACCAGTTGATCTCATCGCAGTTCGATATGGATCGGATGGACTACCTCTGCCGCGACTCGTTCTTCACGGGCGTGACGGAAGGCAGTGTCGCCTCAGCGCGACTGATCAAGATGCTGAACGTGGTGGATGACCGGCTGGTGATTGAGGCGAAAGGTATCTATTCGGTGGAGAAGTTCCTGATTGCGCGGCGGTTGATGTACTGGCAGGTGTATCTGCACAAGACATCCGTTGCAGCCGAACAGCTGCTGATCAAGATCCTCGACCGCGCCAAACAACTGGCGCATGAGGGTGTTGAACTATTCTGTCCGCCGGCGTTGCACTACTTCCTCTACCGGCATATAACCGGCGATGCGTTTGCGCAAGACAGTTTTGCATTAGCGCAGTACGCCTTGCTGGACGATGCGGATATACTGTCGGCTATCAAGGCCTGGCAGGCACACGAGGACACGACGCTGCGGCTGCTGGCAGAGGCGTTTGTGAACCGCAGGCTGTTCAAGGGCAAGTTGCTGCAAGAACCACTGACGGTTGATGAGCGCAACACCTTGCAACAGCAATACGCCACACGATTCGGCATATCGAAGAGCGAGGCGGAGTACTTCTTTGTGGAGCATGTATCGACATCGAATACGTATTCAGAAAAAGACGATAGCATCGACATTTTGTACAACGACGGAACAGTCCGCAATATTGCCGATGCTTCCGATATGCTGAACCTGCAGACATTGACGTATAAGCCGAAGAAACTATACCTGTTCTACATGCAGTAAGGTGAAAGGTGAAAATTGAAAATTGAAAGGAATGATGCAATTTACAGCGCAACAAATAGCAGCCTTTGTCGGCGGAGAAGTGATTGGCGATGCCTCTGTGCAGATTCATGACGTCAGTCCGATTGAGCAGGGTAAGTTCGGCACATTGTCCTACGTTACAGACGAGAAGTTCTTGTCGGCACTGGCAACAACCGGAGCCTCAGTCGTTCTGCTGACGCGTTCCTTATACGATGTTTCCCTGACCGTTGGCGCGACGCTCATCCTCGTAGATAACGCCCGTCAGGCAATGGGACGGCTGCTGCAGGGCGTTTCGGAGTTCCTTCGCCCGCGGAAGAAAGGTATCGAGCAACCGTCGTTTGTTGCGGGAGGCATAACGCTGCCCGAGGATGTTTATGTCGGAGCGTTTGCGTATATAGGTCAGAACGTCAAGATCGGTCGTGGCGTACAAATCTACCCGCAGGCATATATCGGCGATCATGTTTCGATTGGCGACAACACGATCATCTACTCGGGCGTGAAGATCTACGACCACTGCAAGGTTGGACGCAATTGCATCATCCACGCAGGGTGCGTGATCGGTGCTGACGGATTCGGTTTTGAGCCGGATGCCGAAGGCGTGAACCACAAAATTCCGCAGATCGGTACGGTGGTCATTGACGATGACGTGGAGATAGGTGCCAACACGACGATTGACCGCGCGATGATGGGCGAGACGCATATATCCAAAAATGTCAAGATTGACAATCTGGTTCAAGTGGCGCACAACGTGCAGGTAGGCGAATCGACCTTCCTGTGCTCGCAGGTCGGTATAGCCGGTTCAAGTACAGTAGGCAAGCACTGCATCCTCGCCGGTCAGGTCGGCGTGGCGAACAGCGTGACATTAGTGGATAACGTGATCTGCGGCGCACAGGCCGGCGTGGCGGGTTCTATCCGTCAACCCGGTCAGTACCAAGGCTCACCGGCTATCGATGCTATGCTCTGGCGGCGTTCATCCGTAGTATTCAAGTATCTGCCCGACCTCCAGCGCGACGTACAAACCATCAAAAAGAAACAACAGGAATGAAGCAACACACTATAGCTCAACCGTTCACGCTCGAAGGCAAAGGTTTGCACACCGGCGTGTATATACATGCCCGATTCCTGCCGGCTGAGGCGAACTACGGTATCCGTCTGTGCCGCACAGATCTGCCGGACAAGCCAACGCACCATGCGTATGCCGATTACGTGTCTGCTACCGAACGCGGCACGGTGCTGGAGCATGGCAGTTGGCGTATTTCCACCGTAGAGCACTCGCTATCTGCCCTGTATGCATTGGGTATAGACAACTGCCTGATTGAAGTGGATGGTCCGGAGATGCCGATACTCGACGGTAGCGCTATGCCGTTCGTACATGCCATCCGGCAGGCGGGGATAACTGAACAGGATGCCGAAGTCGAGGTGTACGTTGTAAACGAACCCATCGAATATATCTCCGAGCATGGCAACCGATTGCTGCTCTTGCCAAACGAAAAGTATGAAGTGGAAGTAGAGGTGAGTTACCCGTCGCAGATTCTCAATCATCAGCACGCTGAGCTCAAGGATCTGAAGGATTACGAGCGCGAGATAGCCTCTGCTCGCACGTTCTGTTTCGTTCGGGAGATAGAGCCGCTGCTGCGTCTCGGACTGATCAAAGGCGGCGACCTGAAGAACGCGCTGGTTATCTACGAGACGCCGATGTCGCAGGAGGGTATTGACTACCTGACCGACAAGCTCGGGCAACCGCGACTGGATGCCACCAAACTTGGCTACCTCTCGCCCATTCACTTCCACAACGAGCCGGCGCGACACAAGCTGCTCGATGTAATCGGAGATTTGTCGCTCGTAGGTTGCCGTCTGCAGGCACGCGTGATAGCTGAAAAACCCGGACACACTTTCAACACTTCGTGTGCCCGCCAACTCCGCAACAAGATCTACCCCAAGCAGATCTAAATGAATAAATTGTAAATGGCAAAATTGTAAATGTTATGATACATCCCTTAGCATGTGTTGATCCCAAGGCCATCATCGACCCGACAGCCGAGATCGGTCCGTTCGCATATATTGAAGCCAACGTAGAGATAGGTGCCCGCACCAAGGTCATGGCGAACGCCTCGGTCTTGTATGGTGCACGTATAGGTGCTGATTGTACAATCTTCCCCTCAGCAGTGGTCGGGGCTATACCTCAGGATCTGAAGTTCCGTGGCGAAGACACCCTCGCTATCATCGGCGATAACACGGTCATCCGCGAGTGTGCCACAGTGCATCGCGGCACGGCCAGCAAGGGACAGACCGTGGTGGGCAGCCACTGCCTAATAATGGCGTACTCCCACGTGGCACATGACTGCCTGCTGCATGACCACATCATCATGTCCAATGCCACACAATTAGCCGGTGAGGTCGTGGTGGACGAGTACGCTATTCTTGGCGGCGGTTCGCTGGTGCATCAGTTCACGCATGTAGGCGCACACTCGATGACGCAAGGCGGTACGAAGGTGAACAAGGATATACCGCCCTACGTGATTGCGGCCCGCGAGCCGGTATCGTTCTGCGGTATCAACAGCGTAGGTCTGGGCAGGCGCGGGTTCACACGTGAACAGATAGGAGCTATTCAGGATACGTACCGCCTCGTATATATGTCAGGCCTGAACGTATCGCAGGCACTGCAGCAGATCAACGAAACGCTGCCTGCATCGCCCGAACGCGACGCGATAGTGAGTTTTATCACCAGTTCACCGCGAGGGGTGATACGCGGCACGATGTAAACAAGGTGTAAATAGAGGATTGTATCAGTACTGGGAAAGGCTTTTCTCGGACTCCCCCTAGGTTATACCCCGGTTATACGTAGGTTATACCTAGGTTATAAACCTCACCGGCACGCAAGCAGACTATAGTCAGGACACAACAAGACAACCCAAAACAACCGCTGGCAACATGGCAAAATTCGGTTTGGCATCACTCTTTGAGGCTTTGGCGGGCAAACTCAACCGCAAAGACGACATCATCTACCGCAAGACGCGGCGGTACGACTCGCGCGGCCGGGTCGTTCTGGATGACGAACATGCCTACATGCAGGTGGATAAGCGTGATTTCAAGAAGAAACCTCCCCGCGGTGACGAGAAACGCAACATGGACATCATGGCTCAGGCGCAAGCACGCACCAATGCGATGTTTGCTGCGCAAGACCCCGAACTTGCCGATTTCCGTACCCGTTTCGACCACCAGCTCAGCACCGGCAAGCCCGACCCCGAAGCACCTGTCCTCAAGAAAACAGGCAGGCAGAAAGTCTACACCCAGTTCGACCGCTTCGTCTATGCCGTCATCTACAACCAGTTACGACATAATATCGCAAAAGATAATTAGGTTATTAAATGCAACTTGATATGCGAAAGACAATATTTATTATAATTGCTGTATTAGTAGTGACGCACATGGTGGCACAAGATGGACTCGTCCCTACTTCTTCAGAGACAGGTGTCGCAACAGATTTGATTCCTAAATATCCGGCATTTGTTTATACGGTTGCCCCTTCTTTTGACGCAGGATACGTATTGGCATGTACAAGAGAGCCCATAGAATTTGTGCTCATTAAGGCAGAAGAAAATACTTGGTATCATCCGGATGCAAAATTAAAAACATATCGAATGCCGGTGGCTGATAGTGTGGCGCAAATAATTAACAGCTTGATAGCATCAGCTGTAAACACAGCCTCATACATGTACGAATTTTTGGGAGATGATGGCGATTATTTTATTTTCAAGACGGTTTCTCATTCTGCTTATTGCTGGTCTCCTAAAACTGGACTTTGCAAAGAATTAGTGTCGGTTATGAACGCTTGCTGCCGGTGTGTGGAGAACAAATCGGAAGATAATCTTGTCTTGTTGATGCCGCAATGCAGAGCCTTGCTGCGCGAGTTTCATAAAGATTATCCGATGCATCTGTTCAGTGTGCAAAAACATACATCTTGGAAGTACGGAAAAGGAGTTTCGCAATATACCGTAACAGCGGAATCCTTCAATATACAGATTGCATGGCGTGGTACGGACAGAAACAACCTGGAAGAATTACGAGAAGAGTATCTTAATAAACATGAGCAGGAGTTTGTTGATTACGTGCGTAAAAATTTTGTCAATGAATTGGCAGACTTTCCGTATTTTGACCTTTGGAGTTATCCGCGAATAGTAATATTCCCTGACGAAAAGAATAACGTTGATTTCACCAATCCTAACATCATTCCATGGAACACATTCTGTGATATGGATTGATTTGTAATAATATAGATTTTTAAAAATATTGCACATATATGGAAGAGCAAGAAAGGAGCCTCAATTTCATTGAGCAAATCGTAGAGAAAGACCTCGCCGAGGGAGTGAACAACGGTCGTATACAGACGCGTTTCCCGCCCGAGCCTAACGGCTATCTGCATATTGGTCATGTGAAGGCCGTATGTCTGGATTTTGGAATCGCCGAGCGCTATAACGGCGTATGTAACCTGCGCTTCGATGACACGAATCCCGTGAAGGAGGACGTGGAGTATGTTGACTCTATCGAACGCGATATAGCGTGGTTGGGTTTCAAGTGGGGACATATATACTATGCCTCCGACTATTTCCAGCAGCTCTACGACCTGGCCATCCGCTTCATCAAGGAGGGCAAGGCGTATGTGGATGAGCAGACCGCCGAGCAGATTGCCGAGCAGAAAGGTACACCCACCGAGGCGGGTGTGGCATCGCCTTACAGAGACCGCCCGGTAGAGGAGAATCTGCGTCTGTTCCAAGCTATGCAGAACGGGGAGATTCCCGAGGGAAAGATGGTGTTGCGTGCTAAGATTGATATGGCCAACCCGAACATGCACTTCCGCGATCCTATCATGTACCGTATCATTACCTCGCATCCGCATCACCGCACGGGTCATACGTGGAACGTTTATCCTATGTACGACTTCGCTCACGGTCAGAGCGATTATTTCGAGGGTGTGACGCACAGTATATGTACCTTGGAGTTTGTGGTGCACCGTCCGTTGTATGACTATTTCATCGATCAGTTCGTTCCGCAGGGCGAGTACCGTCCGCACCAGTATGAGTTCAACCGCCTGAACATCACCTACACCGTGATGTCCAAGCGTAAGATGCTGCAGCTGGTGAAGGAAGGTCTGGTAGCCGGCTGGGACGATCCGCGTATGCCGACTGTATGCGGTCTGCGTCGCCGCGGTTATACCGCCAAGGCTATTCGTGAGTTCATCGACCGCATCGGTTATACTAAGGTGGAGGGAATGATCGATGTAGGCTTGCTGGAGCACACCATACGCGAGAATCTGAAAGAGACAGCTCCGCGTATATGCGCTATCTTCGATCCCGTGAAATTGGTCATCACCAACTACGAGGGTGAAGGCGAGACGATCATTGCCGACAATATCGACGGCCATGAGGAGCTCGGCACACGCGAGATGCAGTTTGGCAAAGAGTTATGGATTGAGCGTGGCGACTTCCTGGAGGAGGCTGACAACAAGTTCTTCCGCCTCAGCCCGGGTGGGCGTGAGGTGCGCCTCAAGAGCAGCTATATCATCCAAGCCACCGGGTGCGAGAAGGATGCCGAGGGCAATATCACCACGGTATATGCCACCTACGACCCGAACTCCAAGTCCGGCACCGAAGGCGGCAATCGCAAGACGAAAGCTACCATCAACTGGGTAGAGTGCCGCTCGGCGCTTGATGCCGAAGCACGTTTGTATGATCGCTTGTTTGCCGTAGAGAATCCCGCAGCTGAGGAAGGTGACTTCCGCGATATGCTTAACCCCGAAAGTCTGGTCGTAAAAAATATCAAGGTCGAAGGATCGCTGCGCAGCGAGCTGCACGAGCCGGTGATGGTCAATGGCGTAGAGCAAGAGAACCACTACCAGCTCCTCAAGCAGGGATACTTTGTGGTTGATCCGGATACTACGGCCGACAAGCTGGTACTGAACCGCACCTGCTCGCTCAAAGATAATTATTTGAAATAGTTCAATTGACAGCAATTGTCAATCAATCGTCAATCGTCAATTGTCCGATCGTCAATTATATTGTCCGTTTCGCCGCAAGTGGGTGGCAGCTACGCCGGAGGAGGCAGTGCGCCAAAGTTGCTTGCGCGCCCTGGTAGAGCAGTACGCTTACCCGCAGTCGCTCATCGGAGTAGAAGTGCCGATAAAGGTGGGCGCGGGTGTCGAGAAACGTTGCGATGCCGTGGTGTATTCGCCGGCTTTGCAACCGTTGATGTTGCTGGAGTTCAAGGCCGAACAGGTGGCTATCACCCAAGCGGTGCTCGATCAGGCAGCGGTATATAACACCACGGTGCATGCGCCTTATCTCATTCTCTCGAACGGTAAGCAGACCGTTGTTGCGCAGATTGATGCGGATAGAAACATATCATTTTTAACCCAAATACCTACATGGAATCAGTTATTGTCCTGAATGATGCCATTGACACACTCGCCTTCTATGGCGTGAACAATGCGAACATACTTTGCCTGAGCAACCAGCATCCGGAAGTGCGGGTGGTGGCTCGCGGATATCGGATCAAGGTGTCCGGTCCGGATGCGGCTGTCAAGCGATTTACGGATATCGTGGAGCGCTGTCAACAGGTATGTATGCGCAATGGTTCGCTCAACGAGGCGAAGATTCTGGAACTGATCCATGGCTCGTCGCCGGAGAGCGTGACGCACGAACATCTGATTCTGCATGGTATGGGCGGCAAACCTATCCTGGCTCGCACGCTCAACCAGCAACGTCTGGTCGAGGGATTTCAGCACAATGATCTGTTGTTTGCCGTCGGACCCGCAGGTAGCGGTAAGACCTACACGGCTATTGCTCTTGCTGTCAAGGCGCTAAAGAACAAGGAGGTGAAACGTATTATCCTGTCACGTCCCGCTGTGGAAGCCGGGGAGAAGTTAGGATTCTTGCCGGGCGATATGAAGGAGAAGATCGATCCCTATCTGCAGCCCTTGTACGATGCCTTGCAAGACATGTTGCCCCCGAACAAGTTACAGGAATACATGGAGCGCGGCACGATACAGATTGCCCCGCTGGCGTTCATGCGCGGACGTACGTTGTCGGATGCCGTGGTTATCCTCGACGAGGCTCAGAACGCTACCGTGCTGCAACTGAAGATGTTCCTGACCCGAATGGGCTTGGGCAGTAAGATGATTGTAACGGGTGACCTGACGCAGATCGACCTGCCCGGTTCGCAACGTTCGGGACTGTCGGATGCGCTGAACCGTCTGGGCAACATCAAGGGCATACAGATTGTGGAGTTCAATCAGAAAGATATCGTTCGTCACCATCTGGTAACGCATATTGTCAAAGCTTATGCTGATTAATACGTATTCTGCCACATCAGTGGGTATTGATGCCGTGATTGTTACGGTGGAAGTACACGCCACACCGGGTTACGACTTTACTCTGGTGGGCTTGCCTGATGTAGCCGTTAAGGAGGGACATGAGCGTATTGAATCAGCCATTATGATCTCCGGCATCCGTATGCCGCAGCGCCAATACACGATTAACATGTCGCCCGCCGACTTAAAGAAGGAAGGTGCGGCGTTTGACCTGACGTTGGCTATCGGCCAGCTGGCAGCCACGGAACTGGTACAAAGCAAACTGTTGTCGCAGTTCCTGATAGTAGGCGAGTTGTCGCTGGACGGGCATCTGCGGCCTGTGCATGGCTGTCTGCCCATAGCCTTGGCTGCCAAGAACAATGGTTTCCGCGGGGTGATTGTGCCGCAAGAGAATGCGACAGAAGCCGCTGTGGTGGATGGAATAGAGGTGTATGGATTTGAGCACTTGACGGATGTGATCAGTTTCCTGAACGGCACACAGGAGTGGCATCCTACCCACGTGGATGCCGAGGGACTGCTGGCAACGTACGCTTTTCCCGCTGACATCGATTTTTCGGAAGTGCGCGGGCAACATGAGGTGCGCCGTGCTATAGAGGTAGCTGCGGCTGGCGGACATAACCTGATTATGATAGGCCCGCCGGGAGCAGGCAAGTCGATGATGGCGAAGCGTATTCCTACCATCCTTCCGCCCATGACCCTGAGCGAGGCACTGGAGACGACGAAGATCTATTCCGTTTCCGGCAAACTGCGTAAGACAGTCCAGCAGCGTAGCGGTTTGACATCTAACAGCGGCAGCGGCCTAACCTCCCTTATCGTGCAACGTCCTTTCCGCTCACCCCACCACACGATTACAGATGTTACCCTCGTGGGTGGCGGCACAAATCCGCAGCCCGGTGAGGTCAGTTTAGCCCATAATGGCGTGCTGTTTCTTGACGAATTAGCTGAGTTTAAGCGCTCGGCACTGGAGGTGCTGCGTCAGCCGCTGGAGGACGGACATATAACCGTGGCGCGCAACAAACTGTCGGTGGATTACCCGGCGCACTTCATGCTGGTGGCAGCTATGAACCCCTGTCCGTGCGGACACTATGGGGATGTGAAGCGCCCGTGCACCTGCACCCCTGCTCAGCGGCACCGGTATATGGGGCGTATCAGTGGTCCGCTTCTTGATCGAATTGATATCCAATGCCACATCGATGCTGTAGGGTACGATGATTTGAGGAGTAAGGCGGATGGAGAGCCGTCAGCCGCTATCCGTGAACGAGTGCTCAAGGCGCGTGCCATACAAACGGAGCGATTCCGTGGTACATCGGTGCACTGCAACGCGCAGATGACTCCGACCATGGTGCGCAAGTATTGCAAACTCGATGCTCAGGCCGAGCAACAGTTGCGGATGGCTATGGAAATGTACGGACTGTCGGCACGTGCCTACGACCGCATACTGAAAGTAGCGCGAACGATTGCCGACCTTGATGCAGTAGCACATCCTGAGATGCCTATATCGGAAACCTTGCAGGTGCAACATCTGCTGCAAGCCATCCAGTTCCGGCAACTTGATAGGGCTGACTGGGGAGAATAATTCTGAGACATGATTATAAAAAATACGTGCCGTGGCTTATGACCGCGGCACGTATTTTCTATGCACCCTTATGGGCGTGGATGCGTCACGAGGAACTTCTTGCCGTTCTGTATCAGCACGCCTGTGCAATTCCTGTCAACGCGTATGCCAAGAATGTTATAAACCGGCTCATTCCAGTTGATACCTGTTGCATCGAATAGCTGTTCCGTGTCGGTGGCTACATTCTCGCCTTCGGCAGTGTATAGTACTTTGTACTTCGAATGCATCGAGATTCCTACGCCTTCCACCGGCACACCCGTTAGGTCAATGTAAGCCTTATATTGTCCGATGGTAGCCGTTTTCTCTGCTGCTACACGACGCAATTTGTTATTGGAAATACCATAGCAACCTACAGGAACATATACAGACGTTGTGCTAAGGTTGCCGACTAATCCGAGAGCTGAAACAGTTTCGGTCACAGTCTCTGCGCCGGTCGGATACCACATAGTCATCTGTGTTTCCTTTGCCTCAATCAGGTACGGCTTTCCGGCAGTAAGCATCTCTGTCTCTTCAACAATATAGATGCCAGTGAGTTCGTCTTTGTCATTCATCTTCTTTGCCTCGATGCTATAAACCCTTACGCCCCATGTGAACGGCAGAGCTACGGCGTGCGGCAGACAGATCGTGCCGAAATTACCTTTAGTGAGATCGCGTTGGCTTTTGAGTTCCGTCAGACTGATAGAGCTCGGTATATTGACAGGTGTAATACCCGGTAATTCTCCCTGCTGATCAGCAACAAACTTCTCGGTAGTTGCATCGTAAGCAAGGCGTGTACCGCCGTCCTTTGACCACAAGAACCTTTGGTCAGTCAGCGTGAATCCATTTGCGGTTGCCGCAAGGAACTTGTCGCCGGACTTGATGTAATAACCATCCGTGCGCTCAGCCACTTGCCACGTGAGCGTTGCCTTTTCCGGCGCTGAGACTGTATTGCCGTTCTTGTCAATGTTCGGGATAAAGTAATTTCCGCCAAAGTACATTAGCGGCAGTGCAGCAACGGTGTTTGTATTATCATGCGCCAGTGCCACACGTGCACCGCCGTACTCTGCTACAAGCATCGTATCCACTGTCACTATCGGTGCCTCGCAATCCGGTGCGGTGGTGTAGTAGATGATTCCGTCAATGGTAACAGTTGCGCTTGTTAGTGTTGCGTAAGATGACGCATTACTTGGGCGCGTGAACGTAATAGATGTTGCTTCGCCTGCCCAAGATAGTGAATTGCTATTATTATTCGTGCATGTATTCACATTAGTCGTAATATCTGTTTGACCAACAGAACCTGTAAATGATATGGCTGTTATTGTTTTATCTCCGGCATTGAATGTAAGTTCATTGCTCTTGTAGAAACGAAGAGAAGTTGTATTTGCATAAAGACTGCCGGCGTTTCGAGTATAGGTTACTGTTATACCTGCGTCTTTTTGTGACACCTCGTCGTATGTAGAGCTTGAGAATGCTGCATCTTTGCCCCAATCCGCATATCCGAAGTTGAAGGTAACATTCGTACTTCCACTACCTTTACTATCGCAATAACAGAACACTGCATAGTAGTCTTGGTCTTGGGTTGCTGTGAAGTTGGTAACCAACGCGGGCTTTGTATCGCTATCCTCAGCAAGGGGTGCATTCGCCCAGCCAACGAAGGTATTACCCTCGCAATGCGTAGGATCTTCCGGTTTGCTTGCTGATGCACCATAATAAACAGTCTGTGTCTTGATTATGGAGCCGTTGTCAATGAAGCGGATGGTGTAAGTCGGTCGGTCTACCAACGTAACCGTAACCGTCACATCGCTTGCCGGCATTGTGAACGACCAGTTATTGCCAGAGCCACTCGGTGTTACGCCACCTGTTGCCGTAACGCTACTTACCATATAAGCCTCGTCAGGTTCGATAGCGATACTTACCGTGCTTTCAAACTCAACGCTTTGTGGCGAGGTAGATGCGTCGTTAACAGTGATAGTTGCGCCTGTTATGCTCGGAGTGAAGATAACGTTGTAGTTGTTCTTCGACCAGAGGGCATAGAGTGTCATATTCTTAGTCAGTGTTACGGGCTCCTCGTCGTCATAAGCCTTGCTGCCGGTAGCACTTGTTGCCCAACCGGCGAAACTGTAACCGGTACGTGTGAATGAGTTTGCAGTCAGTGCTGTAGCTGTGTTGTAGTCCATAACCTGATCAGCCATTGTGCCCTCACCGCCGTTCGCGTCGAACGTAACTGTCACATCCGCCGGCGCGCTACAAGTTGTCGCGTAGTTGCTGATAGTGGTTGAACCTTCGCTACACTGTTGCTTATACAGATATACCGGTGCATCAGCGGCTGTATAATATGCCCAGCGGGTATTTTTTGTATAATACTCTAACACACGGCTGGTATAAGTTACAGAGGTGAACAGCCAGTTACCCTCATTTACGCTGTACGTAAACTTGTTGTCGGTGGTATTGTCGCCTAACTTTATGTTATAGTACGATCCGCTTTGTACAATATACAAGTACCCTTCCGTTTCGTTATGAATAGATACTTGATCATTGCTAACCGTAATATTCCATATTATCGCACCATCTGTTGTGGTTATAACATCATTACTCGGCGTTACAGTCTTAGAGTCAAGATAATACGTATCCTTCCATGTGGTACTCATGGCATTGTAGCCATTATTGTAGCCTACTATCAAATACTTACCGGTCGTAAGTTCCGAGGTGGAAGTTATCTTCTGATAATTATCTGTTATAACCGGTTCAATCTCCTCTACCATCGCAAACACAGCATAGTAGTTTGCTCCGCCTACCGGCATAGTCTTGCCTGTCAATTCTTTGAAGAGATCGTTCGGGGCAGTATCCTCGCTGCTGTAGTCAGCTGTTGTAGTCCACCCTTGGAAGACTTTGCCGTAGCAGTCAATATCCGGCTCAGGTACACCCTCCAGCGCTTCGCCGGCGTAGTTCGTCTCGGACGTTGCAGAACCATTGTTGACGTACCAGTTAACGGTGTACTTCGTATCCTCGGTCATTGTTACCGCTATCGTCACATCCTCGTCAGGCATAGTGAACGTACGTGTGTTGCCTTCGCCGCTGACAACTACAGAGCCGCTTTCACCGGTGACGGTGAACGTAGTAAGCGTGTAGTGTGCATCAGGTGTTACAACCACTGTTACCGTTGTGTTATAGTTCACACTCAGCGGCGAGGTGCTTTCGTCATTGACGGTCACTGTTGCTCCCGTCGGTGACGGTGTGAATGTGACGATGTGGGTATTAGCTGTTGGTGTCGCCGTGTCTTCATCCGCATCGCTGTCGCAAACAGAACTGATGCCATTTGCCACAACGTAGGTGGTATATGCCAAGCCGTTAGTCAGACCGGAAATCACACAGGTGTTCGTCGTGCCAGAGTGTGAAATGTCAGCAATAGAAGCCTCGCCACCGCACTCTGTGGTGTAACCCGCGCCGGTGCCGATGCTTACGGTGTAATGGTCTGCACCGGTCACATCCTCCCATGTCAGCGTAATCTGTCCGTCACCGGGCGTAGCTGTAACGTCCGGCGCACTCAGCTTGGAGCAGAGCGCAGTGAAGTTCGCCTTGACGGTTACGTTTGCCTCGGGCATAGTAAACTGACCGTTCGTCACGGCGATTGCCTCCGATGTCGAAGCGTTCGTTACCGTCCAACCGGTAAACTCATAACCCATAGCCTCGTCGTAGTCCAGTGAAATGGTTGTACCTGCCAGAGCAGTTGTTTCACTTGCCTGATAGGAACCACCGGTAGCTATACCGTCTTCATCCTCATAACTGATGGTGTAGGTCGTACACGGCAACTTCTTATAGGTGGTGGTAGAGGTGCTGCCGCCAATAGTGATAGACTTGACGTACGCACGTTTGGTGCTTGTCGCTACAGTCAACGAACTAATTGCCACAGCGGCATCAGTGGTGAAAGTCAGTGTGCTTTCTGATGTCTGTGGTGTTTGAGCAGAGCCGATTGCAGTAGAGCCATTGGCAGTTACGCTCAATGTGCCGGTATCAGAACCATACTTTGTTGCAACAATGGTCACGGTCTTTGTTGTGACGGCAGAAGACAAATTCAACGTTATTGATCCTGCCGAGCCACTTGCACCCATTTTCATACCAGCCTTTCCTTTATACAACTTGCTACCACTGTATGTTGATATACCTGATGCCTGATCAACAAGATTCGATGCAATATTTTGCGAGTTGTCTGTTCCGTCATCTGATGTCGTGCCTGTTGTTAAGAACGTGACAGACGCGCTTGCGCTGCTTCCACCACTTCCGCTGCCCTTTCCGTAAACAGCGTAGAGCGTTGTTGCGCTCGAAACCGAAGTAACGAACGTCGGAGCAGTGGTTGTGCCCTCGGAGAATGAGGTATTGCTATCCAGCCAACCGGCGAACTCCCAACCATCGCAAGCATCTGATTCGTCCTCGGCAGTGGGCAAGGTAAACGTACCACAAGCACCAAACGTCTCAGTAATTCCGTTACGAGAGAGGGTAACAAGATACGGATTGCAACATGTGCCGCTTAAAGCAAAAGTCTGATCGCTTGCCAGACCACCGCCACTAATTGTCAGCGTTGCCGAATGGTTGCCTGCCGAAGTCGGGGTATAGGTGATGGTAACAGTGGTACCTGCCTCGGCATATGTCTTCTGGATGGATGTTGCGCTCAGAGAGAAGAGTGAACTATTGGTTCCCGATAGTGACAGAGTCAGGTTACCTGTGAGGTTCACGCCTTGTACGGTAATAGTCTTGGTGACAGAACTATTTGCCTCGGTTGAACCTACGAAGATATCGCCGGTCGGCAATGTGATAGCGGGATCTGTACCACACGGACAACCGTCACCGGTAGTCCATGAGTCGGTGAATGTACCCACAAGGCTACTCAGCGTAACCGTCTCGCCGGCTTTGTTACCCCAGAGGTATTCCGCCAAACACGGATAGTCGATAAACGGGTTGCGGTTGCCTTGCTTGGCAGCCACACCTTCATTACGGGCAATCTCCCTTGCGGAAACAGGATCGTTGCGGTGCCATTTGAGCAGCAGCGCCTTGCCGTAATTCGACAGACCGTAGTTGGTGCTCAAACTGCTACTGAACATCAATCCGCAGTTGGAAGAAGCGCTCCAAGCCGTTACGGGGTACTCATTAGCTGATGTCCCGCTACCGGATTTTACCTTACAGTAATCGGCTGTTGCATAGCGTACAACCATGTACATGATGGCACGGGCTATATCTCCCTTGTACTCATCATCGGGTTCATACACCTTATCGGATATTTTCACCTCTGTAAACGTGGAGGTGCCTAATTTACCGAACTCGTGGTTGGAGCAAGTGGCAGTACCTTCTGATGGCTTGACTGTGCTTGAATTGTTACACGAACCCTTTGTTCCACCGGAGCATTCGCCAAAGGCGTAATTACTACGATAACCGTTTACCTTACCATCCACTACATACAGGTGATGCCTATCGGCATACTGCGGGTATTTGCTTTCAAAAGTAGATTGTGGCACAACGTGCTCACGGTTGATAGCATCGCAGCAACATTGGTAGGAACTGGTTGCGTCAGTCTTTTTATGACCGCAATCGGAATATATATCATATACATTACCACTATTGTCCCAGTCTATTCCGTCAAATGTCCAGTCGTACGACAATCCGGTGGTGTGGTTGTTATAAAGCAAGGTAGTCAGCGCCTCACGCAGACCGCTATCTTTCTTGCCATCAATCGAACTATAGTACGTACTGTTGATTGCATATAGGTTACCCAAAGCGCAGCAAACTGTCAGCGCGAGGGTGAGAATATATTTGTTCGTTTTCATAAAGCCATTTACAATTTAATCATTTCACATTCCTTTTTCTTTTCCATTTGATTATTCATAAACAGCATAATATGTTACGTTGCCTGTCACTGTCTTGTCTCCCGCTGTAGAGAACAGGTCTGGTGGCGCCGACGCCCCTGTATAGTGCGCTGTTGCTGTCCAGCCCACGAACGACTTACCGGCATTTCCGCCAGGTGTCGATGACGGCAATTCAAGCGGATCGCCTTCCCTGTAGGTTCCTGTCTTAACGATGTCGCCACAGGCAATCCATGTAACGGTGTGATATACAATCACTGTGACATTGATTGTATAAGTCTCCGTCTTGGTTGTACCATTCTCTTCGTATGTAACCGTAACAGTTTTCTCTCCGCCTGTTGATAGATCCGGCGTTGAGATACTGGTCGGAGTAACAACTTTAGACGAGCAGTTGCTGTAGTTAGCAGTCACTACCAAACCCGCTGAAGTGAAATCGTCCTCGTTGGTGAAGGCGGTTGTTACGTTTTCGGTATTCAGCGTGATTCCTGTGAGTGCACAAGCTGTAACAGTAATCGTATAAGAAGCAGACGCTTCGCAGTAATCGCCATCCTCTTCAACGGAAGCGGTGATGGTTGCCGTACCGGCTTTGCCTTGAAGCGTCACAACACCTGAGGTGCTTACAATAGCTACCGTCTCATCGCTACTACTATATGCAACAGTCTGACCACTACCTTTGCCTGTGATGTTTACAGTCTGTGTATAGGTCTCATCATCTGTTGTCAACTCCATAGAAGTGTTCGTGAAGGACATTGTCGGGGTTGTCGAGCACGGCGTTACGCACTCCGGCGAGGTCGCATAATACGTTGTGCTGCTGCTACCGCCATCTGTAATAACAGTAATAGACGATATGTACGCACGTTTGGCAGATGTAGCTA
>CADBYS010000022.1 GCA_902798965.1 uncultured Bacteroidales bacterium | reverse complement strand
TTTAAGCATGTCTTCGACTGATTCTCCGCTTAATTGGGTCGTGTATTCACCACGAGCATATTGCTGTTCTGCACGATCAATCTTTGCATAGAACTCCTCTTTTGTCATCAATGTAGAATCAGCTTGCATCTTTTTTGCCAGATTGCGCACATACTTGACAACCTTGTCAAGCATGCCCTCATCTTCGGCAATGATGCCAAGATTCCTGTATAGTTCTGCATTCAGTTGTAAAGCGTTCATATTGCCTCCTTTCGGTGTAATAATACAATTCGACCTACAAAGATACAAAAAATTATTGATATTTGCAAATATTTCCGCACTTTTTTATCAACTTTGTGCATTTTTTAATCATTTTGTGTAATTTTTGACCGACTATATGGCTCTTTGTTGTGGTTATCGGTTGTTGATGTCCCTACCATCCTCCCTCCTTGCCCCCACATGGGGAACCATAAACCTTATAAAAGGCTCATAGGAACCTTATAGGAACCTCATGAGCCTTTCGTTCTGTAAATCAATAGGTTGTGTCTATACCTATTTTGTGACCGATTTATTTGTCGGAGAATATGTATTCAAATACCTTGATAGAGAAGAGTTTGCCGTTGGGCAGGTAGTTGTACTGCTTGGCTTTGGTGCCGTCGGCGTTCCACTCGTACTTGCGGATACGGGTAGGGCGGTTGCGGTCGTTGTACTCAACCTCCTCAAGCACCTTGCCTGTCACATCGTCGTAGGTGCTGGTGATGCGCCATTTCTGCCCGTATGTGGCGTACTCGATCTCCTCGACGCAGCGTCCCTGGTCGTCATAGACCTTAATGCGGTCAAGCCAGCGGGTTTTGGACTTCTCGTCGGTGTTCCACTCCTTGACGGTGAGGTTCTTGCGTTTCTCGCGCTTGGCGAGCTGCTCCGGAGTGAGGAGGCTCTGAGCGGACAAGGTACAAAGTGACAAAGTACAAAGTACAAAAACTGATATACTAAAAATTCTTTTCATAAACTTTCAACTCTAAACTTTAAAACTTCTCTCAATACTCAACTTTCAACTTTTAACTTTCTTACCATCCGCCGGGGCGACCGCCGCCCCCGTGACCTCCACCACCACCGGGACCGCCGGAGTTGCCGCTGTATGTTGACAGGCTGACCGATGAGCCGCCGCTGACGGTGGGGTTAGAAAGGGCATAGCCGTTAAGGATTGACGTGCCGCTGCTGGTTGTTACGCCGGATTTCAGGCTCGTAGTGCCGCTTGTAGAAACGACGAAGGTCGATGAACTAAGGCTGCTCGGGGTCTTGAACACAAACGCGAGGTCGCTACCGCTGTAGAGCGCGTACCAGGTGTTCTTGCTGACCGATGAAGCGGAATAGCAACTCTGCGTGAGGCTGGCACCTGACTCCAGGCCACCGATAGCCACGATTGTTCCGCCCTGAACGTAGAGCTGCTTGCGTTCCTCGGTGTTGGCGTCGATGGCTACCTCGGGCGAGGAAGCGCCGATGGCATAAACCGTGCCGCCCTTGATGTAGCAGTTGCCGTTGGCGTCCAAGCCGTCGTTGCCGGTGGAGTAGGCCATAACCAAACCGCCGCTGATGGTCATATCGCCACCGCTATTGATGGCATCGTCGTTGGCTTGGGCAAAGACCTTACCGCCGGTGACAGTGATCGTTCCTTTGGCTTCTATTCCTTCGGGACTACTGGACGAGGATGATCCTCCACCCCAGGGATTGCCTCCGCCGGAAGAGGTTCCTGTACAGATGACTTGTATATCCCCACCGCTGATGAGCAGGTTGGCTTTGGTCTTGATACATTTGTATTTGCTGCTGACGACGATCGTACCGCCGCTGATGGTTATACCCAACGAATCAACGATGCCCTTGTCGGTAGCGGTGATGTTGAGTGCGCCGCCGCTGATCAGGATGACCGAGTCACATTGCACGCCGTCGTTGCCGGCATTGATGGTGGTGTTGCCGCCGCTGATGTATATGCCGTCGTTGGCATGCAGACCATCGGACGAGGCCGTGAGGCTGAGCGTGCCTGTCAGACCGTCCGTGAGGTGGATATAATCATCCGAAGCGATGGCGTGTTTGTAGTTACCCTTCACGGTGAGCGCACCCGCACCGGACGCGATGATCTGTCCTTCGCTAAAGAACGCGGCTTTGCGGTCCTCGGACGAGGAGGCGTACGACGAGCCGTCGGTGAGCGTGTTCGTGCCGTTGATGACAAGGTAACACTTCTTATGGCACTGGTTGTTGATAGCGGGTCCATCGGAGCAGGTGAGCGTCAGTCCATTGAGGGTGATGTTATGCCTGTACGAACCATAGATGGTCAGTTGTCCTGTTCCGTTACCGGATAGCATATACACGATGCAGGTGGCCGTGACGGAGGAGTTGATCGAGACATAGCCATTGCTGTTGGTTATCTCGAGGCTGTCGTTCGCCCCCGTGACCGTAGCAGACGCACCGTTCCACACGATGCTGATCGTGTCCGACCAGTTCTGATCGTTCACATTATCGTCGTTGATACCTGTATCGCCCGGGGTGTCAGAATCACCGGTGTTGGTGGTATCTGTCGGTGTGTTTCGCTGTGTGCAGGCAATCATCCCGACTGCCAGAAGCACAATCATCCAAATCTTTTTCATCCTTTCATCCTTTCAATTTTCACCTTTCACTTTTCCCCTTTCACTTTCCCTCAGTCTTTATCAGCAAAGTGATAGGCAATGCTGATCATATGTACAAACGCCCGTTCCTCGGTCAGGTGGATCGTCTGTTTGTTGGGCTTGACATTTACATCGCGGTGGTAGTTGTACTGGAAGCGGTAGTAGCAGTCCAGCGAGTTCCGCCGGTTGATTCGCCACACGAGTCCCAAACCTGTTCGCACGCGACTTATATATTGATGCCCTGTATTGGCGGTATTGTTGGCTGCGTAGTTCTGCTGCAGCGGGTTGGCATTGAGCGTATTCTCCAGTTCGCACCACAAGTAGGGTTTGAGCGGTTGGCTCATCGCGTGGTAGGCTACTTCTACCTTCGAGCGCAGATACCAGTTGGCGCGGTTATCTTCGTAATAGCCGGTGGCGGTATGCAGGTCAAGCTCATCCATGCGGATCTCTGTGAGCACGCGTTCGCGCAGGCTGAACGACCAGTTCTCGTAGCGATACGAACCCGTGAGGCTGACGAACGCACGGTGACGCATGATCTCTTTGATGTCGAGCGTGTCCTTGTTGGTCAGCTTGAGCGTGTAGCCTATATCGCCTTTGAGGTATTCGAACTGCGGATGTTTGTAACTGAGCGAAAGGGTGGTGTACGACTTGTTGAACCGTGGTCCTACGAACGCGCTTGTGGTAGCAGAGGCGGTCTCGACGGTGATGTTCGATGCCAGGTCGAAGCGCAAATCTTGAGCCAATTGCAGTCCCAGACCGTTCTTCCATCTCTTGCTGTAACTCGCAGCCATACGCAGTTGTACCGCGTGCTTGTCTTCATTCTCCGTCGAGCTGTAATCCCACGCAAAAGTGCTTTGGGAATACAGAATACAGAGTACAGAGCACAAACCGATAATCAATCTGTCAGTGAAACGGTCTGTCAGCGCCAGCGGTCTATCAGTGAAACGGTCTATCAGCATAGCGGTCTATTTGAATTTCGTTATTTGGTCAATACTATTGTTGATCTTCCCTGCCTCCAGCGGGTAGGTCATCTTGATGTAGGCTACATCGCGAAGGAAGTCGATATGCCCTATCTCGATGTCGAGTACCTTCAGTCCTGTGCGTTCCTCCAGGTCGGCGATCAGCGCTGCACGGTTCTCGGGCTTGATGTTCTCGATCTTCTCGTATAGGATGATCTTGGTGGAGATGCGTTTGCGTCCGTTCCACAGCTCAAATCCCCAAGCCAGAGCCAACATCAGTATATTGGCAAAGAGTAACAAATACCATGCCAAACCGTCGGCTTTGAGGCTAAGCGAGTTGATAACCGACAGGGCGATGATGAGGAACATATAGTTCATCTCGCGAATAGGCACCGTTTCCGTGCGGTAACGTATCATTCCGAAGATGGCGAACAGACCAAGCACGAAGCCTGTCTGGATATCCAGTATCTGCATCAGCCACAGTAGCAGGAACATACCGCTGGAGAAGAGCATAAACTGCACATAGTAGTCGCGGCGACGGCTGTAGCGGTAGTAGATGCCATAGATCAGTGCCCACGACACCAGCAGGTTGAACAGGAACATCAACGGCATAGTGATCAACTCGGCGCTCACACCGAGACCTTCGGCGATCGAGTGCATCAGGTAGGAGATACTGTCGCTGGTACCGAAACGTGCAGCGATGTCGGGATCGTTCTCAAGGAACTCCAACGTAGGGTTGGCTAAATCAACTTGTATCATAACAGTTTAACAATTTAACAGCTTAACAATTTAACATTTTCTCTATCTTTCGAATCTTCGGTTTGAACCGATTCATCTTCACTCCGGGAGTAGTCAGCGCCGTGCCGATGCAGTACTTGCTGATTTTGAGGGGATGAATGCGATGGTCGAGCATGATATGCGTCATGCGGGAAGGCACATTGCCGTCGCGCTTAAGCTCGATGATGACGAGCTCGCTGAAGGTCTTTTTCTCGCCGCTCACCACATTGTCCCATACCAGATCCATATCAATGGTCAGTCGTTCGGTCTTGGCTTTGTTCACCAGTGTGATGCGGTGGAACTTCGTCCACAGGTGCGGACTCAGTTCAGCCCATTGATACCGGCTTTTCGCCGCAATATAATCCGCCACGCTCCATGTCGAACGTTTGCTTTCGCCTAAGGTCTCGGCTGTGATGTCAAAGCCCGGCACCGTGATTCGTTTCTTGCTCGTACGGCCTTTGTTGTTCTTGCGCTTGATCTCCAGGAAGGTGAGGTTGCTATCCACATATTGCCGCACGCGTATCTTCTGCCTGACGAGTTGGCGGTCGTGATGGCGAACGTACATATCCAGCGAGTCGGTATCGTAGTACATCGTGTCGTAGGTGGCGATGCGCTTGCCGTCGATCTCTTGCACGAAGTAGTCCGCCTTGGCAGACTCCAATATATGCGGCAGAACAGCCATCGGCACCGCGTATTTGGTGTCGATACGGTTCATGAGTCTCACGCTCTCCATCTGTGCCAGACTGATCGGCTCAAAGGACTGTAGTATGGTTGCTATGCTCTGCATATTTCAAAATCCGCCACAAAGGTACAAATTTTTTAGCAAATTTGCAAATAATTTATTATTGTATTTGCAACTTTTCGGGAAAAAATGCAAAATTTCTGAACAATTGTTCCATAATCCTTGCATATATCAAAAATTTTTCGTAACTTTGTAGTCCGTTTTTGTGTAGCGAAAATCAAACACTAATATATTGAACTAACATGTTAAAGAATTTCGTTGGATTCGATCTGGTTCACCAGGCGTATAAGTTGAAACATGACAAACGTTTCGATCCGAACAAACTGCTGAAGAAAGCGTTGAAGTTCCTATTTGTCTTCGGTGTATTTTTCACGTTGTGGTTTATCCCTTCCGAGTCATTCGGCATGGAAGGTCTGACGCATATTCAGCAACGAATCATCGCCATCTTCGTATATGCCACGATGATGTGGGTGATGGAGTTGCTTCCGTCGTGGGCTACATCGGTATCGATCATGGGCTTGTTGCTGCTGTTCACCTCCGACTCGGGTATCAAGTGGATTTGCGACCCGCAGCAGGTAGGCAGTCTACTTAGTTACAAGCAGATCATGGCTTCGTTTGCCGACCCTGTCATCATGTTGTTTATCGGTGGTTTCATTCTGGCTATTGCCACCACCAAGTCAGGTCTTGATGTTCATCTGGCCAAGGTGCTGCTGGCGCCGTTCGGTAAGAAGAGCGAGCACATACTGCTCGGCTTCATGCTGGTTACCGCCCTATTCTCGATGTTCATCAGTAACACGGCTACCACGGCTATGATGCTCACCTTCCTCGCGCCGGTGTTCAAGCAGTTGCCGGAAGCAGGTAAGGGACGAATAGCTATGGCGCTCAGTATTCCTGTTGCCGCCAATATCGGTGGTATGGGTACGCCTATCGGTACGCCCCCGAACACCATCGCGCTCAAGTACCTCAACGACCCCGAAGGACTGAACATGGCTATCGGTTTCGGTCAGTGGATGTTGTTCATGGTGCCCCTGGTTGTGGTGCTTATTCTCATCGCTTGGTGGCTGCTGAAAACCATCTTCCCCTTCACGCAGAAGACTGTGGAACTGAAGATCGAAGGCGATATGAAACGCGACCGCCACACCACGATCATCATCATCACCCTGATTTGTACGATTCTGCTGTGGATGATGGATTCGCTGACGGGTATCAACACCTACACCGTGGCGTTCATCCCGTTCATGGTGTTCACTATGTTCGGTATCATCACGCGTTATGACTTGGAGGAGATCAACTGGTCGGTACTGTGGATGGTAGCCGGCGGTTTTGCCTTGGGTTACGCGATGAACGGCTCGGGCTTGGCTGCGCTGGTTGTCAAATCTATTCCGTTCGGCAACTTCTCGCCGATACTGATTGTGATCCTATCGGGTCTGTTGTGCTATGGTCTGTCGAACCTGATCTCGCACTCCGCTACGGCTGCGCTGCTGATGCCTATCCTCGTGGTCGTTTGTACGGCTATGGGCGATACGCTGGATGTCATCGGCGGTACGTCAACGGTTCTGATCGGTGTGGCTATTGCTTCGAGTAGTGCAATGTTGTTGCCTATCTCCACGCCGCCGAATGCACTGGCTTATGCCACGAATCTGTTCCAGCAGAAGGATATGATCAAGATCGGTGCCATTGTCGGTACGATCAGTATCGTCTTGGGTTACCTCGTACTTTTTGCCGCCAGCTCGTTGCATATTATCTAAAGTTAATTAAATCACGGATGCTTGTAGATGACGGTCAATCCGTCACGTAAGGGTAGGATGACCTGAGAGACACGGGTATCGTCAGCAATCAGGCGGTTGAACTCACGGAGCGCAACCGTCTGTTTGTCTTTATCGTAAGCCGGGTCGATGACATGACCGTCCCACAGGGTGTTGTCCGCCAGGATGAATCCTCCGGGCTTGACGAGCGGGAAGACGAGACGGTAATACTCGCTGTACTGGCGTTTGTCGGCATCGATGAAGACCAGGTCGAAGGACGAGAGTCGAAAGTCGAAAGTCGAAGGTCGAGAGCCGTCGAGGATCTCGATGGCATCACTAATAATAAGGTGTATGCGCGCGCACGCGGGAGACTGAGCGAGGTTGCGACGGATGGTCGGTTCGAGCTCGTCGTTATGCTCGATGGTGATGAGTTCGCCATCAGGCTGTAGGCCTTCCGCCAGACACAGAGCCGAGTAGCCGGTGAACGTGCCGAGCTCGAGGATGCGTTGCGGACGGATCATGCGGCTGAGCATCCGCAACAGTTCGCCTTGCACCTGCCCGGAGAGCATGTGGGCGTTGAGTACGTGCAGGTTGGTATCGCGCGTGATGCGCGAGAGGATCTCCGGTTCGGGAGTGGTGTGCGATTCGATGTAGTCTTGCAGCGTGAGCATAGATGTAGCAAAAAAATGAAATAGTTCAACCAAAAGCACCCAAAATTCGGGTTTTTATTGCAAAATTGTACTTTTTGTAACAAAATGTACGCAAAGTTACAAAAAAATTTGCAAATTTGCAAAAAAAATTGTACTTTTGTATCGAAATTCGTACAATTTGCTAACAAAATGTCAAATCAATGGAACTGATAGACGAATTAGACAAGCGCATCCTGAAGATCATCACGTTCAACGCCCGTATCCCGTTCAAGGATGTAGCAGAGCAGTGCGGTGTGAGCCGTGCAGCTGTTCATCAGCGTGTACAGCGGATGTTTGACATCGGTGTGATAGTAGGTTCAGGCTATCAGGTTAGTCCGAAGATGATGGGCTACAACCTGTGCGTGTATGTTGGTTTGACCTTGGAGCGCGGGTATATGTACAAGCAAGTTTGTGCGGAGTTGGAGAAGATACCTGAGATAGTGGAGAGTCAGTTCACTCTGGGTGCGTACTCGATGCTCATCAAGCTGTACGCGCACGACGACAAGCACCTGATGCACTTGCTGAACTCGCAGATACAGACTATCCCCGGCATAGCGAACACCGAGACGCTCACTACGCTCGATGAGAGTATACATCGCTCGCTGCCGATTGACCACAAGGGGTGGAAGGATGGGGAATAGACAATAGACAAAAGACAAAAGACGAAAGACGAAGGACAAAAGAAGATAGTGAAAGATGGAAAGATAAATAGGATGGGGAGGAGGCTGGTGGTATTGTCAGCATGTGTGGTTGCTATTTCTTTCCTCAGCCTCGTGATAGCGGATGATTATGTGGAGGATGTGTACTATTGGGATGAAGGAATCGCGCAGCCGGAACTGCTGATGCCGAGTTATAATCCCCGCGCCAAAGAGATCATCTTCATAGAGGATTCGGCAACGTTGCTGCACCCGGATACGGTACGTGCCATATTGCGTGAGAAGCCGCTATGATCAAGCGATATTTGACATATTGTTTCGTTGGTTTGGCATTGCTGACCGGCGTATGTGCCATGGCTCAGACGGTTGTTCCGATGGGTCTGGAGGCGATGTGCGCCATGGGCAATGACGAGCTGATAGGCACGTCGCGTTACGTAGGATTGTGCGGTGCGATGACGGCTGTGGGCGGCGACCCGACGGCGGTTAAGTTGAACCCCGCAGGCTTGGGCGTATATCGCCACAATCAGTTCTCGATAACGGCTGAGGGACAGTTCCGCAAGTTCTGGGAACAGGAAGCCATAGATCACGGTCAGCTGTACACGCGCTGGCACCTGTCGCAAGCCTCGTACGTGTTTGCACTGATTCATCCGGAGCGTATAGCGGGCATCGTGAGCAACAACCTGATGCTCTCGTACGCCAAGCGCTCGGCTGTGCTGCGTATCGTGACGCTCAACGACCGCAGCGGGCATCGTGTGGCTTCTGAGGATTGGATAGAGACCGCGCTGGACGAGTACGGCTACCGTAACGACTTCAACCTGCACTACGCGATGAACATCTCCAACCGCGTATATTGGGGCATAGGCCTCACGTTGGAGTGGCTGCAGTTGCGCCAGACGCAGGACAGGTGGGAATATGTGTACGCCGACAAACGCGGCTTGACGCGCGAGTACAGCCTGAGGCAGAACGCCCAAGGTAACGCGGTAGGGTTTGCAGGAAGTCTGGGTTTGCTGTTCCACCCCATACAGGCTCTGCGTATCGGTTTGTCGGTGGAGTCGCCTACCGTAGGCAAGATGAAGGAGACGGATTACTTCGACGAGTCGTTCCGCTACCTCACGCGCGCTGACATGAACTACGATTACAGTTCGCCGAACATGTACAGCCGCTGGCAGATGACCACTCCGGTGATGGCAAGTGCCGGCTTGGCCTGGCAATGGAAACGGCACGGCTTGCTGAGCGTGCAATACGACATGCAGTACCACAAGCTGACAGGCTTCGCCCACACGGCGCGTGCAGGTATTGAACTGGTGGCAAACAGACACTGGCTGTTCGACCTCGGCTACGCCTACAGCACGCTGTACAACAGGCAACGGCTGGCACTGGGCGTGAACTATGCGGGGCACTGGATACGAGTAGGAGTGGCGTACAACTTCTCGTGGTGCCAGGGAACGATACAGGATGTGTACTACTACACGCCGCAAGGACTGTTCCGAGCCAACGAAAACAAGATAGTATTTACATTTCAGTGGAATACATAAAATAGACATATATAGGTGTTGTGTCGGTAGAGACCGGAAAACTCATCAAATAATATTACCAACCGGGGTCCCTGGCGTATCAATGGCGTGCCGATGTTGCCTGCGATGACCTCCCGAAAAGGAGAGAGCTGTTCAACTGGTCGGATTACAAAGGTGCGTGAAACCTCAAATCCTTTCTACAGGAGTTTTCTCGCGTAAAACGGCACAACACCTTTTTTGTGCACTCAGGCAAGGTGAAAAATGAAAGGTGAAAATTGAAAGTAGGAAATTATGTTATTAGAAGGAAAGATAGCATTGATAACAGGTGGTAGTCGCGGTATAGGCCGTGCTATTGCTTATTGTTTTGCGCGGGAAGGTTGCGCCGTGGCGTTCACGTGCACGGCGATGAATGAGTCAGTGCGCGAGGAGGAGGCGGAACTGCAGGCTTTGGGTGTTCGCGCCAAGGCGTATGAGGCTGACGCTACGGACTTTGCCACCGCAGAACGCGTGATAAGCGAGGTGACCGCGGATTTTGGCAGTATAGATATACTGGTGAACAATGCCGGCATCACGCGCGACGGCATCATGCTGCGGATGAGTGAGGAGCAGTGGGATGAGGTGATTCGTGTGAACCTGAAATCAGTATTCAACTACACGCACGCCGTTACGCCGGTTATGCTGCGTGCGCGCAAGGGCAGTATCATCTCCGTTGCGTCGGTGGTAGGTATAGGCGGCAATGCCGGACAGTCGAACTACGCTGCATCGAAAGCCGGCATCATAGCGATGATGAAAACCGTTGCGCAGGAGTTAGGCGCTCGCGGGATACGCGCCAACGCTATCGCTCCGGGCTGTATCGACACGGATATGACGCGCGCAATGCCCGAAGAGGTATTGGCAGGAATAATTGCGGAACGCATACCTATGCACCGTATAGGCACACCCGACGAGGTAGCGCAGGTAGCGCTGTTCCTGGCGTCGGATATGTCATCGTACGTATCCGGTCAAGTGATACCTATTGACGGAGCGATGAAGTACTAAAGAACGAGAAGTGCACGCTGCCGTAGGTGCGCAACTCAAGGAAATGGGGATGGCTCGAGAAATCGTAGTCGTCCCCATGTTCTAATACGAACAGCCCTTCGGGCTTGAGCAGGTTGGGGACAACAAGGTCGGGTAGTGTAGGCAGTTCTTCGAGCGCGTAAGGCGGGTCGGCAAACACCAGGTCGTAGCGGATGCTGCACGCCTTGATGTACTTGAACACATCGCCGCGGATGAGGTGCAGGTTATGTATGCCAAGCTGCTTGCAGGTGGCGATGATGAAGTTCTGCTGGGTGTGCGCCAGCTCGACGGCCGTCACTTCGCGCGCACCGCGCGACACGCACTCCAAGCCTATACCTCCCGTGCCGGCAAACAAGTCAAGCACATCCGCCCCGTCGATATCCATCCGGTTGACGAGCAGATTGAACAGACTCTCTTTGGCAAAGTCTGTCGTGGGGCGTGCTGTGATATTTTTAGGGGGCGTCAATCGACGTCCCCTAAATTTTCCACTGATTATCCTCATATTTTTTCTTTATTTATGGGGTCCCCGACACAAACCAACGTAAGTGTTTGTGGTGGGGAGAGCGGAGGCAACCGTGCGCTCTATGCCGCAGCGCGGCATCAGTTAGCGCGGTTTGCCGAACGCGTTATTCCCAGTTACCTGCGTTGTTGTTCGGAGCATCTACTGAACCGACTTTCAGTCCGGGATAGTGTTCGAGTTTCTTCTCCTTGTCGATAAGGTTAACGAGTTCCTGCTCGTCCTGGTCAGCCAGGTAGGTCTCGAACGGAGCACGTGCCTCGAACAGAGGAACATGGATACCTTGCGAGGTCTTGTACTCATCGTTGGTCTCGAACTCGAACTTGAGGTTGTCAGAGTACGGGATGTAGATGATCTGCTCGATGGTCTGCTCGTCGAAGAGTCCCTTGTAAAGCGCCTGAATCATGTTGAGCTCGATGGTATCACGGCGGAAACCTTGCAGCCCTGCATCCTTGATGTCACGGTCGTTCTCCCAGATGTACGCATAGAGAGCATCCTGATCGTCGGTTTTGAGTTTGCTCATTGCTTTGGCTTTCGCTTTGTCGATAAGCTTAACGGCCTTGTGCTCGGTCAGACCGGCCTCCAATTGTTTGTCGGTAAGTGAACCTTCCTTCATCACCTCTTTCTTGGGCACAGTGCGCAAGAACAGGATGAGCGAATCGGGATCAGCCATGAAACGGCCATGCTGATTCTTGTACTCCACCTCTGCCGTACGGATGTGGATAAGGTTCTTAACTACTGCCTCCTCACGTGCAACACGCGTTTCTTCGAACTGAATAGGAGTGACAACGCTGTCAACGCAGATATATGCCAAGAAGCATATAGCTAACGCAAGCAAAATACGAAATGTTGTTTTCATGTATGTATTTTTTTGTTTATTATATGTCAATTTTGACGTTGTTCACGATAAATCGCTACAAAGTTACAAAAATATTTTGAAATTTGCAAATTTTTTTGTAATTTTGCACGAAATTTGTATAAGTATTTGCAAAATTTCACCAATAATGGCAATTTTTGGCAAATTTGAGGCAAAAAATTATGGAAGATAGCAACAAAGTTTTGTACGACATCCTTCTTGAGCGTTTGGAATTGTTGCGCACGTTGGATAAGGAAGGCGATTCGGATCGTCGTCGTCATGTGGCGAGCGAGACGGCATCGCTTCATGCGCCGCTGGCGCATCGTTTAGGCTTGTATCAGATCAAGACGGAAATGGAGGATCTGGCGCTGAAGTTCACCGACTACACCAAATACAAATATATCGCCCACGAGTTGGCGGCGAAAAAGACCGAGCGCGATGCGTATATTGCCGCGTTCATCACGCCGTTGGAGCAGAAACTGAAAGATTCAGGATTCACGTTCACCATCAAGGGACGGCCTAAATCCATCCACTCGATCTATCACAAGATGCAAGTGCAGCATTGTGATGTGGATCGTATCTATGACCTGTTTGCCATCCGTATCATTCTGGATTCGCCGTTGGAGCGCGAGAAGCAGGACTGCTGGCAGGTATATTCAATCATCACGGATATGTACCAGCCCAACCCCAAACGCCTGCGTGACTGGCTGAGCGTGCCGAAAGAGAATGGCTACGAGAGCTTGCACACCACGGTGCTCGGGCCGGAAAATAAATGGGTGGAAGTGCAGATCCGTACGCGCCGGATGGACGAGATTGCCGAGAAAGGTGTGGCAGCGCACTGGGTGTACAAAGGGGTGGACGGCAACAAGCTGAACACCGACAAGCAGAGCGTATATGTATTTACGCCCACGGGTGATCTGCGCCGGTTGCCTTTTGGTGCAACGGTGTTGGATTTTGCCTTCTCCATCCACTCGGAGGTAGGTTGCCACTGCGTGGGCGGTAAGATACGCGACCAGCACGTAAGTATCCGCCAAACGCTGCAGAACGGCGATCAGGTGGAGATATACACCTCGCCCAACCAACATCCTACAAGCAACTGGCTGAACTTCGTGGCTTCCACCAAGGCGAAGAATAAGATCAAGCAAGCCCTGAAGGAAGTGGAGTACAAGCAGGCTGCCGAGGGTAGGGAACTGCTGGAGCGGCGGTTCAAGAACTGGAAGCTCGACTGCGATGAAGCGCACATCACGAAGCTGGCGCTGAAACTGGGCTACAAAGCCATATCGGACTTCTACCAGGCCTTGGCGCTGGGTAAGGAGGATGTGCAGCGGCTCAAGGAGGTGTATGCCGATCTGGATGCTACGCCGGCAGTCAGTCCGCAACGCGAGGCAACAACCACTACCACCCACACCGCGCTGGCTCTGGAGGTGGATATACATGTCAAGAACGTGGATTATGCCCTGTCGAAATGCTGCAACCCGCAACCCGGCGACCCGATCTTCGGATTCGTGAGCGTGACGAAAGGAATACGTATCCACCACTGCGACTGCCCGAACGCCGTGAATATGCGCGAGCGCTATCCATATAGGGTTATTCCCGCGCGGTGGAAGGAGAAGCAGTAGTCATTATAGACAAAAGACGAAAGACAAAAGACAAAAGCAAAAAGCAGATGGAAAGTCAATTGTTGGATAATGCGGTGAACTCGTTTGCCTCGCTGCCCGGCGTGGGGAGGAAGACGGCACTGAGGTTGGTGTTGCACCTGTTGCGCCAACCCGAGGGCGATGTACAGAGCTTCGCCGATTCGCTCACGCGCCTAAAGAAAGAGGTGCACTATTGCAGCGAGTGCCGGAACATCTCCGATGCGCTGATGTGCCCGATATGTGCCAACCCGCGGCGTGACCACGCAACGATCTGTGTGGTGGAAAACGTGCAGGATGTGATGTCGGTGGAGAACACCGGGCAGTACCACGGCGTGTACCATGTGCTTGGCGGAGTGATTTCGCCGATAGACGGAATTGGCCCGAAAGATATAGAAGTGGACAAACTCGTGGAGCGCGTGCTGAGCGGTGAGGTGAAAGAGATCATTCTGGCATTGCCCACCACGATGGAAGGTGACACAACGAACTTCTACCTCTACCGCCGTATTATGAACAGCCTGGAGCAAGCCGGCAAACCCCTGGAGAGCGTGACAATATCGTTGATTGCACGGGGTATAGCCATCGGCAACGAACTGGAATATACCGATGAGATAACTCTCGGGCGTTCCATATTGAACAGAACAATATTTAATGGATAAAACGGAATAATTATGTTAAAACCAAGTCAACACATGAGCCCTGATGCATGGCCGAAATTTATGAAAGGTATTTATTACGGTTTGTATTTTTGTATTATTATACTTGCCGGTCTGGTAGCGTATTTTAATTATACCGGTATTGCTATTGAAGGCGGAGGGCGCTCTATCGTTTTTGCCCCGACAGGACGAGTTGGTATGATTATACAATACTTGGCGATAATTTACACCTTGGCGGTAATTCCCGGTGTGTTGTATTGGATGAAACGTAGTTGTGCAAAAATCGCGAAAATTGAAGATGAATCGCTTAAATATGATACCTACTACATGTACGCATCGTTGCGCATGATTCTGATTGCAGTGGGTTCATTAATTAGTTTTTTTGCCTATTTCTTGTTAGGTGGACATCAACCAATGCTTTGGTTGGCCGCAATCGGAGCTGTAGCACTCGTATTCACCAAACCCACACCCGGAAAAGCCGAAGCTGAATTCCGCCGGGAGGATGAGAATAACCCGACTTATTAAACGAATAAATTGTAAATGATATGACTATAGCAGTAGATTTTGATGGGACAATCGTTACCCACGCATACCCGCAGATAGGCAAGCCTATCCCGTTCGCTATTGAGACGCTCAAGAAGTTGCAGCGCGAAGATATGTGTCAAATCATCCTGTACACCTGCCGCGAAGGGAAGTTGCTGGAGGATGCTGTGAACTATTGCCGCGAGCGCGGACTGGAGTTCTATGCCGTAAACTCCTCTTTCCCTGAAGAGACGCCCGATATGCGCGTATCGCGCAAGATGGATGCCGATGTGTTCATCGACGACCATAACCTGGGCGGTCTGCCCGACTGGGGAGTGATCTATCAGATGATCCACAGCGGCAAAGCCTTGCAGCCTGTTCCTCACGGCTATGAGGAAGAGTCACCCAAGCGCAAGAAATCCTTAATGGAGCGTTTGTTTGCATGATGACGGGTCTTTCCACACCGGAGTCGCCTGTGGCAGGTTCGTCTGTGGCGGGTAGTGTTCGCTTGCGCAAGCTGGAGCAGGCGGATCTGCCATGGTTGTACAAGTGGGAGAATGATGCAGAGGCTTGGCCGGATGGCGCGACACACAACCCGCTGAGCAAGGATGACCTGCGTGACTACCTGCAGCGTACAACCGGCGATATCTATCTGGACGGTCAGCTCAGGCTTATCATCTGTTCGGGGCAGAACGACACACCGACGGGGTGCGTGGATTTGTATGACGTGGACATTCGCAACCGCAAAGCCGGAGTTGCCGTATATGTTGACCCGGCGTACAGAAATCTGGGTTTGGCACGCGAAGCGCTGAAACTGCTAAAAAGTTATACCTCTCATATTCTGCACTTTCGCATGTTGTATGCTATGGTCAGAAAAGAAAATTCAGCATCGCAAAAAGCCTTTCAATCGGCTGATTTTCATGTCGTTGCATGCCTGCCTGAATGGGTGCTTGAAGGAGAAATTTGCGTGTTGCAAACTCTACTTTAAAGAGCCTTATTCTTGTAAATTATAAATAAGAAAAAAGTGATGGGGCTGAAAAATCAGTGAGTTTTGGGGTTCGGTTTGCGAACGGCTTAGGGGTGCTGAGAATGGTCTTCTATTCGCCTTGCTATAAATCAATAAGTTGGCAAAATGGGGGGGTGAAAAGGTATTGGAAATCAGCGATAATTTTGTAAGTGATTGATAGCGTATAGGGTGCGAAAAATGTCAAAAAATGTCACTTTCTTGAATTTGCAAATGTCAAAAAAAAGTTGTACCTTTGCAGCGGATTTCGGAGATTGTGCTCCGATTTATTTTGCTCTCTATGGTAAAAAATGTACAACAAATATGGACTGAATGTTTACACATTTTGCGTGACAATCTCACGCCGACTGTGTTCTCCACTTGGTTTGCTCCGATTCAGGCACTGAGTTTAGATAACGATGTGCTGACGCTGCAGGTTAAGTCGCAGTTCGTTGTTGATTACATTGAGGAGAACTACTTGAATCTGCTCTCGCGCGTATTGTTCCGCGTGTTGGGTCCCCAGATCAAGCTGGAGTATTTCGTACAATATGATTCGTCGCGCTCGGACGTGGGCGTGAACATTCCTTCGGATGTATCGCGTGCGCCGGAGTTGCCTGCTCAGCTTGCCCAGCAGCCGGCATTGAAGGAAGAGCCGGATTTCAACAGCCAGCTCAATCCGTACTATACGTTCGATACGTTTGTGCAAGGCGAAGCCAACAAGCTGGCGCGCACCGTTGGTCTGTCGGTTGCCATGCAGCCGGGCATCGGAAGTTTTAACCCGATGTTCATCTATGGTGGCAGCGGTGTAGGCAAGACGCACCTGGCCAACGCCATCGGCAACGAGGTGAAGCGTTTGATGCCAGCCAAGCGCGTGCTGTACGTATCGGCGAACACTTTCCAACTGCAATACCAGGATGCCGTGGCACATAACAGTACCCCGGATTTCCTGTTGTTCTATCAGACGATCGATGTGCTGATTGTGGATGACATACAATATATCGCGGGTAAGCGTGCGACGCTCGATACCTTCTTCCATATCTTCAATTTCCTGCAGCAGTCGGGCAAGCAGATTGTGCTGACATGCGACCGCTCGCCCAAGGATCTGGACGGAATAGAAGACCGCTTGCTCACGCGCTTCAAGTGGGGACTGATGGCTGAGATGCTCAAGCCTGACTTTGCCTTGCGTAAGGCAATCCTGCTCAACAAGATGCATCACGACGGCATAGTGCTGAGCGAAGAGATAGTGGACTTTATTGCTACGAACGTGTGCGACAACGTGCGTGATCTGGAGGGTGTGCTGGCATCGCTGCTGGCTTACTCCACCTTGTCGGACAAGGGTATTGACCTGGATCTGGCGCGTGATGTGGTCGGTCGTATCGTGACACTCAAACCCCGTGAGCGCAATATGGAGGATATTATGGCAGCAGTGAGCGAGGAGTTTAATGTGTCGAAGGATGCGTTGGTATCCGACAGTCGTCAGCACGACGTAGTGGTTGCCCGCCAAGTGTCGATGTTCCTGAGCAAGTCGCTGACTACGATGACCCTGGCCGATATAGGCCGCTGCCACGGCAACCGTACCCACGCCACTGTAGCTCACGCGTTGGATGTGCTCAGTCGCAGTCTGGCCAAGGATGTGATGCTGGGCAGAAGGGTGAACCGCATCAAGAACCAGATCGCCGGTTGATGTGCGCAGCGATCCGTTGCGTGAAAATAGCGACGTAACATTGCAATATATGAATAGTACGGTAAATATGGAAGAGCGCGTGTTGCGCGCACGCGAGTTGTTCTTAAGTGGCTTGAATTGTTCTCAAGCCGTTTTTTGTGCCTTGGCGGATGTGTACGGTTTGCCCGAGGAGCAGGCTGCACGATTGTCGGCATCGTTTGGCGGTGGAGTAGGCAGACTGCGTGAGATGTGCGGTGCCTGTTCGGCAATGGCGTTGCTGGAAGGTCTGGAGTCGGGCGCAACGAAAGGAGAGGATGCTGCAGGCAAGCAGAACAATTACCGCAATGTACAGAATCTGGTGCATCGTTTTGCCGAGCAGAACGGCTCATATCTGTGCCGCGAGTTGCTGCAGTTGCGCAAAGATACGCCTGTTTCGCCGGCTCCTGATGCCCGTACAGCGGAGTACTACCGGCAACGTCCATGCCTGAGGATGGTTGAGTCCGCCACACGCATCTATTGCGAGCGTTTGCAAGGCGAACATGGCAATGATTGAGAAATTTGGCGTAAAAGTGATGCTGTAAGGGGCAAAAATTTGGATTTCTCGAAAAATTGTAGTACCTTTGCAGTCGCTTTGCGTGAAAATGAACAAAACGCTCGTAACTCGGGAACAGAAGTTCATGATCGTGAGGCAAGAGGTCTCCCTAGCTCAGTTGGTAGAGCAACTGACTCTTAATCAGTGGGTCGAGGGTTCGAGTCCCTCGGGGGACACCTGAAAATCAAGAAGTTATGCAGAAATGCGTAACTTCTTTTTTTTGCGCAGAAAGGCCTTAGTAAACGGGTGAAACAGGCATTAACATAGCAACAACATAGAACAAACATTGAACAAAAAAAGGAGTCGTTGTGACTCCTTTTGCTTTGAGGGAGCGGTAAGCGGGACTCGAACCCGTGACCCTCAGCTTGGGAAGCTGATGCTCTACCAACTGAGCTACTACCGCAATCGGATTTGATAAATCAGAATTCCGGTGCAAAGGTACAACATTTTTTTGACATTTGCAAATATTTTGAACAAAAGTTCAGAAAAATTTGAAGTGACATAAAAGAATGTAAAGTTATGACTACAAAATGACCAAAAAGTGTCACAAAATTGCCATCTTGAGTTTAAAAAGTAATTTTTTTGCAATTTTGTAACATTTTTTTTACAAAATACTTGCAAATATCAAATTTTTTTTGTATCTTTGCAGCCGAATTGTGTAACCCGCATTTTGCGAATGGTGGAAACCGCCCTTTGCGAACTGTGTAAGGCGCGATTTGCGAACTATGCGAAGCATGGTTTGGGCAATGTGTAACCCACTTAAAAACAAAAACATATTTATATGTTAGACCCATTTATTCAAACCCATAAGTACCTGGTGGAGCATGTACAGGTTCCTATGAGACGTCAATTGATGGACGAAATTGACTGGAATGATCGTTTAATTGCCATTAAGGGCGGTCGTGGTGTCGGTAAAACCGACTTCCTGCTCGCTTATGCTCGCGAGAAAGCACGCAAACTGCCTCATGAGGCTCCGGGAGAGACGTTGTATGTGAATTTCAACAACTTCTACTTCTCGCGTCATTCAATAACCGAGTTCGCTTCCGAGTTTGTAAAGAAAGGCGGCAAGACCTTGTTGCTTGATCAGGTGTTCAAGTATTCGAACTGGAGACATGAGCTCCGCGTGTGCCACGACAAGTACAAGGCGCTGCACATTGTATTCACCGCTTCGCCGGTCATGGATTTGGAGGATGAGGAGAATCGCGAATTGTCCGGCTTGGTAAAGGTGTACAACCTGCGTGGGTTCTCACTACGTGAGTACCTGAATCTGCAGGCACATGTTCAGCTCGATACCTACTCGCTGGACGATATCCTGCAACACCACGAGTTGATCGCCCGTGAGGTACTCAGTCAGGTTCGTCCGCAGCAGTACATGGATGCTTACCTGCATCACGGCTACTATCCTTCGTACCTGGAGAACCGTAACTTCAGCGAAGAGCTGTTGCGTACGATGAACATGGCGCTGGAGGTAGATGTGCTGATCATCAAGCAGATTGATGTACCGTATCTAAATAAGATACGCAAGTTGCTGTATCTGATAATGGAGAATGCTCCTTACGTGCCGAACGTATCAACCTTGTCAGAGCAGATCGAGACGAGCCGCGCCACAACGATGAACTACCTGGGTTACATGCAGCGTGCACGTCTGATCAACCTGCTGTACGACGAAGGCAAAGCCTTCCCGAGCAAGCCGAGCAAGGTATATTTGCAGAACACGAACATCGCGTACATGAATTTTGCGCGTGACATCACGCAGCAAGACATTGCCGAGACGTTCTTCTACAATGCTATCCACTCGTGCCACAAGATTAACTCGACCGAGAGAAATGCTATGTTCGTGATCGACAGCAAGCATTACTTCGACGTTAAGGACAAGATGCCTGTTCGTACACCGATTCGTCCAACGGCTGTTGCGAACATTGAGTATGGCCGCGGCAACGCGATACCTTTGTGGCTCTTCGGATTCCTGTATTAAGAAAAGTGTGCAGGTGAATCGGGGTCAAGTCGTGGTCTGATCGTGGTTTTATCGGGGTCATCCTAGACTATACCCGGGGTCTTATCTGGGGCACATCAAGGTTTTATTAAGAATTAAAAAAAACAAAATATGGCAGAAAAGAAATTTATGACAATGGACGGCAACGCTGCAGCAGCGCACATCGCGTATATGTTCAGCGAGGTTGCCGCGATCTATCCCATCACCCCATCATCTCCTATGGCGGAAAATGTGGATGAGTGGGCTGCTCAAGGCCGCAAGAACATGTTCGGCGAGACAGTCCTGGTTCAGGAGATGCAGAGCGAGGGCGGTGCAGCCGGTGCTGTGCACGGCTCGCTGCAAGCAGGTGCGTTGACCACAACGTTCACCGCTTCGCAAGGTTTGTTGCTGATGATTCCGAACATGTACAAGATCGCCGGCGAACTGCTGCCGACCGTGTTCCATGTATCGGCTCGTACGCTGGCCAGCCACGTGCTGTGTATCTTCGGTGACCATCAAGACGTTATGGCTTGCCGTCAGACAGGTTTTGCTATGCTGGCTGAGGGTAGTGTACAGGAAGTAATGGATCTGGCAGGTGTTGCTCACCTGGCTACCATCAAGAGCCGCGTGCCGTTCCTGAACTTCTTCGACGGTTTCCGTACTTCGCACGAGTACCAGAAGGTGGAAGTAGTGGATATGGAAGACTTGCGTCCGCTCGTTGATATGAAAGCTCTTCAGGAGTTCCGCGAGCGTGCTCTGTCGCCAATGCGTCCTGTAATGCGCGGTATGGCTGAGAATCCTGACGTATTCTTTACCCACCGTGAGGCTTGCAACAGCTGGTACAACGGCGTTGAGGATATCGTTAGCGACTATATGGATAAGATCAGCGAGATCACCGGTCGTAAGTACCGTCCGTTCTCGTACTATGGCGACAAGGATGCCGAGAACATCATCATCTGTATGGGTTCGGCTTGCGAGGCTATCCGCGAGGTCATCGACTACGAGGCTGCCAAGGGTAAGAAACTCGGTATGATCAATGTTCACCTGTATCGTCCGTTCAGCCTTAAGTTCTTGAAAGAGGCTCTGCCCGCTAAGGTTAAACGTATCTGCGTACTTGACCGTACGAAAGAGCCGGGTGCTAACGGCGAACCGTTGTATCTGGACGTAAAGGATGCCTTGAGCGAACTCGGTATGCAAGATTTGCTCGTTGTGGGCGGTCGTTACGGTTTGGGTTCGAACGATACCACGCCGGCACAGATGTTGGCAGTATTCGAGAACCTCGCTCTGCCGAAACCCAAGAACCACTTCACGGTAGGTATAGTTGACGACGTAACGTTCACCTCTCTGCCGGTTGGTGAAGAGGTTGCCATGGGTGATGCATCACTCTTCCAGGCTAAGTTCTACGGTCTGGGCGCTGACGGTACGGTAGGTGCTAACAAGAACTCCGTAAAGATCATCGGCGACACGACCGACAAATACTGCCAGGCTTACTTCTCGTACGACTCCAAGAAGTCGGGTGGTTTCACCTGCTCGCACTTGCGCTTCGGCGACGAGCCCATTCACTCGACATATCTGGTAACGACACCTAATTTTGTCGCGTGTCACGTACAGGCGTACCTGCACATGTACGACGTAACGCGCGGATTACAAAAAGGTGGCACGTTCCTGCTTAACACCATCTACGAAGGTGAGGAACTCGCCAAGTTCATGCCGAACAAGGTAAAGAAATACTTTGCCGACAACGAGATCAAGGTTTACTATATCAACGCCACGAAGATTGCTCAGGAGATCGGTTTGGGCAACCGCACGAACACGATTCTGCAATCCGCCTTCTTCCGCATCACGGGCGTTATACCTGTAGAGAAAGCCGTTGAGGAGATGAAGCACTTCATCGTTAAGTCCTATGGCAAGAAGGGTGAGGATGTTGTAAACAAGAACTACGCAGCTGTGGATCGCGGCGGTGAGTACAAAGAGCTGGCTATCGATCCGGCTTGGTCGAAACTCGACGCAGCAGCTGATGTTGTTGCTCCGAAGGACGGCACAGAGTTTGTGAACAAAGTAGTTCGTCCGATCAATGCACAAGACGGTGACCTGCTGCCTGTAAGCGCCTTCAAGGAGGTAGCTGACGGCACATGGCCTTCGGGCACTGCCAAGTTCGAGAAACGTGGCGTTTCGGCGTTCGTTCCCGTATGGAATCCCGAGAACTGTATCCAGTGTAACAAGTGTGCGTACGTTTGTCCTCACGCTTGTCTGCGTCCGTTCGTACTTGACGAGGAAGAGAAGAAGGGCTTCAATGCTGCTACCATCGAGATTAAGGCTCCGGCCAGCATGAAGGGAATGCACTTCCGCATTCAGGTTGGCGTCATGGACTGCCTCGGTTGCGGTAACTGCGTGGATGTATGTCCGGGTAATCCGAAGACAGGCAAGGCTCTGAGCATGGTTCCGCTTGAGGGACAAGAGGCAGAGGCTGAGAACTGGCTGTACTGCGCCGACAAGGTAAAGAGCAAACAAGACTTGGTAGATATCCAGGCTAACGTTAAGAACTCGCAGTTCGCTACGCCGCTGTTCGAGTTCTCGGGTGCTTGCTCGGGTTGCGGTGAGACTCCGTACTTGAAGCTCATCAGCCAACTCTTTGGCGACCGTGAGATTGCTGCCAACGCAACAGGTTGTACGTCCATCTACTCCGGTTCTGTACCTTCTACTCCTTATACCACGAACGAGAAGGGTCACGGACCCGCTTGGTCGAACTCGCTGTTCGAGGACTTCTGCGAGTACGGTCTGGGTATGCAGATCGCTCACAAGAAGATCAAAGAGCGTCTTGTCATCCTCATGACCAAGGCTCAGGAGTGCGAGAAGTGCTCTGACGAACTGAAAGCTATGTTCAAAGAGTGGATTGAGAACAAGAACAGCGCAGAAGTTACCAAACGTCTGTACGAGCCGATGGTTAAGGCCATGGAGGCTTGCGGATGTGACGATTGCAAGGAGATCTTGAAATACAAAGATCATATTGTTAAACGCAGCCAGTGGATCATCGGTGGTGACGGTGCTTCGTACGACATCGGTTACGGCGGATTGGATCATGTGATCGCTTCGGGCGAGGATGTGAACATTCTGGTACTGGATACCGAGGTTTACTCGAACACCGGTGGTCAGGCTTCGAAAGCTACGCCTATCGGCGCTATCGCCAAGTTTGCTGCTTCCGGTAAGCGCGTACGTAAGAAAGACCTTGGTATGATTGCTACCACCTACGGCTATGTATATGTAGCACAGATCGCTATGGGTGCTGACCAGGCTCAGACTCTGAAGGCTATCCGTGAGGCAGAGGCTTATCCCGGACCTTCGCTCATCATCGCTTACGCTCCGTGTATCAACCACGGCTTGAAGGCAGGTATGGGCAAGAGCCAGGCTGAGGAAGCCAAGGCTGTAGAGTGCGGCTACTGGCACCTGTGGCGTTACAACCCGATGTTGGAAGCTGAGGGCAAGAACCCGTTCCAATATGATTCGAAAGAACCTCAATGGGATAAGTTTGTTGACTATCTCAAGGGAGAGGTTCGTTTCGCGAGCGTAATGAAGCAATATCCGAAAGAGGCTGACGAACTGTTCAATGCCGCCAAGGAGAATGCTCAATGGCGCTACAAGAGTTATCAACGAATGTTATCAACACAATGGTAAAAAAATTATCAACACGACGAGTAGGGTTGCGCATAGCATTGCTGTTATGCGTAGCCTTGCTTGGCGTGCAAATAACGAGAGCACAACACGCTTTTGAGTTTTCTGCAAGAGTAGGTGCTAACGCTCTGCTTTATACCTCCGACTACGGGAAGTTCATGCCTAACGGGAACTTAGGCGTAGATTTCTCGTACAAGTATCGCTCATCGTACTATGTAGGTTGGCGTGTAGGTTTAGGCGTGGAGGTCGCCGGAAGTACATTTTTAGGAGTTAACCCGGGTAATCCGGCTTACAGCTATGCCGACAGTTATATTATGCCGCGTGTGGAGGAACCCGATAATATGTTGGTTAATGTAAACTATCAGATAGGTCGGTTTACAGAGACGCAAGCGATGCTTATCGCTTCAGTTCCGTTGCAGTTAGGCTTGTACTTCGGCAACTTCAGCATGTTCTTAGGTGTTCGTGCCGAGTATCCCATCATGGGATACTATTGGCAGCGCATCAAGAATGCAAACTTGTCGCTGTACTTCCCTGATACCGATGTTCCTGTCAACGCAAACGACGGAGATATTGATCCTTCCACCGGCGAGCCTCTAACTCCGGAAGGGCGCTCGGCGGCATATTTTGCAGCAGGTCCTCGGGCAAATGAGCGTGTGGAGTTCCGCAAGTTGCAGCGTAGTTCGATGCGTCTGTGGTATCTGAACCCGATCATCGACCTCAACTACAGTTTCAAGGTGGGCGACAATACCGACTTTGCCATAGGTATATACGCAGAGTTCGATCCGTGGGGACATAAGCCGACGGCTTACCATAACACGCTGTTGCAGTGGAATATACATGAGCCGGACATGAGTGATCCCTCATCTACTGCATCGATGGATTATTCGTTCTCGCGCGGCTACAACTCTGTGTTGGAGACCAACCGTGCGGATGGTATGAGCGTGTACCTCAAGCAAACCGATCAGGACTATTCGCAAGGTAATGCAATAGTCAAGAAGTTCAATCGTGCAGCCGTAGGTATTCGCCTCTCAGTCAGTTTGTGGAGTGTTCCGTTGGATGACGGCAATATTTTCCGTAAGCAAGGTAAATTCCGGAAGCAATGTTTGTGCGACATGCTGACGAACTAATCGTGGTGTATACGAACAAATCTTGGAATTAATCATCAGATTTCGTAGCTTATGATTCTAATCTTTTCCGCCCCGAGCGGTTCCGGTAAGTCAACACTGGTGCAACACCTTCTTGATACGCGTCAAGATATGGAGCTAAGTATCAGTGCTACTACCCGTGCGCCACGTGGTAAGGAGCAGGATGGTAAGGAGTATTACTTTATCACCCGTGAGCGTTTTGAAGAGCTGATCAAGCAAGACGCTTTTGTGGAGTACGAGCAGGTATACCATGGTACGTACTATGGGACCTTGCGCTCAGAGATTGACCGCATTGAGAGTGCCGGACACCATGTGGTATTCGACATTGATGTGAAAGGTGGAATCAATATCAAACGTTTGTTTGGCGATAAAGCCCGTTCCATCTTCATCGCTCCCCCGTCGCTTGATATACTCCGTGAGCGTCTGACTAACCGCGGTACGGATTCGCCGGAGAAGATCGAAGAGCGTTTGGCTAAAGCCGAGATAGAAATGGCTGATGCGCCGCTGTTCGATACCATACTGGTGAACGACGATCTGAATCTTACCAAGCAGGCCTTGGATAAGGAGATAGCAGCGTTCATTGGATAAGGTGATTGCAGTAGCATAAAAAATAACAGCGTTCATTGGAGAGTGATAGAGCAATGTTAGTGGCAGTTTATGGCGGTTCGTTCAACCCTCTGCATTTCGGGCATACAGGCTTGGCAGCGTGGGTTGCGGCACACACCGAGGTGGATGAAGTGTGGCTGATGGTAACACCGAACAACCCGCTCAAGCCACGTAGCATATTGGCTGATGAACAGCAGCGGCTGCAGGCTGCCAGGCAAGAGATTGCGCGACTGCAGCAAGAGAATATAATAGAAGGTATAGCGCGCGTACGCGTGAGCGACTTTGAGTTTGGTTTACCTCGTCCCTCATACACAGCGCGTACCTTACGCGAACTAAAACAATCCTATCCCGAACATCGTTTTGCCCTACTGATCGGGCAAGATAATTGGGACAAACGTACCCAATGGCGGGAATGGGATTACATACAAGCGAATTATCCCATATACGTGTATCCGAGGGGAGCAGAAGGAATGCTGCATATAGAGGAGCAGATACAGGGGATAAATGCAGAGATACATTTGCTTGGTGAAGCGCCACTGTTTGATATATCAAGCACGGAACTTCGGGCAAAACAAAAATAATAAAAATAACTTAAAAACAATAAAATATGACACGTACAACATTTAACCGTCTTCGTGAAGTGAAGGATAGTTTGCCTCATGGCAGTATGGACAAGATTGCTAATGAACTGGGCGTAGAGGCCGATGAGGTTCGCGCTTATTTCAATGGTAGTGGTTCGCCTGAGGCAGGTTATCACATCGAGCCGGGGCCCGATGGAGGTATAGTGATGCTGGGTGATACCCGCATCTTGGAGGTTGCTCTGCGCATCGCGTGGGAGGCCAAAAACAACATCTAATCACTAATCGGAGATGTTATCCTCGCATCACGGGGAATATAAACAACGAGGGCTTACTCTTCCCTTTGTGGTAGGAGTAATGCTCTCTTTGTTTACCTATTCGGCTAAGGCACAAGATTTTTCGTGGTATGCACATGCTGAACTGGATGCGAATTACATTTGGCGTGGATTGTATTGCGGCGGGCTGAGTCTGCAAGCAGAAGCGGAAGTCAGTTATCGGGGATTCTTCCTCAACTCGTGGTGGAACCTCGGTGCAACGGATTGGAATTACGGACGTAAAGATGCTGCCGGAAAATCGCTCACAGGGTTCAATCCTGAGGTAGATATGTCGATAGGCTATAGCTACAAAGGGTTGACAATCTTGTTTATGCACATGTATTACTTCGACCGCTATGCCGACGGAAAGATGTCGCAATACTTCGACTGGCGCAACCATGAACCCGGAGGCGGAGGAGTAACCACCGAGTGGAGAGTAAAGTACCGCATATCCGACCAAGTGCCGCTGCGACTGATGTGGTGTACACGTGTGTGGGGCAGGGACGGATACATATCCGACGGAGTGCTCAAACGCGCCTATTCGACGTATATCGAAGTGGCGTACGATCACTCGCTGCCGCAAGACATGACCCTGAGCGGAACAATAGGACTAACGCCGTGGAAAAGTCTGTACACAGGCTATCAGAAGCAGTTCGCGGTGGTGAATCTGGCTGTTGCGCTGAATAAGTCGTGGAAAGTAGCGGAGCATACCCGGGTAAATCTGGGTGGCACCATTATGTTCAATCCGAGTAGTATGGAGCCCTTGTGGAACATTACCACCGGAATAAGTTGGAATTAAATGAAATTAAATAACAAAAATAATATTTAACGGTCAATGGCAAGCTGCTAACGGCCAATGACCACTAAAAAAAACTACATTAAAAAGAATGAAAAAATTTGGAATTGTTTTCATGGCGTTACTGATGGTGACGTCAACAATAAAGGCAGAAGTTGAATTTGCTTATGAGGCAGGTGCAGAAGTTGTATCAGCCTATCTGTGGCGTGGACAATATAACGGCGGTTTGAGTCTGCAACCGAATCTGTCTGTCGGTTTTGAAGGCGAAAAGACTTCGCTAAGCGTTGGAGCGTGGGGAAATATCGGTGCTTCTGACTGGAAGTTTGTATCCAAACTGCCTAAAACGGATGACTATAATCCGAATACCTATTTTGTTCCGGAGTTGGATATCTATGTAATGTTCAACATATACGGCCTTGTACTCGGCGCAACTCACTATTATTATTGCGATGGCGGCGACTTCCTCAACTGGGGCAAGATCCAGTCCGACGGCACAATGGCCGGAGGTAGCCAGACAGAAGTAACGGTGGGTATTGACCTGCGTACGATTTGCGAAGTGCCCCTGTCTGTGACCTGGAATACCATGGTAGCGGGCAATGATCTGAAAGAGGAAAACGGTGAAATCAAACGTGCGTACTCCACCTACATCGAAGCCAAGTACGACCAGCCGCTGCCGCTCGACATGACGCTCAGTTTTGCTATCGGTATATCTCCGTGGAAGAGTGAAATCTACAATATCGGTTCATGGAACGAGGCACTTAACGCGATGGATATCAAGAACTTTGCAGTGAACAACATCTCACTTCGCCTTGACAAAGAGTGGGAAGTTGGTCCTTGCACTATCAACTTGTTCGGACAAGGTATGCTCAACACCTGTGGTCTGACTAAAGAAACAGTCTTTAGCTGGGCTGCCGGTGACGACAAGATCAATATGCAGAAACTCAACGGTGCCATAGGACTTGGTCTGTGGTTCTGATGTGACTCGCAAACAATGATATGACTCGCAAGCGATTACTCATAACTACTGCGCTGATTGCCCTTGCGGCAGTTGTATTGTACTTTGTGCCTGACGAGAAGCAAACAAGCTTCCACAAGAATCAGGGCAAGGTATTTGGCACCTACTATGCAATTCAATATGAGTGCACCGACGATCTGCACGACTCCATCCAAGCAGCCTTCAAGGCTTTCGATGCCTCAATGAGCATGTTCAATCCGCAATCCACCTTGAGTCGGATCAACAAGACGGCAATCGGTCTGACAGATTCGTATTTCCGGGATATGTATTTCACGGCACTGGAGGTCAATCGTTTGTCGGAAGGGGCTTTTGATATAACTGTTGCGCCTCTCGTCAATCTGTGGGGGTTCGGCCTTAAGAACAGGGAACATGTCACCGCTGAGCAAGTGGCAGAATTGTTGCCGCACATCGGAATGAATAAGATCGGTCTGATGAATGTGGGTGACAGTTTGGTATATCTCGTCAAATCCGACTCGCTCGTGCAACTTGATGCCGGTGCCATTGCCAAAGGGCAGAGTTGTGATATGATCGCTGCACTGCTTACTCGCAACGGATGCAACAATTACCTCGTGGATATAGGCGGAGAAATCGTTGCGCGAGGATGCAACGCGGAGGGTAATCCGTGGCGAATCGGTATTACGCGCCCGATAGACGACGCTTTGGGCGAGATAAACGAAGTACAGGCTGTGCTGCAGTGCTCCGATATTGCGATGGCAACTTCCGGTAACTACCGCAACTTCTACTACGATGGCGAGCAGAAACGTTCGCACACCATAGACCCGCGCACCGGTTATCCCGTACAACACAGTTTGCTGTCAGCCACGGTACAAAGCAACAGTTGTATGCGAGCGGATGCGTTGGCAACAGCGTGCATGGTGCTTGGGTATGAGCGAGCTTTGCAGATGATCGAAACGGATAGTTTGTCGGCTTGTTATTTGATAGTAGCCGATAGCATAACGGACACAGATTCAGTTACTTTGCGGACGATTCACTCTTCCCGCTGGAAGGAGTAGTTGTGCCGCACATAGATTGAATCGCGTGTTAATCACATGTTAATCGCGTGTTAATAGCCTAATAATGGAAGGATGAAACACATAATAAAAGGCATAGTAATCAGTGTAATACTGACACTCGCGTTGAGCAGTTGTGGCGGAAAAGGCGGAAGGACGCTGGGATCGGCTACCGGTTCGATATACGAATGTCTGGTTGTGATGCAGAACAGCCCGCTCAATGCGGAGCAGCGTCAGCTTGTGGCCGATAGGAATCTGCAACCCAATGACGGCAGCAGTTACATAGAGGAGGTGAGCAGCCTGTACGATGTGGTGCGTGTGGTGCTTGGCGCCGATATGCCTTGTATGCCGCAGAAAGAGACGTACTTCAAGCTGATGCAGGTTGCACCTGCGCAGTTCGATAACCTCTTGAAGCCTACGCGCAACATTCTGTGGGTTGACGTGGATAGCGCACGTTATACACAAGTGAAAGTCAAACTGCAACGGGAAGTGTGGTCAACGCCGCAAGCCGTGTGCCATGTGCAAACACCTTCGTCGGACGCGTTCTTCCGCTATTGGCTGGACAACGGCGAGCAGATACGCGATTGGTTTGTCAATCAGGAAATGACGCGTCAACTGCGCTTCTATCGCGCCGCTACGGATAAGGATATACGTGCCCGCTTGAACAAGCATTTTGCGTGCGATATGCTGGTGCCCAACGATTACATGTTGCTCATGGACACTACGCTGGAAGCCGTTTCCACGTTTGGCTTGACGGCAAATACGCAGGTGTTGTGGCTGTGCAACAACAAAGGCTCGTTGCGCCGCGATATGGTTGTGTACAGCTATCCGTACACCGATAGCGAGACGTTCACTCTGCCTTACCTGAATGCCAAGCGCGATGAGGTGCTGGCACCGCTGATCTCTGCCGGAGTGAAAGGTACGTACATGGGAACGGAGTACAAAGTGTTCCCGCCGCAACTGCGTGTGCTGACTGTTGATAGCACATATACCGCTGAGGTGCGAGGCCTATGGAAGATGCGCGGCGGAGAAGCTATGGGTGGCCCTTACGTCAGCCATACATGGCTTGATCCGGTGAACGCCAGAGTGGTCACTGCCGAAGTGTTTGTGTTCGCTCCGGGACAAAAGAAACGTAATCCTCTGCGACAAGCAGAGGCTATATTATACTCACGTACCCAACAATACGAGAAGAAATGAAGATCTTGATATTATCCGCCAATACCGGTGAAGGACATAACTCCAGCGGCAAGGCTCTCTTGGCTGCCATGCAACAGCAGGGCATCGAAGTGGATATGCGCGACCTGATCGGCATAGTCAGCGAGAAAGCTTCACGCAAGGTGTCGAAAACCTACGTGCAAAGTACGGAGGGACACAACATGTTTTCGAAGATCTATGCGTTGGCCGAATGGGTCTCCGAACATCTGAACCATGGCAAGCGGTCGCCCATCTACCTGCTCAACAGCATCTATTGGCGTAAGATTTACGAATTTATCAAAGCCGGCAACTACGATGCAGTGATCTCTGTCCATCTGTTTGCTGCCGAAGTGCTGACAGCCGTCAAGCGCCGTGGCAAGTTGCGTATCCCGTCGTTCTTCGTGATGACCGATTACACCTTGCATGCTTTCCTGAACGATACCGATCTGGATTACTACATTATCCCGCACGAGGATCTGATCCCTCTCTACGTGCGTCAGGGCTTCAAGTTCGATCATATCTTCCCCATCGGTATACCTGTGGATGTGGAGAAGTTCAACCACCGCGAGCCGCAAGACGAGGCGCGCAAGAAGATTGCGGAGATTCTGGGCATCAAGCTGCGCCAGAAGGAAGAGCACTGGTATCTTGTAATGTCCGGCAGTATGGGCTTCGGCAACATGTCCGGCTTGATGCGTGAGTTCATCAAGCGGATAGGCAAGAACGACCGTGTGCTGTGCGTGTGCGGCCGTAACGAACGCAACCTGCACACCGTACAACGCGACTTTGCCAAGGAGAGCAGGGTAGTGCCTATCGGATATACGGATCAGGTGTCGCTGCTCATGGATGCCTGCGACGTGGTGCTGTCCAAGCCCGGCGGCATAACGACCACGGAAACAATCATCAAGAATATACCGCTGATCCATACGGCTCCTATCCCGGGTATCGAGTCCGAAAATGCCGAGTTCTGTCACGAGCGGAATATGTCCTTCTACTCCAAACGACCGGTTGAACAGGTCGAAGCAGCTATTCGTCTGGCTACCGACAAGCAAGCCCGAGAGGCCATGCTCGAGAGCCAGCGAAAGAATTCCGAACCCAAAACTTGCCAATTCATCATCGACTTGGTAGTGCACACTTTGGAATCTAGAGCAAACAACGCGTAGCGGAATTCAATTTTTTTGCGGAATATTGGCGAAAAATTTGCAAATTTCAAAAAAAAATTGTAACTTTGTAGGCTAATTCCGCAGAAGTACGCTTTGCGCGCGTACTTTATTGGCACGAATGAATATAAAATAACAACATATTATGGCAAAAAAAGATTTTAAACAAGAGGATCAAAACCTCGAAAACGTACAAGAAACACTCTCAACAGCAGGTAAATGGATTGAGGCTAACCAGAATGCTTTGGAATGGACAGTTCTGGGCGTAGTGATTGTCGTATTTGCTTGGGTTATGCTCAATTCGTATGTAATCAAGCCCAAACATCTTGAGGCAAGCAACGAGAACGCCAAAGCTGTCGTATATTTCCAACAAGGTGATTTCGAGAAAGCACTGAAAGGTGATGATGCCGAGTGCCTTGGTTTCGCTGAGATTAGCGACAAGTACTCCTTCTTCCAGGAAGGCAAGCTGGCTGCTTTGTATGCAGGTATATGCCACTATCAGTTAGGCGAATATGAGGAGGCTGCTTCGTATCTGAAAAAGTTCGATGCTAAGGATGTAAACATCTCTCCGGCTGCTTATCAGTTGCTTGGTGACGCTTATGTTCAACAGGAAGAGTACAACAAAGCCGTTTCGGCTTTTGAGTCGGCTGCCAAGAGCGGCAACGAGATCATCGCACCGATGAGCCTCAAGAAAGCCGGTTTGGTTTACCTGGAGCTGGACAAAAAGCAATCTGCCAAGAAAGCTTTCGAGTCGCTTAAGGCCAATTATCCGCAATCGCAAGAGGCTCAGGATATTGATAAGTACATTGCATTGGCTGAGTAATGACGATTGATTTAAGTCAATATGATCCTACTAAATTGCCGGGCGCTGATGTCCTCAAACATCAGCGCTACGCAATTATAGTAGCCGACTGGAATAGCGAGATTACCTTCGCGTTGGCGGATGGCGCGCGTCAGACGCTGCTCAAGCATGGCGTGGATGAGGATAACATATCGCTCACCCATGTGCCGGGCACGGTAGAACTGACCTTTGCCGCACGCATGGTGATGAACCGCGAGAAACCGCACGCCATCATTGTGATCGGTTGTGTCATACAAGGCGACACGCCGCATTTCGATTATGTATGTCAGTCGGTTACGCAAGGTGTGACTATGCTGAATGCCGAGGGACATTGCCCGGTTATCTTCTCCGTGCTTACTACGCTCAACAAGCAGCAAGCGTTGGATCGTGCGGGAGGCAAACTTGGCAACAAAGGCGTGGAAGGCGCTATAACCGCTATGCAGATGGCGAACATATAGACAAAAGACAATAGACAAAAGACAAAAGTCGAAAGGTTATGCGTGTTTTCAAGTTTGGCGGAGCTTCGGTCAAGGATGCAGCAGGTGTTAGGAACTTGCTGTCCATCGTTCGTCAGCAGACGGACGACTTGGTTGTAGTCGTATCGGCTATGGGCAAGACCACCAACGCCTTGGAGAGCATAGTGGATGCCATTATCCGGGGCGACAAGCCAAGCGTGGATGCACAGTGGAAAGCCCTGCTTGCTTATCACGAATTGATCGCGCTGGACTTAGGGCTGGACATCAGCGAGATAATGGCCGATGAGATGTTCGGCGCAGTGATGGCACATCGCAATGCCTCGAACATGCCCTACGATGACTTGTACGACACGATCGTTTCAATCGGCGAACTCATATCCACGGCTATTGTCGCAGCTTTCATGAACAAGGAAGGCGTAAAGACGAAGCTGTGGTATATGCCCGAACTGCTCATCACCGACGGCACATTCCGCGAGGCGGTGGTGAACAACCAAGCTTCCGCACAACAGGTGCAACATGCCTGGCACGATCCCTACCGGCCACGCGTAGTCGTTACGCAAGGATTCATCGGCGGCATGCAAAGCGGGCATCGCACTACTTTGGGGCGCGAAGGCTCGGATTACACCGCTGCACTTGTAGCTAACTATCTTAATGCCGAAAGCGTAACCATCTGGAAAGATGTGCCGGGTATACTCAATGCCGATCCGCGGCTGGAGGAGCACACCGTGCTCATCCCCGAGCTTTGTTACAGCGAGGCGGTGGAGTTGGCATACAGCGGTGCGCAGGTCATACACCCCAAGACGATTCGACCTCTTGAGAACAAGCATATACCGCTGTTCGTGAAGCCTTTTGGCGCACCCGGCGAAGCGGGAACAATCATCAAGGACGCTCCTACGGAGCCCGTGAACGTACCCGTGTATATCTGGCGGAAGAATCAGGTGCTGATCACCATGCGTGCCAAGGATTTCTCTTTCGTGCTGGAGGATAGCCTGATTCGCATCTTCGATGTAGTGCGCCAATGCAAGCTCAAGGTGTCGCTCATCCAGTCATCCGCCGTTACGGTTTCCGTGTGTGTGGATGAGTCGCGTAGCCTGATGAAAGCTATACAGATGTTAGGGGAGTACTATAACGTAACGTACAACGCCCATCTGGAGCTGCTTACCATCCGCGGCACTACACCCGACATTATCGAGCGCGAGCAACGCGGACGAAACATATTGCTCAGTCAGCTCACCCGACGAACCGCCAAGTTCGTCATCAACACGCAGTCACCAACACGCAGTCACTAACACGCAGTCATTAACACGCAGTCACTAACACGCAGTCATTAACACGTAGTCATTAACACGTAGTTATCATGGACGAACACTTTACCAAACAATATTGGATCGAACAAGGCAAAGCCTTTATGCACGCCTTGCACACGCGCAAGTTCTGGCGCGAACTGATCGTCATGACTCTGGGCATGGCAGTGGGAGCAGCAGCCGTGTATTATTTCTTGATGCCATCCCACCTGATTGTAGGTACTATCTCCGGTCTAAGTATCGTCATCAGCACCCTGCTTGGCGGCGGTGCGGACACGTTCTCGTACCTCGTGATGGGCATCAACGCGTTCCTGTTGCTGTTGGCATTCTTGCTTATCGGCAACGAATTCGGTGCCAAGACGGTCTATACAGCCATGATCCTCGGTCCATTGACGCAGGTGTGGGATAGGGTATATCCTTATACCAACTTCACCCACCATGTGATCGACAATCCTGATGTGCTGGCTCGTCTGCAAGCCGGAGAAACAGTGCTGGATGCCAACGGCAATCCGTATCTGCTAAGCCGTGCCGGTGAGGTGCTCGAGCAAGTCAAGGATACCGTGATGTCTGCGGGCTTAGGCTTGGGCGATGTGTGGTTTGACCTGGTGTGCTTCGTGTTCCTGTTGTCGATGTGCCAGGCTATAGAGTTCCACATCAATGCCTCTACGGGCGGTTTGGATATCCTGGCTAAGATCATCAACAAGTATCTGCACTTCGATATAGGTGCCAGCGTAAGTATAGGCGGAGCTATCATCTGCTGCTCGGCGTTCTTGATCAACGACTTCCGTATGGTGGTCATCGGTCTTATCGGTACGTGGATCAACGGTCTGGTTATCGACTATTTCACCGCATCCATCTCCAAACGCAAACGCGTATGTATCATCAGTCCCGAGCACGAACTTATCCGCCATTTCATCGTATATGAACTGGTGCGCGGTTGCACCTTGTATAACGTGCGCGGAGGATTCGGCGGCACGGATAAGGTGGAGATCCAGGCACTGCTTACCCAGGATGAGTTCGCCAACCTGATGGCGTTCATCCGCAACAACAAGATCAAGTCGTTCATCACAGCAGGCAACTGCAGCGAGGTGTATGGCAAGTGGCTCAAACACAAGCGCAAAGAGAACGGCGAGATAGTAATCGATACATCCGAATAATAACCATCCGCCAATCTTGGCGGATATAAATACTATATGTTATGAAACCAACATTATTTATTCTTGCTGCCGGCATGGGCAGCCGTTACGGAGGATTAAAGCAACTCGATGGTCTCGGACCTAACGGTGAGACCATCATGGATTACTCGGTGTTCGATGCACTGCGCGCAGGGTTTGGTAAGATTGTGTTTGTAATCCGCAAGGACTTCGAGGAGGATTTCCGCCGCGTTGTTATCGCCAAATATGCCGACAAAGTTCCGTGCGAAGTATGCTTCCAGAGTCTGGATAAGGTGCCCGCAGGTTGCACCTACAATCCCGAGCGCACCAAGCCTTGGGGTACCAACCACGCCGTATTGATGGGCAAGGGAGTGATCAACGAACCGTTTGCCGTGATCAATGCCGACGACTTCTATGGCAAGGAGAGCTTCAAGGTGCTGGCTGACTTCCTCACAAGCGTTGAGGGCAAGCAGAACAAGTACTGCATGGTGGGCTACCGTGTATGCAACACCCTGAGCGAGAACGGTTCGGTGAGCCGTGGTGTTTGCCAAACCGACGCCAACCATTGCCTGACCGATGTCGTAGAGCGCACGAACATCTTGCGCAAGAACGGACAGATCGTCTTTACCGAGGATGACAAGGATTACCCGCTCGAGGAGAACACCCCCGTTTCGATGAATATGTGGGGATTCACGCCCGAGTATTTCGACTATTCCGAGCAGGCATTCATCGAGTTCGTTCATCAATACGGACAAGAGCTGAAAAAGGAGTTCTATATCCCTACTTTGGTTAACGACCTGATCAAGGCCGGCAAGGCTACGTGCGAGGTGCTTGATACACCGTCGAAGTGGTTTGGCGTTACCTACGCCGACGACCGCCAGATGGTAGTGGATAAGATTCAGTCGCTCGTGGATGCAGGTGTGTACCCGAGTCCCCTCTTTTAATATGTATCAGCCAATCTTGGCTGATTAACCCGATAAATCATAGAAATTATGGCAAGAATATTAGTAACCGGCGGTATGGGTTATATCGGTTCGCACACAACCGTGGAACTGATGCAACAAGGCTACAAGGTAACCATTGTCGATAACCTGAGTAACTCGAGTGTGGATGTCCTGGATGGCATCGAGGCTATTGTGGGCGAACGCCCCGCTTTCGAGAACGTGGACTGCAACAACTACAATGCGATGGATAAGGTGTTTACCACCTATCCCGATATCGAGGCAGTCATCCATTTTGCCGCCAGCAAGGCTGTAGGCGAGAGCGTCGAGAAACCGCTGCTCTATTACCGCAACAATATCGGCTCGCTCATCACGCTGCTCGATATAATGAAACAGCATGACGTGCGTAATATCGTCTTCAGTTCGTCGTGCACCGTGTATGGCCAACCCGATGCTGACCATCTACCTGTAGATGAGGATGCACCTATCCAGAAAGCGCTGTCGCCCTATGGCAACACCAAGCAGATCAACGAGGAGATCATCCGCGACGAGGCACATGCCGACGCCAACCTCCACGCTATTCTGCTGCGCTATTTCAATCCCATCGGCGCGCACCCGTCGGCACTCATCGGCGAGCTGCCAAACGGTGTTCCGCAGAACCTGCTGCCGTTCGTAACGCAGACCGCTGCCGGCTTGCGCAAGGAACTGAAGGTGTTCGGCGATGATTACAACACCCCTGACGGCAGTTGTATCCGCGACTATATCTATGTCGTTGATCTGGCTAAGGCGCACGTCAAGGCCGTAGAACGAATGCTCAAGGGCGTAGCGAAAGAGCAGGTGGAGGTCTTCAACCTCGGTACGGGGCGCGGATTGAGCGTGCTCGAGATCGTACGTACATTCATTGAAGTGACAGGTGTCCAGCTGCCGTATAAGATCGTCGGACGACGTGAGGGAGATATCGAGCAGGTGTGGGCTAACCCCAAGAAAGCCAACGAGGTACTTGGCTGGAAAGCCGAAACGCCGACCGCCGATATCCTCGCTTCGGCTTGGAAATGGCAGTGTCACTTGGCTGAAAAAAATAAATAACTATGCAACAAGACGACCAACATTGGGATTTGCAAATCACCCCCCGCGACAAACTGCTGACCATCGATTGGCAGGAACTGTGGCGCTACAGGGATATGTTCTTGCTGTTCGTCGACCGTAATTTCCGTACGGCGTACAAGCAGACAATCCTCGGACCGCTGTGGTTCATCATCACGCCGGTGCTCTCGGTCATCGTGTATGTCACGGTGTTCGGAGGTATTGCCAATATCCCTACCGATGGAGTGCCGCCTATACTGTTCTACCTGTTGGGTATATCCGTGTGGGGCTACTTCTCATCGTGCCTTAGCGCTACGTCCAACTCGTTTGTGACGAACGCGGCGATCTTTGGCAAGGTGTATTTCCCCAGAATTATTATGCCGCTCGTGGCAGTGACAACCAACCTGTTGTCTTTTGCCATCCAGCTGGCAATCTTTGCGGCGTTCTACATTTATTATGTGGCTACGGGTACGGAACTGGTTATACATTGGCAGATCGTGCTCTTCCCCGTGCTGATTCTGCTGCTTGCATTCATGTCCGTGGGCTTTGGTATGATCTTCTCGTCCATGACCACCAAGTACCGTGATCTGCAGATCATGCTCGCCAAGATCATCTCGCTGTGGGTGTACATCACGCCGGTGATTTATCCGCTCAGTATGGTTACCAACCCCAAGCTGCACCTGGCCATGTCGCTTAACCCCGTTACACCCGTCATGGAGGCTATCAAGTACTCCCTGCTCGGTCAGGGGCAGTTCTCGTGGCTCTGGCTCGGATATAGCACGCTGTTTACCTTTGTGCTGCTCATCCTGGGATTGATGATGTTTAATAAGGTTCAAAAATCATTTATGGATACCGTATGACGCAAGAATATTGGACTACTGAAATATCACCGGATACCTATTCCCGCGGCTTGGGACTCAAGGAACTGTGGCAAAAGAAGTATCTGATCTGGCTGTTTATTAAGCGCGATATAACGGTGCAGTTCAAGCAGACCATCTTCGGTATGGGCTGGTACTTTATCTCGCCGCTGTTCACGATGTTCATGTATATCGTCGTGTTTGGACGTATTGCCGATATCCCTACCGACGATATCCCGCAACCGGTCTTCTATCTGAGTGGTATATGCCTCTGGGAGTATTTCTCCGAGTGCCTGACTGCTGTATCGGGTACGTTCCAGACCAACGCCGGCTTATTCGGCAAGGTCTATTTCCCGCGCCTGGTGTCGCCGGTTTCGGTCGTAGCTTCCAAGCTCTTCCGCTTCTCGCTGCAGCTGCTCACCTTCGTGATCGTGTATCTGATCTTTGTGATTAAGGGCGTGAACCTTCGTCCTAACATCTATCTGCTGCTGTTCCCTGTACTGATCTTTATGATTCAGTGCTTGGCGTTGGGCTTGGGATTGATCGTCTCGTCGCTTACCACCAAGTACCGCGACCTCACCAACTTCTTTGGCGTGTTTGTCTCGCTGTGGATGTACGCTACTCCGATCGTCTATCCGCTCAGCTACGTTACCAACCCCACGCTGCACAAGATTATGCTCTTCAACCCGATGACAGCCATCATCGAATCGTTCAAGTACGGCGCCTATGGGGCAGGGGAGTTTGCCTGGTCATCGCTCGGCTATAGCGCACTCATCATCGCAGGTCTGCTGGTTATCGGTATAGCGATGTTCAACCGCAAGCAGAAGTTCTTTATCGATACCATCTAATCATTTCAGTTGTATCGATACCATCTGTTTTAGCAGCGGCATTGATACCATCTGTTATAGCAGCGGCATTGATACTAACCGAACATAGAGTGGCTATATAATGATATATGTGAGGGTGAGCGTCAATCGCTCACCCTCACTGATTACTGATTACGCACAAAAAGTGTGAACCTTTATCGGGGTCAACACGTGGTTTTATCATGGTCAAGACGTGGTTATCCTAGACTATAGTCCTGATCAAGTCCTAATCAATACCTAAGCAAAGGCTAAGCAAGACATAAGCGAGCCTTATGCCAACGTTATGTTGCTCCCCATAATCACTACGGAACTATTAGGAAACCGTCAGTGAATAATTAGGCAACAACCAGGGAACAACTATCTTCGCGCTCGCGCGCCCTCACATCTGCGCGAGGTGACCGACTTGTCTATGAAATTCGGATGATTGTCTACAATTTTAGGACAATGTCTACTTTCTTAGGACGAGTGTCTATATGTTTAGGGAAATTAGCAGAAAACTGTCTACTAATTTTAGGAAAAGTCCAAGAGAAAATGACATGCAAAATTTTGCGTGAGATTCTTGAGACAGTTGAGACACTTGAGACAGTTTTATATTGCCATGCAGCAGCCTAACAGACTGATATACAATCACAAAATTAGAAGTGTCTCAAGAGTCTCAACTGTCTCATGTAATTTTTCAAAGAATAAAAAGTTGGGTAAAAGTTGGGTAAGCAACAAGCAATTTATGAGCTCATAAAAAATAAAGGCTCAATTGAGCCATTAAATAAGCCATTAAACTTGAAGTCACAAATTGTGACATCAAGATGAGGTCGCAAAATGCGACCACATAAATATCGTCACATCCATGACTCATGCCCCGCAGTCTGGAATCTAATGAATATTCCAAACACGTCTGGACAATTAAAATGTGAGACACGTCTCACAAATAGAACATCCCCTCTCGCATACTCATCGGCCTAATCCATCGTCTGTTTTTGGATTAATAGAATCCTTCATAATAATTTTGGATAAATTTTGGGCAATTTTGGACTGATTAACCCCATCGCTCTTACATTTTTCACTTTTTCGCTCTCTTTCCTCAAAAAAATGCTCCCTACTCTTGCATATTTGAAAATTTTTTTGTAACTTTGTATGCGAAATTGAAAATTCATGTCAACAACTAGATATTGTAATATATTTTGACATTATGATACCAAGCGGCGAAATACGAGCATTGCTTACAGATTTGGAAAGCGACCGCGTGGAGCGAACAATCAGCACGACCAATACGGACAAGTTTGGTCAGGTTATTTGCGCGTTCGCCAATGACCTGCCAAACAATCGCAAGCCGGGCTACTTGTTCCTTGGCGTGAATGATGATGGCAGTATTCATCCGATTGATGTGACCGATGAGTTACTGAAGAACGTAGCAGCTATACGCACTGACGGTAATATCCAACCCCAACCGAGTATGGGGGTGGAGACTATGGAACAGCCGTATGGGTTGTTGAATATAAGTCGGCTATCCCCGACCGGCTGATCGCCTCTGCTATCGAACAAGGACTCATAGAATCGGAATCTGACATAAAACCCGCAGAAATGGGGGAAAATGATGGGGGAAATGTACAAAAATACCCCAAAATGGGGGAAAATGAGGGTAAAAAGACTCAAAAACCCGCAGAAATGGGGGAAAATGTGAAGGAAAATATTCAAAAACCCTCAAAAATGAGGGAAAATGATGAGGGAAATGGGCAAAAACCCGCATTCCCGACATTGACAATTAGAAATGTGTACGAACTGATTTGCTTGAACCCAAAAATCAAGCAAGCTCAAATGGCTGATAATTTGGGTGTGGATGATAGCACGATAGAGCGAGCTACTATTTGGCTGAAGGATAACGGCTATATCAATAAGGAGCACTCCAATGTCAAAGGCGTCTGGCAGTTGCTCTAAACTGCACAATCATTAAGAATAAAATGCCCGTAGTCAAACAAAAACTCATACGTCATCAAGCGTTGGATAGTTGCTTTCGCAACCATAACAAGCGCTATTACATCGAGGATTTGCTCGATGCGTGCAATCGTGCTTTGACCAGATATGACTGCACGCCGGTAAGTGTGCGCACCGTCAAGTATGACATCAATGAGTTTGAGGCAATCTATCATGTCAATATAGAGCACCTGCGAGATGCATATGGGCGCGTGTATTACAAGTATGAAGATATGGAGTTCAGCATCCGGCAGCTGCCGCTGAGTGAAGAGGAACTATCAACCCTCAAAGATACCATACTGATGCTCAGCCGCCTGAAAGGCTTGCCGCAATTCGGATGGATGACTGAACTGCTGACTAAAGTGGAGGCCGAGATGCAACAAAGCGAGCATACTGCCAATGTCATCAGTTTCGATGCCAACCCATACGTTACCGGGCTCGAATATCTTGAGTCACTATTCAATTACATAATCAACCAGCAGGCGATAGAACTCGATTATCAGCCGTTCGGTAAACCCGAGGTGCATTGGACGCTTAGTCCGTATCATATCAAGCAATATAACAATCGCTGGTTCTTGTTTGCTGCCGACGAGCACGGAAGGATTGTAAATGTCGCATTGGATAGGATTGTTGCAATTGAACCATCGACAGCCAAATACCAGCCTACAGATATAGACTTTGAGGAATACTTCGATGATGTGATAGGTGTAACGATCCCTGATGTGCTCGCCGAGCATGTGCTATTGAAGTTCAGCCCGAGCCGATTCCCATATGTGCATTCCAAGCCCCTGCATCACTCGCAAAAACTAAAGGACAAGGAGAACGGCATCATTGAGATAACCGTCAAACCCAACCGCGAACTGATGGCGCTCCTGCTTGAGTTCGGCGATGATGTCGAAGTGCTCCAGCCGGAACATCTGCGGCAGGAAGTGCAAGAAAAGATACAGAGAATGCAGCAATTATACAAATAAAGTCCAGGAGAATATGCCCAAGTTCAAAGTCTTTATCAGTAGTGTGCAATCAGAGTTCGCGTCCGAGCGGTTGCGGCTTTACGATTATATCCGGCAAGATGAGTTGATGAACCAATATTTCGAGCCGTTCATCTTCGAAAAGACTGCCGCACAGGATACCAATCCCCGTCAACTCTATCTGGAAGAGGCCGCAGCGAGTGAGGTCTATCTGGCACTTATCGGTCAATACTACGGCAATGCCGCTGACGGAGAACTGTCGCCTACTGAGAAGGAATACAACGCTGCCGGCGAAGGCAATGCCTACCGCGTGGCTTTCATCAAAGACTTGGACGAACAACCACGCGATGAGCGTGAGGAGCGTTTCTTCCGCCGTGTGCAGGACGAACTGACGTACCGCGTGTTCTCTAATCCGTCAGTACTGCTATCATTGGTCAAACAGTCGTTGCACGCATTCCTAAAATATAAAGGCATCATTCAGGAGCAGAGCCTCGATGAGCAAGTACGTTATGATGCCAATATGGATGAGATTGACCCGAATAAAGTCCGTGAGTTCATCCGTAAGGCACGTAACAAACGCGGATTCCCCTTGCCCGAAGATACAACCCCGATTGAACTGCTGAAGCATTTCCGCATGTTGCGCGACGGCAAACCCACCAACGCCGCATTGTTGCTCTTTGCCAAAGATCCGCAGTTCTTCTTCCCGACAGCGGTTGTCAAGTGCGCATGGTTCCTGACGAACGAAGTAATGAAGCCCATTGAGGACTACAAGACATTCGAAGGCGATGTGCTTGACCAGATTTCGCAGGCAACAAGTTGGGTAATGTCGAAACTATCGTTGCGCCATGAAGCCCGCAATGTTACACCAGATGCAGAAGCTGTATTCGAGTTGCCGCGTCCTGTTATCTTCGAGACCATTGTGAATGCGGTAGTTCACCGCGACTATAACAGCAAGGGTAGTGTGCAAGTGTCTGTCTTCCGTAATCGGGTTGTAGTTCGCAATCCGGGGAGACTTCCCGTTGACCTGACTAAGGCAGACCTGATGACGGAGCATGGATCATTCCCTCACAATCCGTTCTTGGCGGAAGCGTTGTATCAAGTCGGCTATATTGAGAAATACGGAACGGGTATTACAGAGAATATCCGCAAGATGCTGGAGGCGCACCTGCTTGCCCCAACGATTGATCTGGGTGGTGAGTTCGTAACTACCATTTGGCGCGAGGATAAAGAAGGTAATGTTGCAAGTGGAGAGTCTAATATGGCAAGTGAGAGGGCCAATATGGCAACTAATATTGCAAGTGAAAGTCCTAATGTTGCAAGTGAAGAGGCTAATATTGCAAGCGGGCTCCCTAATATTGCAAGCGGCGTGCCTAATATTGCATGCGAGGCTTCTAATATTGCAAGCGTCAAGCAAACTGGTGCTATTGATTATTTGGAGGCGAACAAGCGTTTGATTGATTCAATAGTTGCGCCTAAGGTCAAACAGCGTATGAAACCAGAGCAAATACGTGCTTGCATCATAGAGGCATGTATCGTGGAGCATTCAACTGAGGAGTTAGCAGCACTCTTGCATAAAGCACCGGCCTATCTCCGCAACTTTATCATTCCTGATTTGATAACGGAAGGTATTCTTTTACGCACAAAACCACGCACAGCTAATGGACAAACATACATTACCAATCCGAAATACAGATAAAAAACAAAAAAGAACTCCCCCTCCCCACTTGTGCAAATAGGTTGCACAACGAAGCAGTACCTTTGCACTCGAAAACGAAAATAAGTCTTGTACATGGCAATGCTAATCTTAATAGATTTAGATGGAACACTAGTCAACACCGTTCATCCTTCATGGAAAGAATATAAAGATGGTCATACAAAAATAACGTATGATAAAATACCCGTGTTCTATGGCGCAAAAGAATTCGTGCTACAAAGGAAAGAGAAGGGAGATTGTATTGTGATTATTTCTGATTCTCATCCGGATTATGTTAATGAAGCCGCCAAGATTTTTGATGTAGATGCTGTTTCTTTAACAGACAAACCAAATGATAGTAAAGTTCGAGACTTTATACAAGGCTATGACCTATATCAGGATTTATTTACATCAGGTAAATGTATTGTTATTGGTGATACTAAATTAGATATAGAATTAGGGCGTAAATTAGGAGTTATGACCATGGGGATGATTCAGTATCAAACCACAAATGAAATAAAAGATGATAGGGATGGTATAGGCGATCGTATGACAATAATTAAATATGGTCCAACTTTCTTTGTAAAGGACTTTGCCGAGGCGGATAGAGTTATTGATGCGCCACAAGATTATTTATATACATTAGAAAGTGTTTTCGCAGAAACGCAATCAACTCGTGCTATAAAATATAACACTGTTATAGATTCTCATGATAGGAATAGTTATTATGCTATTCGATGTCTTGCAAGGCAGCAAAGTGGCATATGTGATTCTTACGCTCGGGCAGATATGTATTATCAACTGTCAAATCAGGAACGAACAGATGATTATTTACAGAACATGGCACTTGCTGTTACAAGATATATTTCTCAGGCATCTGTAAAAAATGAGAAATGGGATGTCTGCACATATATTCCTGATAAAGCGACAACAATTCCAACAGATAAGTTAAAAGCAGTATTCATGCGTATAGATGCAGAGATACCAAAACAAGAACTTTTTTGTTGGGACGAAACTATTTCCGGTTCGCTTCGCAATCAACCGATATACGCAGAAAGAAAAAAATATTTAGAGAAATACTTAAGACTTTCTTCTGACGTTGATGTATATAACAAAAGCATTATCGTAATAGATGACCAACTAACCACAGGAGCAACAGCCTACTATATATGCCATTTGTTGATGAATAGCGGTGCGCAAAAAGTCCTCTTTATCACTCTATTCCAAATGACATTTGATGTTTTGGATAACAAGGTTTGTCCAGTTTGTGGAAAGAAGATGAGAATAAAGATTAACAGGCAAAAGGGGAATCGTTTCTATAGTTGCGTTTCTCCAGAGTATGGGGGAGACGGATGCGGATATATTGAAAACATTAATGATAGTATATGAGAACGGAGGATATATTAATTTTACAACAAGTAAAAGGTTGTGGGCCTGTCTTCTTGCGTCAGAATATTGACAGGCTGATTTCTAACGATGTCTTTGACTTTGTTAAGAAGCATAAGCCGGAGCAGGTGCCGTTTTTAGAGCAGTATCAAAATGATGCTAAACGGTACATGTTTGAAGCAGATAAGAATAACGCTAAAATAATTAGTTTTCTTTCTTCTGAATATCCGTCTCAATTAAAGACCATTCCAAATGCACCTGCTGTGATTTATGCAAAAGGGAATACAGATTTGCTCAAACGTGTTGTTGCTATAATAGGAACAAGGCATAGTTCCTTACTCGGAAATAGAATAGCTGAGCGATTGGGCGCTTATTTCTCTCAACAATGTTCCCTCTGTAATGGATTAGTGGAAGGCATTGATGAGCATGTTATAAAAGTGGATGATAAGATTTTACCTAATGTTGTTGGAATTATATCTGGAGGGATTGATTACGAAAACACATGTACAGCGCATCATCAAAAAAACATTGAAGCAGTTATAGAAGCAGGTGGCTTAATAGTATCTTCATTCTTTCCTGGACAGAAAGAAAATAGTTATTCGGGGAGTATCGCAAGCAATTTGCAAGCTCAAATATCTCATGGCTTAATTCTTGTGCAGAGTTCTGTAACTGGAGGATCAAAGTACACAATGGAGGCTTTCAGCAAGTTACCTCGTCCTATAGGAGTCATAGAATATAATAAGTCTTCAGAATATGAAACCGAGGTGTTTGGCGCAAATAGAATGGTAATAGAAAAAGGAAAGTTGGGCGTTGCCGAATTCGTAGGAGTTAAAGACATAAAAAAAATGAAGACATCTCACATATTACCAATCCGTAGCATTTCGGATTATGAGACATTCGTTAAATATATGTTCAGCGACAATCAGTCACTTTTTTAAAGCTTGTGCAAATAGGTTGCACAACAAAGCAGTACTTTTGCATCAGAAAAATAAAAATGATAAATCACAATACGTATGAATACAAAATATACGCTTAAAAACTTTAGGGTATTTGACAAAGAAGGTTCCACATTTGAACTTGCACCCATTACTATTCTAACCGGTCCAAATGGTTCGGGAAAAAGTTCTGTCAGCAAGTCTTTGCAAATGCTGAAAAATGTTCACTGGCTCGCGGATAATATAGTTGATCTTTCAAAAGGAGAACACGAATTAGGTCGATTCGACAAAATTACCAATTGGGAGTCAGAAGAAAATGAGATAACTGTGGAGTTTTCTTATCAATCATATCTATTGCCCCTTCACTCAAATCTAAAAGTGAAGATAGTTTTTAGAAATGAAGATAAACAAAAACCATACGAAGCGACAATCGTTCTTCTTGAAATATTTGCAGAGAATGGCGAAATGCTATTCCATTGTGATCGCCCAAATTCAAAACATTCTGCCGCTGTCGGAGCAAGAATGGATTATAGTTATATAAAAGATGATATTATTCAGCGCGTCAAGGAATGGCAAACACTATATAATAGTGCTAAATCTATTAAATTTGAAAGTCAATACTCTACAGTTTATAAAATCGGAGGCTATGATAAAGTATTGCCAATACTGATAAAATATGCTAAAAGTGCAAGAAAAATAAATGCAATAGATAAAAACCTTCTTAGTCAGTGTGTCCCTCCTTCAATAAAAACATTTGAAGAATCAGAGATGCAAACAGAGGTAGCTGATAGTAATCTGATAGCATTAAATAACTTTATTAAAAATGTAGGCAAATGCACAGAATCACCAGCATTTGTCGAAACTGGGATTATCTATAATCTTGATATAATCAAGACCCTTGATGCACTTAAAAAAGAAGAAATCTATCAATTTCTATATGAGCGCATTAATAGCATGTTGACTATAGAAGGCTACCTATTATCCGACTACCGCGACACACTTCTTCAAGACTTACAAGAAATGGTAGATGATTATATATTGTCACCATATTCGTCTTTTTCGCAATACTACAAACATCTTGAAGATAACTATTTCGAAAATGGACGTGTCGATTATTTTGAGGCACTTCATTTAGATTGGATAAGAAGTAGATACATCTTTACCTTTGCAGAGTTCCTTGAGGCATATAGAGTCAATAACGTTAGAGATGCATTGGAGACTGCATTTAATGGCGCTCCTCAAGAAGAAAGGGTGAGTGCACTTAAAGATGAACATCGGGATAGTATCTATTCCGAACTCAAGAAAGTAGGGCTGTCTGATAGATTGGGCTACGGCGATATATTAAATCATATATCAGAGGATTCTTTGCGTGAATTTTATAATGCTTCTTATGCGCATCAAAAGGCTCCAACAACAAAATTTATTTTAGTTAATAATCTTTTGTTAAATTGGTGGTATCCTTCTTTAGGTAAAGACGAAAAACAGATAGAAGCTGATTTGAAATATATCGAGTCGTATTATGAGTCTATTCTTCAAGAAATATTCACTTGTTCTGACTTCCTATCTAACACAGAATATATTAGTGGTATTCGAGCCAATGCAAAACGCTTATATACATTTGATGACAATGGCAGTTTGAGCAAGGTCTTGTTCCAATATTTACGACTTGACGACGGGAAACAAATAGTCGAACACGGAGTGGTGCGTGATTATGATGACAGATCTTCATTTCTAGAAGAATTTGATGGATCTGTAATTGACATCAACACAAAGAAGGATTACAATTATTTAAAAGGAACCTTCCTCAAGCAAAGTCTGAAAATGCTTTTAGATATTGATGATGTTAAGTTTGAGTCTGACCCGGAGAGTGTTGGAATATACATTAAAGTGCTTAAAACTGTCAATGGCAAACAGCGAGAGATACTTCTGGCGGATATGGGATATGGCAATACTCCTTTACTATCTATGTTGTTGCAAATAGAAATCGCAATTAAGACAAGTTTGAACCGAAATAAGGAAATCAAACATACTTCGGCTTTTGAAGACATGCTAGAAGATTGTTATGATGACTATTTCACTCGCACCACAATCTGTATTGAAGAGCCCGAAACAAATTTGCACCCAGCAGTTCAATCTCGATTGGCGGATGTGTTCAAGATGGCAACAGAAGAGTATCCTGTCAATTTTATTCTTGAGACCCATTCAGAATACCTCATTCGCTGCAGTCAAGTACTTGTTGCAGAAGCGAAGTACAATGATGAACAAGAACTTGCGGATAAATGTCCATTCAAAGTTTACTACTTGCCAGAAGCCGGAACAGGTAAACCCTATGACATGGAGTACCAAACGAATGGAAAGTTTGCAAAGAGGTTTGGCAAAGGTTTCTGTGATGTAGCAGGTAATTTAATGTTGGATTTGCTATGAGACATAAAATCATATATTGCGAAATAGATTTCTTACGAGTTCTCTTTGAACGTTTAAGCAAAGCATACTCTCCTCTGGACGATAATTGGGCAGAAGGAGAGTGTGCTCGTAAAATAATCAAAGACGTTTTTTCGCAAGAATACGTTACCATCCATTACGATGATAAACAAAAATTTCGTCAGTTGTTGGAAGATAATGAAATTTTCCAGAACATGGTGAGATGTGCCGATTTAACGGAGGGATATGCAAAAATGACATGTGATTCTTATACATCTCTTGAGGATATTGGTCAGACTTCGTTGAATGCTATATACTTTGTTGTGGCTGGTGAGGATATTGCATCTAACAATGGTGTTATGGCACTCACTCCTTCTTCCATCAACAATATATCATTATTTACAGATTTTGGAAAATCCATAGAAAAAAACTCACCGCAGTCTTGGGAAAAAATATTAAAAGATGCCAAACATAGTTGCAACGCGTTGATGGCCTTTGACAATTATCTTGATAATGGTAAAGAATTTAATCTCTACATGATCTTAGACGCATTGTTGCCTACAAAGTTACCAGTTTCAGCCCCTTTCCAGATTTCGTTGTTTATGCAAGAAAAACCGGGAATAGATTTAGCTAATGAACGCAAACTAATTATAGATAAAATTCAACAGATACGACCAGATTTGCCATTTAGTTTGACTATTTATAAGAGTTACCCCTTAGATTTTCATGATAGGGCGATTATTACGAATAATCTATGGATAGGAAGTGAGGGCGGTTTCGATTTGTTAAGAAAGGATAAAAGAGGTTTTAGAACAGAGTCGTCTAAGTCCACAACTATACATATGAAATATCCATTTCTTCAGAGCAATTCTGATGCTGCATATGGTTCGTATTCAAACTTTATAAGTGACGCCGAGCGAATTGCGCGGAAGAACCCTCACTATGGAGATGCTATAAATCGTTTGCTTTCAGTAGACGTGTAAGTATTAAGAAACTATATGCGCTATACTTGCACACTAAGCAGTACATATGCGTCGTGAAACAAAAAGTTTTATTGTATGAAGAGTAAAATAGCTGCTAATACTAACTTTTTAAATTCTACAACAATGAAAACTTCATTACAGCATTTGCTTATCAGCTTTATCGGTTCGCTGCTTGCGCTGGCATGTTTTGTTGGGATCTTACAACTCATCGATAACTATAATGACGAGACAAATGCATCAGTTAATCAGGAAGAACAATTAATCGAAGCCCAAGAAACAATCCATTGTTTAAGATTGATGCTTGACGATATACCTGAAGATTTTTTCATTGATGTTGATGAGCAATCATATTATTGGAAAACGATTGAGCAGGATTTTTACGCTTGATCTATTTAGAATTACGCATAACGAGTGACTCATTTGAACTGCTCGTTATGCGTAATTCTTTCTTTGTTAATTGCGCCCAAATCAAATAAGGAGTCCCCAACACAAGCTATGTTGTGCTTATTTTGGGGAGAGCGGAGGCACGTAAGCATCCATTGGAGTACATATTGTAGGAGTCAAAGTTTTTTTGTATCTTTGCAGAAAATTTAGATTTCTAAAGTATGTGATTATGGAAATAGATCAATTTTTAGAATTGTTGCACGAGCAGCAATCTTCCGGCTTAAGCATTAAAGCTTACTGCGAAGCGCATTCGATTGCGTTATCGACTTTCTATTTTTGGAAACATCGTTTTCTCTCATCTCCATCGAGCGAGGGCTTGTACCTGAATGATGTCATCGCCAAAATGCCATATCTAAAAAGCAAAACAGAAAATGACAAAGATATTTTTGTATAGGTGCCACGCAACAATAAATCAAACGACTACACACAGTTAGGGCTGTAACTCCAACCGGTTACAGCCCTAATTTTATATCCCGACCTGCACTGCAGTGGATGGTTACGATTTGAGCAGGACAAAACCAGGACTTGACCCCGATTGAGGTTCACACTTTTGGGAATGGGAAAAAGTGAAAGATGAAAAGTGAAAGGGGCATATTTTGCTTACAGATTTGTACAATTTGAGCAAAATATGCATTTTTTTGTAAAAAATGAACGAAAAATTTGCAAATTCCGTAAAAAATTTGTACCTTTGTAGGACTTTCCGACAAAAATGTAGAGGATAAAGTGAGTAAGATACAGGACAACGATAGGTTGTATTTATTTCTGCGGCCGTACGTCGATTGGATTTTCCGGCGTTCGTACCGAAATTTTCGGTACGTAGGTAAGGAGAACATCCCGACCGACGGGGCAATTATTTTTGCGCCTAACCACACGAACGCTCTGTGCGACGCGATGGCGATTTTAGGCATAGACCGGCGGCAGAAAGTGTTCGTGGCACGGGCTGATATCTTCAAAGACCCGAAGAGGGCGAAGATTCTGAACTGGCTGAAGATCATGCCTATCAATCGTGTGCGCGACGGCTTGGACGAGGTGAGGCACAACGACGAGACGATCAACAAAGCCGTGGATACTTTGCACGACGGTGTGCCTTTTTGCATATTGCCGGAAGGCACGCACCGACCTATGCACTCGTTGCTGCCGCTCAGGAAGGGCATATTCCGCATAGCGCTGCAGGCGAACGATGCGTTCGGGGCAGAGAAACCGGTGTATATCGTGCCGGTGGGGTTGGAGTACGGCGATTATTTCCGTATGTGGGACAGTCTGACGGTGAACATCGGCGAGCCGATCAACGTTACGGCGTTCGTTAAAGCGTACAGCATGGAGCATCCCGAGGTCACGTATCCGCAGATGATCCTGGCGCTACGCGAGGAGCTGACCGTACGAATGCGGCAACTGATTGTGTGGGTACCCGACGACGAGCACTATGAAGAGAACATAGCCAAGCTGCTGCCGCCCAAGAAATACCTGCCGCGATGGGTGGTTGTGCCCTTGCTTATACTGCTCCTGCCGCTGTTTGCGGTGAGCGCGGTTGTTACTATCCCGCTATGGGGTATGCGGCTGGTGATTGAGCATAAGGTTAGCGACCCGGCGTTCCATAACTCCGTGCAATATGTGTGGCAGCTGCTGTTCCTGACTCTCACACTGCTTATACCGCTGCCTTTCTGGATGTTTGTGCAGGAATATGTGTATCAACTTCGTTCGTTAAAACGTTAAGTTGTTAAATTGTTAAGTTGTTAAACTGGTAAATAATTAACTGTTATATAGTTCAATGATACGAGTATATATTGTAATCGCATTGTATGTACTGATTCCGGTGGTGATTATCGAGTGCTTCAAGCGATGGACATGGATGAAAAAGATCGGCACGGTGGTTGCCGCCTATGCCGTGGGAATCCTGTTCGCGCTGACTGGTTTCGTACATTTCGATGCAGGTACTGCTGAGGCAGTATCGTTCAGTAAGATTCAGTCGCTTCTGATGTCGGTGACTGTGCCGTTGGCTATCCCGCTGATGCTGTTCAACTGCGATTTTAAGTTATGGACCAAAGCTTTGCCTAAGACCATATGGTCGCTGGTAGGCGGTTTGGGAGCCGTGTTGGCCGCTGTGATAAGCGGGTACTTCATTTTCCGCACGCCGGATGTGCCGGATTTCAACAAGGTAGCCGCGATGATGACAGGTATCTACACCGGCGGCACGATGAACTTCAACGCCTTGGGCGCTTCGCTTGGAGTGGATAAGACGGTGATGGCTATCGTCCTGGCGTTTGAGATGGTGCTTACTACGCCGTATATCTTCTTTATCATCGGCGGCGGATACAAGGTGTTCCGCAAGATTCTGCCATACGAAGATATAACGCGGAAGGGACGCAAGGATGCCGATGTCGAGACCAAGGATATTGAGAACTACCAAGGCATGTTTACGCGTCATAACGTAGGCGGTATGTTTATCGGTCTGGGACTGAGTGTGCTGTTCCTTGCTATCGGTGCCGGCTTGGCGCTGCTGCTTACGGGAACGCTCAACGAACTGGTAGTGATCCTGACGATCACCACACTATCAATCATCGCCTCGTTCTTTAAGAAGGTACGCGAGCTGCCGAAGACGTTTGAACTGGGTATGTTCTTTATCCTTATCTTCTCAGTAATCGTGGCTTCGCTGTTCGATATACACAGCGTGAACGGCGGCTCGCTGATGATCGGTCTGTTCGTAGGGTGGGTGATGATCGTTGCAGCCGGTTTGCACTTGCTGCTGTGCCGGATCATGCATGTGAGCGGCGATCTGTTCTGCGTGAGTCAGATAGCGCTGCTCTGCTCGCCTCCGTTCGTGCCGCCTGTAGTAGGTGCGATGAAAAACAAGAAAGTGCTCATCTCGGGTATCGCCATCGGACTTGTGGGTTACGCCATAGGTACGTATCTGGGCGTGGCTATAGCGATGTTGTTACCGTAATTGACGATTTATGAAAAAATATATATTTCTTTGTTTGGCGGCACTTATGCCGCTGACGCTTCTTGCCAAGGAGCCCAAGCCGCAGGAAGTGGATTCGCTTGGGCGTAAGATCAAGACAGGCTGGAACTTCGGCATCCTGCCATCCATTGCCTATGATGCCGATTATGGTTTTCAGGGAGGTGTGCTGACGAACGTGTACTATTACGGCGACGGTTCGCAGTACCCGGAGTATATTCACTCAATTTACTTCGAAGGCGCTTATACGACCAAGCATCACGGTATCTTCCGCTTGAACTACGACTCGAAGTACCTCATCCCGAATCACCGGCTTACTCTTGATGCCACGTATCTGCCCGATGCGATGTGCGACTTCTATGGTTTCAACGGTTATCAATCCCGCTATAACGCTTCGTGGCATCAGTGGAACAAGAACTCCGCCAAGATGTCCGTGCCCGACTATCGCTCGCGCGTGTTCTATAAGTACAAACGCGACCTTATCCGCGTTGCCGGAGATATAGAGGGGACAATATACAACAACCTGAAGTGGAACGCTGGCGTCGGTGTGCTCGGCTATATCATCGACGACTGCGATATCAACATGCTCAACGGCAAGAATGTCTATGACCCGACGCTTGATCATCAGAAAGCACTCAACCCGAATGAGGATCTGCTGTTCGAGAAGTACAAGACCTGGGGACTGATAGGCGACGATGAGAAGAACGGGGGTTGGCATCCGTATGCCCGCGTGGGCGTAACCTACGATACGCGCGACAAGCGTCAAGGCCCGAACAAAGGCATTTATACCGACCTGTTCTTTACCTATTCCGCCGCGTTCAATGCCGCTTACGGTCAGCAGGCTACGGCGGGCTACAACCATCTGCAGTTCAACTTCACGTTCCGCCACTACGTGCCCTGTTTCAAGGATAAGAACGGTATCGACCGCATCACGTTCGCCTACCGACTTGGCGTGCAGAACAATGTGGCAGGGCGCTCGCCGTTCTACATGAACAACTATATGAATACCTTGTTCATCCAGCGTGTGTACTACGAAGGTCTGGGCGGCGGAAACTCCGTGCGCGGTATGATGGCTAACCGAATCTTGGCGAACGGGTTCGCGTTTGCGAATGTGGAGTTCCGCTTCCGCGTCGTGAACTTTGATATCGGACGGCAACATTTCTTTATCGGCTTGAACCCGTTCTTCGATCTCGGAATAGTTACGCAGCCGTATAATCTCGATGAACTGGTGACGATCCATACCGGCGGCGCATATACCTCTTTGCCGGCGATCATGGCGGACAAAACGCCGCAGGATAAGTACTCCGACTATTTCACGTCGAACCCTGCCGATGTCTATATGCCGCATATGACTGCAGGTTTGGGACTGAAAATAGGCATGAACGAGAACTTCGTCCTCTCAGCAGATTGGGGAATGCCTATTGACGAACAGGACAATGCCAAGCGGGCGAATTTCTATGTGAAGATGGGATACTTATTTTAAGTATTTGTCATTTGTTATTTGACATTTGTACCAAAAGCCAACGGCCAACAAAATGAGGAAAATAGGGGTGTTCTGCGTTGTTGAAGTGGCAGAAATGTAAAAATCAACGCGATATGTGCAAAAAAATGCAGGAAGGTTTGCATAAGTGCGAAAAATTTACTATCTTTGTAGTCGAAACGAGTGAGGGGACTGAAAAGTCCTCTCATTTCATTAATGAAACAGCACGAAACATATAACAAACGATCGGTACACGATACAAACAACAAAACAACGATGATAACGACTGAACACGATCTTCGCGCGGCGATAAATGAGTTCCTCAACGGAACAGGCTATGAGTTGATAACGCTCAGCATACGACCGGACAACTCCGTCCTGGTGGAAGTGGACAGGTTGGAAGGTACAGACGTGGACTTCTGCGCAGAGCTGAACAGACATCTGGTGGACTACCTGGAGCAAGCCGGTGAACCTGACTATGCACTGGAGGTAGGCAGCGTGAGCATCGTTGACCCCTTCAAGACGAAGATGCAGTACAATAAGCACCTCGGGCACAACGTGGAAGTGCTGGCTGCTGACGGCAAGAAATACCGCGGGCAACTGGTAAGCGTGGATGAAGAGACATTCAGCGTGGATTGCGAGGAGAAAGTGGAAGTGGAAGGCAAGAAACGCAAACAGACACAGATCGTTACCCACACCTGGCGCTACGATGAGGTGAAGTACTGCAAGTACGATCTTAAGTTTTAGACCGGCTACGCCTCAAAGACAAAAGACCGCTGCGCTCAAAGACAAAAGCCTATAATGTATTAGCGTTTGGAAAGGTGATTAGGCTTTCGACTTTCGACTTTGAGTGAGTGAAACGATCGGTCTTTCTTCTAAGAATATAATAACAACAATATACAATGGCAACAAAAAAGACAGATTCAATCAATCTGATTGAAATTTTTAAGGACTTCAAGGAGTTCAAGAACATTGACAAGCAGACGCTGATCAACGTGCTGGAAGAGTCGTTCCGCAGCGTGATTGCAAAGATGTACGGCACCGATGCCAACTACGACGTGATCATCAACCCCGACAAGGGTGACCTGGAGGTTTATCGTAACCGTCTGGTGATGGAGGATGACGACGTAGCGAACGAGAATACACAGATCGCCCTGAGCGACGCCCTCAAGCTCGACGACGAAGCCGAGGTAGGTGAGGAAGTGACGGATAGGGTGGACTTCGACGTGTTCGGCCGTCGAATGATTCTGAACCTGCGTCAGACGCTCGCCACGAAGATCCTTGACCTCAAGAAGGAAGACCTGTACATGCGTTACAGCGAGAAACTCGGACAGATCGTTTCGGGTGAGTTGTACCAGGTATGGAAAAAGGAGATGCTGCTGCTCGACGAGGAGAACAATGAGCTCTACCTGCCCAAGCAGAATCAGATACCTACCGACTTCTACCGCAAGGGCGACACCGTGCGTGCCGTAGTGGTACAGGTGGACAACAAGAACCAGAACCCGAAGATTATCCTGAGCCGTACCAGCCCGCTGTTCCTGCAGCGCCTGTTCGAGCAGGAAGTGCCGGAGGTACACGACGGCATCATCGCCATCAAGAACATTGCCCGTATCCCGGGTGAGCGCGCCAAAGTAGCCGTACAGAGCTTCGATGACCGCATCGACCCCGTAGGCGCGTGCGTAGGTATAAAAGGTGCACGTATCCACGGCATCGTTCGCGAGCTGCGCAACGAGAATATCGACGTGATCAACTACAGTTCGAACATCAACCTGTACATACAGCGCGCATTGGCTCCCGCCAAGATCTCCTCGATGACCATCAACGAGGAAGAGAAGAAGGCCGAGGTTTATCTGCGCAGCGAAGAGGTGAGTCTGGCTATCGGTAAGGGCGGATTCAACATCAAGCTGGCAAGCATGCTCACCGGCTACGAGATCGAGGTTTATCGTGAGATGGAAGGTGAGGATATCGAGGATATCTATCTCGACGAGTTCAACGACGAGATCGATCAGTGGGTTATCGATACCCTGAAAGCTGCCGGACTGGATACAGCCAAGGCTGTGCTGGCGGTTGACAAGAAAGATCTGATCGAGCGCACCGACCTGGAAGAGGAAACGATCGATGATGTGATTCGAATTCTCGAAGCAGAGTTCGCAGAAGACGAGAAATAAGACCGCTTCGCTGAAGGAGTAAAGACCGTTTCACTGAAAGAGTAAAGACGAATTACACTCGTCTGATACATATAAGTCTTTAATCCTTACTCCTTTAGTGAACGGAGTGAACGGTCTATAAATCAAAGAAAAAAAAAGAAATAGCAAGATGGCAATAAAACTGATTAAAGCGTGTAAGGAACTGAATATCGGCATGTCAACTGCCGTTGAATTTTTGGCAAAACAGGGTATGTCAATCGACACCGACCCCAACTTGCGCATCGATGATGATGTGTACATGAAGCTTGCCAAGGAGTTCAACAAGGACATGGCGTTGCGTCTGGAAGCCGACCGCCAACAGCAGGAGCGCAAGGAACGCGACATCCAGAAAGTGCTGACGGTGGATACAGCCCAACAGGAAGCCGACCGCAAAGCCGCCGAGGAAGCCCGCAAGGCCAAGGAGGAAGCGGCTCAGGCGGCAAAGAAAGCTGCCGAGGAGGCTGCCCGCAAGGCTGCTGAGGAGGCTGAGAAAGCCGCGGAGGCTGCAAGGCTGGCTGCTGAGGAAGCTGCCCGGCTCGAATCGGAACGTGCTGCTGCAGAGCAAGCACGTCTGGAAGCACAACGCGCTGCCGAAGAACAGGCTGCTGCACAAGCTGCCGAGCAGCAGCGCTTAGCTGCCGAACAGGCCGCTGCAGAGGCTGCACGCAATGATCAGGAAGCCAAAGCCGAAGAACAACCTGCCGAGCAACCCAAGAAACCCGAGATCTTCACCTTGGGCAAACCCGTGCTCAAGCACCAGCCGAAGGTGATCGGCAAGATCGACCTCGACAACCTGAATCAGGCTACTCATCCGCGTCAGAAGACGAAGGAGGAGAAGAAGAAAGAGCGTGAGGAGCGCGAACAGCAACGCCGTGCACAGCAAGGTGGCGGTGCGGGCAGTAGCGAGAAGCGCAAACGCGAACGCATCAAGCAGAACAAGGTGGACGTGAACGACGTCAAGAACCAGAAGGGCAAGAACAGCTCCAAGAAGAAAGGCGTACGCGTAGAGATAGACGACGAGGAGGTACAACGCCAGATCAAGGAGACCATAGCACGTCTGCAAGGGAACAAGGGTAAGACCGCTACCAGCAAGCACAAACGTGAACGCCGTGAGCAGGAACGTGAGAAAGCCGCTGCAGAGCGCGTACAAGAGCAGGCACAAAGCAAGGTACTGAAACTCACTGAGTTCGTAACCGCCAACGACCTGGCTGTGATGATGAACGTGCCGGTGACGAAGATCATCGGAACATGTATGTCGCTGGGTATGATGGTAAGTATCAACCAGCGTCTGGATGCCGAGACAATCAATATTGTTGCCGAGGAGTTCGGCTTCCAGACCGAATATGTGAGCGCCAAGGTTGCCGAGAAGATTGCCGAGGAGGAAGAGGCTTACAACGAGGAAGATATGGAGCCGCGCGCACCGATCGTAACCGTGATGGGTCACGTTGACCACGGTAAGACCTCGCTGCTCGACCATATACGCAACACGAACGTGATTGCCGGTGAGGCGGGCGGTATAACGCAGCACATCGGTGCGTACAACGTGAAGCTGAGCGAGACCGGCAAGCATATCACCTTCCTGGATACCCCGGGTCACGAGGCGTTCACCGCCATGCGTGCACGTGGTGCGCAGGTGACGGATATAGCTATCATCATCGTAGCTGCCGACGACGGCGTGATGCCGCAGACGCGTGAGGCGATCAGCCACGCGCAGGCTGCAGGCGTGCCGATTGTATTTGCCATCAACAAGTGCGACAAGCCCGGCGCTAACCCCGACAAGATCAAGGAGGAGCTGGCGAATATGAACCTGCTCGTAGAGGAGTGGGGCGGTAAGTATCAGAGCCAAGACATATCGGCCAAGAAAGGTACAGGCGTTCACGAACTGCTGGACAAGGTGCTGCTGGAAGCCGAGATGCTCGACCTGAAAGCCAACCCCAAACGTCGCGCCAAAGGTTCGATCATCGAATCGTCGCTGGACAAGGGGCGCGGTTATGTGGCTACGGTGCTCGTATCGGACGGTACGCTGCACATGGGCGATGTGCTGCTGGCAGGTACGTTCCATGGCAAGGTAAAAGCGATGTTCAACGAGCGTGGTCAGCGCATCCAGGCCGCCAAGCCGGGCGAGCCGGCAGTAGTGCTCGGACTGAACGGCGCTCCGCAGGCAGGTGACGAGTTCAACGTACTGCCGACAGAACAGGAAGCCAAGGATATAGCTTCGAAGCGCGAACAGCTGCAACGCGAGCAGTCCATCCGCACGAAGAAACACGTAGGCTTGGAGGAGATAGGTCGTCGTCTGGCGATCGGTGACTTCAAGGAATTGAACCTCATCATCAAGACCGATGTGGACGGCTCGGCTGAGGCACTGGCTGACTCGATGATCAAGCTCTCGACAGAGAATATCCAGGTGAACGTGATCCACAAGGCGGTAGGTGCCATCAGCGACAGCGATGTCATGTTAGCTGCGGCTTCCGAGGCCATCATCATCGGCTTCAACGTTCGTCCTACAGGCACTGCCAAGAAGATGGCGGAGCAAGAGGAGGTGGATATCCGCGTTTACTCGATCATCTACGATGCGATCGAAGAGGTGAAGGCCGCTATGGAAGGTATGCTCTCGCCGGAGATCAAGGAAGAGGTGACGGCTACGCTCGAGGTTCTGCAAACCTTCCATATCTCGAAGGTGGGTACGATCGCAGGCTGCTTGGTTCGTGAAGGTAAGATCAAACGTGGCAACAAGGTACGCGTGATTCGCGACGGTATAGTGATCAAGACTGCCGACTTGGCATCGCTCAAGCATGGCAAGGACGATATTAAGGAAGCCGGCGTGAACACCGAGTGCGGCTTGAGTCTGAAAGCTTACGACGACCTGAAGGAAGGCGATATACTCGAAGCATTTGAAGAGGTTGAGGTAGCTAAGTCATTATAGACCGCTTTGCTCAAAGACAAAAGACTAATTAGGCTTTCGACTATGAGTAGGCTTCGCAGCTTAGACGTATTGAGGGGTATAACCATCGCGGGAATGATTCTCGTGAACAACCCCGGCACTTGGGCGCATATCTATGCGCCCTTGCGTCATGCAGCATGGAACGGTTGCACGCCAACCGACCTTGTTTTCCCGTTCTTTATGTTCGTGATGGGCGTAGCGATGTATATATCGCAGCGCAAGCGCGGCTTTGCCATGACCTGCAAGACTATCGGTCACCTTATCTACCGCTCGCTGCTGATTGTACTGATCGGCTGGGCGATGGGCTGGTTTGGTATCTGTTGCCGCACGCTGAGCAGCGGAGGCGAGTGGATTGACGCGCTGTGGAACAACCCGATAGCCAAGCTGCGTTACATGGGCGTGTTGCCCCGGTTAGGGTGGGTGAGTCTGTTTGCAGGTTTCCTGCTGATGCTCAGCAAAGCAAAGTACCTGCCGCAGATAGCATTAGGTCTGCTGTTTGCTTACTGCCTGATCATCGGCATCTCCGGCAGTTTCGACCTTACGGAGCAGAATATCATCTCGCGCGTGGATCGCGCCATATTAGGCGAGCAACATATGTATCACCTGGGCGGCATAGCTTTTGACCCCGAGGGCATATTATCCACTATACCGTGTATCGCTCACTGTCTGTTAGGCTGCTATGCCGGCAAACTGATCTTCACGACCAACGACCTGAGGCTGGTGGTAATCCGCCTGTTTATCATGGGCACAATCATTCTGCTTGCCGGCTTCCTGTTGGATTATGCCTTCCCGATCAACAAGAGCCTGTGGAGTGCATCGTACGTGTTGCTTACCTGCGGCTTGGCATCGTTGTTGCTGGCCTTGCTCATCTGGATCATCGATGTTTGCCATAAGGGCGAGTGGCTGATGCCGTTCGAGAGCTTTGGCGTCAACCCGCTGTTTATCTTCGTGCTGAGCGGACTATTAGCCATCATTATGGCGAATATCCGTTTTGATGTAGGCGGCGAGACCTATTCCGTATGGGGATACTACTACAAGCAGATTATGCTGCCCGTGTTTGGCGAGAATGGCGGCTCACTCGTCTGCGCACTGATCTACGATGCCCTGATGTGGTGCATCGCTTACCCGCTATACAGGAAAAAGATTTATATAAAAATATAACCACTGCATTCGTTTAATTCTTATCTCGTTTCACTCGAACGATTATTTCTTATCTCATTTCACTCGAACGATTATTTCTTATCTCGTTTCACTCGAACGATTATTTCGATTAATTCGTGAACTAAACAGTTCTCATGCCCGCAATAGCAACCATAGGATTCTTTGACGGCGTTCACAAGGGACACCGATACCTGTTTGAGCAGCTGCGCATGCACGCTGCCGAGCATGATTTGCGGGCACTGATCTTCACCTTTCTGCAACACCCGCGCAGCGTGCTGGCGCAACTGAAGGGCGCTGATGCCTTCAATCCGCCGCTGCTAACCACGCTCGATGAGCGCGAACGACTGCTCGGGCAGTTCGGCGATGTGCATTTCTTTGACTTTGCGGAAGTGCAACCTCTGACCGCCGCGCAATTCTTGGATTACCTCTCCGACCGCTGGAAAGTGAAGTACCTGCTCATGGGTTATAACCACCATTTCGGTTCGGACGGCCGCATGAGCGACGAGCAATATGCCTCGATCGCACAAGCCGTAGGCATCCGTGTGCTACGCGCCGAGCCGTATAGCGAGGATGGCGAGCGGCCATCATCCACTCGCATCCGCAATTACCTGAGCGAGGGGAATATTGAGTCCGCGAATCGCCTGCTTGGCTATGAGTACAGCCTGACCGGAAGGGTAGTGCACGGACGAATGATTGGCCGGCAGATAGGTTTCCCCACGGCAAACATTATGCCCGATGCAGCCAAGCTTGTGCCCGCGGCGGGAGTGTACAAGGTTAGGGTAATAGTCGAAAGTCAAAAGTCGATAGTCGAAAGCAATGTAGGCGAGAAAATGGCGCTGGTGAATATCGGTACGAATCCTACAGTGGGAAATACGCACCAGACGATTGAGGTACATATACCCGGATATGACGGTGATCTGTACAACCAGACGCTTACCTTGCAATTCATCGAACGGCTGCGAAGCGAACAACGCTTCAACTCGCTGGACGAATTGCGTGAACAGATAAACAAAGATTTACAAAGAATATGAAAAAAATTTTATCATTACTGTTGCTCAGCCTCCTGTTTGTGGCTTGCAACCCCTCGGAAACTGCTTTCAATGATTTGCAGAAGTTTACCGAACGTATTGAACAGAAGTCCGACAATTGGTCAGCAGCCGATTGGGACGAAGCCGTGCTGCATTACGCCGATATCTGCCAAACGCTGGATAATTACGAATACACCGACGAGCAGAAGCGTGAGATAGGTAAGCTGAAAGGCCGTTGCAAGGCTAAGTTCGCCAAGCACTCCCTGGACGATAGTGCCAACGGAATGCACGATGCTCTGATTGAGTTGGGTGGGGCAGTAGAAGGATTGTTGGAAGGCTTAGGTAAGTAAGTTACTTCTGTAACGCGTTGACTAACATGCCGCACGCGGCAAGTATGTCTTCGCCACGCGAGCGACGAATGGTGCATGTGATGCCATGATCCGAGAGGTAATCCCGGAAGGCAATCATGCGCGATTCGTCGCTTGCTGTGAATATAGGTCTGTCTGCTTTGAGCGAGGCGGGCTTTCCGCTATGGGCATCCGCTGTATCCGTTTGATGGAAGCGGATAAGATTGACGCGGCAGGGTAGGTTTCGGAGCAGCCGAAGCAGTTGCTTGGCGTGGGGTAGATCGTCGTTCATGCTGCTCCAGCATATATATTCGAACGACAAGCGGCGCTGGTGTGTCCAATCGTACTGACGAACCAGATCAAGCACTTCTTGAATGGGTGTGAGCCGCTCTGCCGGCATGATTGCCGCGCGCTCGGCAGGGAACGCATTGTGCAGCGATATAGCCAGATGGCAATCTGTCTCTTCCAGGAATCGCTGCAAGGCAGGCTTCCCGTTTTCTCCTATTTGCTTTTGACTTTCGACTTTCGACTTTCGACTTTCCAACACTCCCACCGTAGAAACCGTGATGCGCTTGCCGCTCCAGCCTAAGCCCCACTCCGAGGTCAGTACGTTGAGCGCGCGCAGCACATTGTCGATATTGTCCATTGGTTCACCTTCGCCCATTAACACCAGATTGGTCAAGTCGGGGAAGTATAGTATTTGTGCCAGTATATCAGCGGCAGACAGATTGCCGTGAAAACCCAAGGTGCCGGTCATGCAGAATCGGCAACCCATCTTACAGCCTGCCTGTGTGCTCACACATAGCGTGGTGCGGTCGTCCTCGGGCAGATACACGCACTCTATATAGCGACCGCTGTCGCTGTTAGACCGCTGCGCTGTTGGATCGCTATCGCTGTTAGATCGCTTCGCTGTTAGATTGACAGGGAAGAGGTACTTGCGTGTGCCATCGACAGAAACGGCTTGTGCGGTAGATTCCAAGCGGCCGATGCAATATTTCTCCTGCAAGGCTTGTCGCGCCTTGAGCGAGATGTTCGTCATCTGCTCAAAACTCGTAGCGCGATGGCGGTAAATCCACTCACAGAGCTGCTTGCCCACGAAGCGGGGTAAACCCGCCTCGCAGGCAATCTGCTGCAGTTCTGCCAATGTCTTACCAAGTAGTGGTTCCATAGACCGCTTCGCTAAAAGAGTATAGACCGCTTCGCAGAAAGATTAAAGATGCTCCAGCGGCAGGATGATAGCTGTGAGCGGCTTAACGGTGATGCGCTGGTTGAGGTCGAACGGCTGATCGGAAACGACATCCGTGCCTTTCTTCTGATAGTTCATCAGTACCTCGTGGTATTGAGCCACAGGCATCTGGCGTTCCTCGTTGCTGGCATTGATATATACGAGCACAGCCTCTTTATCCGTATAACGCACGTAAGCGTACGTATTGTCGCGGCTGAGGAAGTGCATCAGTTTGCCCTCGTGGATAGTCTTGCAATCACGACGCCAGTTCAGGATCTTGGCGTAGTACTTGTACAGGTCTTCCTGTTCGGGCTCCAGCTTGGAGGCTGTACCTTTGAACCAGGGATGGTTAACGCGCAGCGCACCGTGGTTACCTACATCTTCGGGGTTGAGGGAGATGAGTCCGTACTCTTCGCCGTAGGTGAGTTGCGGAATACCGCGCATGGTAGCCAGCAGTGCTACGATGAGTTTGTTGCGGTCGTAACTCTTGTCGAGCAACATGTCGCGAACACGCGGGGTGTCGTGGTTGCTATTGAAGATGAGCAGGTTGTCGGGATGAGCGTACAGGAAATCCTCAGCCACTACCTCATAGCACTTGAGCATTCCGTTGCCCCAGCCTTCGCCGTTGTTGCTCAGTGCGGCAATCATAGCCTCTTGCAAGGGGAAGTCCATCACGCAGGGCAGGTTGGAGTTGTAGCCGTCCGGGTTACGTGCATCGGCTTGCCAGTAAGCAACTTGCGAGGTAGGACGCGTCCAGCACTCGCCTACGATATTGATGCCCGGGTACTCATTGCGCACAGCTTTTGTCCACTTGGATATAGGCACTTTTTCGTTGTACGGGTAGGTATCTACGCGCAAACCGTCAAGATCCATCGCCTCAATCCACCAGATTGCCCACTGCTGGAAGTACTTGAGCACGTCGGGGTTGTCGAGGTTCATGTCGGGCATCGAGGTGTCGAACCAACCGCTGTTCATACCTAAGAAGTCAGCCTCCGAGGCGTGGGGGTCGGCTGCGGTCGAGAACTGCCAGTTGGAGCGTGTGAACTCGGGATATTGGTGAATCCAGTCGTGGTACGGCAGGTCTTTCATCCACCAGTGTGCCGAGCCGCAGTGGTTGGGCACGATATCCATGATCATCTTCAGTCCCTTGTTGTGGGCGGCGTTCACGAGATTACGATACAGCTCGTTGCTGCCGTAACGCGGGTCGATATGGTAATAATCCGCGCAAGCATAGCCGTGGTAGGATTGTGTGGGCTCGTTGTCGAGCAGCAGCGGCGTGCACCAGATTGCTGTAGCGCCCAGCGCCTTGATGGCATCCAGATGATCGATGATACCCTTGATGTCACCGCCGTGACGGCCAAACCACTCGTCGTAGGCAGGTTTCTCGGCCGTATCCTCTGTTGCGTCGTTGAGCAGATCGCCATTGGCAAAACGGTCGGGCATAATCAGGTAGATCACGTCAGCCGGCGTGTAGCTCTTGTTGGCACGCGGCTCAGGGCGGCGTTGCTCGATCACATAGTTGATGTACGCAGACTTCTTGTTTTTGGTGAGCGTGATGCGGTACGTTCCCGGCTCGTTTGCCTGCAAGTCAACAAACAGATAGTTAGGCGACTCGGCGTTGTGCTGACTCTTCACGGTCAGGCCGAGGCATTGACCTTTCATCACTTTGCCTGCCACCACTTGTTGGATGGTTACGTCGGCGTCAGCCAGATCTTCTCCCTGCAGCATAAGCGTCAGCGGCATTTTCATACCCGTGAACCAACTCAGCGGCTCAGCCCGCTCGATGCGAGGCTTGGCTTGCAGCATTAACGACAAGAACAGGCACATAGCCATACATGTTACGCGAAAAATGTTCTTCATAATCATTTTATTTTTGGGTTATCAATATATACTTTACTCCTTCACTCCTTCTCCCATCATCAACTCATCAATCCGAATATGCTTGAGCGTGTTGTGCTCGTCCTTGAGTTGCATATAGCGCTTCCAGAACGCCTGCATCTCGGTCGACGCGCCGCGCAGGAACTCCTCCGTGCCCTGCTTGTCGATGCGCTCGATACACATGCCAACGGTTATTTGATGCGTGTCGAGGGCAGGCTGGTAGGTTTTCTCCTCCTTCTGCTCCACATATACGGTGCGCAGCAGCCCGACATCCACCAGACGGTTGAGCAGTTGGCTGACCAGACGAATAGGCAGGTTGTTCTCGTGCGCCAGTTCCACAGCCATGTAGGGTATCTCGTCGTGCTCGAAGCGATAGATGATGCGGTGGAGTAGGTATAGCGTCAGAAAATCCTTGTAGCGCCGCGACATACTCAGTACGTCCAACTCGTACTCAAACTGCTCGTTGTTCTGTATGGCAAAACTCAGATCGGCACCGATCAGTATGAGCAGACAAGCCCACTGCAGCCAGATCATGATGATCGGTATAGCGGCAAACGCACCGTACACGATGCTCGTGCGGCTGAGGAACATAATCACGTACATCGACAGCATTTGCAGCAGTTGGAACAGCGTTCCCATGATTATGGCGGGGTAGATGGCACTGCGGAAATGCACCTTCGTGTTCGGAATAGCCATGTACATCCACAGGAAGATCACCCACACAATCAAGAACTGCAATATGCGCACCATAGTGCTGTGGTATTCATCCAACACTTTGAATGCAGATAGCGATTCGACGGTTGAATGTACGAATATACTCATACCCGAAGTGGTGACAACAAGTACAGGAACAAGGAAAAGTACGGCAATGTACGTAGTCAGTTGGCGCACCACGGAACGCGACTTCTTAACGTCCCATATGGAGTTGAACGCCTGCTCCACGTTTCGGAAGAAGCTGTACACTGCCCATATAAGAATGAGCAAACCTATACCGATGAACGCACCGCCTTGAGCTGTTTCCAGATAGCGGTCGACTATCTCCATGACCGTGGGAACAAGATTCGTCTCGCCGAGCATGGACTGCTGCAACTGGTTCTCGATCATCTCGGAAAAGCCGAATCCCTTGGCTACTGCCAGGATCATTGCCAGAATCGGTACGATGGCAAATGCCAGACTGTAGGTCAGCGCATTGGCTGTCATGTTCAGCTGCTTGGAGTTAAAGCCGCGAATAACAAGAATGATCGTCTTGAGCACGCCGAAACCCACACGCTTGGTGCGCCTCGACTGCTGTAGTTCCGATGACGTCCTACGCCACAGGTCGTACTCAATGAATTGCTTTATGTCCTGCCAACTGATCATTAACAGTTTAACAATTTAACCGTTTAACTCTTTAACCTAAAAAAACGCGTTAAGCCGTTCCGTAAGCGGGGTTCTGTTTTAGCCTATCATTAATCTTGAGTACATGTTGCCATGCACTTCTATCGCTTCCTACCCTCCGACTCGCGCGAGCAACGCTCAAACATCGGTTTACATGGAATTGCAGCCCACAGTGTACTCGTTTCACATCACTCGTCTCTGTAGCAGTGACCGAACATTTCTGCCCGACGGCCGTTAACCGCTGCGGTGCTCTGTGCTGCCCCGACTTTCCTCTACCGTTGCCGGTAGCGATAAGCCAAACGACTTTCGCGTGTTTTTATGATTGCGCCTACAAAGTTACAACTTTTTTTTCAAATATGCAAGTTTTTTTCCGTAAATCGTTCGAAAAAATGAATCTTGCACGGTTTTGTGCCTTGTTTTGGGCTTTTAGTGCCCTGTTTAGTCAGGGAACTCCATTAGATACGCCTTGATGAACGCATCGATATCGCCATCCATTACGGCATTCACGTTGCTCGTCTGATAGTTCGTGCGATGATCCTTCACGCGGCGGTCATCGAATACGTACGAACGTATCTGACTTCCCCATTCAATCTTCTTCTTGCCGGCTTCCACCTTGGCCTGTGCCTGCCGGCGTTTCTCGAGCTCCAGTTCGTAGAGCTGCGAGCGTAAGTGCCGCAAGGCGTTTTCGCGGTTCTTGGGCTGGTCGCGCGTCTCGGTATTCTCGATCACTATCTCGTCGGGTTGCCCTGTGAGCGGATTCACGAACTTATAGTGCAGGCGCACACCTGACTCTACCTTGTTCACGTTCTGTCCGCCTGCGCCCGAACTGCGGAAGGTATCCCAGCTCAGTCCTGCCGGATCGACGGTTATCTCTATCGAGTCGTCGATCAGGGGCACTACGAATACCGATGCAAAAGAGGTCATTCGTTTGCCTTGGGCGTTGTAGGGACTGACGCGCACCAGACGATGCACACCGTTCTCGCTCTTCAGGTAGCCGTACGCCATATCGCCTTCGATGTTGAAGGTCACGGTCTTGATGCCTGCCTCATCGCCTTCCTGCAGGTTGGCTATGGTCACCTTGTAATCGTGCTTCTCGCAGTAGCGCTGATACATACGCATCAGTTGTTCTGCCCAGTCCTGTGCCTCCGTGCCGCCTGCGCCGCTCACAATCTTGAGCACTGCCGGCATAGCATCCTCCTCGTGGGAGAGCATGTTCTTCATCTCCAGGTCTTCTACCTCTTTTATCGCGTGCGCGTAGGCGGCATCCACCTCTTCCTCGCTCACCAGTTCCTCTTTGTAATAGTCGAAGGCGAGTTCCAGTTCGGCTGTGGCGGCACGCACTCCTTCGTAGCCGTCGATCCAGCGGCGCAGACTCTTCACTTTCTTCATCTGCGCCTCGGCAGCCTTGGCATCCTCCCAGAATCCCGGAGCTTGCGTATGCAACTCCTCCTCCTCAAGCTGGATGCGTTTCTCGTCGATAGCCAGATAAGATTTCAGCTTATCCGCGCGTTGCTGTACGTCTTTTAATTGTTCAATCGTTATCATAATAAAATATTTTAGTCGAAAGACCGTTCGCTTCGCTCACTCAAAGACAAAAGACAAAAGCCTAATTAGTCTTTGCTCTTTGAGCGCAGCGGTCTTTACTCTTTGAGCGTTAGCGGTCTTTATGAGTCATTATGTCAATAATCAGGTCATCTGTCTGGCACATACCGTCATGGCCGATGCGTGTCAGGTTGTGTATCGTGCGGTCGATATCGTCCTCCACAATGCCTTCCGTCGATTCGGCAAACGAGTGATGCATTGCCATCGAGGCGGAGAGCACGGCGGTTGCTACGCCGCTGGTCACCTTCAGCGCACAGGCTGGCTTGGCGCCGTCGCAGATCATACCCGATATGTTGGCAATCATGTTCTTGATGGCGAAGGTCACCTCGTCGTATTGTCCGCCCATCAGATAGGTTAGTCCCGCTGCACTGCCCGTGGCTGCTACTACGCATCCGCACAGTGCCGACAACCTGCCGAGCGACTGCTTGATATAGATCACCGTGAGGTTACTTAGCGTCAGTGCGCGCAGCGTCTGCTCCTCGTTCATGTTGTGCTCCAGAGCGTACAGATACACGGGTATAGAGCAGCTTATTCCCTGGTTGCCGCTGCCCGAGTTACTCATCACCGGAACCATTGCTCCGCTCATTCTGGCATCGCATGCGCCGCAGGTGTAACAGAGTATCTTGGTGAACAATGTGTCGCCGAAGATATTCGACATCTGCGTGTGCGGGCTGTTTGTGAGGTGTTGGTTGCTCACGGTGTGCAGTAAGCGTCCCAGGCCATGACCGTAATCACCCATGAAAGATTTCTCTGCGGCAGCCATATTCATCTTCGCGCCTTCCATTAGGAACTGCACATCATCGAGCTTCACATTCATCGCAAAATCATATACCTCGCGCAGCGACGTGACTGCGTGTTGCTGATTATCTATGAAGCCATCGTCCCAGCTTTCGACTTTCGACTTTCGACTTTCGACTCCAACAAAGTTCGTGTGACTGCCCTGGATCGTGGCTTCGGCTGTTCGCTCGTCCTTGCTAACAGCAACATGTACGTATAGCATGTCGGGTGCATCATGAGCAATGGTGATCTCCGGTTGCACGCGCTGCAAGTATGCCTTGGCATAGCTGACTGCTTCGGGTGTCGTGTCGCGCAGCACTTCCAGTTCATACTCACTCTTGCCGATGGTTGCACCCAAGGCAATGGCTATAGGCAGACCGTTCATGCCGGTGCAGGGAATACCTACGCCCATGGCGTTCTTGTAGATGTTCTTGCTCACCTCCACGGTGATGGCATCGGGTTCGCAGCCCAATTGCTCCTTGGCGCGCGCCACACACAGCGCCACGCACATCGGCTCTGTGCAGCCGATCGCGGGAATAACCTCTTGGTGTAACAGTTCGAGTATATCTGTTGTTTTCATGATGGTGATTATTGTTCAGTTGTTTGTAGTCCTATTACGGACAGTACTGCCGGAAACAGATAGGCGGTAGTCAGCGGCTGTTGTGCCATCGCCTGCAGTCGGCTTACCGTAGCAGGGTAGATCTCGCCAAAGCGTTCGCTGTACCAGATCAGCGCTGCGGGGTAGTGCAGCTCATCGGCATCGGAGGCGTGCAGCCATTGTCCGTTCTCGCCCAACGACTCCCCGTGGTCGGACTGATAGAACAGGATCGCCGGACGGTCTTGCAGCATACTGATCACCGAATCCAGGAACAGATCGGCATACGCCACCGTATTGTCGTACGAGTTGATGATCTGCTCGGTGGTGTTCTGCGTGATGATGCGGTTGGACAGCGTAGGGGTGAACGGCGCAAAGTCATCGGGCAGATAGGTATCGTAGTACCAATGCGAACCGATGGTATGTAGCACGTATAGTCCTTTGCCTGTCGTGGCGTCTGTGCGGCACAAGGCTTCGCGCAGCAGCGGCAGCAGCTTGGCATCCACACTCTTCTCATATTTCGTCATAGGGGCAAAGAGCAGTGTGTCAGCGCTGTACATGTAGTGCACGTAGGTCTCGCCCATGTCGCTATTGCTCAGCCACGCGGTGCGGAAACCCTGATCGGCATAGTAGGCGATGAACGACTCCTTGTTGTTCGCCCACTTGGCATGCAGGCTGTCGGCCGGCGTGATCATGTACGGTACGCTGCCCAGCGTATAGGTGTAAGGCGAATATACATACGGCAGAGCAATCACACCTGAGCGTGCCTGCATGCGCGGGTTGGTAGCGCGCGCATAACCGTAGAGGCTCATATGGTCGGCACGCGTGGCTTCGCCTATCACTACTACTACCTGTAGCGAGTCGGTCGGCACACTGTCGGTCAGCACGGCAGGAATCTGCTCGTAGGGCTGCCGGCGCTGCTGCTTGAGATAATGGTACTCGCTGAGCGAAGCGTAGATGTTGAGCGGATAATGATGAATGAGTTTGCCGTGCAGCACATGTACGTATATGGGCAGACCGATCAGTCCGATCAGTGCAATCAGATACGGCAGTCGGGTAGGTGGCATCTTCCAGCGCCAGACGACGAACAGCACGGCAATCAGCAGGTTGATCACTACAAAAACAATCAGCGGCCAGGCGATCACTCCGGAAGCTTCCGCCGCGTTGGTGTGCAGCGTTACATCCACGATGCGCGCGGTGAGCAGCACATGGTAATTGTATGCGTAGTACGCTACGCCGCTGCCGAGTATGGCATATACAGGCAGACACACGGCGGCAACGTACTTGTTGGCACACAGCACCGTGAACAGCAAGAACGGCACGACGCCTAACACTGCCGCGTAGGCTGCCAAGGTCAGGATGCTGCGCCACGTGCTGACCGTCTGATCCAGATAGTCGGGAACGATGAAGCACACCGTTGTCCAACAGGTCACGGCAAGCAAGTACCAACCATATGTGCGCAGACTCTTAGCCATTCAGATAGTTCTTGGGGTGATAAAAGGTAATCAGTATAGACACCAGCAATCGATACAGCCCGAGGATGAACAGGGGAACCATATAGGCGTAGCTGAACTGCAGCCACTGCTGTGCTAGCAGCAGCACGCACACCACAACCACGTAGTATGACACGCGGAACAGCGTCTTGCTCTGCTCGGTAGGGATGATGCGCCGCATGAGCGGGAAACGATACCTGGGCATAGAGAAGCGCTCCAGCCAGTTCACCAGCGGAAAACTAAGCAACAGCAAGGTGATAGCCAACGCGTCGAAATGGTATAGTAACAGAAACGGCATATACCTCGAGCAGACCAGCAGCGGATACAGCCAAACATTGCTTGTGCTGCGCCAGCGGTTGTACAGGGCAAAAAGCGGCAGAATAAGCGCAATGCAACCGCAGGTCATTCCTATATGCTTGGCATCACATACGCCGTAATGCCGGCATACTGCACCTAATAGTACCATTGCCGCCAGGGCGTAACCTACGCGCGCGGCGACGATGGCCGTCTTGTACTGCTCGAAGTGGCGGAAGTTGTAGTCGTACAGGCGTATAGCGGGTTGCTCCTCGCGCAGGATGGCTGTGGTGTCGTTGAAGATGTACCCCAACTCGTACAGCGAGAATGCTGCAATGAGCACCAGTGCATAATTTACGGCAAACACCCACGGATTGCCCTGATACGTCAGCATCGCATACCACAGGGTAGGCATCAGGTAGATAAGCATCCACGACAGCAGTTTGCCTGTTGTACCCAGGCGCACGATATAGTAGTACCCGAACGGCAAGTAAAACAAGGCGTTCGATATGCGTGCGCGCGTGCGCTTGTTCCTTATGTCTTCGGCTTGTGGCATTAGTATCTGTGTCTGTTGGTGTGGATGAATGTTATATCTTTGTCCTTGGGCAGGATCTTCTCCCAGCGCGAAAGGTTGTTGTATGTTACTATTGTTGCCTTGTCGGCCTGCCGGATGAGTTCGATATCCGTCAGGTTGTCGGTGATGATGTCGAAGTCGGAGTACAGTGCCAGCACCTCTCGTTTGTCATGCAAGCAGTGAAAAGCCTTGGCACCGGTGTGCTTGGCCACCACTTCGGCAATCAAGGGCATCGTCTGCGAAACGAGGATGATCTCCCTGCCTTCGATCAGTTGCCATACAGGTTCAATCTTTCGCGGCTCCAGATAGTCGGTGTAGAATCGTTCCGCCCGTGCAAGGAGTTGTTCGTGGGTGTAGTGGCGGTGCTTTCTGATAGCGCGTGCACGAACATAATCGTAGCCGAACAGCTTGTATAGTAGCGAGTTCAGCCTGTTCCCGCGAATGCGCAGGAAGTCATATGTCGTGTTCGAACTGAACAGCGTCCAACATATATCCACTAATATGGGCTTATCGGTCTTCATGCATGTATTGCAGGAACAGTTGCTCAAATTGCTGTGCCTGATATTGCCTGGTAAAGTGTTGTTTCTCTTCTTGATTGATCGGTTGCCTTGTGTAGCCGTTCGTCTGCCACTCATGGTACTTTTCCATGATGAACGTCTTGACTTGCTCTTTGGTTGTGGCCGCTATGCCTGCGTTCGTCTCGCTTATCACCTTAGCCAGACACTCCTCATCGCTGCGCACGCACAGCACGGGTTTCTCTACGCCCAGTGCCTCATAGAACTTCGTGGTCATTATGCCGTGTGCGCCGCTCACGGTTGCCGTGTTGCTCAGCACCAGTACGATCGAGGCTTCGTGGAGCAGGGTAGGTACCTGTCGGGTAGGGACGTAGCCGTGGTAATGCATCTGCTGCTCCACGCCGTATTGCCCGGCCAGCTGCCGGATGCGTTGTTGTCCCGCATCGTTCGTGTACCAGTTGACCTGTACGGGTATGTTGATGTCCTGCAAGGCTTGCATGAGCAGCGTGGCATCCTGCATCGGTTGCTCATATACCCTGCCTACATAGGCGATGCTGAACTGTTCGCTGCGTACATCTCGCGGGCGGAATAGCTCGCTGTCGTAGCCGTTGTAGATGACGCTGACCTGCTTGTTGTAGGCTTGCAGGAACGCCTTGTGCCAAGGCGATACACAACTCAGCGAGTCGGCTTGCCGAATCACCGCATTGCGCCGGCGGATATTCGTGTTTCTGTACCACTGCCTGAACGGCCGAAGCCACCACTGCCTGTGGCTCTGGTACTGTGCGTTGGGTGCTTGCTCATCAATATCGCGCAGGTCAACATGCAGCGGCAGGTTTTTCTCGCGCGCAACATCCAAGGCTGCCTGCAGCGGGAAGGTCGAGAACGTGCAGCAAACGACCAGATTGTACTCTTGGCCGCTCACGGCTTGTCTGACTTTGCGCGAGAAGTAACGGTTGCGCCAATCAAACAGCAGCGACAGCACGCTCTTCACAGCCCACTCTGCAAACGAGCCCGTGCGATAGACGCGTATCTCGTGGATGGGATAGGTGTGCTCAAACGGCAGCGGTTCGCCTTGCTCGGTATATAGGTCGATATGCCACCCCTGCGCATTCAGTTGCTCACACAGGCAACGCACGCGCGGCGTGTAAGCCGGCGAGGTGAACGGATCGCATAGTATGAGCAGACGGCGGTTCATCGGGTAATCATATCCAACACTTGCGGGTACAGAGCACGATGGTAGGTGTCCGTGCCCAGATTGCTGTTGTGCCACAGCAGACACAGATCGCCGTTGTGCATGCGTACCTTATCTATCAGTTGCTGACACAGATAAGATGCCTCATCCTCGGTCAGATCCATGTAGTTCTTGTTGCTGAGCGTCACATCCATCGCGATGAGCGGATGCAGCACCAGTTCGGTCAGTTGCATCTTCTCGGGATCAATCCACAGCACCGAGCGTGTGGTCTGCAAGCGGAAGCCGGCACGATCGGCAAAACCCATCGTGAAGTCGTCGGTCACGCCCAGGCTTATCAATTGTCGCATCGTGGATATCGGGCAGTTCAGGTAATGCGAGCGGTGAATAGCCAGCTCGTTGGTGCGCGAGGTGCGGCGCTCGATGCTGCTCGGTCCGTAGTACGAACTGTGCCAACCTATCGTCACGCGGTTCCACTCCAGGAACTTTCTGAGTCGGTGGGCATCGGGGCTGTGGTGGTTGTACTGCGGGTAGTCGTAACCCTTGCCGTACGAGTGCTTGACGAAGAAGATGCTCTCGGCCAGCGGCACTTTCCTGTCCTGCTCAATCAGCCAGGGGAAGGTGTAGGCGGGGTCGTTGTGTATGTCGCGCCACGATGCCAATACCTGCCGCCACTCGCCGCGCCATATGCCGCCCAACGCGCCGCGAAGATGGCGGTAGTGGGCAATGGTGTCGATGTCGTGCGTGAGGTAGATATGTGCAAACCCCGCGTGCGGCAGCTCCAAGCCCATAGCCTTGATCAGCAGACGCGCATACTCGTCCAATACGGGCATCATCAGCCGGTTGCGCTTGCCAAGGATAGAGTAGGCTGCCAGGAACCGGCCATGCTCATCCCTCTTGTCGTTGATCAGCTCCTCGGCACGAGAGATGAAGAAGAACGCGTTGTAGATCAGGTCGGTGCGGATCACATACGTCATGCTGTCCGGCGTATCGTCCGGCGACCAGCTTTCCAGAAGCGGGGCTGACAGATCAGGCAACACGATATCCTTGCCCAAGTGTCCGTTGGGTACGATAACCAGTTTGTACTTCGGCCACTCACGCTCGTCGGCGCTGTAGCCGATCTGCTGCGCCGCGTCGGCATTGCCGTACAACAGCCACGTCTTGATATAATTGATAATCTCTTCCATATTCTTTTTAGTCGAAAGACCGTCCCTTTGGGACTCAAAGACAAAAGCCTAATTAGTCTTTTAGCGTTAGCGGTCTTTTTTCTTTAAGGCGTAGCCGGTCTATTGCACCTCCGCCAGTTGTTCGCTGAGGATCTCCCACTCGTACATGCGCTGCTCCAGCGAGCGCTTCAGGCGGTTGTACTTCTCGAAGTTCTCGGGCGACTGCCCTTCTACCTCTGCCAGTATCTGCTCGATATCGAGTATCTGTTGCTCCAGGCGGCTTATATCCTCTTCCGCCTGACTGACCGCTTTCTGCGCTTTCCTGAGCTCAGCCGCCTTGGCTTTCTGCGCCGCATAGTCGGCTGCACCACTTCCGCTTTCGACTTTCGACTTTTGACTTTCGACTTTCTGCCCCAACGCAAGATCTATCGCTTTGTCGGCATCGTTCATCGTCTTTTGACTTTCGACTTTCGACTTTTGACTATTCTTATAGTGCAGCCACTCGTATATGCCGCCCAGGTGCTCGCGTACTTTGCCGCCGCCGAACTCATACACTTTGCTCACGATGCCATCGAGGAAATCGCGGTCGTGGCTCACGAGAATCACCGTACCGTCGAAGGCCTGCAGCGCTTCCTTCAATACATCCTTGCTGCGCATGTCCAGGTGGTTGGTAGGCTCGTCGAGGATAAGCAGGTTTACCGGCTCCAGCAACAACCGAATCATCGCCAGACGGCTGCGTTCGCCTCCCGACAACACTTTCACGCGTTTGTCTATCGCCTCGCCGCCGAACATGAACGCTCCTAATATATCTTTTATGCGCGTGCGTATGTCGCCTACCGCCACGCGATCGATGGTGTCGAACACGGTCAGTTCGCCGTCGAGCAGCGAAGCCTGATTCTGTGCAAAATACCCGATTTTGACGTTATGACCGATCTTCAATGTGCCCGAATAGTCGGTCAGCTCGTTCATGATGCAGCGTACGAGTGTGGTCTTGCCTTCGCCGTTCTTGCCCACGAACGCCACTTTCTCACCACGTCGGATGGTGAACGTCACATGATCGAACACCACGTGTTCGCCGGTCGGGGTCCCCGCAAGCATCGCGCCGTGGGGTGAAGGGAATGCCTTGCGGACATCATCGGCGATAACGGGAAAATCTCCGCTGCGCGGTGCGGGCGGGAATTTCATCCGTAGCCTTGAGTTGTCCTCCAGATCAACCTCCAGCCGCTCGAGTTTATTGAGTTGCTTGATGCGGCTCTGCACCTGCACGCTCTTCGTGGCTTTGTAGCGGAAGCGCTCGATGAACTCCTCGGTGTCCTTGATCATCTTCTGCTGGTTCTCGTAGGCGCGCACCTGTTGCTCGTGGCGCTCCTGCCTGAGGGTGACGAACTGCGAGTAAGGTACGTTGTAGTCGTAGATCTTCCCCAGCGAAATCTCGATCGTTCGGTTGGTCACATTATCGATGAACGCACGGTCGTGGCTGACGATGATTGCTGCGCACGGAGCGGATTGCAGCCACTCCTCGAGCCATTGTATGGATTCGATATCCAGGTGGTTCGTCGGCTCGTCGAGCAGCAGCAACTCGGGCTGCCTGAGCAGAATCTTCGCCAGCTCTATACGCATCCTCCAGCCGCCGCTGAACTCGTTGCACGGGCGGTCAAAATCCGTGCGCTCAAAGCCCAAACCCATCAGCACACGCTCCATCTGTCCCACGCTCTTCGGGTCTTGCTTGTCGCGAACGGTATCTACCTCCTCGCGGAGCGTTGTGCCCTCGTTGTGCATCATCTGTTGCGGCAAGTAACCGATGGTCATCTCCGCATCGCGCGTTATATGTCCGCTGGTGGGAGTCTCCTCGCCCGCAATCAGACGCAGCAGGGTGGTCTTACCCGCACCGTTCTTACCCACCAAGGCTATACGATCCCGCCTGTTCACCAGAAACGTGATCCCCGCCAATATCGGCTTGGAGCTGTACTCCTTAACTATATTTTCAACACTTAAAGCCAATTCTTCAATGCTTTACCTGTATAACTCTGCTCGCACGCCATGATCTGTTCCGGTGTTCCTTCCGCCACTATCCGTCCGCCCTCAGAACCGCCTTCGGGGCCGAGATCTATCACGTGATCGGCTGCCATGATCAGCGTGGGGTTATGCTCAATCACTACTACCGTATGCCCCTTGCTTATCAGTCGCTCCAGGGCATTGAGCAGCACAAGCACATCCTGATGATGCAATCCGGTTGTCGGCTCGTCGAAGATGAACATCATCGGTTTGCTGTCCTCCTGAGCCAGGTACGAGGCGAGTTTCACGCGCTGACTCTCACCGCCCGACAACGTGCTGCTTGACTGACCGAGCTTCACGTAACCGATACCTACGTCCTGCAGGGGCTTCAATAGCTTCACCACTTTCCGGCAGCCGTGCTCGGTGAAAAAGTCGATGGCTTCGTCCACGGTCATTTCGAGTATATCGTGGATGTTCTTGCCGCCGAAGGTCACCTCCAGTATCTCCTGCTTGTAGCGCATACCGTGGCAGTGCTCGCACTCGATCACTATATCCGCCATGAATTGCATCTCGATGGTTATCGTACCTTCGCCTTGGCACTGCTCGCAGCGCCCGCCCGGGGTGTTGAACGAGAAGTGGGCAGGCGTATAACCCATCTGCTTCGACAGCTGTTGGTCGGCAAACACGCGGCGGATCTCGTCGAATGCCTTCATGTACGTCACGGGGTTGGAGCGCGAAGACTTACTCAGCGGATTCTGGTCAACGAACTCCGCGTCCTTCAATAGATGCATACTGCCTTTCAGACTGCCGTAGTCGCCTGTATGCTCGGCGTAGATGCCACCGTAATGTTTCTTCAAGGCAGGGTAGAGCACCTTGCTTACCAGCGATGATTTGCCGCTGCCGCTCACGCCCGTGATCACCGTCAGCACGCCCAATGGGAACTTGACATTCAGGTTCTGCAGGTTGTTCTCGGCAGCGCCTACCACCTCGATATAGTTACTCCACGGACGGCGTTCGGGCGGAATCACCGACGGAAACTCCTGCAGCCTGGGCTTGCCTACATAGGTCACTTCGCCGCCGTGACTGCCGGCTTTCGGACCAATTTCAATCATATAGTCCGCCGCCATCATGATATCCTCATCGTGCTCCACGACTACGATTGTGTTGCCCAGGTCGCGCAACTCGTGCAGCACATGTATCAGGCGCTCGGTGTCGCGGGCGTGCAGACCGATAGACGGCTCGTCGAGCACATACAGACTACCCACCAGACTGCTGCCTAAGGATTTCGCCAGGTTGATGCGCTGGCTCTCGCCTCCGGAGAGGGTAGAGGCCATACGGTTCAGCGTCAGGTAGCTCAGTCCCACATCCTCCATGAACTGCAGGCGGCTCTTGATCTCCAGGAGCAGTTCGCCCATGCCTGCCAAGCGTTTGTCGCCGGCCTTGCATTGCTCTTCCAGCTCTTCCACCCAAGGCTTCACCTCGCTCACAGGCATCGCGGCAATATCCGTCAGGCGCTTGCCGCCCACCCAAACGTACGAGGCTTCTTTCCTGAGACGCATACCGTGGCAGTCCGGACAGGTGGCTTTGCCGCGATAGCGGGCAAGCATCACGCGGTACTGGATCTTCGAGAACTGGTCTTTCTCGAGCATGTGGAAAAAGTCGTTGAGTCCGTGGAAATATTCGTTGCCCGTCCAGATCAGATGTTTCTGTTCGGGTGTCAGGGCATAGAACGGCGTATGGATGGGGAAGTCGAACTCCGCCGCGTGGTAGATCAGTTCGTCTTTCCAGGCGCTCATCTTCTCGCCGCGCCAGCAGGCTATAGCCCCCTCGTATATGCTCTTGGACTTGTCGGGCACTACCAGATCGGCATCGATGCCGATGATGTTGCCGAAGCCGTTGCACGTGGGGCACGCGCCGAGCGGGTTGTTGAAGTTAAACAGATGCTCCGTGGGTTCCACGAACTGTATGCCGTCCGCCTCAAACCGCTCCGAGAATTTCACCATCTCCGTTTCAATCCTCAGCACGCACTCGCCTTTGCCTTCATAGAAGGCGGTCTGCACGGAGTCGGCAAAGCGGTTCTCGGTGGCTTTCTCGCCGTCGGCAACGATGCGGTCAACCAGCAGATACACGTTGCTCAGGTCTTCCAGCAACTCTTCGTTCAGGCTGCTGCTCAGGCGCAGTATATCCGCGCTGCCGTCTTCCTGCACGTGCAGCAGGCGGGAGTAGCCCTCGCTGATCAGGCTTTCCAAGGGGCGGTCGGATAAGGGCGAGAGCAACATGATGCGCGTGCCTTTGGGTTGCTCGCGCAGCGTGTGCAGCACGTCGGCTACGGTGTGACGCTTCACCTCCAGGCCGCTCACGGGCGAGAGGGTCACCCCGGCGCGCGCAAAGAGCAGCTTGAGGTAGTCGTAGATCTCCGTCACGGTGCCAACGGTAGAACGCGGGTTACGCGAACTCACTTTCTGCTCTATGGCTATCGCGGGAGGTATACCGTCGATGGTATCGACATCAGGTTTCTGCATCCTGCCCAGGAACTGCCGCGTGTAGGAACTCAGGCTCTCCACGTACCGGCGTTGTCCCTCGGCATACAGGGTATCGAACGCCAGCGACGATTTGCCGCTGCCGCTCACGCCCGTGACTACCACCATCTGCTCGCGAGGTATATCCACGCTCACGTTTTTCAGGTTGTTCGTCCGCGCCCCTTCAATATGTATCACACCTTTATCCACTTTTTGCTTTCGACTTTCGACTTTTGACTTTTGACTATTGCAAATATTCCTCGCTCAGCCTCTCGAGCAAGGCTTTGGTCTTCGGGTTATTTACGTCCCGAAGCTCAGCGGGCAGCTTGGGTATGCGCAGCTCCATGCCGGGCAGCACATGATCGGGGGCATTCAGTTTGTCTCTGTTGGCCTCGTAGATGAATACCCACAATGCTTTCTCGCCGTAATGTTTCTTTGCCACCCATGCCAGCCGGCTGTCTTGTCCCACGATCTCCGTAGCCTGCCACTCCGTGAACTTCCTCTCGGCATCGTTGTAGTAGCTCGGCTCTTTGGCTTCCGGGCTTGCTGCGGTAACTTCCGTTTGTTCCGTGCTTTCCGCACTCGCTACTGCTTCCGCCTCGGCAGCGAAGTCCGCCGTTTTCTCCGGCTCTACCGTTTGCTGTTTAGGCGTATTTGCGCGTTGCTCCAGATTCGAGCGCATGTTCTCTGCCCATTGGATGATTGAGTGCCGGAGAATAAAGAATACGATCACCAGAACCATCGCAAACACTCCGATAGTTATCAGTCCTGTCAGCCACGGATTGAACGGCTTCTTCTCGTCCTTTTCCTCTTTCGGCTCTTCTGCGGGTTGCTCTGCAGGCTGTTCTACCACAGGCTGTTCTACCACCGGCTGCGGCTCTACCACAGGCTCGGGTTCTACTACCGGCTCGGGCGATACTACCGGCTGCGGCTCTGCTGCCGGTTCCTCCCCGTTGATAGCGGAAATCTCGCTCAGTATATCCTTGATCTCCTCGGCTTGCTCACCGAGTTTCTTTATCGGGTCAATCGGTTCTTCCTGGGCGTGTTTGGCGGCTTTTGCGCGCGACGTGCCTTGCGTGAACACCACTTTCTTGTAGCCCTCTATGGTGATCCGTTCGCCGGTACTTACGTTCACACTCTCGCGTGCAGGCATTTCTTGCAGTTTGAATGTACCCAAACCGTTGACCGTCACGCTGCCGTCTGCTTTCAGGCCGTCCTGAATACTTGCCGTCAAGGCTGAAAGAAAGTCATCTGCCACCTTCTCGCTCACTCTGCCCTGTGCACTCAATGCACGACGCAGACCTACCATCGTCAAATGTTCTGCCATATGTGTTATTGCATGTTATTTACTTCGTGTTTGTGACTTCGTGTTTGTGACTTCGTGTTGTTGACTTCGTGTTAACATGCAATCATTAACAGCCGGAGGCTCATTAACATGAAATCACTAACAGCGAAGCTCACTAACATTTATTATTTCTCATTCACCGCTTCCTTCAGCCGGTTATTTGCCTTGAATGTCCACACCTGTTTGGCGGGAATCTCGGTCTGCTTGCCGTTGCGCGGGTTGGTGATGATTCGTGACTGATGATCACGCACCTCCAGCGAACCGAAGTGTTGGATCTTAACGTCCCCTCCCTCGCTCAGCGTCTGGGCAATGATCTGTACGGTTGACTCAAGCAACTTCTCTGTTGCCTGCTTGCTCAGTGCCGCCTTCTGCGACACGGACTGAATAAGTTCTTTGTTTGTCATATCTCTCCGTATAAATCGACTCCTTCGAAGCCGGTTATTTTTATATCGTAAAACTCTCCGATTTTGACGTTTGGTATATCCTCCCGCCCTTTGAGGGAGGGTTGGGGAGGGTCTGTCTTTTGACTTTCGACTCGTATCAGCACTTCCCCGTCCACCTCGGGCGAGTCGGATTGCGTGCGGCCAACCATATACTCACCTTCCTCGCGGTCGATGATCACGCGCTGCACGGTGCCCACCTTCTGCTCGTTGAGCTCGGCGGCAATCTGCTCCTGTATCATCATCAGTTCATCCAGCCGCTGCTGCTTTATCTCGTCAGGTATATCGTCCTTGTAATGGGTGTTGGCGTACGTACCTTCCTCGTCGGAGTAGGCGAACGCGCCCATACGGTCGAATCGCTGTTTTTGTACCCACGCCTTGAGTGCCTCAAAGTCCTGTTCGGTCTCGCCCGGGTGTCCCACCAGCAGGGTGGTGCGCAGCGTTATGCCCGGCACTTCGCGGCGTATGCGCGCGAGCAGTTCGTCTTGCTCCGCGGCGGTAATGTGCCGGCGCATCTGGCTGAGCATATGATCCGTGCAATGCTGCAACGCGATATCCATGTACTTGCAGATGTTCGGATGTCTCGCCATCACGGGCAGTATATCGTACGGGAAGTCGGCAGGGTAGGCGTAGTGCAAGCGTATCCACTGCACGCCCTCTATCTGTGCCATCTGATCGATAAGTTCCGCCAACCGATGTTTGCCTTTGGCTTTTGAACCATTGTTTTCCGTTTGATCCGTGAGATCCGTACAGCTCAAATCCAGCCCGTACGACGACAAATCTTGTGCAATGATATTGAACTCCTTCACGCCTTGCGTGACGAGCCAGCGCACCTCGTCGAGTATCTCGTCCATCGGCCGTGACTGATGTCTGCCGGTAATCAGCGGTATAGCGCAGTACGAGCAGAAGCGGTTGCAGCCCTCGGATATCTTCACGTACGTGTAGTGCCTCGGCGTGGTTATTGTCCGCTCATATACGGCACATTTGTGGCTTTCGACTTTCGACTTTCGACTTTCGACTAATAGCTCCACGAGCGCATCGTAATCAAACTTCCCGTACCAGCCGTCCACCTCGGGAATCTCGCGTACCAGCTCCTCCATGTAGCGCTGACTCAGGCAGCCCATGACGTACAGTTGCCGCAGCTGCCGGTGTTTCTTCCGCTCAGCCATCTCCAATATCATGTTGATGCTTTCCTCCTTGGCATCACCGATGAATCCGCAGGTGTTGATGATCGCTATTTCGCCTTTAGGTGCCGGTGCGTCATGCACGCACGTGTAGCCGTGCAACTCCAGCCGTCGCATCACACGTTCCGCATCCACCAGGTTCTTCGAGCAACCCAACGTGATTATATCTATCTCGCCTTTATGCATATATCAATAAAAAAAGCCTACAAAGATACACTAGGTTGTCCCCGTTGAAGCGGGGAAAACCGCCACGGGGAAAGGGGCATATCTTTTGCGCCTGCAAAGATACAAATTTTTTTTGATATATGCAAATATTTTCACAAAAAAAGCCGTTGACACGGCTCTTTTTTTTATTTTTGGCTTTTAGCCTTTGGAATAAGGAGTAAAGACCGCTTCGCTGAAAGAGTAAAGACAAGTTACATCAGTCGAAAACATTTAAGTCTTTATTCCTTACTCCTTACTCCATAATCACATTTAACCTTTCGCGTTATAGTCGGCATTGATCAGGTTCATTGCTTTCATGCGCTTGTGGGTGTAGATGAACGGTCCAACCAGGATCAGGCTGCCCAGGATGCACCAGAGCCAGAAGTCGCTTGCGCCGAACTCATAATCCAAACCGCGGCGTTTGAGCTCATTGCCCATACGGTCGGAAGTACGATGATACCATACCAGAGGCACAATACCCATTGTCAGCCATGAGAAGATGAAATAGATAAGGCAGAAGTGCATCGTGCGACGGTTGTCGTGCGGAGTAACTACCAGGTTCAGTTCCTCGGAGATGTGCGACTCAACAACAATCGCATAGATGCCGAACGTGATGATGCTCAACAGAAAATACTTTGCCAAACCGCGTTCAGTTCGCAGCTCGTAGGCGGGTTTGGCGTTTGCTACAGGGGTCTCGTTTTCCATACTAATAAGATTTTTATGTTCTGCCTACTCGTTTTCACGGCCTTTCGGCATCCTCCGTATTTTCCGCCAGCAGATCCTTATAGAACTCCGCATGGGCGAAGTAGATCATCGGCCAAACGATGAACAATCCGGCAAACAGCATCACGATCACCAACGCCACGATGGCTGTCAGCAATCCGGACATACCCGGCATGCTCAGCATGTAACTCAGCGTGTCACTTACGCTGCCGTCCAATGCTCCTAAGGCATCGGGGTTGGTCAGCGCGGATTTGATCATCTGGATCACAAAGTACGCTATACCGATGAAGTAGATGCCAAGCATCGCAGCCAGCAGCCAGATGAAGATCTCAAAATCCACCCAGAACAGCTTCATCTTGTAGCCGTCCATCATCCGGATGCTGCGTTTGGTCATTGCCCACACCGACTCCTCGGGATGATCGTGTACCAGCAGCGGCATAGTCATCGCCACGGCGTAGTACCACCACATGTACCAGCACAGCAGCCCGATAAACACCAGACCCAGTATGGCTTTCACACCCGGGCTCCAATGGCCGAACTGTATCATCATGTTCACCGCTTCGTACAATATGACGGGAATCGCGCAGATCAGCGTCACCGCCAAGGCGCGTTGGTAGCTGACTTTGCAGGGGTTGGCAAGCACCGACTGACCGCGATACAGCGCCAAGTACCAGACGGGTAGGTAGTACGTCAATATACCCACCGTAAACAAGGCAAGCAGAGGGATAAGTATCAGCCCTGCCAAACCTAAACCTTCCAAACCGTTAAATACGGGAACCAGACACAGCAGTATCAGAACAAATAGCACGATCATTGCCGCAACGGGCAGCAACATGATAAGGCTTGACTCCTTCTTGTTCGCCAGCAAGGCTTTCCATGCCAATTTTCGGTATTCCGACGATAGTTTCATAGCGTTTTATAGTTGTTACGATGCCGATTTTACGTTTCAGACTACAAAGATACAAAAAATAATTGATATTTGCAAATTATTTGCTATAATAGTGTATATTTTTTGCATTTTTTCGTCAAATCGCACAAAAAAAGCCGCTCGCACGGCTCTTTTTGTCACTTGGTACTTGGTACTTGGTCACTTAGTCCCTTGTCATAGCCTCTTCGAGGCATCGTAGGACTCAATCGTCTTGGACTGTATCACTACCGTCGTGTCCCCTCGCTGGACATATTGGCTTGAGGTTGTCACGGTGCGGGTGACGTTGCACGAGCTTATCAATGCACCACAGGCAGCAACGCACAACACCCCGACAAAAATCAATAATAATCGCTTCATAGAATCGCATTTTAGTCAAAAATTACCAAAAATTATCCCAAAATTTCCGATGAGTTAGTTAGAACAAAAACCTTAAAAAACCCTGCCGGTGTCTGTTGTCCGTACCGGACTTGTGTATTTGTCGTATAAGTCTCTCGCTCAAGCGAGCTTGACGAGCGCCTTCTCCGCCAAATCCA
>CADBYS010000021.1 GCA_902798965.1 uncultured Bacteroidales bacterium | reverse complement strand
GCCCCAACGATTCTCCGCATCGAGGTTGACGATGTCGCGACCCAGTTGCCAATAGAAGGACAGCACCTCGTAATTGACTTTGACGGAAGCCTTGATTTGACTACGACGATAGCGACTCTTCAAGTCCTGAATCCACTGTTTGTAGTCTTGGTCGATATGTATCAGTTTGCTCATTGTTGCTTGGTGTTTTCACTTCGGTCAGCATTCGTGCGACACAAATACGACTACAAAGTTACGAAAAAAAAATGATATTTGCAAATTTTCAGCAGAAAAAATTGCATATTTATACATTTTTAGTGTCAAAGCCTCACACGGGCTTGCACGTGAGTGAGGTTATGACACAAAAAAACGCACCCGAAGATGCGTTTTTTTTGTTGTGCACTCTTACCTGCTATGGCATAGATTGCGCCGGCCATAAGCAGGGGAGAGTGGGAGTGTTGTTACATGGCGCCATCAGGATTCATACCACCGCCGATAGTGAATGAATCTTCGACAGGATCACCACTGAAACATAATACAGTCACCGGTGTGAGGGGCGTTGCCAACACTTGAGGTTGAAAACATCTATTCGATTCAGATATCGTATTTGTAAAAAGTTCATATTCGCGCTGAAGAGGGGTGCTACTAAAGCACCCCCTCCATTGATTGTATTTAACTATGCGATCAGATTGCTTCGCCCGGGGCAGCACCGCCGCCCATGCCGAAATCTCCGGGATCAGGTATCGTTGCACTACCCGTAAGAATCACAGCATTCGGCAAAATATCCGACACCAACGTTTCCGGCTGCATATATTTAGTTTTCATAGTGATGTCCTCCTTATTTAATGATTTGACCCATAACGTTATACTTCTCACCATTGCGGATGATGTACATTACGCCGTTCTCGATAACTTTCTGAACCTTGCCGTTCATGACCTGACCTTCGATGCTCTCAACATTCGTTGCAGTATTCTCCAGGTCAATCAGGTATGCCGGCATGCCACGACGGATAGGAGCACCTGCGCCACCTGTCGGGATGATGAAATAGCAACGGAAAGGCTTGATTTTTCCGGCAGATGAAGGCCAATACAACGTGTTGTTTTGACCGAGGAAGAGGTAACTGTGGTTCTCTTCCGTCTGTGCCGGCATGTCAAATCCGTGATATGTGCCTTGGAATTTCACGCCGTTGCGCTCAACGTAATCAGGCTCATTTGCATCAAGTTGTACATCCTTGAAGCTCAATTCATCCAAAGCAGCTGCATTGCTGTAACTGATGAAGTACGGTTTGCCTTTCTCAATAGTAGTAACTACATCAAGCGACAAATTCAATGCTCCGGCTACAACTTCAGCGCCGACAAATTCACGTATCTCAGCACCAGCGATAGAGCTGTTGGCAATCTGCGTAGCATCCATGCTGAACGGCAAGCAGATAGTGTTATAATATTGGTTGCGATATACAACACGGTCAATAGTCAACTCAGGAATAACTTCACCGTCATGAGCGTCCAGGAACTCATCGATAGCGCCAGCATTATCGGAGTCGCCCAAGGTCAATATACCGCCAAGGTCGCCGACGAAGGTCAGATTGAGATGGTCTCTCGTGCCATCCGAACCCCAATAATCGAGAAATTCACTTAAATCATCAGCATATACATGGCATTGTGTTGCCTTACTTGCTTTGAAATCGTCTGCATTTTCATCAAACCAGTTTCCACCAACTCTTGTAGTATAAAGATAGCAATATACATCTGTCATGCCCGTACAGCCTTTGAATGCATCTTGGTCGATAGACGAGATTTTATTCGGAAGTGTAATGTTGGTCAGGCCGCTACATCCGTTAAACGCGTTGTAACCAATGTAAATCACATCATTGCCGATGCGTGCGCTGGTAGCGTTGGAGCAACCTCTAAAGGTATTATGCCAAATGTTGGTAACTCCGTCAGCTACAACAATCTTTGTAACCTGGCTGCTATATGCGAGCCATGGATGATTCTCTTCGTAGTTTGAAGTAGCATAAGACATCGTACCGGATATGCCATCTGTTGGGAACACTTTAAGCTCACCGTCTATAAGCGTGACAGTACATGTGCCACAAGTCCATTCGAGAGTCGGCTCCTCATATGCTTGGATGTTAGTGAAGCCAAACCAAGGATTACCATTGTTTTGATATGCAGCAACACTCGAAGCCGGAACATAAACCGGGATAGATTTGTCTACATTGCGGAAAGCATCTCCTGACCCACCATTTTTATACATTGCAGGAGGCGTTGTTGCCAAACAAATCACTTGAGTAAGACCGGTACATTTATCAAAAGCATTCGCTCGGAGATACTGTATGCTGGAAGGGATAGTTATCGAGGTTACACCTGTACAATTCTGAAAAGCAAAAGATTCTACACTGATTACGCCATCGGGAATAACAGAACACGAGTTACTACCCGTAATCAAAGCGTTGGACGCTTTCTCTATGATGGCATTACAATTATTTCGGCTATCATAATTCGGATTATCTTCATGCACAGTTACGGAAGATAGCGGACCATTAACCGGATCAAAAGGTTCAGTCGACATATAGGTTGCACTAGCAGGAACAGACATGGATGGATTACCCGTAATCCCATAAAAGGCTTTATATTCAACACGTGCTACCCCATTGGGTATGTTTATTTCCGATAATTCAATTTCACCAAATGCTTTTGTAGCTATTGTATTGACCACCGGAAGAACTGTAGCTTTACAACCTGCTACAAGAGTGCTGGGGGATGCCTTCTTTACTATCGCATTGCTGCCGGAAGGACTTTCATAGACGGTGTTATTAGCATCTACTGAAATGGTCGTCATAGCCTTGCAGCCGACGGTAATACCCTCACCTATACTGGTTACAGAAGCAGGGATTGTAAGAGCAGTTAACTTCGCGCAGTTGTAAAAAGCACCTTTTCCTATAGATTCAAGTGTATTCGGGAGAGTTATTGTTTCAATTTTTTTGCAACCTTCAAAACAGTTTTCATCTATTGATTTCAAACTGTTAGTAGGAACAGTAACGGTTACCAAATCCATACAATTGGCAAATGCTTCTTTACCAATTGATTCCAGAGAACTTGGGAATGTTACGGTTGTCAAATCAAAGCAACCCTTAAACGATGATTCACCGATACTCTCCACACCGGCAGGAATAGTAACAGATGTTATAGCCGTCAAATTATTAAACGCATTCTTTCCTATTTTTTTTAATCCCGATTCAGGAAGCACAAGGGTTTGAATCATATAGTAATATGCAGACCATGGCTGTGCAGAATAAGAAGCGTAATCCGGAATAACTCCGGTTCCTTCACCGCTATAAGAGATGATAAGCTGATGCGTGGAAGCATTATACTCCCACGACAAACCTGTGCCTGTTCCGAGATCGGAGGCACACAATCCTGCTGACACACATAGTGCCATAAACAGAGTAAGAAGTTTGATTTTTCTCATAATGTTTAGAATTTAGTTAATGTTATTTGTTTGCTTTATGCGCGCGGAATAATAAAAAAGCAGTACGCACACGGATGTACGCACCGCTTAAAACGTTGCTATGTTGGTGTATTTGCCTGTTATACAGCCTAATACGTTGTGGGGGTGGGGTAAAATTCGCTATTATATTTTCTGTAATTCTGCCCATTGCTCCAAGCGTTTTTTCAAATTTGGGTACAAAGGTACAAAAAATTTTTGAAATATGCAAATTTTTTGGAATAAATTTTCATTTTTTATTAAAAATGCACAAAAAAAGCCGCGCGTGCGGCTTCTTTTTGTACAATTCACTCCTTTCACCTTTCACTTTTCACCTTTCACTTGCGAACTCCCGCTTCACGTCAGCCCAGATCTGCTCGCGTAAACGTTGGTCACCGGCTTTCACGCGTCTGCTTACCTCGCGCGACATCTCGGCAAATCGCCGCTGCGCCCTCTGTTCGTTCTTGGTGAAAGGGATTTTGCGTTGGTACTTCTCGCCTCGCGGACGGTAATACGGATTCGAATACACCCGCGTCTCAGTACTGCCGTCGGCTTTTGTGTAGGTCTGGTAGAGCATTTTGCCCGTTGCTCCGGAGATACTCAATATCTCCGCCGGTAAAACTAATTTTGACATAATCTGAATTTTTTGGGGTTAATATTAAAGTTAGCAATGCAGCTATGATGATAAACACTAAGGTTTATCCCTGCATTTACCCTGCATTTTCGCCGCATTATCGCTGTATTATATCCTTAGTCGGGATTATGCGAGCTGACGCTCGCGGTCAGGGACGTATTCCTATGGGTATTTTCGAGTCAACTATTAAAAACTATTAAAATCTATTTCCTATGGATTTGGTTAGTCAAAAATTACCCAAAATTATCCAAAATAGTCGAAAGTCGAAAGCATCAAGGTGTATGTTGGCGATGAGTTGACAGCGGTGGCAGAGCCGCTTATGATTGACGATGAGCCGTACTACTTCCTGACGATCCAAAGTGATAGGGTAGGTGAGCTCCGCTTCGAGATGAACGGCGAGCCGTTGACAATCGTCAATAATGATCAATCGGACAATCAATCGTCAATTGTCAATCGTCAAATCGTCAATTATGTCCCCGACTCTCACCACGGCTCGCTCCGCGCGCCTGTCTTGCTTGTTCCCGTAACCGGTAACCCGTCACCCGTAACCTCCCCCCACAAGATCCTCGAGGATGACCGCGTAGTCATCATCCGCAACGGCGAGCGTTACGACGTGACAGGCAAGAATTTGCGAGAATAAAGCACCAACACCCCCAAATAAAAGGTTAATACTGCAAAATGAACAAAAAGAGCCGTGCGAGCGGCTTTTTTTGTGAAAAAAATTGCAAATGCACAAACTTTTTCGTACCTTTGCAGTCGGTATAGTGGACAAAAATCAAAACAACAAACAAAATAATTAACAAACTAAAAAAAATTATTTGTAATGAAAAAGGTTTTATTTTTTGCAACGTTAGTTGCATGCTCGCTGATGATTTTCAGCTGCAAGGGTAACACTCCTTCTGATCCTAACGCGGCTGCTATCGCTAAGGTAAAAGCTGACGCACAGGGTGCTTGGGTAGGTGACATTAAGTCTCTCATGACCGATGACAAAGAGACGGTAACCGTTACGTTCACTGAGAAAAAGATTACCGTAGTAGGCACAAAGACAAACGAAAATGTAAACATCACCGATTGGAAGTGTGTTGACGGCGTGGAAGTATGGGTAACCCTCGACGACGAGCTGAAGAGCGCTCTGTATGTAGCCGTTTCCGGTGACCAAATGGTGCTCAGAGGCAATTCCTCCTACACGCTGAACGTCTTCCCTGAGACTCTGACCCGCAAGAAGTAATCGTGCCCTTGTGGCTAAGAAATAATCGTGCCCTTGTGGCTAAGACGTAATCGTTAGGATTATTCCTTACTTAGGCATGCGAGGCTGAACACCTCGCATGTTTGCAAATTTTCAATATACATATCGTTATGACAACGACCAACTCTCAATCACAGAGCCATATGCTGCTGACTGCAGTTATGGCTTTTTGTATTATTTTCTTCGTATCGAACAAGGCGTACGCCAATGATTTTCTGCAGAAGCAGAGTCATTACATGGCGTATGCCACGGGCGCTGACCGCGTGCACTTCAAGCTGCCGGTATATTCGCGCGGCGCTCGTGACTTCTACCTGGAGTCCACGAGGACGTACGCCTCGTACTCTGTAGTAGGCGGCAGTACGTTTCAAATCTTCTACTTCGGTGGTGAGATTAACAAAGACGGCCCGAGTGCTAAAGATACCTACAGTTACGGCCGCGCGTGGGTGGAAGCCTTGCCTAACAGAGGCGTGGTGCAAATAGTGAACACCACCTCCGGGCAGGTGGAGCGTGTGCCGACCGACGGGCATGAGCATGTCTATAACGTGCGCAAGGAGCGCGAGGCGGACAACGACAACGACTATGTGACGTGGCTGGAGATAGACTGGTACCCGCCTGAGTCGTTGAGCGGGAAGACATTCAGTGTGAGCATACATGTGGATGACTACCTGCGCATGACCGGCAACAGCAACTACGTGTATGACTGGACGTTGTGCACCGGCTTGGTGGGGCAGGAGAGCCAGACGCCACCGGAGTTGTACGACCCGTACTTCTATGGCGTGGTGGATCAGGGTATAGCAGGTTACGGTTATGCGGCAATCCCGTATATGGTGTATAACGAACCAATCAGTTACTATACCTCGCTCAACGCGAATGAGGTGAAGACCTCCGACCGGTCGGGTAACATCTATGTGCCGACCACCGATACGGTGCAAGAGCAGTTCTTTGCTACGTTCACAACCTGGTACGACAAGCCGAACAAGGTGCCGGCTGAGCCTATCCAATCCACGAAAGTGAATATACGTCCGTATCACCGCTTGTACGACCTGACGGTAACAGAGGAGAAAGACTCGACCAATACGTTCACGGGTAACAATGTGCTGCACTGGAGGGTGAGAAACCCGGAACTGGTGGACTTGGTGGAGAACGACTATTTCGAGATCCAGCGTGCGCTGCAGAGCGATTTCAGCGATGCCAAGACCCTGGAAGTGAAGCCGATGGAGCGCGGTTTGGAGAAAGCTATCTATACGTATGTGGATGACAGCCGCGAGATATGGACAGGTAATGCCGCTGCGGCTCAAGACAGCAAGGAGATAACCCACCTCTCCGCTACCGCCAAGGATTATATCCTGCGCGATGCGAACGGCAACCCGCTCTATTCGATGGAGATAACGGCCACCGCCAAGAGCACTCCCTTACCTGCCGTGCCGGTGTATTACCGTGTGCGGCGTGCCTCATCCGCCGTGTGGGGCTGGACAGGACATGAGTTCGTGTTGGATACCGTGTGTGAGAAACACAGCTACCTCGCACCCTTGGCTACCACGCAACCGAACTACCGGAAAGATGCCGACTATGCAACGAACAGGAAAGTGCATTTCACCATCGACATCGAGAACCGTGCGATAGATAATATCCTAACCTCGGATTTTGAGATGACCTATACGTACAAGAAGTGCCTCATGGATTCCGTGCCTATTATGATCTATCGCAACGGCTCATCCACGGGACATGACGGAGAAGTGTGGGTGCATAACAAGGATGGCGTATTCGTGCGGAGTTGGAGCATCGGCAATGATACGCTGCGAATGAATGTGGAAACAGGTTCGCGGGTGAGCTTCTTCCAGGTGAGCCAATGGTACGGCTCTACGAGTTCCTCATTGAGTGAGAAATATGAGGTGACAGCCCCGGCTGTGTTCGCGGTATCGGTAACGGAGGTGCTGAACGTGAACTTCAACTGGTATTCCGTTGATGCAGATTACAAGCACAGTATTGAGTGCCGTGAGGGACCGGAGATGATCATAGGCGATGCCTTTGACAGGGTGCGTACGCACTTGACCGATACGATGCAGACGCTGATACAGAAGGAGGCACAGAAAGCGACTTATGGCAAAGCGATGTGGGACAGGACAGCACAGCTGATCCTCGTCAAGACCATGGACGGCATAGAACATGAGATCATCATTCCTCAGGACAGTATCCGCCATTTGCCGAACGGCAACTGGCAGGCGCACTATGCGGACTTGGCTAACAACGCTTGTACCAACTACAGCTATGCGGTACGTATCGACCAGAACACTGCCGACCTGTGCGTCTATGATTCGGCGATGCTGCTGCCGGTAGCTATCCATGGCGAGAGCCTGTATTTCGACGAGGGTGCTACTATTGTGGAGTTCACCGCCTCGGAGGATGATGCCCGGGGGGACCATAAACGCAGCATTGTGCTCAATTGGCAGCCGAGCTCCATGGCTGTGGATCGGTACGTGCTGACGCGTATTGTGGACAACAGCGATGCTGCGGCGGACACGATCTATCAGGGTCAGGAGCCGAGCTACTTTGACCTGAGTGCCGTGCCGGGCGTGACGTATCGCTATACCATCACGGCGCTGTACGACTGCAACGGCCGCCACTCCGACCATTCGGCCAGTGCTGTAGGTCGCCGAACGATATACGGCGAGATACGCGGTAACGTGCTGATGCCGGACAACAGTGGCATGGCGGGCGTGAGCGTAGCCCTGCAAGGGCCCGATGGACAGCTGCTCCGCACCGCCGTGACCGATGCCGACGGTGCGTATAGCTTCGACAGCCTGACCTACGATATCGCCACGGGTAGCAGTTTTGTAGTTATACCCACGCATGCGTACGGGGTATTCAGCTTCAACAACACCAGTGCCGCGACGGCATCTATCACGCTCAGTGCCGATAACGCCATCGCGTACGGCATCGGGTTCGTGAACACCTCCACGGCGCGTTTGTCGGGTAGGGCACTATACAAAGGCAGTACCATACCGGTAGCGGGAGCAATGTTCCTGCTCAACGGCGATACGGTGCGCAGCAACAGTGCACCGCTGAGGACGGCTATTGACGGTACATTCGAACTGACGGTAACCAAGAGCCAGCTGAACACCCTGCAGATCTTCAAGCCCGGACACACCTTCGAGGGCGAAGGCATATTGCGCGTAGAGGACGGCAGCGAGACGTTCTCGCTCGACAAGTCGCTGGACGGTGTGCGTTTCTACGACGAGACGAAGGTGCGCCTGATCGGTCGTGTAGCCGGCGGTGTGGATCAACGCGACCTGCAACGTGGATTCGGTATAGGTACCAACAACCTGGGCGACGATCTGCAACTGGTGCTGCAGCTCGAGGGTGACAACACCGCGCACTTCGTGCACGACCCCAACGACCTGACGCGCGACACCATGCAGCAGACAGTCAACTACGCCAAGATCCTGCCCGAAGGCGGCGAGAACGTGACCCACACGCTGTTTGAGAAAAAACGTATCACCATCCGTCCGGATCAGACCACAGGCGAGTACGCGGTGGATCTGTACCCCGTGAAATACAAGGTAGTACAAGCCACCGCCAAGGGCTACTCCACGCTGTTCGCCTCGGGCACGGGCAGCGAGACCTTTGACCTGACGAACGCTCCGCTCACGCAGCAGACGGATACGTACCGCAACAATACGATTCAGTTCAATGCCGTATATGACCGCATCTACCGCACACCGGTGGAGGTGGAACTGACGCAGCTGCTGTACGGCATTGAGCAGGACGGCTTCGGCGAGCCGATGATGAAAGCTGCCGGATTTACGCAGAAGGCGAACGATACCGTGTATCTCTACACCAAGCTGCAGGACGGCACGGTGCAATACACCTTGGGTTATCCGGTGTTCCACAACAAGCGGCAGTACCAGTTCCAGGCGTATGCGTATGAGGACTACTACTACAACAATACCGCATCGGGCAAGCGCGACCGTGTGCCGCAACGTGGCGGCAAGGTAACGATCCGCAACGGCATGCACAACAGCACCAATCACACCGCCTATGACCTGGACAACGACGGCCGCAACCGCGGTATATGGCTCATGGTGGATAAGCTTCAGACGGAGATCGCGGGCGAAGGAGCACTGTGTACGGTCAGTGCCGCGCTGACGGTGGAAGGCAATGCGGTGGAGACAGACGTGTTCCGCGCCTATGTGACCGGCGATGTGGTGCTCGAGAAGGACCTGCACGCCGTGGATGCCGCCATCAACCTGCTGGATATCATCCGTGACCCGGGAGGCAACGGCAGCTCGGCATGGGTAGAGAGCGGCTCGAGTTACAACTACTCCTATACAGAGAGCTACGACTGGGAAGCCGGTCTAACCCTGCATCCGCAATGGGGATTGAGCGTATCCAGCGATATCGGATTTGTGCAAGCAGCCAACGGTATAGGCGGTTACCACGGCTCGACGTTCACCACGAGCAAGACGATTGCTATCGATGTCCCGATCACGCACGAGTGGTCGTGGGGATACAAGTACAGCTATTCCTACACCACGAGCGAGAAGATCAGTACATCCACCAAGAAAGCCGCCAACGGTATAGGTGCCAACGCCGATGTGTTCCTCGGCACGACTGTCAGCCAGCTATGCGGTAAGGCGAAATCGGTAGATGTGATCAACGACAGCCTGTTCCAAGCCCGCCAACCGGCTATCCGGTCCGGTGCGATGAAGGTGCTGGCAAGCGGTACGGATGCTGCAGGCAAAGCCTTCCACCTCGTAGTGGGCGAGAAGGTGGTATTGGGTTCGACCATCCGTAACCAGTTTGCCTACTCGCAACATTATATACTCAATGAGCTGCTGCCCAACATCGTAATGGAGCAGGCAAGTCTGCTGATGGACTTCCCGGATTCGGCAGCCGCACAGGCAGCCGCCGATGCCTTAGGCGAACCCGTATATTGGTACATCGATTCCACGCAGATCAACCTGCGCCAATCGGTGGGTGACTACTATCAGATGTTCGTGCCGAGCAACAGCACGGATGCTTATCCCGACAAGATTGCTGCACTCAATCATATGTTCGCCAACTGGCTGCAGATCCTGGTTACCAACGAGAAGGAGAAGATCGCGGCGCGTATGACCGGCAGAAGCGTAGGCACCTACAGCGTATCCTACGGCAATACCCTGACGCATACCGACAGCTATTCCGCCATGGCGAACTACAACCAACTGCCGCAAGGTGCAGGATCAGCGATGGATGCGGCATCTATGGCAACGAATATCGGGAAAAACCTGCTGAGTAACGGCAGCCAGTTTGCCAAGTTCTTTGACTCCCGGAATGCCGCACGCTTCGGCGAGACAATGAAAAAAGTGCTGGAAGGTTTGACCAATGAGCAAAAGACGCAGGAGCAAGGCAGTATATTGCAATTGGGCACCGTGACCAACAAGTCCAAATTCACCATGATGGTATCGCCGGTACTGTCGTTCGATGCCGGCATGCGCAACTCCGACGACAAGACCGTAAAGAAGAGCTGCGGCTTTACCATCGCGCCGGACGACCAGGGCGATATAACCGTCAGCGTCTATCGCGCCTATATGGACTCAATCTGGAACGATACGACCAGTATCGTGCGCAGCCATGTGACCAATGTGCCTACCGACCAGCTGTACGGCAGCTACGTGTTCTTTACCGAAGCGGGTACGACCTTCTGTACGCACGAGAAGGAGGAGAAGACGCAGTTCTACAGCCCGGGTATGGTGCTTGGCAATGCCACGCTGGCTATGTCCGTGCCGGAGATGAGTGCGGATACGTACGAGCAGACCGGCGTGCCGGCTGAGCAACGTGCCGTGTTCCGCATCGAGTTGCGTAATGCCGGGCAGGTGCAGACAGGTGCAGCTGCCGGTGGCCGACTGTTCACGCTCGAGCTGTCGAACCAGAGCAACCCCGACGGAGCGAAGCTGTACGTCAACGGTGCTCCGCTGGCGCAGGGCATAGAATACTTCATGGAGCCGGGCGAATCGGTAGTGCAGACCCTCGAGGTAGAGCGCGGACTGGTGGATGACTACGAGAATCTGAAATTGATGTTCAAGGTCAGCGAGTGCCCCAAGAACCTCTCGTTCATGGATCTGTCGGTACATTTCATCCCGCTCTCGTGCGACGTGAACATCGCTTCCCCCAAGCAGAACTGGGTGATGAACACCCTCTCGGCAAAGGATTCAACGGGTTACTACCTGCCTATCGATATCAATGGATTCAATATCCGCCACAAGAACTTCGACCATATCGAGTTCCAGTACAAGCTCTCTACGGAGTCGGAGGATATGTGGGTAACGCAGTGCTCGTTCTATGCCGACGACAGTCTGTACAACCGGGCTACGGGTAACAAGGCGAAGATCGTCAACGGCCGTATCGAGCCGTTCCGCTTCTACGGCGAGCGCGACCCGATGGAGCAACAGTACGACCTGCGCGCTGTAAGCTTCTGCCGCTACGGTTCGGGCTTCGTGAGCAAGGCTTCGACGGTGATCAGCGGCACGAAGGACACCCGCGTACCGCGCGTGTTCGGCGCGGCACAGCCTGCCGATGCTATCCTCGGCGTAGGCAACTACCTTAAGCTGCGCTTCAACGAGGCGATAGCAGGCAACTATCTGGACGAGGACAATAACTTCCAGATCACAGGTATGACCAATGCCACGGGCATCACCACCGGCACGAGTCTGCACTTCAATGAAGAGGAGAGCTCGAACGCCTATACGCAAGTGAGCCGTTCGCTGACGAACACCTCGTTCTCGCTCGATATGATTGTTCGTCCGTCGGAGGCGAAAGGCGGCTCGCTGTTCAAGACCCTGTCGCAGGACGAGCTGTACGCCGTATCGCTGTCGTACAGTGCTGACGGAATGTTGGTGCTGATGCTCAGCAGCGCCGAGCAGATTGCTATATACCCGACAGCTGCGGGCGTGCTGCCGGCAGGTGTGTTCAGCCGTGTGGTTGCCGCTTATGACAACGAGCAAAAGACCGTCCGCTTCTATATCGGCTCGCAGCTCATGGCCGTATCGGCGTACAACGATGCCAACATGGCAGACTTTGTGCTGCGTGGCACAGGACCGCTGCGCTTCGGTATAGACGGGGCGTGCGACATGCTCGAAGCACGCGTCTGGCTCAAAGCCCTCACGCCGGAAGAGGTGGCTGCCACGAACATGACGTACCTCACCGGCTACGAGCGTGACCTGCTCGCCTATTACCGCATGAACGAGGGGCAGGGCAATACCGTCAAGGATTATGCCAACGGCGCAACGCTCTACCTCAACAACACGACCTGGAACCTCAAGAAAGGCATCTCGCTTGCTATCCAAGCCGGCGAACGCGTGCGGCTCAACGGTAATCTGCTCAGCCGCTCGGCAATACAGGACGAGACGATCATGATGTGGTTCAAGAGCACGACACCCGACAGCACGCTGTTCAGCGCCGGAGAACAGCGATGGACAGTACCTGCCGGCTATGCCGACGGCGCATGGCATCACTGGGTGCTCACCGTCAACCGGACGATGAATAACGTATCCCTGTTCATCGACGGCGAGATGCGGCAGTCGCAGTCGGCAACGGACTTCGGCGCTATCAGCGGCGCGATGTACCTGGGCGGTGACGGTTTCGAGGGTAACATTGACGAACTGGTGTTCTTTGAGCAGGCGCTGCCCAAAGCACTCGTTCAGGAGTACGGCAACTGTTCGCCGACCGGCGATGAGATGGGACTGTTCGGTTACCTGCCGTTCGAGGAGCAGGTGCTCAACCCCAACGGTGTGCTCGAGCTCGTGTTCAGCGGCAACGATCAGCGCGTGTTCCGCGACCCGTACGGCAACGTGGTCGATAAGGTGATACCGTTGGTAGTCGAAAGTCAAAAGTCGAAAGTCGAAAGCATGGCGGACAAGATCAACCATGCGCCGACACGCGACCGGGGTCTGCTCACGAAGATGAACTTCGACTGGGCGTTCAACAACGACGAGCTGCTCATCAACCTGAACATGGCGGATCGCGAGATCAACAAACAGACAATCTATATCACCGTGCGCGATGTGGAAGACCTCAGCGGCAACCCGATGGCTTCGCCCGTATCGTGGGTAGCGTTTGTCGATCGTAACGCCCTCAAGTGGAGTCAGCGCACGCTGCGCGTCGAGTCGGACTACGACAACCCCGAGGGTTTCTACAGCTATATCGATATCATCAACCATTCCGGCCGCAGACATCAGTTCACCATCGAGTCGCTGCCTGACTGGCTGACCGTGAGCGAGCCGTACGGATCGATGAACGCTCAGGAAGAGAAACAGATCCGCCTGAACTTCGATGCCAACCTGCCTGTCGGCGTATATAACGACCAGATCTACCTGACCGACGAGGATGGCTTGGCAGAACCGCTCATCATCGAATATACCGTTCGTGCCAACCCGCCGTACGACGCGATTGACAAGAACAAGTATCCGCTGAACATGTCCGTCTGCGGCCATGTGATGATTATGAAGTCCGGCGAGTACGCTTACGATACCGATGAGCGCGATATCGTCTATGCCATGTACAAAGATGAGTGCGTCGGCATGGCGAACATCAGCTTCGATGAGGCATCGAACAAGTCGAAGCTGTACCTCGTGGTGTATGGCACGGATGCGATGAACCGCAAGGCGATCCGCTTCCAACTGTGGCAAGCATCCACGGGTAAGGTCTATGACCTGAGTGCCAGCCGTACTATTCAGTTTGCCCATGGCAATGTATATGGCTGCGGCGACGGTAATCCTGTCGTGCTGACCACGAACGGCAGCGAGCGCCAGACCGTTAACCTCAACCCGGGCTGGAACTGGTCGTCATTCAACCTCAACCTTTCACCTTTCACTTCAAAGCTTTCAACTTGCCTGACCGCCAACGAGCCGTGGTCGGACGGTGACCAGATCAAGAACCCCGCTACGCGGCAGTTCGTCAGCTATTCTGATTCGCTGAAGCGCTTCACGGGAGGCTTCGATTACCTGAGTTCCCGCTATACGTATATGATCTATAGCAAGAACGGCAACACCATCCATGTCAGCGGCAACAAGCTGCCGGCAGACTCGATGTACGTGCCCGTTCGCGGTAGCGGACAATGGAACGCTATGCCGTGCCTGCTCAGTGAGGTGACACCGGTGGCTGAGGCGCTGGCGGACTACTACGACCAGGCTACCCCGGGCGATATGATCAAGAGTCATGATCAGTTCGCCTACTTCTCCGAGGACAAGAAGTGGGAAGGCGGCTTGACGGCTATGCGTCCCGGCGAGGGCTACCTCTTCCGCCGTATGGCCAAGGGCGATGTGACCATCCGCTTCTACAATAGTAAAAAGACCGCTGGTGCTCAAAGACAAAAGACCGCTGACGCGCCTAAGAGAATAGTCGAAAGTCAAAAGTCGAAAGTCGAAAGCCTATTCAGTAATCCGCAGGCCGCAACGAACATGACGATGATTGCACAATTAGTCGAAAGTCGAAAGTCGAAAGTCGAAAGCATCAAGGTGTATGTTGGTGATGAGTTGGCAGCGGTGGCAGAGCCGCTGATGATTGACGATGAGCCGTACTACTTCCTGACGATCCAGTCAGATCGGGTAGGTGAACTCCGCTTCGAGATGAACGGCGAGACATTGATGCCTGTCGATATATCGACAAATCGACAAATCGATATATCGAACGTGGCAGATTCTCACCACGGCTCGCTCCGCGCGCCTGTTATCTTGCGCCCGAGCGACAACCGCCCCTACAAGATCATCGAGGATGACCGCGTAGTGATCATTCGTAACGGCGAACGCTACGATGTGACGGGCAAGAAGCTCTACTAACCGGAATGAGCTAAAGCCGGCTGAGGTAGGTTCGGATCGCCTGCTCGGCAGAAAGAAGACGAGTGTCCCCTATACCGCGAATGACGGTGTAGGGGATATTTGTTGCGCGGATCTCGCGCTCGTATAGTTGGAAGAAATATTCGCGTTGGTCAAGGTTCTCGCGCACGGCGTCGGGCACGGCGGGCAGGTCGGGAGCGAGCAGCAGGTAGTGATCCATGGGATAGTCGCGGAGCGTATCAGTAACCAAGGCGGGTGCTGAGCCATAGACGTGCTCGTACCAGACCTTCATGATGATCATCTCCGTATCGAATAGCACGACGCTGTTGCCGTAGTCGGCGCTGATCTGCCGGCTCAGATGCCGTGCAATGGCATCGAGGTCAGCGCGGCAGTACGGTCGGCAGAGCGCCTCGACGTACGTGCGCGCGTATTCCTCAATACAGGTGTATCCGCATCGCTCGGACAGCTCGCGGCACAACGTGGATTTGCCGGACGATTCAGCCCCTATGACCCCTATACGCACCATGTTATCTGGTAAGCATCAGCTTGATGTTGAATCCGACGTTGTCGGTGCTGATGGGGTAGGATGTGGAGATGAGCGGCGTGGTGCCCTGGTGGTCGTAGTAGAACTGTATATTGATCTTCTGCGACAGCACATAGTCGGCACTAACCTTGATGCCGAAGACGCGGTTGCCGGAGCTGGCTTGCGTGATGTTCTCCTCCACCTTACGCAGCAAGGTCTTGATGTCCTTGTAGCTGAGATCGACATTAAGCTTGAGGTCGTTGCTGACCTTCTTCTCGGAGCGGGGCGTCTTGGTGATGAAGTTCAGATTCTTGATTGTGTATCCGCCACCGATGACGAACTCGTTGGTGTGTCCCTCCATCAGCTGCACGGAGTTGACGTTGAGCGTGAGGTTACGCTGCTTGCGGTACTCGGCCTTGACGCTAAGTGAGTTTTTCATACCGAGGTTAACGCCGATGAGCGGCGAGAAAGCTTCGGTGAGCGTTACGCTGCTGATGTCGTACGCCGAGGAGGGTTGCGGCAGTTCGGTCTGCACGTCGCGGATGAAGCCCAAGGTCTTGTCGTTGCCTGCTGCGCCTACCCAGGTCGAGTAACTGGAGTACGAACCGATGGCGTACTTACAGGTATAGGCGTGGGTGAGGGTAACGGAGCGGAAGTTATCCTTCATCCAGGGCAGCTTGCCCAAGCCGTCGTAGGTGACACTCCAGTTCGGCAGGATCTTCCAGAAGGCGAGGATAGGATTGCGGTCGATCTTGTTGATGTCGCGCCCTGTATATGCGGCCAGGAACGCGGGCACGAGCACGTCCGCGGAGTTGCGGCTGACGAAGCCGTTCTTCCTGTTGTAAGGCTGATTGCCGAGCACCGTACCGCGCAGGAAGCCTGCATCGGGGTACTTAATATTGTCGTACTCAGCCTGTACGCGTTGCTGCATGATGTCGCGGTACTGGACAAAGCGGCCGTAGATGTCGTTGGCGAAGTTCTCGTCCTGATTGCCCACGCGCGCAAACGCCGTACCGATAGCCACCTGCGTGATGTTGAACGAACCCGAGAGGTTCTCCTGCATATCCTCGTAGGTGTAGATGATCGAGTTGGATTGTGCGACGTAGCGTTTGCCGTTGACCTGAATCTTGAGTCCGGGCAGCGGCTCGAGGGTGATCTTGATATCCAGATCGGAGGTACGCGACTGCGTAGCGGGTTGTACCACCATCGTGTCGCCGCTGAGCCAGCCTGAGCGGCGAGCTTTATCCACAAAGTCGTCGCGGAAGAAGCCGAAGGCGAAGTCGTAACCCGGCGCAAAGGTGTCGCCTACCTTGCACTGCCCCATGAATCCTGCCTGCGGGTTGAAGCCCGGCACGGTGGTGGAAGCGTTGTCGCGGTAGGTGATCTGTACGCGGCGAATCATCGTACCCAGGTACGTGAACATGTCGCCCGTGACTTGTGCCGGTGTGCGTTTGCCGGGGTCTTGGCTGGTCATCTTCAGGGTAACGCGTCCGCTGGTTGATGCAACAATCGTAGCTTTGGTGTTGCCATCCGGGGTGACCTTGAGCTTCACTTTCTTACCCAGACTGTCGGTAGCCTCCACATTGATCAGCTCCGAGCCGAGTCGGTGGGTGATGGTGTGCGGCTTGCCTGCCTCCAAGTCCACGGTTTCCGTATAGGTCTTGGGCTTGAATGCCTTCTGACGCTGGCGACCGGTGTAGGTCTGGGTCATCGTCTTCCAGTACTTCGACTTGTTGTACAGGGTCTCGAAGTTGAGCGTACCGTCCACCTGCCACGAGCGTTGACCGGTGATGGTGTTGCCCAGGTTGGATTGTGCGGTAACCGACGCGGCGGTACGTGCCCAGTTATAGGTAGCATTGTACGAGGCGTTGGCGGTGATGAAGTCGAGTCCCGGAATCTTGTTGATCGGTACGTTCCACGACGCGGTGAACACCTGCTGGTAGGTGTACGGCGTTCCGCCCTTAGCCAGGCTGCGCTGGATGGTATCTTTCCATGCCTCGTAGTAATCGTTGGTGAAGCCGTAGTCGCGGATGATCTCCGGCGTGTAGTAGCCCTCATCGACCGTGGAGTTCATGGCCGTCTGGAAGGAGAACTTGAGGTTACGCGACAGGTCGTACTTGAAGTCGAAGTTACGGCTCCATGTAAAATCCTTGGAGAAGGTCAAATCCATCTTGTTGGTGAGTGACGCCTCTTCCTGATTGAAGTCACGCATCTTCATGTGTGAGAAGTTACGCTGCATGGCGGTGTTGAACGCCCATGACTGCGGCAGGTAATAGATGTTGAACTCCTTGAGTATCTTCACCTTGTCGAGCGCCTGAATCTTGCTCAGCGGCTCCCAGGGCTGCGGGTTGAACGAGTAGGCGTAGTTGAACTGTCCGCGCTCCTCGATGTTCTGGTTGCGCTCGAGCTCGGGGCTGTGTTCGTTCTGCTTGTTGTACGACGCGGAGATAGAGAAGTTAGCCGGGTCGTAGAACATATCCTTCTTCTTGGAGTGGATGTTCACCTTCATGTTCGTGACGGAGAACGAGGTGCTCTCGTGTACGGTGTTACTCATTGTGCGGATGGAATCTTTCTCCGCCTTGGTGTCGTACTGCTCGAGCTTGGCTCGGAGCTTGATATCGGTATCGAGCGGGTCGTAGTCGGGCGATGAGGTCTGGTTGGTGTACGCCACGTAGAGCGGGATCTGCAGTTTTGCCTGCTCGGGGAACAGACGTCCGGCCTCGAGTGCGGCACTGAGCTGGATCTGGTAGTTATTCTCCATGTTGCGCTGCAGCACGTTGCTCTCGATGCTACCGTAGCCGGCTGTCTCGAGTCGTCCGCTGACGTTGAACTGTGCTATATCGCTGATAGCGAGTGCGGCGTTCGCCATGGCGGCTACACCTCCCTGCTCGTTGAACTCGCTCATACGCAGCTCGTTGACCCAGATCTCGGCGCAGCGGTCTTCGTGGCTGTTGGCGTTGCGCACACCGATCATGATGCACTCCACGCTTTCGAGCGTCGGGTTACCGAGCACGGTGATGCGGTTCTGGGGTTTGCCGGAAGCCTCGTCGTACATGACGTAGGGGATGGTGTTGCCCACATCGGACGTGCCGGCACGCTTGGCGGCGTTACGCTTCATCTTGGCGTCGGTAAGTACGCTGAACGGGAAGTCGAACATGTTCTCGCGCGGCCAAACGATATAGCGGTCGGCCTCGTTATTGTTGTTGTACACGCCTGCCGGTGTGAGCGTGAGCGGGATCTCGTACTCGTAGTAGTTGTTCTTGAGGTCAGTACCCAAACGGATGAAACAGGTCAGGTCGCCGTCCTTGAGGTTGGGGTCTTCCGATTCGAGTTTCTCGGCATGCACGAACATCTGCAGATGTTTGTAGTTACGCATGTCGTAGCTGGTGTTCTTGTACACAGCCCTTGCGTCGTTGAACGGCAGGTTATGTACGCGGAGCACCATCGCCTGTTCGTTCTGTGCGATGAGCTGAGCCTGACCCGGGTCGGTCTGTCGGCTGATACCCGGCGGCAAAATGTAGTTGATAGGCTGACGGTTGCCGTTCTCCTCGATGTTCACGTTCTGCACATCCATCAGTGCGGTGGATGAGGGCGATGTCTCGTTGTAGTTCTTGGTGCGCTCGTTGCGGTACAAGCCTTGCGAATAGTTACGCCACTCGCCGCGTACGAGATCCAGGCTGCCGAAACGCAGGTGCATCTCTCTCTCGGAGCCGGTGAGGTACATTCGCGCGAAGCGGATGGACTTGAAGTTGCGGATCGTGCCCACACGCTTGGTGTCCGAGCCCTTCAAAGGAATCTTGAACTGATACCAGGTGACGGGTACTACCTGTCCGTTGCGGAGCGTTACGTTGGTGACGAGCTTCTCGACGATATACTGCAGACCGACCTGCATATCGGCTTCGCGCAGACTGACGTGGTACTCGTAGAACTTCTCGTACTCGTTGAGGGTGTTATCGTTGTTGATATCCTCGATATCCGGTTGCAGTGTAGCCGCGGTGCCGTAGCCTTCGGTGCTGCGGTCGGTCTCGGGCGAGTTGCCTTCGATACCGTTGTAGTGCTTGTATCGGTCGATGATACTAACCTGGTCGCGGTCGTAATCGCTGCCGCGGTAGTAGTGGTAGTTGTCGCCTGCAGGGTCGTTGGCGGGCGAGAAGGGATCGCTGAGCCAGGTGTTCCACACCTCGGGTTTCACCTTGTTGCGCAAGGCCTCGCGGTAATCCCAGTACGGCCGTGTGCCGTTGTACTCGAACTCCAGCTCCTGCTCGGTGTTCAAGCCGTCGAGACCCACGTCCTGCTTGTCGCGCGCGCCCTGCTCGTTGGAGAAAGCTACGACGGTACTGGTGGTACGTGATACGCGTCCCCAGACTGTCTTTTCGGTGTCGTCGATATCGTTGACGGGCAGTCCGTGCTCGAATGATTTCTTGCCGTCCTTGAGGATATCCTCGCTTATGTCGCCCAGGTCGATATAGAGGTCGCCCTCGTAGCCGTCGGGGTTGGTGAGGATAGGATCCATGAGCCAGAAGGAGATGTACTCGATGTTCGCTTTCTCGAAATCGGTGTTGTCGAGTCGGCGCATGATACCTGCCCAGCGCTGCTTGGGGTTGGTGAGGTGGCCGTCAGCATCGATCTCACTGGCGCATATGTTGTACGGACCGCGCTCGTTGGGGTAGAAGCTGATGTTGAGCGTGGCGATCTTCGGATCTTCGTTGGCGAGCGTCTCGCGGTTGGGGAAGAGCTCCTGCTCATACACGATACGCGTACGCATGTCGCTCAGGGCGTTGACGTCGTCCTTGATATGTTGGGGCGTGTTCGACTGCGGGTAACCGAAGATAGGATCGGGCGTGAACCATGACATCCATGCACGGTTCTTGCCGTACTGTATGTCGTTGGCATAGTTGTACTCGGGGAACCGCTCGTCGTTACGCGGCGTAGATGACAAGCGCCAATAACTGGGGTAGTGGATGTCGATCTCGGTCATCGTCTGCTCAAAGTCGTCGATGTACGCCGTGCCGACCTTGCCCACATCGTTGGTGTGACCCGGGATGAGGTGGGCGAACTCGGCGTTGAGCGTGAAGGTGGAGGGTTGGGTGGCGGTGATCCAAGGGATCTTGTCGATGGCGTTGGTGAGCCACTGTATATCCGTCTTCCATGCTCCGTTCACGCCCCAGATGGTGTTGGCGAGCGGTTCGCTGCCGGAGTTAACCTTGGTGGTGAGCGGTCGTTCGCGCAGGTGCATGATGGTAGCACCGAGCATGAAGTCCTTGGTGAAGGCGTACTCGGCGTGCAAACCGAACAGGCTCTTGCGCTGCATGGAGAAGGTGGATTGGTTCTCGAGCTTGACATCCACCTTCGTGCCGGACTCGATGATGCTCTGGTTGAGGATGGTAACCGTACCCATGGTGTAGTCCACCGTGTAATCGACGTTCTCGACCAGGGTAGCACCGCCTGCGGTGACGGTCACACTACCTCGCGGCACGTTCATGGCGTTGAGGCGAATCTCGCTGCCCGAGGAGCCCTTGAGCTTGCCAACCAGCTTGAACTTGTTCTTCTCGGTCATCTCTTGCGCATTGACCAGGGTGGAGTCGTAGAGCTCCTGGTAGATATATTTGGCAGCAATGACATCATCGCCGATGGAACGCCTCAGGTAATCGCCGAACGGCTCGAGCACCGGGAAGATGATTCGTCCGCTCGAGGATAGTGCGGTGTAGCCTTCGATATAGTCGAACTTGCCGTCAGGAGAGGTGTTGTTACGCGAGTCGAGCCGGTCGAGATTCATCACGCGCAGCAGTTGCTTGCCCTTGATGCGGCTCTCGGAGAGGTACTGCAGTTCGGTACCCACGGAGTCGTTGCGGTACATGACGTAGAGCTCGAACTTGTCGCTGGTCATGCTTGTCACGCCCAGCGAATAGACGTTTTTCATCATCAAGTCCCACGTGCCGCGACCTTTGTGCTTCGGCGCGTTGTTGCTGCCCTTAAGCATCTTAAGGATGATTGCCGGGGATTTGCGTCCTGTGGCTGTGGAATCGCTGAAAACCTTGTCGGTAGAGAACTCGCCGACCTGATAGACCTTGCCTCCATAGGTGTATTCGTACGCTACGGCAAGTACCTCGTCCTGATTCAGTCCGCTCTTGAGGGAGATGTAACCCAGTGCGCTGTTGAGCGTATATTCCGAGCTGCTGAGCAGTCGTGCCGACTCGATCTTCTCGTAGTCCTCACCGCCGATCAGGTCGGGGTAGCTCGCTTGCAGCACGGCGGTCATTTGCTGTATGTCGCGCACCTCGGGCAGGTCAAGAATATTGTCGTACTCCGAGTTGGCTTTGTTGCTCGGCACTTGATACATGGCGTTGGGCGTCCACTGCGGCACGGTTGAGCCCGGCTTGAGGCTGATGTGCTGTGCCTCGCTCTCGCCCAAGTCGCTCAGTGCGAGGATGTTCCTTGCCTGATCGTACGAGCCGCGTTTGTTGGTAATCCATACCTCTACACGGTTGATGGTCACACCGCTGGCTACGTACGGCAAGGTCTCCATCGCCTTCTCGTACTGGTCGCGGAAGAAGTAGTTGAGGAAGAAGTGGCGGTTCTCGTCGTAATCGGCTATGCCGATCTCGAACTTGGTCATCTGTGCGCCGCCCTGGCTGCTGACGCTCTGGCTCTCGGAGTTCTGTTGGGAGATGAGTCCCTGAATCTTGAGTTTGCCGAACTGCAGTCCCACCTTAACGCCGAACAATGCCTGCGTACCGCGTATCAGGCTGCTATTGAGATCCATCGTGACATTACCGCCCTCGATGGACTGGATGATATCGTCCTCCTTGCCTTTGTAGGCGAGCTTGAGGTTCTGCTGGTCGAAACTGAACGATGCCTCGGTGTTGTAATTGAGGTTGAAGTTGAGTTTGTCGCCCACCTTGCCGTTGATAGAGGCTTGTATCTTCTCGTCGAAATCGAAGATATTGTTGTTGCGCGAGCGCTCGGTGAGCGAGGGATTATCTATGTACTGGTGCTTGAATCCGAAGAGCAGCTCGGCGCTACCTTGCATCTTTAGTTGCACACCTCCGGGACCGAAGATCTTGTCGGCAGGACCTATGTTGAACTTCATATCCGTGATGTCGAACTTGCGTTCGTTGCTGTGCTCCACTTCACTGATTTTCTGCTTCCAATAGCGGTTCATCTGTTCGCGCTCGCTATAGGAGAGGTACTCCTCGCGGTTGAGCATGTACGGCGTGGCAACATCCACATCGCCGATCTTGGTGTGGATGATATAATAGCCGATCTCGGGATTGTACTCGACCTCGGTGGTTTGTGTATCGGAGAATTGCATCGTACCCCGGATAGCGGTATCTACGGGTTCCTCGGGGATCTCGGCTTCCGGTGCCTGGTCGGATTCGGTACGTTTGTCGGCTGCGGCTGACTGCGTACCCGCATCATCCTTGGGTTGCTGCTTGCGCTCTTTGGGCTGCGATGTTTGCGCCGGTTTGCTCTTGCCTGACGACGACGGAGCAAGCCAGTCAGGCAACTGTGCCCAACCCGTATTACTCGTCAGTAACGCCAAGGCTAACAATAAGATATATAAATATTTACCTTTCAATTTTCTACTTCTCTAATCGCTAAATAATCACTTGTGAACTCTGTCTGCTTACAGAAGTTTCAATGCCTGGCGGATCACCGCCTCCACGGTAGCTTGCGGGTTTTGGGTGAGGATCTTGTCCACCGCCTTGCTGCTGGCAGCCGCTGCAAAGCCAAGCATGGTCAGTGCGCTTACGGCCTCGGTCTTCACCTCGGAATCAGCCGTGGTCGGTTCGTCCTCGAAGAGCGTGATGCCGCCCTCTACGCCCAGGTCAATCTTGAGCACTTTATCCTTGAGATCCACGATAAGGCGCTGCGCGGTCTTAGGCCCGAATCCCTTGATCGAGCTGAGTGCCTTCACGTTGCCGGTGGCAATGATTTGCCGTATATCGGCCGCGGAATAAGCGGACATGATAAGTCGGGCGGTATTGGCACCTATGCCACTGACCGTCATCAACATCTCAAACAAGGCGCGTTCGCCTTTGGTAGGGAAACCGAACAGGTCATGGGTATCCTCACGGATGATCTCCGTGCAATAGAGTCGGCACTGTTGCCCGGCATTGCTCGCCGAGCGCTCCTTGCCCGACAGTTGCGTGAACGTGGTTAGCGCTATATTCACGGCATAGCCCACTCCGCCAGCCTCCAGGACTGCCAATGTGGGACTCAGCTCCGTTAATTCTCCGTATATGTATTCAATCATATTTGCTTCTCTTAGGTTGCTAATAGACGCAATTTGCGTGCGCGCACACAAAAAGCCTACAAAGTTACTGCTTTTTTTTGAGAAATGCAAATTTTTCGGGCAAAAAAAAATGTTTATTAAATAAACATGTCAAAAAATAAATAGTGAAAGTTAAAAAAATACTTGCGAAAGTAAAAGATTACTCTCGAAAGCTGAATTCGCAACCGCAATAGCGCTGGTTGTAGAAGTTATATTGCTTGAGTAAGGCGTTTCGCCTGTCCTGCAGGCCGTCCTTGCGCCAGTTTTGAGCCCAAAATCTTGGGAGACCGCTGTCGCTCAAAGACAAAAGACCGCTGTGCTCAAAGACAAAAGATTGTGCACGGAGGCCGGCGGCATTGACCTGGTCGAGGTTCTTCCAGCGCGATGAGGCGAGGGTAGTGGCAAACCAAGGGATACCGAGCTCCTGCGCCTTGCGTGCCGTGGCCAGCAAGCGGTGGTAGAAGCACTGCTCGCAGCGTTTGCCGCGCTCCGGTTCGTGCTCCAATCCGCACACCGCTTGCCGCCACTGATCGTGCGCATAATCGCCATCTATCCACTTGATTCCCAAGGATTCCGCGTGGCGTTTGCTCTCCTGCTTGCGGATCTCGTATTCCTCAAGCGGATAGATGTTCGGATTGTAATAGTAGATGACCGGCTCTATGTTGTGCGCGACCAGCCACTCGACGATCGCCGACGAGCAGGGCGCACAACAGGCATGGAGCAGTACCCTGTCCAGACCATCCGGTACGATAATATGTGAAGTCGGGCACTTCATTCGTTACTTGAGTACACCCAGTGCCTTGCCTACCTTGATGAAGGCGGCAACACCGCGGTCGAGTTGTTCGCGGGTGTGGGCAGCGCTGACCTGCACGCGGATACGTGCCTGGTCTTTTGGCACAACGGGGTAGTAGAAGCCCGTGACGTATATACCTTCCTTCTGCAGCTCGGCAGCGAAGTCCTGACTGAGTTTGGCATCGTAGAGCATCACGGCGCAGATGGCGGATTCGGTAGGTTTGATGTCGAATCCTGCGGCTTTCATCTTACCGATGAAATAGTCGGTATTGCCGTGCAGACGGTCTTGCAGTTCGTTTGAGCGGGTGAGGATCTCGAGCGTCTTGAGTCCTGCTGCGGCAATCATCGGCGGCAGGGAGTTGCTGAACAGATACGGACGGCTGCGTTGACGCAACATGTCGATGATCTCCTTGCGGCCTGTGGTGAATCCGCCTACCGAGCCTCCGAAGGCTTTGCCCAGCGTGCCGGTGATGACCTCAATCTTGCCGCGCAGGTTGTAGCGTTCGGTTACGCCGTGACCTGTCTTGCCCACCACGCCGGCGGAGTGGCTCTCGTCAACCATCACCATGGCGTCGTACTTCTGCGCGAGTTCGTAGATGCGGTCAAGCGGGCATACATTGCCGTCCATGGAGAAAACACCGTCGGTTGCAATGATGCGGAAACGTTGTGCCTGGGCGGCTTGCAGCTGTTTCTCCAGGTCAGCCATATCGCCGTTGGCGTAGCGGTAACGCACGGCTTTGCACAGACGCACACCGTCGATGATCGAGGCGTGGTTCAGCGCGTCGGAGATGATAGCGTCATCGGCAGTGAGCAGCGGCTCGAACAATCCGCCGTTGGCATCGAAGCAGGCAGCGTAGAGGATCGTATCCTCCGTGCCAAAGAAGTCGGAGATAGCGCGTTCGAGCTGCTTGTGGGTATCCTGCGTACCGCAGATGAAACGTACGGAAGCCATGCCGAAACCGCGACGATCCATGCAATCCTTAGCGGCTTGGATGAGTTCGGCGTTGTCGGCTAAGCCGAGATAGTTGTTGGCGCAGAAGTTAATCACGTCGGCAGGTTGGCCGTCGGCAGCAACCTGGATACCCGACGATTGCGGGCTGACGATGATACGCTCGCGTTTGTACAGACCTGCAGACTCTATCTGCTGCAATTCCTCTTGGAGGTGTTGTTGAAATTTGGTGTACATGGTAGTATATGATTTATGATTTGTGATTTTCAAATTTGTGATTTCTTTCGATCGGAAGAGCCGTGCCATATTAGCGTTGCTGCTTGGTTCGCCAACGGTAGGCTAAGCCCAGTTCCACGCGTTGGGGGTAAATGCCCTGCACCGCTGTGGCTGCGGCAGCGTTCTGCTTGTTAAAGGAGATGATATCCGTAAGGCTGACGAAGTAGTTAGCCATGACCTGAATGCCTATGGGGAACTCGTACGTGATGGTGGTTGTAAGACCGAAATGGTTGTCGTGCAGCTTATAGATTTCCGCGCCTTTCTGCCCCAGGTTGGATGCATAGTTGAAGTGGGTATATGCGCCGCCACCGATGGAGAGGTAGCCTCCTTCCAGATTGCCGAAACGTGCAAGCAGCAAGACGGGAATATTTACGCCGAGTGCCCACAACTGGTTGTAGGCTTCGGTGTCCTTAAAGCGGTTCTGCTCGGCAGTGAGAATCAATCGGCCTTGGATGGCAAAGTGCTTGGTGACCGTAAAATCCACAAACCCGCCAAGTCCTGCGCCTACTTTCATGTTCGAGGAGAAGAGGTTGCCGTTCTGGAAGATCATGAAGTTGCTGATGTTCGCCGAAGCGAGCAAACCGCCGGTGACTATTCGCGGCAACTTCTCCTGGTCGATGGTATCGAGGTTGATCTCGGTGTCCCATTGCGTGAGCGGCTTGCTGTTGGCAGGAAGAGGTGTCACCGTCAACGATTGCCCGAACGCCGAGGCTGACAGTAGTATCAGCCATATACCAACAAGAATAATATGTTGTTTTGTCATAAACATAGCGATAAATTACAAGGCAAAACGTATAGTTATCTTCACGCCGTTACGACCCCACGCGCCGATTTTGCGGGTGTGACCGTTGGGCAGCTTGTACTCGTTGTAGGTGAGTCGGCGTACGTAGTCGATACGGATGAACTTAAGTATATTCTCAAATCCGGCTGTGAACTCCATGTACGGCAGCGGTCCGATAGGTGTAGAGGTGTAGCCGGATTGATATTCTCCGTTGGCATCGAAGGTGGATGAGTCGGGGAAGCGGTACAAGCCCTCGTTGCCGGGAAGGTAGGGGTTGTTCTTATCCGTCAAGCCGCCGTATATGCCTAAGAACGAAACGACACCACGCAACTTGAGGCGGTTGATGCCGGGTATGCGGTTGAGGATCCATCCCTTAAAGAAATACGTGGTATAGAGCGCTACATACTGATCCATGATGAACTCCATAGGTTGCATCAAGTTGAAGGCGTTCTTGCCGAAGAATATGGACGTGGACGTGGCGGGCGAGTAGAGCTTGGTGAACGGTACGCGATTCCACACCATACCGGTCTGGATACGGGTATCAAGGTGACCGAAGCTGGAGAACCAGAACCGCTTCTCGGCGGTGAGGTGCGTCACGTTGTAGAAGAACCCTTGCCCACCGGAGGAACGGTCGTCGAGGTAACCTATCTGATGCCTGATACTGATGACCGGTGCGTCCTGCTCGAGGGTGAACGGCGTTTCCACACCCATTCGGTTGATCGGGAAGTCCGCTCCCGGGGAGTAACGCAGTTCGGCGCCGAACTCGTAGTTGTGGTACGCGGGGATGCGCTTGGTGGAGGAAATCTTCCCCTCGCTGTCGTACGCCAACACGCGGTCGTAAGTCATGGAGCCGGCAGCCTCGTTGAACTCGTAATTGAGGTTGAGCTTGGTGGTGAGCTGAATGGGCAGCTCCTTGTAATACCTCAGGCTGGCACGCGCTACGTACTGGTAGTTGCGCATGACGATGTTGCCCGTAGGGATAGACATGAGTATGTTGTCGCGATCAACGATGCCGAACTGCTGTCCGGGTTCGTTGACATCATAATTGAACGATAGTGCCAGGTAGTCGCGCAGCGGCTCGTACTGGTGGTAGTGCTTCTTGTTGAAGGAGTACATGAGCGTCAGATCGCCCTTCGGCCGTTTGTCGCCAAAGCCGTACGCCGCGTAGGTGGAGAGGAAGAACTGGGGATGCAGGTTAGCCGTTGTCGTACCGCCTACACGCAGACGTACGCCCTCGAGCATGTTCCACGATATAGTGTTGTAGATAGGTCCGAAATCCCACTTCGATTCTCCCCAGCGCGTGGCGGGAACGGTAGCCACAAACTCAGTACCCAAGGCATCGAGGGTCATGAGCAGGGTGCTGAACTTAGGTGATGTCTTGAACTCCTCCACCAGATCCATCACCGACGATTCGTAGAACGACAAGGGCTCGGGGCGATGGTCGTCCCAGTACCGGAAATCCTCGCGGATGGTTGTGGTGTCCTTGAGGCGGGTGGTGTCTGTCAGTCCGTAGAAAGGCGAATAGACCTCCGGCTTGATAGGCGTGTCGAAGTCAAAATCGGTGTAGATTTTCGTTTGCCGTGCCAGCAATGTTCGCTTGCGGTCGGTGAGGTAGAACTTGCAGTAGGTAGATGTCTTGTAGGGAACCCACAAGCCGTCGGGCTGTTGCCGGTACTCATGTGCCACCGAGTAGTCACTCACGAAGTTCAGGTTGATATGCTGGGGGATATTGATGGCGTACTTCTTGAGCTTGTAGGTCGAGTCGTTGACGATATACAGGTGTCCGGTGAATGAGTACGACTCGGAGTTGACGGGCACGAATGCCAGGTCGATGCACTGTACGCCATCGACTATGATCGTATCCATGATGTAATACTGGTAGTACGCCACAGCCAGCATGGAGTTCAAGGGCGAGACGAAACGGTTGAATAGCAGATTCATGTTGTCGTCGTTGATATCCACGTCCTTGAATACGGTTTGCAACTGCTCCTCAATGGTGCGCGTGGAGATCAATGACTCCAGGCCAAAGAACCGCTTCTTGTCGATGATTTGTTTCTCGCGGTGCGGTTTCTTCTGGTAGTACTCCCTGCCCATCTTTTCGCGCATGGAAAGCGTGAGGGCAGGGTACGTGCCGGTAGTGTCGATGTACTTCTGGATGAAGTTTACTTCTTTCCAGAAGCCCTTGTTGAAGTTGGGCGTGAAGTTGTCCAACGCGACGGACTGCCGGTGGTAGGTGCTTGCCGTGTACTGATCGCGTGTGCGGGGCACAAGCGAGTCCTTGTGGGCGATAACGTTTCGGATCAGTTCTACGGCAGGGTTGCCTTTGCGTTTGTATTCGCGCTTGCGGTGCTTGGGGGTGACTACGATATCCTGCAGGCTATATACATCAGGCTTCATCTTAATCTTGATGTTCTTGCGCTGTTGTCCCTTGCGCAGGGTGTACATCTCCGTCTTGAATCCCACCATCTGGAAGTGAAGGGTGGTGTAGCCGGCAGGGTTGCTGATTGAGAAGTTGCCATCGACATCAGACGTCGTACCGTACTGGGTTGCCAATGAACCTTCGCTCGAAGGCTTGATGAAAAATATCTGCACAAACGGCAGCGGCTCGCCGCTGTCGGCATCAACCACTACGCCGCTAATAGACGTAAGTTTTTCCTCCTGAGCGTGCAGCCCGGGAACAGACGAAACGGACAGCAACAAAAGTAGCAGCCCTAAGCGTAATCTATGTATCAGTCTTTCTCTCAAACGCGTGCAATACAATAACATCCTACCATAACCAATACCACGCCGATCCATTGCATGTAACCTACCGACTCGTGGAAGATGAACAGTCCGGACAACATGCCGAAGATGAATCCCAGGCTGGTGAGCGGGTATATTTGCGAGAACGGATATTTGTCCAACAACCAGAACCAAAACAGATTAGCCGCAATGAGCAGCACGATGGCGGTCATCATCCAGAAGTTGAGGATAACCTCGTTCCAGATATACGACCATGACCATTGCCACTCGGGCATATCACGCATTGCGAGCTTGAGCGCTACCTGACCTAGAACGAGCGTTGCCGTCTGCAGGAGCATCAATAGAACCATTATGACCATATACCGTGTTTGATTTTATACGATTGCTGAATGTCCCGATATCGGAGTATAACCTCGTTCATCACATCTTCCCATGATCTGGCGATGGTGTTGGAGGCAATCTTGCCTGCAGCCTGCAGTATATCGTGGTGCTCCATGAGATACGATATACGGTCGGCGTACGCCTGCAGGTCATTCGGCGTGAGGAAGCCGTTGACATCCGGGTTGATGACTTCGGCTGCTGTTGAGTCGCTGAGCATCAATGCCGGAGTGTGCATCGCTGCGGCTTCGCGCACCACGAGCGGAGCGTTGTCGTACAGCGAGGGGAAGAGGAACAGGTCGGCAGCGGCATCGATACGTTTCAATCGCTCGCGGTCATGGATATTACCGAGCAGAGTGACTTTGCCGGATAGACCGAGTTGCTTGATCTTGACGCGGATATCATGCACGGCGTAACCCGTGCCGACCATGAAGAGATGGAAAGGCTTGTCCTTGATCAGCGCCAAGGCATCGAGGATGAAACCAATGTTCTTTTCCCATATATGTTGCCCCACGAACAGCAGCATTGTTTCCTCGGGCAGCAGACCTAACTCCTCGCGCATCTCCCGGCGCATAATCATGATCTCTTCCTCAGGCGTGGAGAAGTCGTTGCCGTTCTCCACCACAGTTACTGCACCTTTGTAGCCGTACTCGCGCAGGGTCGGCTCTACGGCGGCTTGAGGGATCCAGACCTCGTCGGCTTTCTCGTAGAAACGGATGACACGCTTGACCATCATATCCACTATATCTTTGTTGGGCACATTGTGCTCGAAGTCCTGGCGGTACTTGGAGTGGAAGGTAGCTACGAGCGGAATCTGTTGTTTCTTTGCCGCTCTGAGCGCCAGGTCGGCTGTGGTGAACGGGCAATGCGCGTGCACCAACTCAAAGCGCAAATCCCGCCACTCTTGCAGGAAGATAGGCGAGAAGTACGGCAACCCGAAACGGTAGGGCGCCCTGAACGGGATAGGGATGGATGTATAACGATATACGGGATAAGGCGTCTTCTTAAGCACCTCTCCGGCGTGCGGGGCGTAGGGAGTGATGACCGAAACTTCAATTCCCCGCTTGTGCAGCCAATAGGCGTAGTTCTGTACCGTTAGCGCCACGCCGTCCAGTACAGGGGGAAAATTATCATTGAATAATCCTATCATATTAAGTACGATGTACGATTTACGATGTATGATTTTGTTCCTTAGATTCGCTCGAGGGTGTTGACGGGAATCCAGCCGTTGTAGTTGCCTACCTCGATGTTGGCATAACCGCCGAGCACCTCGTGGATGGTCACTTTCGTGCCCTCGTGCAGGGTGAAGAGCTCTGTGCCGCTGCGGTCAGGCGAAGCTTTGGCGTTCACGATGCCGCGGGTGATGATGGCTTCGGCACGTACCGTATCGCGATGATGCAACGAGGTCGCGTTCGATAAGGCTATAACCGAACAAACCAGACACGCAATGCTAATGTAGAACCCGGCTTTGCGCACACCGATGGAACGCGAGAAGGCGAACAGCAACAGGCAGACCAACATCAGACTGAACAGGATAATCGAACTCCACATCCACACGCTCATGGGCAGCATATTGCGGAAGGTAGTCAGCCACTGGCGCAGGAAGAACACCTGCGTGTCGGCAATGTTATCCACGATGCGCGATTGCGCAAACTGCAGGTTGTACTTGGCGTTCTTGTCGGTAGGCTTGAGGCGCAAGCAACGCTCGTAAGCGAGGATGGCTTGCGACAACTCGCCCTGCTTGAAGCGGGCATTGCCTAAGTTGTAGTACACGGGTGCGTAAGCTCGCGTGATGATAGGTGCCTCCTCGATGATGGCGGCATAATCCGCGGCAGCATCCTCGTATCGTCCTTCCGAGTACGCCTGGTTCGCTCTGTTCCACAACTCCGATGGCGCCTGCGCTATGCCCATGACTGCCATGAGCAGCGCTATATATATAGTCATTAGTTTTTTCATATACCTAAATCATTATTGGCTTTCGACTTTTTTCTTTCGACTTTCGACTATAATTTGCAATCCTCCAAATCGTTAATCAAACTTTCCGTCTGCTCGTACAGCTCTTGCGGCTGAATACCCATGGCAGGTGCATAGCGTGCGAACGCTGCGTCGGAGAGCACACGGTTGGTGCGCTCGATGAGCGTCTCGTCTATCGCCTTGCTGCGCAGCGTTGAGGTGATCGTGTCCTTGTTCAGGTCGGCAGTGGGGATAGCCAGGCGGTCGCTCAGGTACTGCAACGAAGCACGTTCTATCTCCTCGAAGAACGGCTCTTTCTTTTGCTCAGCCATCAGTGTCTTTGCTTTCTTGAGCCGCTTGCGTGCCACGCTGTTCGCCTGGCGCTTGCGCGTACCGATGATGTCGGCATTCTCGCGTATACGCTTGCGGAACAGCACGAACAGCAGCAAAGCCACTGCCAGCGGACAACCGTACAACAGATACATCTTCCATGAGCCGAACACCACTGCGGGCACCTCGTTCTCCTCTGCCGGCACGAAGTTCGCTGCGCTTATATAGCGAATGTCCGAACCGAGCTCGCGGATATCTTCCTTGTTCACATAACTTACTACAGCCTGCTGCTCGCCCTGATCACCTGCGCCGCGGGCTATGTGCAGCGTATATTCGGGCGTACGCAGTACTTGGTATTGCCCTTTCTCGGTGTCGAAATATCCGAACTCCACAGCCGGCAGCGTGTATTCGCCGGCGGCACGCGGTATAGCCAGGTACTCAATGGTGCGCGTGCCCGACATTCCGCCCGTGGAGGTCTTGAAGTTGTTGGTTACCTTCGGGTCGTATTGTTCGAAGCCTTCCGGCCAATCTACCGACGGAGTCTTCAGCAGTTTCATGTTTCCCGCTCCGCGGATGGTAAGCGTGAGTGTAATGGCTTCGTTGGCTTTCATATCGGTGGCGGAGATCTTGCTATCCATCGTGAACTTACCCACGCCTCCTGCGTATGAGGCAGGTTTGCCTGCCGGCAGCGGAGCGACATGTATGGTTGCGCCCGGTGCACGCAGGGTGCGTGTGGCGGTAGTGTAGGAGTTAAAGAAGTCGTCGAAGATTGAGCGCGAGCGCGCCTGATTCGGCACGAGCAGCACCGCCTCGAACGAGGCCGGCTCAATCTGTATATCCCCTGACTTCTGCGGATACAGCAGGGTGGAGTAGATAGTAGCCGTCTGGTAGTTGCGGCCGTTGTAGTTCTCGAGCTCGAGTTGTATGTCCTGCAGATCGATCTTCTGCTGCAGGAAGGAGGTGAAGTCGGGCAGCGTAGTGTTGTTCGTGAACTGCTTGAGGTCAACGCCTGCCACATATACCTTGTAGGAGAGGAGGATAGCCTCCTGCTCATATACCTTCGTCTTGCTAACGAGCGTGCGCATGAAGATGTTGCCCTGTTCGGGGCCGCTTTGTGCCGACTGCGCTGACTGCTGACTGCCTGACCGCTGTGCTGCTTGACCGCTACCGCTGTTTGACTGCTGTGGCTGGTCTTCGGGCAGGACGGTGATCTTCACGCCGTTGGATGTATATTGCTCACCGCTGATCGTTACTGTTGCCGGCGGGATAGTGAATGTACCTTCCTTCTGAGCCATCAGGGTATAGGTGTATGTCATCTGGAACGACGAAGTGCGCCTGCCGTTCACGAACGAGGTGGATGACGAACTGGAGGTGTAGGGCCCTGCAATGTAGTCAAAATCAGTGAACTCTGGCGGACGGATGTCCTTGGCGCGTTGGTTGACTACGTACGCCAACTGGAACGGACGACCTACTATAACTTGTGCCGGCGCTTGCGCACGAAACTGTACATCATCTGCACGCAGTATGCCTACGCCCAACAATGGGAATAGGCACACGGCTGTCAATATAAACGTTAATCTTCTCATATTACCAATCGTTTTCTAAGCGGCGTTTCTTGCCTTGCGGTCGTTGGGCTTTCTCCTGAGTATCCTGTTCGTCTTGCTCCAAGGCTTGCAAGATCTGCTCGGCTGTTTCTTTGTCCATATTGTCGGACTGCTCCTGCTCTTGCGACGGTTGCTCTTGTGCCTGCTGCTCTTGCTCTTGCTCTTGTTGCTGTTGTTCTTGTTGCTGTTGTTCTTGTTGTTGCTGCTCTTGTTGTTGCTGTTGTTGCGGCTGCTGTTGCTCTTGCTGTTGCTTGAGTTGCATGGCTTTGACCAGATTGTAGCGCGTCTGATCGTCCTTCGGCCTGATCCTGAGCGACTGCTTGTACGCCTCGATCGCTTGATCTGCTTGCCCCTGCATCAGATACGCATTGCCCAGATTATGATAGGTGTTGGCTAACCGTGCCGTGTCCTTCTCTGCATCCAGAACCTTGATTGTTTTCTCGAAGGCCTCGGCTGCGTCGGGCAACTTCTGCTCCTTGAAATACGCGCAGCCCAGGTTGTAGTTCGCCTGCTTGGAGTCTTCGGCTTTTTCCAGCGCACGCTTGTAATGCAGTTCGGCATCTACGTAGTTGGAATCGACATATTGGCGGTTGCCTTTCTTGATGTCGAAGGCTTCTTTCTGTGCGTAGGTCGGTGCGCTGACCATCAGCAGCAAGGCTACGGCAGCCGGTGTGCGGAAGATATTCCAGCGGGCTGCCACCTTGTTCTTGCGGGGGAAGATAAAGAATTCAATCATAAGCAGTAACAAAGCCAGAATAACAAACGACTGATATTGTTCGTTGTAATCGGTGAACGTGTGCGTCTCGATCTCCTGCTTGGCAAGTTTGTCGATCTCCTGCTCCAGTGCACGATAAGCGGTGTTGGTGTTGTCGCAGCGGACGTAGAAACCTTTGCCTGCCTGAGCTATCTCGCGGCACATATCCTCATTCAGGTGCGTGATAACTACGTTGCCCTGACGGTCTTTGCGGAAGTCACCCGTTCCGGGAACGGGAATAGGACTGCCTTCGGGTTTGCCTATACCTATCACATAGATATGTATGCCCATCTCTGCGGCTTTCTGTGCTGCCTCCACAGCGCCTTTCTCGTGGTTCTCGCCATCGGTAATCAGGATGATGGCACGCGACGACTTGCCTTCCTCACCGCCAAAGCCGCGAACTGACGTGACGATGGCATCGCCGATGGCAGTACCCTGCGTAGGGATAAGTGCGGGGGTGATATGTTGCAGAAACATCTTCGCCGACACATAATCCGCCGTGATAGGCAGCTGGGTATATGCCTCGCCGGCAAACACAACGAGACCCACCTTGTCGTCAGCCATGTTGTCGATGAGCTTCGACAACATTTGTTTGGCTCTGTCCAGACGCGAAGGAGCTACATCTTCGGCGAGCATCGAGTTGGAAATATCCAGGGCGATCATCACTTCTATACCTTGGCGTTTCTCCACGCGCTCCGATTGTCCGTATTGCGGACGTGCTGCGGCTACAATCAGGCAAGCCAGGGCGGTCATCAGCAATCCGAATTTCAGGTGTACGCGTATCGGCTCAGCGTTGGGCATCAGCGAGTGCACCAACTCCTCGTCGCCGAACTCGCGCAGCTGGCGGCGTTTGCGGCGCGTCAACCATATGTGCCCGAATGTCATCGCAGGGATGAGTAGCAAGAGCCATAACAATTCTATATTAGCAAATCTGAACATGATGTTAGTTACTTATTGTTCTGAGTCCAAAATATCGTATCAGTATCTCTGCAATCAGCAGCATTAGCGCTGCCAGCAGATAGGGCATGAAGTTCTCGGTGCGTTTGCTGTATTCGCGTACGCGGAGTTTGGTCTTCTCCAGTTGGTCGATCTGCTCGTAGATGTTACGCAGTGAGTTGTTGTCTGTGGCACGGAAGTACGCGCCGCCTGTGGTGGAGGCAATGTTACGGAGCGTTGTTTCGTCGAACTGCGAATCCATGGTCACGTACTGCATACCCATGGGTGTTTGCACGGGTACACGCGTCTGTCCGTACGAACCTACACCTACCGCATACACGCGTATTCCGAAGGTCTTGGCTATCTCGGCTGCGGTGAGCGGGTCGATATCTCCAGCGTTGTTCGAGCCGTCGGTAAGCAGGATGATGACCTTCGACTTCGTTTTTGAGTCTTTCATTCGGTTCACGCAGTTCGCCAAACCCAGACCGATAGCTGTGCCATCGTCGATCATGCCGAACTGCACGGATTGAAACAAGTTGACCAAGGCTGCATGATCGGTAGTCAGCGGGCACTGCGTAAAGCTTTCACCGGCAAACACTACCAAACCTATCTGGTCGTTCGGACGGGCGATGATAAACTCCGAGCCTACTTGCTTGGCGGCCTCCAGACGGTTAGGCTTCAGGTCTTCCGCCAACATCGTACCGGATATATCCAACGCCATCATGATGTCGATGCCTTCGGTCGATTCCGACTGCCAGCGGTTAGTCAGCTGCGGGCGAGCCAGGGCTATCGATAGCATCGCTATAGCCAACACGCGCAGTGCGAACGGCACGTGTCTGACCCAAGTGGGCAGCATGTACTTGCGTAGCACTGAACTACTCGATACACGCAGCGACGCATCGGCGTTGTGCATCCGCCACACGTACCAGCCGATCAGCGGCACAAGCAGTAACAGCAGAAATAAATATGCAGGTTGTGAAAACATCTATACTAACTATTTAACGTTTCGATGCAATCGAAACCATTTTAACTATTTAACTCTTTAACCTCTTCCTCTTTCGGCTCGGCGGCTACGGGTTTTGTTTCGTTGACGAACTCGTAGGCTATATGCAAGGCCTGCTCGTTCTCGTCAGGCGTAGCCTGCCACTTGGCGAACTTCACCAGGTCGGCTAAGCGCAGCACCTTGCTCAGCGAAGCATGCAGTTCGCGTTGCTCGTTCAAGATCGGTTTCAAGGCTTGCAGAGTCTCATCCGAAGTCTTCTCGGTGGATGCTACGCCAAAACGCTTGGCGATATACGTACGCAACACGTCGGTCAGCTCGGTGTGGTACTGCTTGGTGTGTCCTTGTGTCCAGATCTTCTCTTCGCGTATGCGGTCGAGCTGCTCCAGTGCCACTTCCTCGGCAGGACGTTCGGGCTCCTTGCGCTTAGGTGCTATATACTTACCCTCGTACTTGCCTATCTTACCTAATATCCACCAAATGAGGGCGATGATACATGCCAGCAGCCAAATGCCCAATATCCAACGTATATATCCCCACCACCAGATGGGTGCTTTCTCAATATCGCGGATGTCGAAGATGGCGTTCGTCGAATCCAACACAAACGGCTGCACGAAGTTCAGCGACAAGCCGTCGCTGTACGTAGTGTCGTTGCCCGAGGCGAAAGGTATAGGGTCGATAAAGAACAGTGAGTCCTCGAACGAGGTGAGCACTAACTCCTGACGGTAGTGCTTGCCCTGTTTGTCAATCGTGGAATCGACCGATCCTTGGCGCACTATCTCCACGCCATCTGTCAGCTCCTTGCCGAATCGGGGATAAGTGACGTACTCATCCTTGTCGCAGGTAGCCTCGATGACCAGTTTGGTCTGGTCGCCCAGCGTGAGTTGAGTGGAGTCGAGCGTTGTGTTGATTACTATGGATAATAATATACTTAACAACATATGATTACATCTTGAATAAGCGCATCAAGGCGCGCACATAATCCTCATCGGTTTGCATGGTCACGGCATTCACGCCGGTGCGAACGAACACATCGCTCAGTGCCTGCTGCTGTTTTTCCCAGGCTTCGCGGTAGGCGCGGCGCACATCTTCGCGTGCGGTGTTCACCCACAGCCGCTCGCCTGTCTCTGCATCGTTGATCTTCAGCAGTCCCACGTTCGGCAGTTCGGCATCGCGGCGGTCATACACCTGTATGACGTTCATGTCGTGCTTGGAGGAGGCGATCATCAGCGGTTGCTCGATGAGCAGGTGTCCGCGTTTCTTGCCTTCCTGTACGGTCTGCGCTCCTACGCCCACCAAGTCCGAGATCAGGAAACAGGTAGCGTGGCGCTTCTGGGCGTTGGCAAAGAACTGTATCGCCTGCGCTACATCCGTACCCCGCGACTGCGGCTCAAAGTCAATCAGTTCGCGGATGATATGCAGCACATGGCTCTTACCTTTCTTTACGGGAATCACTTTTTCGATCTTGTCGGAGAAGAAGATACAGCCCACCTTGTCGTTGTTCTCGATGGTGGAAAAGGCGAGTGTGGCAGCTACCTCGGCTATCGTGTCGCGTTTGTACTGCGACTGCGTGCCGAAGTTCCGGCTGCCCGACACGTCCACCAGCAGCATTACCGTCAGCTCGCGCTCTTCCTCAAAGACCTTGATGTACGGCTTTCCCATCCTTGCTGTCACATTCCAGTCGATGGAGCGCACATCATCGCCGGGCTGGTACTCGCGTACCTCGCTGAAAGCCATACCGCGGCCTTTGAACTGGCTGTGGTACTCTCCGGCAAAGATGTTATGCGACAGAGCTCGGGTCTTGATCTCTATCTTCCGGACACGCTGTAGTAATTCTTCGCTTGTCATAAATCAATATTATTGACGATTGACAAATTGACGATTTACGATTTATTGACAATTGTATGTTATTGACGATTGCTCAATCAAACAATCAATTTCAATAGAACAATCAATCGCTCAATCGTCAATCGTTCAATTGTCAATTAGGGTACTTGTACGGCGTTAAGAACTTCTGTGATTACATCCTCAGTTGTCATGTTGTTGGCTTCGGCCTCGTAGGTCAAACCGATACGGTGACGCAGCACGTCATAGCAAACGGCGCGTACATCCTCGGGGATCACGTAGCCGCGGCGATGGATGAAGGCGTACGCGCGGGCTGCCAATGCCAGGTTGATGCTGGCACGCGGACTGCCGCCGAAGCTGATCATCTGCTTCTGATTCTCCAATCCGTACTTTTCCGGCTGGCGTGTAGCAAACACGATATCAACGATATAACGCTCGATCTTCTCGTCCAGATATACCTGGCGCACTACCTCGCGGGCTTTCTTGATATCCTCGGTGGAGAGGATAGGAGTTATCACCTTCTTCTCGCCGGTGATATTCTGACGGATGATCTGACGCTCCTCTTCGGGTTGCGGGTAGCCGATTACGACCTTCAGCATGAATCGGTCGGTCTGCGCTTCGGGCAGCGGGTACGTACCTTCCTGTTCGATGGGGTTCTGCGTAGCCAGCACCAGGAACGGCTCGTCGAGCTTGAAGGTCTTGTCGCCGATAGTGATCTGGCGCTCCTGCATAGCCTCGAGCAATGCCGACTGTACCTTAGCCGGAGCACGGTTGATCTCATCCGCCAGCACGAAGTTGGCGAAGATAGGGCCGCGCTTGATGCTGAACTCCTCGGACTTCTGCGAATAGATCTGCGTACCGATCACATCGGCAGGCAGCAAGTCCGGCGTAAACTGAATACGGCTGAAATTTGCCTTGATAAGGTCGGCAAGCGTACGGATGGCTAAGGTCTTGGCCAAACCCGGAACACCTTCCAGTAAGATATGTCCGTCCGACAACAAACCGATAAGCAGACTTTCTACCAAATGTTTTTGTCCGACAATTACTTGATTCATGCCCATCGTCAGGGCATCTACAAACGAGCTTTCACGCTCTATTCGCTCTTGCAATTCGCGAATATCTACTGTGTTCGTCATTGTTGTATAATAATTTTAGAATGTTCGTTTTCAGCGGTTAGCGTCTTGCACTTGCCGGCATTCTATGTTGTTGCCGAAGCCAACCACTAATCCATAAACAAAAGGCGTGCCACACTATTGCAGCACGCCAAAAAAAATCTATTATGAAGATATTTTCTATGGTTGTTCCGTTATTTCCGTTTCGTCGGTGAGTGAGCTGTCGTCATCCTGAGCTTCGTTCCAATAGAAGGTTTCCAGGAAGATGTTGAGCATCGTTCGCCAGGCTTTCCAGTTGTGCGAACCTTTGTCCTGATAGAAGGTAACGGGTATACCTCTTCGTTCGCATCCCAGGCGGAAACGCCGACCTTTGTACAGGAATACGTCACCTTCCGTTACGCCTATCCAGTAGTGTGCGGGTTCGATTTCCGAGTCAGGTCGTTGTCTTAGGTTAATCACGGGGCAGAACAATCCCACTATATCGTAGCGGCCTGTCTTGGCGAGTTTGGCGGCTTGCCGTGCTCCGCAACTCAATCCGCATATCGCGCGTTGCGTGCGCGCGCTATCCACATTATAATGTTGCTGCACATAGTCGTCGATCTCGAAGAATGTCTGCTCAAACTCCCCGCGCAGGATTGACGGGTAGTGGAGCAGGCAGTGCAGCAGTGGCTTGGGTTCATCCACGTTCGTGGTGTCAAAGCGTTGGCAGTAGGGGAACGCCACAACCAAAGGGCGGATGATTCCGTTGCCTATCAGGCTGTCCAGGGTATAAACCACATTGCCGTCACGCAACCACGAGTAGTGATTGCCGTGAATGCCGTGCAACAGGTACAACAGCGGGTAGGCTGTGGTATCGGGGTTGTACTCGTCGGGCGTATAGACGCACAGACGTTGATGAAGCTTCGACGAGTCGCCCCAGAACACGATCGTATCCACGCGCGACGCCTTGGCACTTACTGCCGTCAGCAGCAGAACCAATGTAATGTATATGTAGTGTTTCATTGTTTATAATTTTTTTTCATTCACCATTAACCCTTTCACCTTTCACCTTTCATCTTTCACCTTTTCCCTCGCAATCATCTCATACTCCAGGTGCAGCCACCTGTCCAGTGAGCCATAGCCGAACTGATCCATCTTCCTGCGGATATTGCTCATGTTTTCGATGCGCAATGGGTGGGACTTCGAGAAAAACTTATCAGCATAGCATATCACCTTCTCTTCCAGCGTCTCCGGCAGGAAATCCTGTTCGGGCAGGGGCAACTGTTGCCCTATGATCTGCTCTCGGGTTATTCCGCTGCCTGTATGACGCTCTGCCACACGTGCATGCTTGGGGAATCCTTCTTTTCTCAGTAGCTCTGCTCCCAACCATCCGTGCCTGAGGTAGTTCTCCGTGCCGTGGCAGAAGATCCCCGGCGCATCGCAATAGATGATACCTATATCGTGCAGCATCGATGCTTCCTTCACAAACTGCATATCTGCCTTCCACTCGGGGTGAGCATAGCATATAGCCAGCGCCTTGTCCGCCACTTGCCGCGAGTGCAACAGCAGTAACTCTTTCAGCCGCTCCTGTCCCTCGTAATATTTGTCTATCAATGCGTGATAATCCACCATAATCCCTTCATCCTTTCACCTTTCACTTTTCACCTCAACCCGTTCAGAAGGGCTTTGGCTGCCATGCGTTTCTTGCCGGGCAGTTGTAGCTCGGTGAGGCTTATCTCACCGTCAGCACATGGCAGCGTGATAGCTCCGTGACCTTTCTCCGTAGCGAATACCTTGACATTTTCGTAGGTCGTGCCGCCGATTGTCAGGTTACACCAGGCAGCGGGGTAGGGACTCAGGCCGCGAACGAAGTTATGCACCTCGGCAACCGTCTTTGTGGTATCGATCTCGCAGGTCTCCTTGAAGATCTTCGGTGCGGGACGCAGGTCTTCCACCGCTATCTCGGCTTGCGGCGTGGTGGGCAGCGGTGTGCCTGCCTCGTCCGATTGCTTGATCAGATTCACGGTGCGCAGCACCAGGTCGGTGCCCAGTGCCATCAGCCGGTCGTGTACGCTGCCTACATTCTCATCGTCGCCGATAGGTATGCGTTCTTGCAGAATAATATTGCCTGTATCTATCTCGTGTTTGAGCATGAACGTCGTTACGCCTGTCTGTTTGTCGCCGTTGATCACAGCCCAGTTGATAGGTGCCGCGCCGCGGTATTGCGGTAGCAGCGACGCATGCAGGTTGAACGTGCCTAACCGCGGCATCGCCCACACTACCTCCGGCAACATCCGGAACGCCACAACAATCTGCAAGTCGGCTTGATAACTGCGCAGCTCTTCCACAAACGCCTCGTCCTTCAGCTTCTCAGGCTGCAACACCGGCAAGCCAACCGACAAGGCATATTCCTTGACAGCCGAATACTGCACATGATGTCCGCGGCCTGACGGCTTATCGGGCATTGTGATTACGGCCACTATGTTCTCTCCTGCTTCCACCAGAGCTTTCAGCGGTGCTACCGCAAACTCCGGTGTACCCATGTATACTATTCTCATATCTGATTTCTAATTCTGATTTCCTATTTGCCCCACTGGAGCTTATCTTTCAACGCCTGAATAAATGAATGTTCCTCCAATTGCACAACCTTTGTCGTGTACGGTGCTTTGTGTATATGCAGTTGCACCTCGTTCAGCAGCGAGCGGCTGCGGCCGTCCACGGATAAAAGGTAGTTGCCGTTACGGCTGCTGATCTTCAGATCGATCGTCCACTCGTCGGGTATAACCAGCGGTCGAACGCCTAACTTGTGCGTGGCGATAGGCGAAAGGATGATCGCCTTCACGTGCGGCTCCATAAGCGGACCGCCTACGCTCAGGTTGTATGCCGTTGAGCCCGTAGGCGTGGAGATGACCAAGCCGTCAGCCTCGTAGGTATGCAGGTGCTCGCCGTTGACGTTCACCTCTATGTTGATCATCGACGACAAGCCCGATTTCATCACCGCTATCTCGTTCAGCGCGTACGGCCAGGACAGGTGTCCGCCTTCGCCTTCTACGTACAGTAGCGAACGCTGTTCTATCGTGTAACGCCCCTGGATGAGCTGATCCATGATCACATCCACCTGGTTGGTCTGCACCTCAGCCAGGAAGCCCAGATGTCCGCAGTTGATGCCCAAGATAGGGATGTTTCGGTTGCCGATGATCGATGCGGTAGTCAGGTACGTACCGTCACCGCCTATCGACAAGGCAAAATCGATCATATGTCCCTCGCGTGTGAACTCCTCCCACGTCTCGTCGGTGTCCGGGAAGGGCGGGTAATCTCTCAGGTTCATCTCCTGCCTTAGCTCCTGCGAGAGATATACATCCACTTGCCGCAGTTCGAGGAACTCCAGCAGATGGCTCACTTCCCCTAACGTCACGCGTTTCATCGCGTTACCGAATATTGCTACTTTCATAAGCTTTGTAGTAGTTTTCGTAAGTTGTTTTTCAGTTCGGCGCTTGCTGCCACGAGCGGCAGTCGCACCTGATCGCTCATCTGCTTATCTTGCAGACTGAGCAGCGCCTTGATGCCTGTGGGGTTACCTTCGGCAAACAGCGCCTTGATCAGCGGTTCCAAAGATTCTTGCTGCTCCAATGTAGGCTGATGAACCAGCCGCATCGTTTCTTCCGGCAGGGCGTTCGACAGCACGGATATCAGTCCGTGCGCACCGTATTGCATCAGCGGTGCGGTCAGGCCGTCGTCGCCGGACAGCACCACAAACTCGCTGCCGCGTGCACCGCGGATAATCTGCTTGATCTGCTCCATGTTCCCCGACGCTTCCTTCACGCCGATGATCTTGTGCGGGTAGGCGGCGGCCAACCTTAGTACCGTCTCCGGCAGCATGTTCACGCCTGTCCTGCCCGGCACGTTGTACAGGATGACCGGTATAGGCGACGCTTCGGCAATCGCCGCAAAGTGCCGGAACAAGCCCTCTTGCTGCGGCTTGTTGTAGTACGGACACACGCTCAGTATTGCCCGATAGTCGTGCAGCAGCTCCTCGCGCAGCAAACCGATACGCTCCACGACCTCCTGCGTGCAGTTGCCGCCCAAACCTAATACGAGCGGTACGCGTCTGCCTGTATGCTCCACGATCGTCTTCCTTACCAGCGCTTGCTCACGCGGGGTCATCGTGGCTGCCTCGCCTGTCGTGCCCAGCACTACCAAGAAATCCACTTTCGCCTGCAGCTGCCTGTCCAGCAACCGCCGCAAGGCATCTACATCCACGCGCCCTTCCGCGGTAAATGGCGTAACCAACGCCGTGCCTAATCCCTGTATCATCCTATTCGTTTATTTCGCTTAATTCGTGAACCTAAAATCCCCTACGCATTGATCATTTTCAGGTAATGCGTGACCTGCTCGGCAATCTGTTCCGGCTGCACTTCCCCTTGCAGACTGACCATCATATCCAATACGCCTTGCTGATTCTCTTCCTGTACGTCCGCAAACCGCAACCCTGCCTTGAATGTCGCATCAATAGCCATTATCAGGTATTGCGTGCCCAGGTAGTAATGCGTACTCAGATCCAGCAACAGATCGAAGCGCTGCCCGGGCAGTGCTGCCATCGCCTCTTTGCGCGGTTTGCCGAAGTGGTTGTAGTCTTTCTTGGGTTCATAGCCTATAATCTCCACCATCATCCGGTCGCGCTCCAGCTGCTTGACGAGCATTGCTATCCCCTTGTCATCCACGCCCTGCTCGTACAACAATGCCACCGACCTAATCTTGCTGTAGTTCGGGAACACCACATTCCGCTGCGGCATTCGTTTCTTTGTATATCTAAATATCCACTCCTGTATCATCGTACTTTTCTTTTATAGTCTTTAATTTTTGACTAAAAAGTAGTCATCGTAATTTTTGATAATTTTGGGTAATTTTTGACCTAAACATGAATCATCGCCAGGAATTCCTGTTCGTTGACCAGCTTTACTCCCAGGCTCTGTGCCTTTTCCAGCTTGCTCGGACCCATGTTCTCGCCTGCCAGGATAAAATCGGTCTTCTTGCTCACCGAGCCGCTGTTCTTACCCCCGTAATCCTCTATCATCTGTTTGTACTCCTCACGCGAGTGCTCGGTGAACGTGCCCGAGATGACGATCGTCTTCCCTTCCAGCACCTGCGGCAAACTGACTGCTGACTGTTGATCACTGTTTGCTGCCAGTTGTACGCCCGCCGCCTGCAACCTTGTGATGATCTCCAAATTACGCATATCCGCGAAGTAGGCGACGATGTTTTCCGCTATCTGCTCGCCCACATCATCTATCGCCATCAACTGCTCTTTGCTTGCCCACTGCAGTGCATCGATTGACGTAAACCGTTTGGCGATCTTCTTTGCCGTCGTCTCGCCAACCATGCGGATACCCAAGGCAAACAACACCCGGCTCCAGGGCACTTGCTTCGAGCCCTCCACCGCCTGCAGTAGGTTCTGTGCCGACTTCTCGCCCAGCCGCTCCTGTGCAGCCAGATCATCCGCGCGCAAGTCATAGATATCTGCAATCGAGTGGAGTAGTCCCTTGTCGTAGAGTAGCGCTATCGTCTCGCTGCCCAGGCCTTCGATGTTCATCGCCTTGCGGCTCACGAAGTGTTCGAGTCGTCCCTTTAGCTGCGGCGGACAACTCACCTCGTTCGGGCAACGCCATGCCGCCTCACCTTCCACCCGCACCAGCTTCGTCCCGCATTCCGGGCACACCGTCGGAAATGCATATTGGCTTTCGACTTTCGACTCTTGACTTTCGACTTTTCCGACAATCTTCGGAATAATCTCTCCCCCCTTCTCTACATACACCTTGTCGCCTTCCGCGATGCCCAATTGCCGGATAAAATCTTCGTTGTGCAGCGTAGCGCGTTGCACCATGGTGCCCGATAATTGTATAGGCTCCAGGTTCGCCACGGGTGTTACTACGCCTGTTCGCCCTACCTGATAAGTTATCTGCTTGAGGGTGGTCAGTTGCCGCTCTGCCGCGAACTTGTACGCTATAGCCCAACGCGGCGACTTGGCGGTGTAGCCTAACTCTTCCTGTTCTGCCAGACTGTTCACCTTCAGTACGATGCCGTCGGTGGCTACGGGCAGGTTCTTGCGCTCCGTGTCCCAGTAGGCGATGAACGCCATCACCTCATCCACACTGTGGCAGACCTTGATTGCCTCGCTCACGGGGAATCCCCACTGCTTGGCTTGCATCAGCCGCTCGTAATGGGTCGTGCCCGGCAGCTGCTCGCCTAACATGTAATACAAGTAGCAGGTCAGCCCGCGTCGTGCCACCTCCTTGCTGTCTTGCAGTTTCAGTGTGCCCGACGCGGCGTTTCGCGGGTTGGCGAATAGCGGCTCTTCCTGTTCTTCGCGCTGCTTGTTCAGTGCCTCAAACCGCTCCCACGGCAGCAGCACCTCGCCCCGCAACTCCAACCTGTCTGGTATATCCGAACTAATTAGGCTTTCGACTTTTGAGACACCCCACTGCGCAAGCTTGTGGGGACCCCGTGACTTTCGACTTTCGACTAACGATTGCGGAATCCCCGCAATCGTGCGAATATTCGGCAGCACGTCATCGCCTTCCGTGCCATCACCTCGTGTCACGGCGTGCGTCAACTGTCCGTGCTCGTACCATAGCGATATGCTCAATCCGTCGTATTTCAGTTCGGCTACTATCTCCACACCTGCCGGCAGTTTGCGTGCCCACTCTTCCACCTCCTCGCGCGAATACGTGTTTGCCAGCGACAACATGGGATATCTGTGCCTTATCCTCGGAAATCCCTCGTTGCTTTCGACTTTCGACTTTTGACTTTCGACTAAGTCCGACCCCACTTTCTGCGTCGGGCTGTCGGGATCGAACAGTTCGGGGTGCTTGGCTTCCAGCTCTTGCAGCCGGTGCATCTTCTCGTCGAACTCGCGGTCGGACATAGTAGGTGCCGACAGAACATAATATTTGTAGTTCTGTTCCTTGAGTTCTTCCCGCAGCGCCCGTATCTCCTGCTCTGCCGTCAACCCTGTTTCCTCTATCGGTAATTCATCAAACAAATCCATTGCCTGCTTTCGACTTTCGACTTTTGACTTTCAACTATTTAAGCATCTTCATTGTCCGTGTCTTGCCCGCATAGTATATGCGCACCAGATATACGCCGCCCGGCAACCCTTCGCCTATCAGGCAGGGTGAATCCTCGATCACCGTCACGCCTTGTACCTGCTCGCCGCGTATACCGTAGATCTCGTAGTAGCCGTTCTCCTCACCCATTTCGCCTACGTTCATCAGGTACGTCTGCCCGTCAATCAGACCTATTTGGCATTGCTCAATCAGGTTCTCCACGACGGCCGACGACGACTTCGTGCTATCCAGACGCAACCCCACTAGCACGGGGTCATGATCGCTGTAGCGGAACACTGTTTGGTCATACGACTTGTCGTACGTATATTCGTCCGACTCATCGGAGTTCACGTGCCATACGGCCATTCCCGTCACCTGCTCGATGAGCGAGGGGTTGGCTATCGCGTGGTCGAGATATCCTGCCTGCTCGCCGTAAACGTACGAATAACTGGAGTCTTCGTGGAAATACCGATGCAGGTCATACAACCCCGCGTCGGTGAATACGCGTATCGGGTCTTCCTTGGCGTAGGCGTTCAGGTCACCCATGATCAGCACATCGTTATCTTTGTAGTAGTTCTGATATCTGCTCAGACTCTGCAGCACGCTGCGTGCTTCCAGGACGCGGGCGTGGTTGAATATGCCTTGTCCGTCACCCTGATCGGCATCCAAGCCTGTACCTGAGCCGGACTTTGCCTTGAAGTGGTTGATGCTGTATATGAACCGCTCGTTGTTCTCCAGCAGGATGAACCCTTGTGCAAACTTGCGTTTCTTTACGCCTTGGTTGTTACTTGATAGTTCGCCTACGGGCTGGATGCGGTCGCTGTTGTAGATGTATGCCGACTTGGTATATGATCCGTCGGGGCTACCTTTGTCATCCACGTAACTGTAGTGACTGCCCGTGGCGGAGGTCAGGTAATCAGCTATCTCTGCCAGTGCCACCTGCCCTTGCTCTATCTCCACCAAACCATACACATCGGCATGGATGCGCGCTAAGGCTGTGCAGACCTTGGTCTTCTGGCGGTTGTGCTCCGTCTGGTTGTCCGGACCGTAACCCGTGCCTAAGTTCTGCGCCAGGTAGTACTCAAGGTTCGCGCCGCACACCAACACGTTGTGCGTGCCGTTCATATCCACGCTCGGCACGTTCGTCTCTATCGCCTCGCGGGTGTTGTTGCCTTCCCATTTGCCGGATATGTATTTTACTTTCAGACTTCCTGTCACCACGGCTTTCAGGTCGTGCAGGCGTTCGCCGTTACGGTGATAACCGCAGCCTTGCAGGTTGAACCCCGCACGACTGTTCAGCGTCAGCAGGTTCTGATACTCCGGCGACAGGGGAATCTCCTGGTTCGTGGGCGAAAATATACGCCGTACACTCATCGTCAACCCCGAGAATCCGCTGTAACCGTAGTTGCGGTTCACAATCACGGGCACACTGAAATGGATCGTGTCACCAACCTGCCTGCCGGCTAACACCGTGTTCACCCAGGTCTCCGTGTTCGTGACCGTCATCTCATATACTGTTCCGTGCACATTCGTGCACAGACCTAAAGCCAATGTCAGAATACTTATAAAGCGAGCTTTCATACTAATCGAACTTTTTCTTTATGTTTTAAGGAAAAACATTTCCGCGTGCAAAGTTACAAAAAAAAAATGACATTTGCAAATATTCGCGTCATTATTTGCATTTTTTTTGTAATCTTTCACTTTTTACCCCTTCCCCGCAACTTTTTTTCGGAAAAATTTGCAAATGTCAAAAATTTTTCGTATCTTTGCAGCCTAAATGATTGTTAAATCGTAAATAGTTTTATGCCGAGTGCAGAAGTACAACATATTATTCCGCAGATTCAGCAATACATGATGACGCAACCGATAGAGCGAGCATATCTGTTCGGTTCTTGTTCGCGCGGGGAAGAGAAGCCTGATAGCGATATTGACTTGCTGGTAACATATACGGATAGCGATAGCTTATCGTTAATGGATATAAGTCGTATGATGATACAACTCGGCAAACGTATTAATCGGCGTGTAGATATGGTGGAAGATGCTTATCTCAAGCCATTTGCCCGTGAGAGTGTTAATCGCGATAAAATAATGATTTATGAGAGAGCGCATTAGAGACAAAGAACGGTTAGAGCATATTCTTGGAGCCATTGACATATTGTTGGATGGCAGCAAGCGCTATACCGTTGAACAAGCTGAAAAGGATTCCATAATTTTTTATGGCTTTGTTAAACAAGTGGAGATTATTGGCGAGGCCACTTACATGTTAACCAAAGAGTTCCGCGACTCTCATCCAGATGTTGAGTGGGATGTGATTGAAGGGATGCGTCATGTGCTCGTTCATGGTTACTACGCCATCACACCTCATAAAGTTTGGCGCGTAATAACAAATGATTTGCCTAATCTCCGCCCCCTCATTGAGCGCTATATCGCAGAGGAAAACGCATAACCATCGCTCTCACTGAAGTGTAAATGCCACCCCACTGCATGTCAATTGTGGGGACCCCGAAAATCGGTGCGTCCTTCCGACCGAATCGGAATAGTCTGGTCTGAGACGATAAATAGGACAGCAGAGAAGAATACAATATGAACGAATTGTTAAAGACCATAGAACGCTATCGTGCCTTGGGCATAGAAGAGCAGATTGACTACAAGAAATTCTACTTGTATTCTATCATCACGCACTCAACCGCCATCGAAGGTTCAACAGTTACGGAGATTGAGAACCAACTGCTTTTCGACGAAGGCATCACTGCTCCCGGACGTACGCTCCAAGAGCAGATGATGAACCTTGACCTGAAAGCGGCTTACGGGGAAGCGCAAAAACTCGCAGCCAAACACACGCCCTATAGCGTTGATATGCTCTGCCGCTTGTCAGCTATCGTGATGAAAAACACCGGCAGCACATACAACACGCCGCTTGGCTCGTTTTCTGCAGCCCAAGGCGAGTTGCGCAAGCTCAATGTCACAGCCGGTTTCGGTGGACGTTCATATTTGGCGCACGAGAAAGCGCCACAAGCCTTGTCGGATTTCTGCCGTTGGCTCAATGTTGAACGTTCAGCCTTGCCGAAGAATAATATTCTCGCAGCCTATCGTCTCTCGTTTGTAGCGCACTTCCGGCTCGTGTCTATCCATCCGTGGGCAGACGGTAACGGTCGCATGTCGCGTCTGGTGATGAACATGCTTCAGTTTGAGTTTGGACTCATTCCGACGAAAGTGCTTAAGGAACAAAAAGCTGAGTATATTCAAGCACTCAACGATACACGCGATCAACAAGACGAATCAATCTTTCCATCTGTCATGTTGCGTCTGCATAATACCAACCTACAAGCCGAGATAGATGCCTTTGTGGCGAGCCAGGAAACGAATGTCCCTCAAGGTGTCCTTCAAGGTGTCGCAGATGATTTGACTGATAGACAGAGAGTTATATTGGAAACCATAAAGAATGTCGCAGTAAATGTCGCAGTAAACACGAAATATCTTTCCGAAAGGTTAGGTGTAAATAGAAAAACCATCCAACGGGATGCTGTTGCTCTGCAAGAAAAACACCTAATTCAATGGGTAGGCTCTGACAAAACGGGACATTGGGTAATAATCGAAAAATAGCATCGTCTGTCCCCACCGAGCGATGAGCGGGACAAGACCGAGACACAAAATAGCGAATAGAAAACCAGAAAGAAAAGAAAACTACTACAATGAATAACGAGAACCAAAACATTGAGTACAAAGAGTCTTGGCGTGACGAGTATGTCAAGTGGCTATGCGGCTTTGCTAATGCACAAGGCGGCAAACTCTATATCGGCATAAACGACAAAGGCGAAGTGTGCGGTGTGGAGAATGCTCACAAGTTGTCTGAAGATATACCGAACAAAGTCGTTTCTTTCTTGGGCATTGTAGCGGAAGTGAATGTTCTTGATAAAGACGGAAAGGATTATATAGAAATCGACGTGGCTCCGAGCGATGTGCCCATCAGCTACAAGGGAAAGAACTATTTCCGTTCCGGCAGCACATTGCAGGAACTGAATGGTGCAGCTCTGCAGAACTTTGTTCTCAGGAAGATGGGACGCTCGTGGGACGAGGTGACGAATGACCGTGCTACGCTCAATGATATTGATCGTGAGGCGGTTGATTATTTTATCCGCAAAGGAATAGAAGCCGGGCGTGTTCCCGACGATCTCCACAAGGCCTCAACGGAAGAAGTGCTAACGAGCCTTGGTTTGACAGATGAGAACGGAGGACTGACAAATGCGGCTGTCTTGCTTTTCGGCAAGAACCCTCAACGCTATTATCCGAGTGCTGTCTTCAAGATTGGTCGTTTTGGTATCGACGAAGCGGATCTGAGGTTTCAAGATGTAATT
>CADBYS010000020.1 GCA_902798965.1 uncultured Bacteroidales bacterium | reverse complement strand
AAGAGGCTAAACATCTTGTGAAATTTATACAAGAACACATATAAATATCTTTACCATGGCATACATTGATAAATATGGTGTTGAGTTCTCCGATGACCGTAAGACATTAGTGAAATGTCCAAAAGATTTTCAGGGGTCATGTGAAATTCCTAATAGCGTCACGAACATTGGAGGCAATGCATTCTTGGGTTGCATCGGTTTAATATCTGTGACGATTGGCAATAGCGTCGCAAAGATTGGAGAGAATGCTTTCTTCGGGTGTATTGGCTTGACCTCTGTGACCATTGGCAATGGCGTTACAGGCATTGGACATAATGCTTTTACAGGATGTAGCAGGTTGGCTGCAATTGCGATTCCAAACAGTGTCAGAAATATTGGATTATGGACTTTTCGTGGCTGTAATGATCTCAAAGAAATCCGAGTTCCAAAAGGTCAAAAAGCACGCTTTGAGAAAATGGCTGGTATAAAAGATTTCAAGGACAAAATAGTTGAAGCATCTATGGAAGACCAGAAACCAAGAACATGGGAAGAAGTTAATTCCGAATATCGGGCATATTTTGAAAGAAGACAAAAGGAGAATCCTAACATCCAGAATAAGAATGGTGGCACGCCGTTGGAGTTCCCTCCATTTGGCATCGAGTTGTCCTTTCAAGAGTATTCGCAATTCAAAAAGGATGGACATACTATTCCTTTTTGGATGTTCTGGTGTAAAAGCGGAAATGAAATTCATGAGTTGGCACGATTATATGCTCTGGTAAATAGCTTAGGGCTATTTACGCCAAGACAAGGATATTATAAGATCGTTGGAATAGAAAGCGAAGGAAATGACACTATGTTAGTATGCTATTATAATCTTTTTTCTTCGGATGAGTTTCTTGAGGAAGAGGATGAGAAAGTGCGCGTTAAGCAGAAACCGCTTTTCAACAAACATTCCAGTTGTGCAGGACCAATAGATGTTGGAGATATTATTCATGTCAAATCGACAGAGTTAGTAGAAGACATTTATAATGGAAGAACTTATCAGGCATACAAAATCATATGGGAGTTTGTATAGCCTAAAATAGAGAATTTTCTCAAATTAATTGAAAATGACACTTAAATTTGTGAGTTTCGTTTTTTTGTTGTACCTTTGCACAAAATTCAAAACAAATCAACGAATGATATGACCATGAATCAAGTTCAAATGTAACCACCCACTATAGTGCAGGTCGGGATATAAAATTAGGGCTGTAACCGGTTGGAGTTACAGTTTGATTTATTGTTGCGTGGCACCTATACAAGCTTCCGGATGCGACACAATCCAATTCTGCGGCAAAAGCTGGAAAATATCTTTGTCATTTTCTGTTTTTCGTGCAACAATTCTAAAAATTGACCTTTTTCCATAATCACATACTTTAGAAATCTAAATTTTCTGCAAAGATACAAAAAAACTTTGACTCCTACAATATGTACTCCATTGGATGCTTACGACCGTTGTCATGAGAGTAGGGGGAATAGTAGTTTTTACAGTTTGTGAAAAATTTCATATTTTAGGGTGGTGAAAATCACGTTCAAAATTTTGAAATCTCACGACATTTCGCAAAGTCAAAATCACAAAAGTAAAATTTTGAGTCGTGAAATTCACAATCAAAAACACCACGAAATTCACAAATCAATAACAAAATTGCGAGAAATCTATTCACCATCCAAAACTGCATACAAGGCACTGAATCACGCTTTTAAAATGTTCCACGAAAGAGTTTATAAATAGCATAAATCACTATAAAACAACTTATAGCAAGATTACTTAAAGTGATGAATTATGGATTTGAGCGTTTTGCTTGAAAATAGCCGGATACAAGGAATATTGAATAGCTATGTTTTGCAAATAGCACATATTGTTAGAATTATGGCGATTACCTAAACTAAGATGCAATATTAATAACTGTGTGCTATTTAGGAATTTACAGCAATGTGAAACACTCAGTCTCTTCTATGCAACTATTCACACAAATGAATATTTTCGCGTAAAATATTTTCTGTTCAAAAATTTGCAAATGTGAAAAAATTTTCGTATCTTTGCAGAAAATTTCGGCGGGAGAAATGCTGAAATTTGCTAAAAATTGTGCAACTTTTACGAGAATTGAATAGAATGAACGAGCGTGAACGAATAGCCAAAATAATCGAATCTGAGCAAATGACAGCAAAGCAGTTTGCTGCAGAGATTGGCGTAGCAGCCAGTACGATATCTAATATATTGGCAGAGAGGAACAAACCAAGCACGGATCTGTATGTGCGTATCCTCAACCGGTTCCGTACGATCAACACAGATTGGCTGCTATTAGGCACAGGCAGCATGTACCGCCCTAACGGAGGATTGCAGCAGACGAGTCTGTTTGGCGATATGCGTCCGCTGGATGTGCCCGTAGAGCAGACGGATGAGGATGCGCCCCGTCAGCCCATGGCGCAGCATGTGGTGTATCAGCCGGCTGCAGCACAGAAGCAGATAGCGAAGATCATCGTGTATTATACCGATGGCACGTATGAGGAGAGGTAGAGTAGTCGAAAGTCGAAAGTAGAAAGTAGAAAGCCTAATTAGGCGATAGGCAAATTTGACAAAATTAAGAAATTGTAGCAGAAAATCCCACAATACTTGCAAATGTGGGATTTTTTTCGTACCTTTGCACAAAAAATAAATATTACAGTTATGATAACGAAAAGACCGAGCAGCAGTTCGAAGGTGTATGATACGAAACGTCCTCCTGAGAAGGAGATGATTTTTGGCATCCGTGCCGTGATTGAGGCGATAGATGCGGGTAAGACCTTGGATAAGGTGTTGCTGCGCAGGGATATGTCGTCCGCCATCGGTCGTGAGTTGATAACCAAGCTTGCCAACGTGCCGACCACGGTTCAGCGTGTGCCTGTAGAGAAGCTGAATCAATATACCGACAAGAACCATCAAGGCGTGATTGCTTTTCTGTCGCCGGTTGAGTTCACTCCGTTGGAGTCGCTTGTTCCGCTGCTGTTCGAGCAGGGTAGGACACCTCTGCTGGTTGTGCTGGACGGCATAACGGATATGCGTAATTTCGGCGCTATAGCCCGTACGTGCGAGTGTGCGGGTGTGGATGGTATAGTGATTGCCGCGCGTAGTGGTGTGGCTGTTAACGGCGATGCTATCAAGACCTCGGCGGGAGCGTTGCACAGTCTGCCTGTTTGCAAGGTGACGAACATGCAGGAAGCCTTACAGTTCTTGCGTGACTCGGGTCTGCGTATCGTAGCCGCCACGGAGCACAGCACGGCAAACTATACGGATGTGGATATGTGTCAGCCCTTGGCTATCATCATGGGCAGCGAGGAGCACGGCATATACGAAGCCAATCTGAATCTGGCTACCGACAAGGTGCGCATACCCATGTTGGGCAAGTTGGAAAGCCTGAACGTATCGGTGGCTGCAGGCGTGATGATCTATGAAGCCGTGCGCCAACGTTTGGCCAAAACCATCTAAATATCCTTATTTCAGGACAATTATCCTTATTCCGTGACGTATCGGATCACCTCGTTGAGGCATTTGCCGAGTGATTCGATGCTCTCGACGCGTAGTGGTGACAGCAAGCGGCCTGTATAGGTAACGGACGAGCCGCCCATGGTGTTCGTGTTACGCTGGATGCAGAACGGCAAGGTGAACGCCTCGGCTTTCGGACGTTCCTTGATCACAAAGCCGTACGTCACATCGCCGCTGTTTCCGGCTATATATACGAACAGTTTCTCCTTGCTTGGCTCGAGCGTACGCGAAGAAATACAATGGTTGATAGCCTTGACTATCGATTCTTCGAGTGAGCCTGTTGCTGTGGGGTTGACATGGAAAACGGCATTACGCAGAATACGCAGCAAGGGGTTCGCCTCGGTATCTTCCGTCGGGCTCATCTCCTGTATCTCATCCTGCGAGACACCAGATTGGCGATTGCGCAGATATGCCAGCATATCCTCTATCGGCACGTATTTGGGCGTGATGAAGGCCGTTACTTTTTGTCCGTTGATAATCTTCACGCTGGATTGGCGCACACCGATCTTGAAGAACGAGTTGATATCCGGCAACATGGCTAATGCCTCTTCCTTGCCCGGTAATCCCTCGGTATGTCCGGATGCGTAGATATATTCAATGGCTTCTTGTGGAGTAAATTTTTCCATGGTAAGATAGTTAAAAGTTTGTTTGATTGTTATCCGTTAAGTATCATCATCCGCAGTTTATCAGTCAGTTGCAAGGCGTACATATAACACTTGGAGCTCTGCTTGAGTTCGGGTTGTATGAAGTGCAGCACCTCATCGAGCATATCGATGCATGTGATGATGATAGCCACGATGATGATCCATTTCAGCGCGCCGAACAGTCCTCCTGCGAGTCGGTTCAGCCAGCCTAATGAGATGAGTTTGAAGAGCTTGGTGAGCAGCCGTGCAAGCAGGTTGCACGCAATAGCCACCACCATAAAGATGGCGAAAGCCGCAATAGGACGCAACAGTTGCACATCCCAGGTGCTGACCTGTTGCAACCATGCTGCCACGCTACCGGCATACATCCTTGCCACAACAATGCCAAGGATGATGCCGAGTAGGGCAAACACTTCCTGAACGATGCCACGCATAATGCCACGGATCAGTCCGTAAACCAGCGGCAGCAATATGATGATATCCAAATAATTCATTGTTAATCAGCAAGGATGGATGTGGATTTCTTGCTCAACTGCCATTCTTTGCGCAGCTTGCCGTCCCACTTTGTACCTGCGGGCACTTCGCCTGTACCGTCAGCAACGAGATCCAGATCATTCAAGTCGCAGATGGTGATAGCCCACTTTGTTTTGTCGGGATCGTAGCCGGCATTATCCATGTAGTAGCCGAGAATACCCTTAACCGATCCCTTGAATGTGCCGTACTTGGGCGCATTGTCCACCCACTCGTAAGGCAGGTAGAAGTGTGCATACTTGGCGTACTCCGACGTGGAGACAAGCGTCCAGTCTGTACCATCGGTAATGCAACGGCTCTGCGGGAAACCTACGTTGTTGGTGGTAGGCGCAAATACATCGGCATTACTGTCGGCTACCTCGGGGTTGCCGGCTCCAGTCTCGGGATCGTAATGTACGCACATGGCGGGGTCAGCATTCTGGGGTTTGTACTTGCCGTCGAACCAAATGTTTTTGAGGATAACGAGTCGTCCGTCGATCTTACGTGCGCCTTTGATATCGTTGTAGTTGGCTATGCACTCGGCTATCGTTACCTCGTCGTATTGCAGCTTGCTCTCGTCGGGCACACCTACATGCATGAATTGCTTGCGGCAGATCGGAGCAGGTATACGTCCCGGGTTCCAGCCGATCTTCTCGCCGGCTTTCTGAGCGTTAGTGTTGTTGTTGTACGAGGGCACGCAGAGTTGCGGTTGGTTGGCATAACGTCCTACAGCCAGGCCGTTGCAACGGATCAGGATCTCCTGTCCGCGCGGGAACAAACCCGATACCGAGCCGAGGTCAACCGACAGACGCAGGTTCTGCTGCTTGCCATCGACAATCTGCTGGATCACCAGCGCCTTGTAGAAGTTTCCTCCGTAATCGTCGGTCGTTACACGTCCGCGGAGATAGATGCCGGGACCATACGAGGGTAGGGTATCAATCGAGTAAAGATAGATGCCGTTGCCGTTGGTAGCACGCGTACGATACAGCGAGGTATCGGACAGATAGTTACCTTCCTCCGTCATGAACGCATCCAGAAACTCGTTGATGGTATAGAGCTTACCATCCGCTATCTGTGCCTTTACGCCCTCCTCATCCAGGGAGAGTTTATCCGGATTCACATCGTACGAGCAAGCCGTGAATACGACTGCGCTAACGGCGGCTATGAATAGATATTTACTTGTTTTCATATGCTATTGCTTTTTAAGTATTCATTATTCCTTTATCCGTATTCAGTCTTAGAACTTGTAGGTCATACTCAGATAGAAGTTCGTTCCCCAAGCGTAGTAGTACTTCGACGGGAACTTCCATGCGTTAGGCATGATTACCGAGTTTCCTTCCTTAGCCGTCACACCTTGCTTGGTTCCACGGGGCAGACGAGCCTGTTGGTAGCCGCCTGTACGCAGATGGGTGTTGTTCGTCAGGTTCGAAACAGACAGGTTGATGGACAACTGCTGGCGGTTAGGCAGGTAGATCACCTTACCAACGCTGGCATCGAATACGAAACGGTTCCATACGTTCGTGCTAACCAGCGACTCTTGTCCTGCCATCAGGCTGTACGGGTACTTGAGTTGCGGCGTGCCGAACTTATCCAGGATCATCTCTCCCTTCTCATCCATCATCACGGCATTATCCGTCGATTGGTCGTTCTGTCCGCTACTAACAGTCTGATACGTGCCTTGGATCGTCGTGCCGTCCAGCAGTTGGCCGGTGTACAGACTTCTCATACGGCGCGACGGAGCTATATCCAGGAAGTTCCAGTCGTAGTACGTACAGGTCAGGTCGGCAAACCACATGTTGTAGAAGAACGAGAGCTTGAGCGAGGCGGTCAGTTGCGGACCGTTAGCTACGCGCAGACCGTTCATATATACGGAGTCAACCATTTCGTAGATTTTCTCGTTTCCGGCTTGCATAACCGGCATACCGTTCTCAGCCGAGCTGATCGACAGAACGTTGGATGTGTAGCGGTAGTCGGCAGCATTTACGGCACCGGTCAAGGTGAACATCGAACCTAATTTGACAGCTGCAGCAGCCTCTATACCACGGTGTGCGCGGTTGATACCTGTCAGGGTCTGGTTAACGAACGTACGGGCGTTGTCGTCGTAGTAGCCGTTCATCTCCGATCCGTTCCAGAACTGCGTATAGTAAGCCGTGATTCGTCCGCGAATGGGGTTGTAGTTGAACTCATAGGTCAAGTCGCCGCCTACAATCCTCTGCGAAGCTGCAAAATACTCTTTCAGGTTTTTAGCCGCGTCATGCTCGTAGATGGTAGGAATAACTGCGTCATGTACACGTGAAGAGATGTATGCGTCGCGTGCAAGAGGAGCTTCCGTCTGAGCTATGGCATTGACTTTGATTCGGTTACGGCCGTTGATCTTGTACGTGAATCCAAGCTTGGCAGCCGGATCGACGAACTCGTGTGCTATACCTTTGTAGATCGGCAGCTCTTTGCCGGCCATGATCTGTGCGGCACTTTGGCCAAGGTACCTTGCCTCATCTCCCGGATAACGGGTAGCCAGGAACCATGCACGACCGTTGACCATCGAGGTGGAACGTTGCATCGACGAGTAAGCCACCTTGATGGCGTAGTAGAGGTCGAACTCGTTGAAGTTCCACTCGTTCTGTGCCCAGATGTTGGCTTGTACCATATCCATCATGTAGTTATAACCGAAGCGGTCGCCTTGATGCTTCACCTGATTGGGGTGGAAGATGTCGTTCTGCTTTACGTTGGCTATACCTTCCTGCGTGAGGCCAATATCCGTAGCCAGCTCCTTGATATCACGCTCTGCAAATGCGTCAACATCAATCCATTGGTTGCCACCGAGCAGGTCGTCAACCGACTTGTAGTGAATACCTTGTGCGTACTTGGCATCCAAGCCTACTGTCAGTTTCAGGTGATCGACCTTCGAGTTGGAGTAGTTGAGGTTGATGATAGCCTCTTGCAGGTCGTTGTGACGGCGCTCCTGAATGTACGAAGCGGAAGCCTTGGGGTCGGCAATGTTGTTTGCGCGGTTGGCGGCATACAATCCGTCCCAGTCGATCTGTGTGGTCTTGTCGTCGCGTGCCTTCCACAGGTCGGTCAGCGTCTTGTAGGTAGCCATATCCATCGTGCGGCCTACGATATTGCCGTTGTAGGTCTGCTCTACGAGCGAGCCGTCGGGTTGTACTATACCCAGCGGGTTCATCAGGTTGGTATTATCCTTCACGATAAGTGCACCATTGGCATCCAACTGATTGTCATAGAGGAACGAGGGCAGGTTACGATAGTAGTCCGGACGAGGGTCGGGAGCGTTGTAGAACGTGATGGCCGAGTTGGAATACCATGCATAGTGGTAACCTGCGGCAGCACGGAGTTTCTGCATCGGATCGATGATCCACTCGTAGGAAACGATAGCCGTGGGGTCGAAAGATTTGACGATACGCGAGTTGCGTACCTTGCCTTGGCAATAGCCCCAATACGGGTTGTAGTTGATGGAACCCGTCAGGTCATATACCTCTTGCGTTACAGCACCCGACTGTCCGCGCTCGGTAGGAGCACCAAAGGTGATGAGCGACAGACGATGGCCGTTCTGCCAGTCTTTCTGTGCAGACAGGAAGTAACCGAACGAGTTGTAGGCTATACCTTCGCCGATGATGCCTTTGGCGTTGATGTACGGCGAGTAGCGCCAAGCGAGTTGGGCTATATACGACCATCCGCTGTTCGTCGGACCGCTGGCATACGAAGCGTTCACACGGCCTTTGTACTGGCGGTTGGTTCCGGCTACGCCGACCTTCCAGCCTTGGGCATAACGCGATGCGTCCATCAGGTAGTTGGTAGAGTTACCTATGCCACCAAAGGTGAAGTTGGCTGCCTCAATATTGTTCACTACCTCCTTGTTGCGCGAAGCGTCGTTCAAGCCACCCATCGACGAGAACGAGAACGTACCGCGTTCAGCCGTGTTGAAAGCCAAACCGTTGATGTAGTTCTTCTCGTAGGTCTGTTCGTAACCACGATTGCGGTAACGACCCGTTGACCAGGCAAAACTCGTCACGGTATTGAATACATCCTGGCTGGCGCTGGAAGCGGAAGCAACGGATTGCGACTTGCCTTCGTCGTCGTTCAGATCGGCTTCTGCCAGCGTAAGCAATACCTCTTCCTGTGCAGCACGGGCAAGATCCGGAGTCATGACGATCTTTCCCATATCCGTGGTCTGCCCGTCGATGAGTTGCACCAGTTCGATGTTCGAGATGAATCCCTCAGCCTCGATCATCACTTCCTCGTCAATAGCCTCGAGGTAGGAGAGTTGGAACTCACCCTGCTCGTTGGTGGTGGTGGAGATGTTCTGATTGCCCAGCGTGATGGTAGCAAATCCCGGAACCGGCTGACCATCCTCGTTAACGAGCTGACCTATCAGTCGTGTAGAGGGATGAGCGGTTTTCTCTTGCTGTTTGATCTGACGGATAGCCACGAACTTGCCGGCTTGCAGGATAATCACCATTTCCGGCTCGGCTGTCACGGTACTCACATCGTAGTTCTGGAAGCGGATCTCGAGTGTTGCGCCGGTCTCGGCACGCAACTCGAATCGTCCGTCCATGTCTGTTACGGTACTCAAGGTAGTCCCTTTCACAGCAATGTTTGCATCTACTACAGGCTGCTGATCATTGGTCGTGACTTGCCCGGTAATTCGTGCCTGAGCCGCAATACTGCAGGTGGCTGCAAACAGGGCAAGAAGGAAGAATAGTGTTTTTTTCATGTGATTATAATTTTGTGTTTTCTATTTGCTTTTCAGTTAACGAAGATGGCCTTGTTCTGACTTGCATCAGAACTCGGCATTCTTCGGTGTGCGCGGGAACGGTATGACATCGCGGATGTTCTGCATGCCCGTTACGAACAACATCAAGCGCTCAAAGCCCAAGCCGAATCCGGCATGCGGAGCTGCGCCAAAGCGGCGGGTATCCAGATACCACCACATATCCTTCATAGGAATCTGACGACGTTCGATCTCGGCGTTGAGCTTGTCGTAGTCAGCCTCACGAACCGATCCGCCGATAATCTCGCCAATCTGCGGGAACAGAACATCCGTACCTTGTACGGTCTTTCCGTCCTCGTTGATCTTCATGTAGAAGGCTTTGATATCACGCGGATAATCGGTCATGATAACCGGTTTGCCGAAATGTTGCTCAACCAGGTAACGCTCATGCTCCGAGCTCAGGTCGTCGCCCCAGTTGCAGGGGAACTCGAACTTCTTACCGTTCTTTACGGCTTCCTGCAGGATGTTGATACCCTCGGTGTAGGGTAGGCGAACGAACTCGGTATTGATAACCGAACGCAGACGCTCGATCAGTCCCTTGTCGATAAACTGATTCAGGAACTCCAGGTCGTCCATACAGTTGTCAAGCGCCCAACGTACGCAATACTTGATGAAATCTTCCTCCAGATCCATCAGTTCGTCTTTGTCGATAAAGGCAACCTCGGGTTCGATCATCCAGAACTCAGCCAGATGTCGCGGGGTGTTGCTGTTCTCGGCGCGGAACGTGGGACCAAAGGTATAAATCTTGCCCAACGCCATGGCTCCCAGTTCGCCCTCGAGCTGTCCGCTAACGGTCAGGGCTGCCGAACGACCGAAGAAATCGTCGGAGTAATCAATCTGTCCGTTCTCGTCGAACTTGAGGTTGTACAGGTTCTTCGTCGTTACCTGGAACATCTGTCCTGCGCCCTCGCAGTCCGAAGCCGTGATCAGAGGCGTATGGAAATAGAAGTAGCCATGCTCGTGGAAGTAGGTATGAATAGCCATCGCCATGTTATGACGGATGCGCAGCACGGCACCAAACGTGTTGGTACGCGGACGCAGATGGGCTATGGTACGCAAGTACTCCATGCTCAGACCTTTCTTCTGCAGCGGATATTTCTCGGGATCGGCTGTACCGAACACCTCCAGATCCGTTAGCTGAATCTCTACGGCTTGGCCTGCACCCTGGCTGGCTACCAATATTCCTGTAGCGCCGATACATGCGCCGGTGGTTACGGGCTTGAGTTGCTCCTCGCTGAACTTGCTAAGGTCAGCCACAATCTGAATGTTCTTGATGGTTGAGCCGTCGTTCAAAGCGATGAACGAGACGTTCTTGTTGCCTCGACGCGAGCGCACCCAGCCGCATACATGTATCGGCTCGTTCAGGGCGGTACTCTTCAAAGCATCTATGATTACTGTTCGTTTCATGTATATATGTTTGTGTTTGTTTTATTCTTTTGGGTTGATCCGCCAAGTGTGGCGGATACATTATTATTACGCGTGTTATGTGCGCGCGGCGCGCGCGATGGTTACCACGGGCGGTCGTCGTTGGCCGATATGCCGTCGTTCATGTCCGCCATGTTCATACTGTTGAGTTTGGACTCGATACGCATATCGCTCGGGCGGGGTGGAGCAGGCATATTATCCAGCGGCTCGTCGGTATCGTCCACGTTCTGGAACTTGGCATACTGCGCCCTGAACCGTAATGTGACATCTCCGATACTACCGCTACGGTGTTTGGCTATGATGATCTTAGCCATTCCTCGCAGGTCGTTGCCGTTGGTATCCGTATAGATACGGAAGTACTCCGGTCGGTGGATAAAGAGCACCATATCAGCGTCTTGCTCGATGGCTCCTGACTCACGCAGGTCGGACAGTTGCGGCGCTTTGCCATCCACGGAGTTATCGTTCTTTCCATTACCGCGCGACTCGAGGTTACGGTTCAACTGCGACAGGGCTATGATAGGTATATCCAGCTCCTTGGCCAAAGCCTTGAGGTTACGTGAGATGATACTTACCTCCTGCTCACGGCTACCGAAATTCATGCCCGAGGCATTCATCAGTTGCAGGTAGTCGATGATGATAAGCTGTATGTCGTGCTCGCGTTTGAGTTTGCGTGCCTTGCTGTTCAGCTCGAATACCGATAGCGAAGGGGTGTCGTCGAGATAGATAGGTGCCCCTCGCAACGATGTAACACGGCTGTCAAGCTGTTGCCACTCCTGGGCGGTAAACTTACCGTTCTTGATCTTGTCGCCTTCCATCTCGCACACGTTCATGATCAGTCGGTTACCAAGCTGAACATTCGACATCTCAAGCGAGAACATCGCCACGGGCTTATGGTAATCAACGGCTATGTTCCTAACCATCGACAGCACGAAAGCCGTCTTACCCATAGCCGGACGAGCGGCAAGGATGATCAGGTCGGACTTCTGCCAGCCGGAGGTTATCTTGTCCAGCTCGGTAAAGCCGGATGGCGTTCCGGATATGTTTCCCTCGTTCTCCGCAGCCTTGTGCATACGCTCGAAAGCTTCGGTAATGACGGGGTCGATCTGCGTCACGTCACGCTTGGTGCTACGCTGGGAAATCTCAAACAGGTTTCCTTCGGCGAACTGCATCAGCTCGGCTATATCCTGCGTCTCGTTGTAGGCTTGCTCGCTAATCTTGCTGGCCAGGGCTATCAGGTCGCGTGCCGTAGCTTTCTGTGCCACGATCTGCGCATGGTAACGCAGGTGTGCTGTCGAAGCGATCTTGCTTGTCAGGTCGGCAAGTGTAGCTATACCTCCGGCTTCCACCAGTTTGCCTTGCTGCTTGAGCATCTCGGCTACGGTCAGCATGTCGATAGGCTTGTCGGTTGCGGCAAGCGACTGTATGGCCTCGTAGATAAGACGATGCTTGTCGTTGTAGAACGACCGCGGTTGCAGCAAGTCGGCTATGGTCGGGTAGGCATCTTTCTCGATCATGATAGCACCCAACACAGCCTCCTCCAGTTCGGGGGCTTGCGGCGGCATCTTGCCTAAAGCATCCACGCCGGGTTTCGGCAGCTCACTCTTTTTCTTATTTGTTGCGATTTGCGCCATTAGTTACTATTTGTTATTCAATGTCTTGTACGTATTGAGCAATTCGTGTGCGGCTATGAAGCTGCTAATCTCGTTATTGAGTATACGTTGCTCGTATTGCGGGATAAGCCGCTCGATCGTGCTGTTGTGATAGAAGCTGTCAAGAAGCGACTGATGAATCGTCTCGTACATCCAGTACTTGGCTTGCTGACTGCGTTTGTAGTCGAAGTAGCCGTTCTTTTGTGTGAAGGCGATGTAGTCGGTTATCATCTTCCACACGGTCGTTATGCCCGTGTTCTCTACCGATGAGCAGGTCTCTGCATACGGTTTCCATCCGCTGTCGGTAGGCGGGAAGAGTGCCAAAGCATTCTTGAAGCTTACGCGTGCGGCTTGTGCCCGTTCGACGTTCGAGCCGTCACACTTGTTGATCGCTATACCGTCAGCCATCTCCATGATGCCGCGTTTGATGCCTTGCAACTCGTCGCCTGTGCCGGTTACTTGCAGCAGCAGGAAGAAATCCACCATCGAGTGTGCGGCTGTTTCCGACTGCCCGACACCTACGGTCTCAACGAGAATCGTATCGAACCCGGCGGCTTCACATAGCACGATGGTCTCTCTTGTCTTACGAGCCACACCTCCAAGCGAACCTGCCGACGGGCTGGGACGGATAAAGGCGTTAGCGGCTGTAGATAGCTCGTTCATGCGGGTCTTGTCGCCCAATATACTGCCTTTCGAGCGCTCGGACGAGGGGTCAATAGCCAGAACCGCCAGTTTGTTCCCTTGCTTGCACAGCTGCATACCCAGCGCCTCGATGAAGGTGGATTTACCTGCACCGGGTACGCCGGTTATGCCTACGCGTATGGAATTGCCGGAGAAGGGCAGACATGCCTCTATCACTTTCTGTGCCGCTTCCTGGTCGGATGGCAGACTGCTCTCCACCAATGTAACGGCCTGACCGAGGATAGATATGTCGCCACGACGTATACCTGCCACATACTCATCCACCGTCAGCATACGTTTCTTGCGGCGGAAAGTGGCATACGGATTGACTGAGGGTAGGGGCACTACGCCCGAATTGACCTGCAATCCTTTGTATTCTTCGTTATTCTCCGGATGTTCCATGTTTTTTTGTTTAGCGTTTGGAGTTGAGCGTTTCGTGTTCAACTCTCAACTATTACTCGGCAATCGTCCAGTTTACCACTACGTTCATGCGCGGTTTGGCAGGATCGTTGGTAATGAGGGTAATCTGACGGCTATATGCTCCGGGCTTGCTGTCGGCTGCGGGGAGAACATCAATCTTTATTTGTCCCTGCTTGCCGTTCTTGAGCTCCAGTTTGCTGACTGCGACCTTCATATCAGCATCGTTGCTAATCACGCGACGGATCTTCAGCGGGTCTGCGCCCACATTGGTCAGAACAACACTCCTCTTAACCGCTTTGCCGGCCTTGATGACACCCATGTTCACGGTGGTTGCTACATCCAGGATCGGGGCATTGCGATGGTCTTCCGGCGTAAGGTTCGAGAAGTCTTCCTCTACGTCAGCCCGAACATGAATGGTATATTCCTCTGTTTGCTCCTGCTTGCCGTTAACTACGATCAGGAACGAGCCTTCCTGCGGACCATATACATTCATATTCTCGGTAACAAAAGCAATCTGTACCTTACCTGTCTCTTTCGGTTTGAGGGTAGCCAATGTAACTACTGCATCCAGCACCTTGCCGTTAGCCTTGGCGGGCAGGAGCTCGACTGTAATGTCATGATCGGTCTGGTTGGCGTACTCAATCTCTTGGGTCTTGGTTACGTGGTCATTCAGCTTGCCGAAGTTCACGTCCTTGCTCTTCAGGCTCAGTTCACCCATCTTAACGGGGTAGTTGTCCACCGGCTTGGCGGGCTTGGGAATAACCTCACCTTTGATAGTCACGCGCGTGGTAGGCTCAGTGGCGTTGGAAGTGATGGTTACGGTCTTGGTGAATCGTCCCGGACGACCGTTGGGGTTATACGTTACGGTTATCTCGCCAGTCTGTCCGGCCTCGATCGGTTGACGCGGCCATTTCGGCGTCGTGCAACCGCAGGATGCGCGAACATTGGACAGAACGAGCGGTTCCATACCTTCGTTCTTGAATGTGAAGATAGTTGTTACTTTGCCGTCGGCTTCGTTAATCTTTCCAAAGTCATGTTCGGTACGTTCAAAAGTGATGACAGGTTGTTGTGCCATCATGGCTACGGCTACCAATGCCATTGCCATACTTACAAATACTTTTTTCATTTTGTTATGTTTAATCTTTTTTTATGTGTATTAATTGTTAATTTGTCCAATCCCAGTCAATCGTCAATCAATCGTACATCGTCAATCGCTCAATCGTCAATTACGTAAACACGCGTTTGACGGATTGGATGTTGTGCAGTTTCTTCAGCGAGTCGATCAGTTCCTCCAGCTCCTGCTTGTCGAATACGTATAACTCAATACGCGCGCTAAAGATTCCGTTGTTGGCTGTCACGTGCAGTTCTTGCAGGTTGATATGGAAGTTGTCGGATATGACGCGTAGCATCTCCACGAGCAGACCGAACTGGTCTATACCCTCAATCTCCAGTTTCTCCTTGTATTGCGTCATGCGATGCGTATCCCAGGTGATCGAGTAGATAGCTTTGCCGTAACTCGATTTCAGGCGCTCGGCTACCGGACAATTCAGGTAGTGAACATGCATCTTGCCGGTTGTGTCTTTGAAACCTATAACCGCATCGCCCGGGATAGGATGGCAGCACTCTTCCAGAATAACATCCTTCAGGTTCTCGTCGGTAAGTACGATGTTTCGTTTGGATTTGTCCTTGCGGGTATCCATCTGTACTCCTTGTTCTGCCGATTCAGTAGTATCCAAGGGTAGGGTTTGTTGCTTCTCTTTGCCTGAACCAAAAGGATTGATGCGTGCCCAAATACTGCGCTTTGGCGTAATGATATCCTTCAGGTTCTGCAGCTTGATAGCATCCAATCCGATCTGTCGGAACAGCTCATTACGCTTGGTCAGATGGTAATGGTTGAGCAGATGTTGCACAGCCATATCCAAATGCTGTTCCGACAAGTCCAAAGCGTCCAACGCATCCAGCAAACGTCGTTCACCCAACTTCTCCTGCTGGCGTTCCTGCTTGCGGAAGTAGCCGTTCAGGGCTTGCTGTGCCTTGGCGGTTGTCACGTACTTCAACCACTCGGGTTGCGGTTGCTGCTGTTGTGCGGTCAACACCTCTACCTGATCGCCTGCATGCAGGATGTAATCGCTACTCTTGAGCGAGTGGTTAACCTTGGCTCCGATACAATGTTCGCCCAACTCCGAGTGCAACTGATACGCCAGATCCAGCACGGTTGCGCCTTGTGGCAGCGTTTGTATGTCGCCGTTGGGGGTGAACACGAATACCTCCTTGGCAAACAGGTTGAGCTTGAATGTATCCAGGAACGCCATGGCATCCGGAGCCTCGCTGGCCAGCACATCCTTGATATCGCGAATCCACTTGTCCAGCTCCGTATCTTCAAGCACGCCGGTCTTGTACTTCCAGTGTGCCGCCAGACCTTGCTCGGCCAACTCGTGCATGCGGCGCGTACGGATCTGTATCTCTACCCACTCGCCGTTCTGACCCATCACCGTGATATGCAAGGCCTCGTAGCCGTTGGCTTTAGGCGTGGATATCCAGTCGCGGATACGCTCGGGATGCGGACGGTAAATCTCCGTTATGGCGGAATAGATCATCCAGCATTGGTCTTTCTCGCTGAACGACTGGTTCGGCGTGAATACGATACGTACAGCCAGCAAGTCATAGATCTCCTCAAAGGTCACATGCTTTGTATTCATCTTCACCCAAATGGAGTAGGGCGATTTGATACGTGCCGTAAGGTCGAAATCGTACCCTAACATCTTCAGCTTCTCGCGTATAGGCTTGGCAAACTTCTCGAAGTAATCCATTCGGGCTATGCTGTCAGCCTCTATTTTTGCTTTCAGTTCGGCATACGTATCCGGATGTTCGTATTTGAATGCCAGGTTCTCCAGCTCGCTCTTGATAGAGCCCAAACCCAAACGATGTGCCAACGGAGCGTAGATGTACTGCGTCTCGCCGGCAATCTTGTATTGCTTGTTCAGAGGCTGCGCGCTTAGCGTACGCATGTTATGCAAGCGGTCGGCAATCTTGATGAGTACCACGCGGATATCATCGGACATGGTCAGCAGCAGCTTGCGGAAGTTCTCGGCTTGCTCCGAAGCTTTGTCGCCAAACACACCGCCGGAAATCTTGGTCAGGCCGTCAACGATCTGAGCTATCTTAGCTCCGAACAGGTTCTCGATGTCGGCCACCGTATAATCCGTATCTTCCACCACATCGTGCAGCAGAGCCGCACTAATCGATGTGCTGCCCAAGCCTATCTCGCTTACCACAATCTTGGCTACGGCCAAGGGGTGCATGATATACGGCTCGCCGCTCAAACGACGAACACCATAATGCGCCTTATAGGCAAACCGGTAAGCTTGCTCTATACGTTCAACGTGTTGACGATGCGAGGTGTGAGCATACGCGTCCAATAGCGAGGCAAACTCCTGCTCGATCATCTCCGTTTCAGCCGATGTGAATTCACTGTTTGTCATCCCTGCAACGTAGAAATCATAAAAAAACGTACAAAGTTACAAAAAAAAAATGAAATATGCAAATATTTTTGCATTTTTTTAGCAAAATAGAATATAATTCTATCGTTTTTTCCTATTTTGCCTTTCCGTTGTCCACTTGAATGAGCGATTTTGGCTTTTGTTTGAGCAATGGTGTGGACAAATGGTCGAAGTTCTCTTCGAACTCCCAATTGGCTCGCAAGGTCAGTTTGCTTGAGAAGTAATAGACTGGTTCAGGTTGACGTTTCTGTGCCCAACTGCCGGTCGTCCACTCGCCGTTTCCGTCCAGGTCGAGGTACATACGCACATAGAAGCTCTTGGCTTCCAGATAGGTGAATTTCGTTCCTTCCGCCAATGCCGGTTCTTCGCGTATCACCTTGTCCTTCTCGTCAAGGATCTGTATGCGCGCGCGCTCATCATAATGAGTCAGATGAATAGTCAAGGTCGAATATTCATCCAGCGAGCGCAAACGGTAATCGGCTGTGAAGGCGTTGTTCGGTATGCCGTAAATATCATGCATGGCTCCGCTGTCCATGCGTAAGGTATAGATATGTTCCGGCTGCAGGTCGGCTTGCAATACGTACCGCAACCCTGACGAATCCGTGGCTGCCATCGTATAGGATACCGGCAGCAGGAGCGTATCTTTCTTTTCGTACAAGTGAATGCTGTCCGTCTCGTAGTCGTGGATAGGCGTACCCGCATACCATTCAATCTGCTTGTAGATATCGAACTTCGATGATGCGTTACTCTTCAGTTCCACCTTGCGGTAGGCATCCTTGCGTTGCTTGGCTTCCAGGGCTTTCTGATTCAACTTCGGATGGCGATAGATGATCTGCAGCGTATCGGTCGTGTCCACCAACTGATACAGCGAGTCGGACATCTTATACGTCATCGCAAACAGCAAGGTATCCATCCGTATGGCCAGCGAGTCCGTTAGCCAATACACGAGCGTATCTTTTGTGGGATTAGCCTGACACAACATATATTTGGTAAAATCCACCCATGTGCTGTCCCCTGATTGCTGAATGCTATCGCCTGATTGCTGATCGCTGATAACTGATTGCTGACTACTATCCGGACGCAACGCCACGATGGTGGGCAGCTCGGCCTGCGGGGCAGAGAAATACAGGGTAAAGAAGTGTGCCTCCTGGTCGCGCAAACCACGAATGAAGTAATGCCGTTGTATATTCTCCGAGAACAGTTTAAGCACTATCGTATCCGGCACATGGTACCACACGCTATCCGAATCGCAAGCCAGCGACGGGCTGAACACCTCATCCGTAAATGCCAATAACTCTGATGGTTGATACATATAGTCCTTGCTTCCTTCACGCAAGGCATAGATGCGGTACGTGCCGCCACGCATGTTCAGTACCCCGAACTGCCCTGCCGAATCCGTCTTGGCTATGCGCGTGAACGGAACAGTGGCAAACGCCGAATCGTCCAATTCCTCGTGCACACCTACAGTCACGCCCTGTACGGGATTCAGGTTGTAGGCGTTAATCACCTTGCCGAACATGGCCAGGGTGTCGATATGGTCGCCTGTAGCAAACGAAAAACTGTATTTGCCCAACGGCGTCTTCTCGTTGTTGTCGCATATAGCTTCCCCAAAATCAATGGTATAGGTCGTACTGTCCTTCAGGTCTTCCTCAAAGGTAACTATCACGCGTTTGCCTATAGCCTTGACGATGGGAGGGTTGAGTTGCGGGGGCGAGATAAGCACGTTTTCCGACACATTGTTCAGTTGCACGTACTCGTCGAACTGCAGTACGATTATCTTCTCCGTGAAGTTGCATGTGCCGTTCTCAGGTGTCTCGCGAAGCAGAGTGGGAGGAATAGAGTCCTTAGGTCCTCCTTGCGGGCCAGAACCACGGTTGGCACAACTCGAAACGAGTAGTGCCGAAAATGCTAATGCTATGTAAAATAGGCGTTTCACTTAATTACTTCAAGTGCCTTTTGCAGAGCGTCATCGTGCTTGAGCATGTACTCTATGCGTCCGTGCTGGTAGTAGTATCGCTCGATAATCTCCGCCTCGAGCATTTTGCATATATCTGCTTTATGGCGCCATACAGCCTCTCGGAACGAGGGGCGCAGCAGGGGCTCCAGAGCTTGCATCTGCGCGATGGTGGCGGAGTCCAAGTCCTCATGACGAGCCATATCGAGCATGTCCTTGTAGTACTTGCTTGTCTCGGTCTCGTACGTGAATTTCTCTTCCTCCAGGAAGGTGCAAAAGTCCTCTATGTCCTTGTCTGTCAGGGCAAACTCCTGTACAGGCGCTATGCTCTCGTGGGCTAAACGGTAGCGCGTCGCGTAGTCGAAGATCAGTTGCTTGGTATACAGGGTATAGCTGATATCCACCTTGCGGTTGCTGTCGTTCAACACGATGTCCGGCAATATGCCGCCTGTGGTATCTTTCTCGACTTTACCTTTGTGCTTGGAATAGTCAATGGCCTGTATGCAACGTCCGGAAGGCAGGTAGTACTTGGCGGTCGTAACCTTGATATATCCGTCATAAGCTACCGATCGCACGCTCTGTACCAGTCCTTTGCCGAACGTACGCTCGCCGATCAACGTAGCGCGTTTCATGTCCTGCATGCTACCCGCCACGATCTCCGATGCCGAGGCACTATTGTGATTAACCAGCAGAATTACAGGCAGATTGGGATACAGGGGCGCTTGGGTGGTGGAATATATACGCTCGCTGCGTTGGGTCTTGCCGCGCGTAGAAACGACGGTATGACCTTTCTCCACGAACATATTCACGATCTGTACCGCCTCATCGATGATGCCTCCGCCATTGTCCCTGAGGTCAAACACCAAGGCGCGTGCGCCTTGCTCGTCCACGAGCTCATGCAGAGCTTGCTGCACATCCTTCGAGGATTGTTCGGTAAACTCGCTGAACATCACATATGCTACCTTGTCGCCTACCATCCCGGCATAACTAACAGCCGGCAACTTCACCTCGTCGCGCTCAAAGGTGAATACCAAGGGATCGGCTACTCCGTAGCGCTGCACCTTCACGCTTACCGTGGAGTGGGGTGTGCCGCGCAAGGCATCGCTCACTTCCGATACGGTCTTGCCGGCCATCTTCTTGCCGTCAATCTCCAGAATGCGGTCGCCCGCCAATAGACCTGCTTTCTGGGCAGGTTTGCCCTCGTACGGCTCGGAGATGATTACGTACGTATCTTTCTTCTTGTCCTTCTTCTTGGTAGTCGTTGAGTCGGTCTTCTCGTCACGCAACTGGATGATAGCGCCTATACCGCCGTACTTGCCCGTGGTCATCATCCGCAGATCTTTGTCCTTGTCCTTGGGATAATACACGGTGTATGGATCTACCTGCCTGAGCATCTGATTGATGGCTGTCTCGGTCATCATCTCGTAGGGTAGTGTGTCCACATAATTGTTATCCAACTGCCGAAGCACGTCGTTGAACGTGATGATCGACTGCTCCACACGTGCCGATTTGCTTTGAGCCTGCATGCCTACACATGCAATCAACACGCTTACCAATACTATAATCTTTTTCTTCATATTCTGATAACTGATTGCTGATTACTGATAGCTGATTGCTACATTACCAACCCCGACACATCCGCTCCGTGGCGTCTGAGGTCGCGAACCAACGACGAACTGATATATCCTAATTCCGGTCGGGTGAACAGCACCACGGTCTCCAGTCCTGCCAAGGCACGGTTGGCATCGGCCATCTGACGCTCGTACTCGAAGTCAGCCATCGTCCTTACGCCGCGCAGCAAAGCACATGCGCCTACTTCGCGCGCATAATCCACCGTCAGCGAGTGGTACACTTCTACGCGCACACGCGGGCTATCCTTGTATATCGCACGAATAGCCTGCAATCGCTCATCAATATCCGCCGATGATTTGTCCTGGTTCTCGCCTATGCCTATCACTACCTCGTCGAATAGTTCCAGACCGCGCTTCACGATGTCCGCATGTCCCACCGTGAATGGATTAAAACTCCCTGCAAACAATACTCTTCTCATATCTCTTACCTTTCACCTTTAACCTTTCACCTTTAACCTTTCACTTTTCACCTTTCACTTTTAACCTTTCCCACGCTTTCCTGCGATTGATCATCGGCATCTCATACATCTCATGCATCTTCTGCATCAGGAAGTCCTCGTCCTTATTGGGCAGATGGATCTTCTCGAGTTGTCCTTTCAGATATTCCTCGAACATCCTGCCTCGCAAAAATACCTCGTAGCCTTGGTGTATATGCCTGTCGATTATTTCACATACGAGTAGTATCTGTTCGTTTCTTGGCAGCTTGCGCACCTCGGGCTTTTCGGCCAACAGGGCATCAATCTCGGGATTGATACTGGGTGTCAGGCGATACACCACGCGTCCTTTCTGTCCTTCTATGCCCACCTTCATGCTTATCAGGTCATCTCTCTTGCTCTTTTTCCAGGCAGGATTATCGCGAACCAGTTGCATCTCGCGGGCTTTCAGATAGTCGCAGGGGTCGTACTCATAGGTTATCGAAACGGGACAGATGTTCAGCGCCTTCACTTCCTTGAAGAAATCCTCGCTTCTCAGGGTCAGCATCTTCAGTACGCCGGGTTGCGTCACGTCGTTGCCGTCCTTGGCACGTCCCTGGCGTTGTGCCAGCCATATCGATTTGCCTTTCTTACGCAGGTATTGCAGGTATTCCGATAGCAGTTGTGAGTTGGCGAGTTGTTCGCGAGGCGACACGTTACGTATCACTACGAAACACCGCTGGCTGCGAACCAACGGCTCGATCCACCACTTGCCGAACAAGTTGTTGCCTATGCCTATGTACGGACGAATGTTATATTCGTACCTGAGGAGCATACTCAGCCACGCCGAGTCCATACATATGTCCCGATGATTGGTCATGAAGAACGCCCCGTGGCGTATGTCCTGCTCGATGCGTTTGCGGTCGCCCAGGTACGCCAACTCGACCGACGTGGTCGTCTTCCATTCCATATACTTGAGGTAGGGTAGAGTAATCACCCAATCCAGTATGGCCTGCAACCATTCCGTTCTGTACGCCCGTATTTTCTTGAATTTATCCATATCCTATTTGCTTTCGACTTTCTCGACTATTTGCTTTCGACTTTCGACTTTTGACTTTCGACTGCCATCGCCTTGTCCAACGCCGCACAAGCCGCCTCCCTGTATGCCACCATCAGTCCTCCTGTGCCTAACAGTGTGCCGCCGAAATACCGAACGACCACCACAAGCACCATATCCAGATTTCGCGCATCTATGCTGCGAAGAATAGGCAGACCTGCCGTGCCGTGCGGTTCGCCGTCATCTTTCGTGCGCCAAAGGTTCTCGCCCAGGCGGTACGCATAGCATACATGACGCGCATCGTGGTACTTCTTTTTGTACCAAGCTATACGTTTCTTGGCTTGCTCCTCGTCGCTTACAGGCTCCGCAAAAGCCAGAAACTTACTGCCTCTGTCTTTGTATATTCCTTCCGCGGAAGTCGGTATGTTGATGCGGTCTGCCATGGTTGATTATTTCTTGAGCAAAGCAAAATCGATTACTTCGTCAATGTCTTTCACATAGTGGAACGTCAGTCCCTTGACGTACATCTCGGGTATCTCATCCACATCCTTGCGGTTGTCCTCGCAGAGCACAATATCGGTTATACCGGAACGTTTGGCAGCCAGTATCTTCTCCTTCACGCCGCCAATAGGCAGCACCTTGCCGCGCAGGGTCATCTCGCCGGTCATAGCTATACGCGGACGCACCTTTCTGCGGGTGAACGCACTTACCATAGCCGTAGTCATCGTGATTCCTGCCGATGGACCATCCTTGGGCACAGCTCCTTCGGGTACGTGCAGATGAACGCTCATCGACTCTATATCTTTCTGCGGAATACCGAAATGCTCGGCATGCGCCTTGATGTACCCTAAGGCGATTGTTGCCGATTCCTTCATCACGTCACCTAAGTTGCCGGTCAGGGTCAGGGTAGGGGTCTTGCTCTTGCTCAGCGAGGTCTCGATGAACAGTATCTCGCCGCCTACGCTTGTCCATGCCAAGCCGGTCACCACACCGCAATACTTGTTGTTCTCCCACATGTCGCGGTTGAAACGTGGCTTGCCCAGATAGGCGAGTATATCTTCGTGGGTCAACGAGTGGTTGTATTCCTCTTCCAAGGCAATCTTCGTCACTACCTTGCGGCAGATGGTTGATAGTTGGCGTTCCAGGTTACGCACACCCGATTCACGCGTATAATGGTCGATAATCTCGCCCATGGCGGCCTTGCCTATACGAAGGTCTGTCGATTTCAATCCGTTGCTATGCAGGCATTTAGGCATCAAGTGGCGTTTGGCGATCTCTTCTTTCTCCTCCTGCAAGTAACCGGTCATCTCTATGAGTTCCATACGGTCGAGCAGGGGGCGGGGAATGCTGTCCAGCGAGTTGGCGGTAGCCACAAACAACACCTTGCTCAGGTCGTAATCCACATCCAGATAGTTGTCGTGGAACGTGGCATTCTGCTCGGGGTCAAGCACTTCGAGCAAGGCGCTTGTAGGATCGCCCTTGTAGTCCGCGCCGATCTTGTCTATCTCGTCGAGCACAAACACGGGGTTGCTGCTCTGTACTTTCTTGATATTGCTGATGATTCGTCCGGGCATAGCGCCGATATACGTCCGCCTGTGTCCGCGTATCTCCGCCTCGTCGTGCAGACCGCCCAACGACACACGGGCATACTTTCTGCCCAAGGCGGTAGCTATGCTCTTGCCCAGACTGGTTTTGCCCACGCCCGGAGGACCGTACAAGCATAGGATAGGGGCTTTCGTATCTTTCGTCTTGGCTTCATGCGTCTGCTTCAATACTGCCAGATACTCCAATATACGCTCTTTCACTTTCTCCATGCCGTAATGGTCCTTGTCCAGCACTTCTTTGGCTTCGCGTATATCGTACTTATCCTCCGTGCAATCATTCCACGGCAGGTCAAGCAAGGTCTCCAGATAGGTTATATCTATCTGATAATCCGACGAGTGTGGCGACTCGCGTTCCACCTTCTTCATCCCTTCCTCAAAGGCTTGCTTGGCATGCTCCGGCCAGTTCTTCTTGGCGGCACGCTCACGCAGTTCCTTGCATCGCTCGCTGTCGGTCTCGCCCAGTTCTTTCTGGATAGCTTCGAGCTGCCTGTGCAGGAAATACTCGCGTTGGTCTTTGTTGATGTTCTCGGCGGCTTTCTCCTTGATGTCTGCGCTGGTCTTCACCATCTCTGCTTCGCGTGTCAGGAACTCCAACAGCTGCTCGCCACGCATCTGCATATACGGCGTAGCCAGTAGTTTCTGCTTCTCCTCGAGCGACATGTTGAAGTTGACGCAGATGTAGTTGATCAGTATCTCCGGCGAACTGACGCCCCGTAGCAGCATCTTCACTTCCTGGGGTAGGTTAGTGCCTCGGTCGAGGATGTACAGCGCCTTCTCCTTGATGGCGGAACAGAGCGCCATAAACTGCTTGTCGCTACTTGGCGGCACTATATCCGGTTCCACCGTTATGCGCACACGAAGCCTTGGTCTGACACCCACATATTCCTTCATCCACAACCGTTCCGTTCCTTCCAGTATGGCCATCATCGAACCATCCGGAGCTTCGAATATACGCACTACGCGTGCTGCTGTGCCAATGGGATAAATATCGCTTATCTCGGGTTCTTTCTTTTCATTGTCCTTCTGGCTGAATACGCCTATGATCTCCTCGTTCTGATATGCCTCTTCAACCAGCTTCATCGATTTGGGACGTGACAACGTCACGGGCAACAGCACGCCCGGGAACAATACGATGTTCCTCAATGGCAACACGGTTACCACATCATCGCTCTTCACATTCTTGGTAATTATTGGTTCTTCTGTCATAATCCTTTTTTTTACAATTCTTTTTTACTACAAAATTTGTGCCACATTCCCCGCCACGACAATTCTTATGACATTTTGTCATACGGAGTAGTATACTGTTTACGCTATTTTTATGCAATTCTCATGCATTTACACAAATGCTATTTTACATAACGTAAATTAGCGTACTCAAATACTGAATACGGATTGCTGATTACTGACTGCTTAATTGGCACGATTTTTGTATATACAATTTTAGTGTAATTCGCTTAATTCGTGAACAGCAAAAATTAGTGTAATTCGCTTAATTCGTGAACAACAAAAATTAGTGTAATTCGCTTAATTCGTGAACAACAAAACCTACATTGAGATTCGCGGAGCACGCGAACATAACTTAAAGAATATCAACGCACGAATACCTCGATATGCGTTGACCGTCATTACCGGGCTTAGCGGCTCCGGCAAATCCTCGTTGGCTTTCGATACCATCTACGCCGAGGGACAACGGCGCTATATGGAAACTTTTTCTGCGTACGCGCGCTCATACATAGGAAATATGCAACGCCCGGACGTTGATAAGATCACCGGTCTATCGCCCGTGATCAGTATCGACCAGCGCACCACCGTGCGCAATCCGCGTTCTACTGTGGGCACCATCACGGAGATTTACGATTTTCTGCGTCTGCTGTATGCCCGTGCGGCGGATGCGTATTCCTACGTCACGGGCGAAAAGATGGTTCATTATACCGACGAACAGATCATCGCCCTCCTCTTCGAGCATTACATGGGCAAGAAACTCCTGCTCCTGGCTCCTGTCGTGCAGAACCGCAAAGGCCACTACAAGGAGCTGTTTGAGCAGATTCGTCTCAAGGGATTCATTCAGGCGCGTGTGGATGGCGAACTCATGGAGATAACGCCCGGCATGAAGCTCGACCGCTACAAGAACCACACCGTTGAGATTGTTGTTGACAAGCTCAAACTCAATGAGTTAGCCTTTGACGACACCACCAAGCGCCTTGCGCAATCGCTCGACAAAGCCATGCAGCAAGGTAATGGAATGATCCTTGTTTGCGAGGCGGATGGCGCCAACCCGCGCTTCCTTTCAAGGAACCTGATGTGCCCCACTACGGGCATCTCCTACCGTGAACCCGCTCCGCACACATTCTCCTTCAACTCTCCGCAAGGCTGGTGCCCGCGTTGCAAGGGTCTGGGACGTATCAAAGCCGCAGATATTGCCACGGCAGCCGACGACGAACTGACAGATATCGTGCACGACGATAGCGATTGGTACAAACGAATGCTCGATTATATCGAAAAATCCAAGGAGGCTGCAGCTGAAGAGGATGACAACAACAAGCAGGAGCAGTACCTCGTTTGTCCGCTCTGTAACGGCCGCAGGCTGAGCAAGGAGTCGTTATCGTATCGCCTGGGCGACAAGAACATTGCCGACCTTGCCGAGATGGATATCAATCAGTTACTTGACTTCATCACAGCCCTGCAAGAGAGCGAGCACTCCCCTATCCCGCTCACCGCACGTCAGGCAGCCGTGGCGGAGCCTGTGCTCAAGGAGATACGCAAACGCCTCACGTTCATGCAGCAGGTAGGACTGACCTATCTGTCCCTCTCGCGTCCTTCTGACAGCCTGTCGGGCGGCGAGAGCCAACGTATACGTCTGGCTACGCAGATCGGCTCCAGGCTGGTCAATGTGCTCTATATTCTCGACGAGCCGTCTATCGGTCTGCATCAGCGCGACAACCAGCGGCTGATCGACTCACTCAAACAACTGCGCGATATGGGTAACACGGTTATCGTGGTCGAACACGACGAGCAGATGATGCGCGAGGCGGATTATATTCTCGATATAGGTCCGCGTGCCGGTCGTTTGGGCGGCGAACTGATCTTTGCCGGCACACCCGCCGAACTGCTCAAAGCCGACACCCTGACCGCACAATACCTGCGCGGCGATTTGTCCGTTACACCATCAACAACGGAGTTGGCCAACACGCAGTCACCAACATACAATAACCAACACGCAGTCACCAACACGCAGTCACCAACAGCGGTCAGTCAATCCTGGCTGACCCTCACAGGCTGCACCGGCAACAACCTCAAGAACGTGACCTTGCGTATTCCGCTCGGGCAGATGGTATGTATCACAGGAGTGTCGGGTTCGGGCAAATCCACCCTGATCAACCATACTCTCTACCCCATTCTCTCGCAACATTTCTACCGCAGTCTTACGGCTCCCATGCCCTACGAGTCCATCGACGGCATGCAGTATATCGACAAGGTCATCAGCGTGGATCAGAGTCCTATAGGTCGTACGCCGCGCAGCAATCCTGCCACCTACACCAATGTCTTCACCGACATCCGCGAGCTCTTTGCCTCCCTGCCCGAATCAAAGATTCGCGGCTGGAAGCAGAACCGCTTCTCGTTCAACGCCAAGGGCGGACGCTGTGAGGAGTGTGCGGGCAACGGCTACAAGACCCTGCGCATGCATTTCATGCCCGACATCTTCGTGCCGTGCGATGTATGCGGCGGAGCGCGCTACAACCGCCAGACCCTTGAGGTGCGCTTCAAAGGTAAGACCATTAGCGATATTCTCGACATGACCGTCAACCAGGCGGTCGAGTTCTTCGAGACGCAGCCGTATATCCTGCGCAAGATCAAATCCTTGCAGGAGGTCGGCTTGGGCTACATCAAACTCGGGCAGTCATCCACGACCCTCTCGGGCGGCGAGAGCCAACGCGTCAAGCTGGCTACGGAGTTGGCTCGTCCCTCTACAGGCAAGACCGTCTATATCCTCGACGAGCCCACTACGGGTCTGCATTTCGATGATGTACGCGTGCTGATGGGCGTGCTGCGCAAGCTCGTCGATAAGGGCAATACGGTTATCATCATCGAGCATAACCTGGATGTTATCCGCTGTTGCGACTACATCATCGACCTCGGACTCGAAGGCGGCAACGCCGGCGGTCAGATCGTCGCACAAGGTACCGTAGCCGAGATCCGCCAACTCAAGGAGCAATCCATCACGGCTCGCTTCCTCTAACAATCGTCAATGGATAGTAAATCGTCAATCAATCGTAAATAGTCAATCGTTCAATCGTCAATCAATATGAATATAGCCATCATCGGCGCCTCAGGCGCAGTCGGACAAGAACTGCTCACGCTCCTCGAAGAGCGCCGTTTTCCCTGCGACAGTCTTCGGTTATTCGGATCGAAGCGTAGCGCAGGTTCGTCGTACATGTTCCGCGGTCAGCAGATCACGGTTGAGGAGCTCACTCCCGACAGTTCGTTCCAGGGCATCGATATCGCTTTTGCGTCTGCCGGAGCGTCCGTCAGCAAGCAGTATGCCGAGCTTATTACCCGCTACGGCACTATCCTTATCGACAACTCATCCGCCTTCCGCATGGACGACGATGTGCCTCTCGTAGTGCCCGAAGTGAATGCCGAAGATGCGTTACGGGTCTTCGAGCCGGGCAGTCGCCGTATCATAGCCAACCCCAACTGCACGACCATCATCCTGACGGTAGTGCTCAATGCCGTGCATGTGCTCGGGCATGTCGAGCGCGTACATGTGGCTACGTATCAGTCGGCATCGGGAGCAGGAGCGCAGGCTATGCTCGAACTCCAGGAGCAACACAGGCAGGTGCTCAACGGACAGGAACCTACCTGCAACAAGTTCCTCTACCCGCTGGCGTATAACGTCATTCCGCATATCGATATCTTTATGGACAACGACTACACCAAGGAGGAGATGAAGATGTACAACGAGACGCGTAAGATCATGCACTCCGAGGTGCGCGTTAGTGCCACCTGTGTGCGTGTGCCTACCTTGCGCGCCCATGCCGAAGCCGTGTGGGTGCAGTTGCAAACCCCGCTGTCCATCGATCTCATACGCCGCGCTATAGCCAATGCCCCGGGTTGCGAACTGGTGGACGACCCTGCCAACACGCAGTCACCAACATGCAATCAGCAACACGCAGTCACCAACGAGCAGTTCCCCTACCCCATGCCTCTGTACCGCAGCGGCATGAACAATGTGGCGGTCGGACGCATACGCAAAGATTTGGCGGATGCCCGTTCGTTCTCGTTCTTCTGCGTGGGTGACCAGATTCGCAAGGGTGCAGCCCTCAACGCCATACAAATCGCCGAGTACCTCCTAACGAAAAAATAACACGCAGTCACTAACACGCAGTCACTAACATGCAATCATCAACATTCATAGAAATCATGGCTCCCGTCGGCTCCTACGAGAGTCTGGCAGCCGCCATACAAGCCGGAGCAAACAGCGTATATTTCGGCATAGAGCACCTGAATATGCGTGCCCGCTCTGCCGCTAACTTCACCACCGACGACCTGCACCGGATCGTGGCGATCTGCCGCGAAGCGGGCGTGAAGACCTATCTCACGGTCAATACGGTCATCTACCCCGAGGATATACCGATGATGCAAACCATCGTCAATCATGCCCGTGAGGCGGGCGTGGATGCTATCATCGCCTCGGATATTGCCGTCATGCAGTATGCTTGCGAGCAAGGTGTGGAGGTGCATCTCTCTACCCAACTGAACATTGCCAACACCGAGGCGCTGAAGTTCTACGCACAGTTTGCCGATGTCGTGGTGCTCGCCCGCGAACTCAACCTCAATCAGGTGGCTGCTATCCATCGCGACATCGTCGAACAGGACATACGCGGCCGTCACGGCGAGCAGATACGTATCGAGATGTTCTGCCACGGAGCACTCTGCATGGCGGTCAGCGGCAAGTGCTACCTCTCCCTGCATAACCTCAACAGCTCCGCCAACCGCGGGGCGTGTGCGCAGGTCTGCCGGCGGGCATATACGGTGCACGACAAGTCCTCGGATATCGAGCTCGATGTTGATAACGAGTATATCATGTCGCCCAAGGATCTGAAGACCATCCATTTCCTCGGCGCTATGCTCGATGCGGGTGTGCGGGTGCTCAAGATTGAGGGACGTGCACGCGGCGCGGAGTACGTATATACGGTCGTCAGCTGCTATCGCGAAGCCGTCGAAGCCTGGCGCAACGGGGAGTACAACGTAGAGTCGAAAGTCGAAAGTCAAAAGTCGAAAGCAAGCATCGAGCAAAAGATTGCCGCTTGGGACGAGCGCCTTGCCACGGTCTTCAACCGTGGTTTCTGGAACGGCTATTACCTCGGTCAGCGTCTTGGCGAGTGGACGAACAACTACGGCAGCAAGGCTACCCGACGCAAGGTCTATGCCGGCAAGTGCACCAACTACTTCAAGAACATCGGCGTGGCGGAGTTCCTGCTCGAGGCTATTCCTGAGCTCCACGAGGGCGACGAGCTGCTTGTGACAGGGCACACCACAGGTGTCTATCAAGCCATAGCCCACGACATGCATATTACGCAGAACGGTCAGGACATCTCTGTCCCGACCGTTGCACAAGGTACGCTTTTTGCCATCCGCACCACTGCCCCGCTCCATCGTGCCGACAAGCTCTTCCTGCTCGAGCACGTTGAATAGCGAACAGCCAATGGGTGACCTGCCAAGTCCATAGTAATATTTTTGATAAATATTGAGTAATTTTTGATTTACTTCGACTATTATGTTCTATGGTTTCAAGCATCCTACAGGAACAACATATACTCCATCCTCTCGACGGTAGGCATATTGCCCACCTGTCAAAATCATAAGGAAGGACGGTTTGAGCATTCTTTGTTCATCGATATCGGCTGCCAATGCCAACAGATTCTTTGCTGCATCTTCCTCCTCAAGCATACCCATTTTTACTTCCACTGCAGCCCAACGTCCGTCTCTGAGTGCCAAAACAAGGTCACACTCCAAATCTTTCTTGTCGTGATAATGGAACACATCGCCATCATTTGCTTGCGCATATACCCGCAGATTACGGGCACAAAGATCCTCAAACAGGAATCCAAATGTATTGAAATCTTTTTGCAGCCGTATAGGACTTATGCGCATTAATGCAGCCGCTATACTCGGATCCACAAAATGCCTTTTGGAAGATGTGCGAATAGTTGTCTTTGAACGTAATGCCGGTGACCATGCCGGCACATCGTCAATAATGAAGATGCGTCGCAAGGCAGACAGATAGGAAGAAAACGTGTTTACTGCGATTGACTGATCGGTTGCACGTACGTCAGCCATGATGGTTTCGTTGGATGCCATGGTGGACAGGTTGCGTGCGTAAGACTCCAATAGTTTACGCACACGTAACGGGTTCTTATCTACTCCGTCAACACGATGCGTCGTTTTAGCTGTTTAAAAATTGTTGTTTGCTATTGATTGTGCAAAGATACAAAAAATAAATGACTTACGCAAACAAATTGATAGAATTATCTCATTTTTATTGATAGATTTGTCATTTTTGCATTGATAAGATTGCTAAAATTCGGTATACGTACCGGAAAAGTTATAGTTGTTATTGTCTTGTCCTGAAAAAAGTAGACACATTGTAAAATAAAAAAAAAAGTCTACTTTTATGGTAAGGAATGTCTTTTCCTAAATTTATTGACATGTTCCTAAAAACATAGACATTCGTCCTCAAAGGTAGACACCGGTGGATGGTAACCTTTCCAGAGTCGTTCCTGTGGTCAGGATGGTTCATGTACCTGTGATGGTGTCTGATAGGTTTAAGATTGTTATTGCTTCTTCTGCGAGTGCCATTGTAAGACCGGCATAGCCGTCGGTGGTGACGAGGTGGTCATATTGATTGGTATGGAACTGGTCTTGTGGCAGGTCGTCGATAATTACGTATTGGCAATTGTCGGGGCAAAAGGTCAACCATGCGGCAATCTCCTCACCACGGTAGCGGCTAATTGGTGGAGTTACATCTGCGAATTTTCCGGGAAGATGCCGCGACTCCCACATTTCTTTGAGCCTTTGCATAGGCATATCCACTTCCCGCCATGATGATGTTATGACTATTTCGGCATCCGTCCTATCAACTATATGCTTGAGTGCGGCAACACAATCCGGATCAAAGAGTACACCATACTCGTCTTTCTCTGGTTGTTTTTTTCGATTGAGCGTCAGACAATACTTGGTGGTGGTCATCACATCATCAAAGTCAAGAAAAATGATCTTACGAACGGGGCGCTTACGGAAGATGCTACAGATGTAAGAGAATAATGACATATTTTTGATTTCGCCTATTTAAGGAATCAGATGTTTCCATTTCGGATTAAGAAGCGGTTTGATGCTTTCTAGCGGGATTTCGAATTCTTGTTCGCCATCTGCCCAACTTCCTAAGGTGTAGTGGGTGTAGTGCAAGACAAGTGATGTTGAGGTAATCGTGAATGATGCGTGAATCCAATTATGCAATGAGATGTTGGGATTGTATCTTTCCAAATAAGCCTTGGTAACATAATAATTGATGTCGACAGTCATCTGTTTTTCATGATCGTCATACCTCTCGCTGAAGATATCCGTGAAATGTACCATCTCGCCGGTTCGGGTATCGAAAGCAAAGTATTGCGTATCAGGGAAATGGTGGCAACCACCATCGTACCATACATAATGATGACGCATGATGTACAAGGCATTCTGATTATACGATGTACGGCCGCAAAGATGCTCAAAGTGTATATTGTCCACTTCGCCATAGTCAAAATACTCATCCGAATCGTTTGGGACATTTTGCGGATATGTTGTCAGGCATTTTAGTTTTTCCGGCTTCAAAGGCCAGTATTTTGACATAGCAGTATCTAAGTGCGTTGTGTGGTAATGCTTATGGAAGAGTGTGTCGATAAGTTGTTCTTGAATCCTCGCAAGCACTTTCTTGTTCTTCATGCCTGTCGGGAACTCTATATCCAACTGTCGGAGGATTCCCCGCGTCTCAGTAAATGTGTAAACATAATGATCCTCATATACATAATCCGTGAAAGAGGTTATTTGAGGGAACGAAGATTGTGCAGAACTGCTCTTTGGAAGCTCAGTCTTTTCTTTCCCGTCTTTCTTGATAGGCTTAGCCTCTTCTTTGGCTATTTTAGCTATACTATCTGATTCCTCGGGATTACTTTCAGGCTTCGGCTTGCCGCATGAAGCGAGAAGGATGGTGAGCACTACGGTGAGTGCAAGGGGGATAAAGGATTTCATAATTGTTTATTACTTATGGTGTAATGTTGTCTTACTAACCAAGTCATGTAAGTTAGTTACACATTCTTTGTCTTTATATACAGGAATAAGGCGACGCATGCAAAGCCTATACCGATCAGCAATGCAACTATATTTATCAGGCCTATCACTTCTCGGAATAGCCTAAACTGTAGCGCGTCAAAAGCAAAGATGTCTCTGATGTGCCAAGCGATTTCTGTCAATGCATAAATACTCATGCCAATTGCAGCGATGAGACTGGTTACTTTAAAAGATTTTTTCATGATTAGTTCTATTTTGAATTTTTTGCAAAGGCTTATTCTAAACGCCAACGATGTAAATATCGTAATGTCTTTACCAATTGCTTATCCTGTGTTTCGGGACAGGGGAATTGCTTTATGAAATCAGGTAAACGTTTCTTCAAATCTTTCCGTAAGTCGTCATAACATTCTTTCACTTGAGTTAATTGATAGATGACGTCTTCGGGTTCATACAAATTACAATAATAGCGAAGGGTTATAGCTCTTCCCCGATGATGATACGTGATATTAAACGCAGGATTATTCACCGAGAGCGCGTTTACCAAAACTATTCGTCCGATCACGCTTAACTGATTGAGTGCCTTCCCTCTCACTCTAATACGGAAACACAAAGAGCAACCATTACCCTCTTCAGGGAAATAGGTCATTAATTCTGCCACAAAATGACCTTTTGTAATGGTTACCAATACATCATCGGTCACTTCATAACCTGCTTCTAATAGAAGAAATTTAATTTGAGCCTTAAACTCACAAATCTTTTTATCATCGTTCATAATTGTGAAAATTTTGAATTACATTATTACGTTCATTGAATCGGTGTATAAGTCTATTACACGATACTTTTAACTCGTTTGCTATATCTTTTCATAAGTCATTCACGATCTTCATAATGATGCCACAATCGACAAAGTTATGCAATTTTGCGATTTTACAATGAAGGGAAAGTTTCTACCAATTTCGCCTTACGGTACTTTGTTTTATATAATAACCGTTATTTTGTCCTCCATTGGAATTATTCCTCACACGTCCGCTTGTGTTGGTGATGTTGCCGTTATAGTCATAGGTCAAGAACAGTCCTCCGACTTGCACAACACGACCGTAACTATCATAAGATATGTATATATCCCCAATGCATGAGACTTGATCGTAATAGTTATACGAGATGTATGTGTTTCCAACACAGGTCACACGACCTTCATAATCTCGCGTTATGTAATCGCCTTCATACAGGGAGTAAGAGAATTGTCCGCTTGGGGCATAAACAACAAACTCTCTGCCTTGACGATCATTAAAACGTATGCCCATGCTCTGCGCGAATGCGCCGAGACTCGTGGCTGTAATTAGAAAAATTGTAATAAGACGTTTCATATAGCAAGTCATATTGTTATTAACTAAGGGCATTCACGATCTTCATGATGATGATGCCACAGACGACAAAGATAATAATTGCGAGTAACATATTATTCCCCCTTTCTTCCCCAAATGAGATACCACAATGCAAAAGCGATAAGTCCGGTAATCAAAGCATACATAATCGAAAGCACTGGTTCGTGTCGTGCGCAACTTTTAGATGATCTATACTATTCGGTTTAATGGCAATAAAAAACTCTCTAATAGCGTCTTTACTATTAGAGAGTGCAGAATTATTGGTTTCTATCAGTGGAGTGGCATTTTTTATTCCATGTGATCCTTTATATACTTTTCGATAAATTTTTCTTCAGCATCATACATTTTTACTTCTTCTGCATTGTTAAAACCAGATGCTTTGACCATAAAATAAACGATGACGATAATGAAGCCGATAGCAACAACAGGTATTGATCCTTGAAAAGTGTTGTTGAAGCGGTATGTGTCTTCGCCTAAATAGAACATAATATCCCCAACAATTATGCCTATCACTAAAAATACTTTCCATAAGATTGAGTATGGATTCTTCTTGGGTAGAGGTTTATTCGGATAAGCATCCCATGCTAGTTCCGCTTCTCTTCTCAATTGTTGTCTCTCTTTCTTTTTTTGCTTTTTAAGTTGCTCACCGGAAGGCATTGGCTGACCACAAACGGGGCAGAATTTGGCTTCGTCAGGGATGCCAGTTGCATTACAATTAGGATTTGAACAAGTTTTCATACTCACACTATTTGGTACAATTTTTGTTATTCTTTATATTGTCATGACAATCGTCCTGGAGGAGGACGTTAAAGATTCTTGAAATTGATTGTTTAATATTAGAAATGGAGGAAAAGACATGGAAACTATTTTCATTGAATTTCTTTCTACCGTATTAGCATAGGTCTGTGGTTACTACCTTATCAAGGGCATAGACGCTATGCTTAATAGTAGAAACAGAAACCATTAATCGGTTTTAAAGACAGCGCTTATCATTTTGTGCATTATATTCGCGTAATGTCTATAAACAAAAATGCATAATGGCTAGGGGTGACGACTCTTAGCCATTTTTAATGCTTTATAGCCCAACCATTAAATGGTTTAATGTCATCAGTTTTTAGATATGTAACTTTCATAATCTACAACATCTTCATCTTCATATAATTGGCTCCATGAAACTCCGAAGAAATCAATCACTTCGTTCTTATATTTATCATCCATCATATCTAATAAATCGATGCAACTTCTCGCCTTATTACAGTTAGCCACAGAATGATACAGCAGTTTGTTATCTTTATCATAAAGTCCATAAAATATGACTTTTTTATCTCGATATTTTGTTACAAAACCGCCAAACCATTTACTACCTTCCCAGGTAGAATACTCCTCTTCTTGGAATCCTCTCCAGAATTTATAAGTATAGCCTTCTGAAGTAAAGAATATAGTGGATATTTTCCCTTCTTCTATCAAAATCTGTATAGTTTGAGAGTCATCAAACAAGGCATAAAATCCAGAGAAGCCGACAGGCAATCCTTGTGGGAATTCATATTCCCCATCCCAACCTAATCCATTTGTGCGTTTGCATTGGCGAACGTCCACTTTATAATAACCTTTAATTTCGCTCTCTGTCCCCTTGCCATCAAATAGGAACGGTGATTTTACAGTAATCACTATTTGATCACGGATAATATTTTTGTATCTGTCTTCGCCAATAAAAAGGATATTCCAAGTGCGCGAATGGGATGGCTTGAGCACAATATCTTCACAGATATTATATGGTATGCCTTCGATTTCAATAGATTTGACGTTTTCCCCTTTCCATATTAATTTACATGATTCACCCTTCGAAATGATACTAGGAACTATACGGCATTCAGAAACCGTCATCCGCTTAACGGGTTCAGAAAAGCATAAAGATGTGCCACAATTAGGACAGAATTTTGCATCATCCGGGATGCCTATTGTTTTACAATTAGGACAAGTTTTCATTACAATCTGTATAGTTTGCGAATATTATTAAGCGTGACGTTTCTATCATCTTTATCTACTTTCGCATACGTCCATGTTTTGAGTGATTCACACTTTCCCAAATATTGGGAGTAATCAACACCTGAATAGTCTCCTGAAATATTAATACTATCAGTAGTGGAGTTAAAATCTATATTGATATTCTCAAGTACTGATATATAATCATCGTTAGGAAAAGCTTTGAGTGGCTCAATAGTATCACACAGGACTAATAATGCAGTTAACCATTGCTTGTAAACATGTCGTTCACCATCAATTAGTTTTAATTCCGAAAGTGGTGATACATTAAACCAAATGTTATGTGCAATAATTGCATCGGCACATAAGGCGAAGTCCGTAATTTGATTGATTGAATAGTGCAATCCGATATTATCATCAATAAAATCAGTCTGTCCACCATGATTCTTGATCATCATTTCCAAGAACTCACACAATTGGCTATATAACATTAGCCCTCCTATTATTCCATGATTAACAAAACCATCACGTTTGCGCCTTCCCCATTCATAATATCTCCATCTTACAGAATCAGAGAACTCGCTCTCCCTTTTTCTGTTGCGCAAGTAGTATTTGGGATTACCATTACAATCCCGATACAACTTGTGTAGCCTGTATTCACGGGGAGGATATACACTAGGATTCTTCTCTATTACGTAACCGTAGTCATGATAAAGACATGTTAAGAACCAATGATATAAATTCGCCTTATTATGACATTCATTCTCTTCCGTCATATCAATTCCAAGTACATCGCTTAATACGATACCTAACAGAAAGACAGATAATGTATGAGTCCAACGGCTCTCCATTCCCGTTTGCGAATGGTCATAAAAGATATTAAGTTTATTACCGGCTTGGAAGTAACGTTCTATAAATCTACGTGCATTATCATCATTACGAAATAATGTACTCACTTCACACCGGATACCACTTAGATCCATCCGAGAATAATACTTCCATTTTTCTGGATTGCTCAGAATTTTATTATATGTTTCCAGTAAATTCATAGTTTTATGTTAAATTAACTTAGTATCATCAGGAAGCGAAATACTCAGAGTGTTCCATTAGTTGCTCCCACGACATACCAAAGAAATCTTGTGACTCTTTTTTATACGTAGTATCACATTTATCAAGGAGCTTATCAATTGTTGAAGAAACACCACTCACTTCTTTTTCTGCATCTTTTTCGGAAAGTAAGACATTCTTCTTATACCACCCAAAATAAGTCACAGGAACATTCCGATGTTTCTCATATAGATCTTTGAATATCCACCATCCTTCAATTACCGTATATGAAACTTCTTTTTCTCCTCGCCAAACTCTAAGTTCATAATCACCAGCCACAAAGAAAATCTTGGATATTTTTCCATGTTCCACCCTAATCTGAATATTTAGAGATTCATCAAACACAGCAAAGAATCCGGTATAGCCTACCGGCAAGCCCGGGGAAAACTCATACATACCATCCCAGCCAAGTCCGCTCATACGCCGACATTGACGTATATCTACAAGGAGACATCCTTTAATAGAACTTGGAGTGCCTGTTCCACCAAAGAGGGATGATTTTGCAGTATTCTTTCTTTTCGCCGGTTTGGGCAAACACAAAGACGCTCCGCAATCAGGGCAGAACTTGGCATCATCAGGGATGCCGGACATATTACATTTTGGATTCGGACAAGTTTTCATTTGTGCTTTATTGTTTAATTATCTTTCTGCCCAATATTTATCTTCGATGATGTCAAAGCCGAAGAATTCTGTGAGTTTAGCTCTTAGAGGTTCAACATCTTCAAAGAAAATCTTGCCATATTTCCTCCACCACTCATCATCACTTATTACGCAGCCGCTATTGTCATAGCAGTTGTGGGTGTGCAAGATTTTACCGGTGTACTCGTCGGGCTTGAAGAAGTGCGTTATCACCTCTGGCGTAAATCCTACGCACAATGCAACTTGACTATTAGGGTGCTTGTAGTCGATTCCATTTAATTTGCCCCTTAGGAAATCTATTGACAAGCAAGAATCAACATTAGCACTATCTTCGCCGGATTCATATTCCGCTTCTATATTGTAGCCATCAGCGAAGATGACCTTGATCTGATCTAAGTCAACCGCATCCAAATCCCAAGTGGCAGCAATCTTATTAGAGACCGATTCCTTCGCGGTTAACGGTTCGCCACAACTTGAACAGAATTTTGCTTCGTCGGGGTTCTGCTCCCCACATTTTGAACAGTATTTCATACGATAAAATTAAGTTTTGTTTTTAGATTTATTGGCGCGTAGAGTTCGCTTTTGCGAACATCTCCGTGATAGCCAGCATTATAAAGTTCATCTTTATAATTTCTAACCAATCTATCAGGGCACCATGGATCTAATAAGACATCCTCGAACACTTCATTGGGATTAATTGCATATTGATAGACTACATCATGATTATTCATATCAACACCCTTGCAATATAACAATCTTACTTCGCTTTCATAAGCAAATTCTTGGCGCTTTGTTAGTAGTAATTGCATTTGATTTACATTTTGCTCATCTCCGACAAAAGCTTGGGCAAAATCATTTATTATACCAGTGATGTCCTCTACATGGGAATAGTCCACTTTGCCTATAAAATACTGCCATTCTTTATCTTTACTTCCGTCAAAAAATGGTTCAAAAATCTTGCGCACTGTTGTCTTGACTCTTACACTTCTGTTCTTTCCATTATCACTATAGACTCTCCACAACCCATCACACTCTGCTTCTTTATCTGTCCAGCATTGACCATACCAACTATCACGAATGCTTGACAGGTCTATTTCTTTTCCAGAAGCATCAAGATATTGATGGTTGAATAAAACATTCTCAAACGGATCTTCCCACGTGGAAGGTCGCACTAAGGTATTTTTCCCTGACTTGAGAAGCTCGACAAAACGCTCATAACGAAAAATTCTATATATCGGAGTGTCTAATGTCAGATTAATGGCATTAGCATCTCTTCTTAACTCTGCTTCACACGCAAGCGAGTCATCAGCTCTTTTTAGCAAGTCTGCACGATTTTGTCTTGTATAATTTTTCATCGTATCAATCTTTTTTAATTATATTTTAGTTCCACATTCAGGGCAAAAGAGAGCATCAACGGGAATGTTGTTATGTCCACACCGAGGGCAAGAATGCGATTGCTCTGTGCCACAATGAGGACAGAATTTATACGAAGCGCTATACCTTTTTTTACATTTTGTGCATGTTACGAGTCGCGCAGTTTCATTATTTGTCCAAAAGTGAGTCTCTTTTGGATCGCGTCTAATTATTCTAACAGTCTCTCCAAAAGTTTGTTTAACTAGTTTTTCTATATCATCCCCTCTGCTTGGAATCAAGACTGATGTTAAATTGTTGCAACCATCGAATGCCTCCTCTCCAATGCTTGTGACACTATTAGGGATTGCCACGGAGACCAAACTGGCGCAATCAGAGAAAGCGTATTCTCCAATGCTTGTGACACTATTGCCTATAGCAACTGAAGTCAAACCAGAACAATCAGAGAACGCACATATTCCGATACTTGTGATGCTGTTGGGGATAGTCATAGAAGTCAAACTGCTGCATTTACAAAAAGTCCGATCTCCAATACTTGTGACGCTATTGGGAATTGTCACAGAGGTCAGACAAGTGCAGCCATAGAAAGCTTCATCGCCAATGCTATTAACGCTATTGCCTATCGTCACAGTATTCAGACTACTGCAATCACAGAAAGTGCCATGTTCGATGCTTGTGACACTATTGGGAATTTTGACAGAAGTCAAACTTCTGCAACCATCGAAAGCATGATTCCCAATGATAGTGACACTATTCGGAATTTCAATAGTGGACAAATCTGTGCAATCCGAGAAAGCGCAATCACCAATGCTTGTTACGCTGTTGGGGATGGTCACAAAAGTCAAACTGCTGCATTTACAGAAAGTCCGATCTCCAATGCTTGTGACGCTATTGGGAATTGTCACAGAGGTCAAACCAATGCAGCCATAGAAAGCATCGTCTCCAATGCTTGTGACAATATTGGAGATTTCAATTGAGGTCAACTTAATGCAACCTGAGAAAGCCAAATCTCCGATGCATATAATGCTGGTGGGGACAGCAAAAGATTTATCCTTTTTGCCTGCGGGATATTGAATTAATGTTGTCTTGTCTTTATTAAAGAGTATCCCATTATCTGAATGATAATATTGATTTCTCTCATCTATTTCGATAGAGTTCAAAACCGAGCAATCTTCAAATGCACCATCTCCAATGCTTGTGATGCTGTTAGGAATTGTCACAGAGGTCAAACAACAACCAGAGAATGCCCTATATCCAATAATTGTAACACTATTGGGAATTTCGATTGAGGTCAAACCGGTGCAACCAGAGAAAGCCAAATCTCCGATGCATGTAACGCTGTTGGGGAGAACATATGATAGTTCCTTTTTGCCAGCGGGATATTGAATTAATGTTGTCTTGTCTTTATTAAAGAGTATCCCATTATCTGAACAATAATATTGATTTCTCTTTTCAATTTCGATAGAGGTCAGAACCGCGCAATTTTCAAAAGAACCATCTCCAATGCTTGTGACGCTATTAGGAATTGTCACAGAGGTCAAACAGGAACAGCCGGAGAAAGCATATTTTCCAATATGCGTGACGCTATTGGGGATGATTACCGAATTCATACCTATGCAATCAGAGAAAGCATCATCTCCAATACTTGTGACACTATTCGGGATTTCAACTGAGGTCATCCTATCGCAATCAGAGAAAGCGTCATCTCCTATGCATGTGACACCATTGGGAATGACATAATCTCCCTCAAAGTCCTCTGGACAGCGAACTAATGTTTTGCGGTCGTCACTAAACTCGACATCATATTTATCAAAATAAGCCATATTCTCAATATTTAATACAATCCAGTCTGTCTATAATATTCGTTTATCATATTTCTAATCATTAGTGTCCACTAAAATGGACTGTTAAAAAATCAATCTTAAAAATCGTACATTTTTAACAATCGAAATCAATTTGCTGTTGAGTATCATCACATATGGTTTTATCCGCTTCGAGGTTGCCAAACAACTCTCGGATAGGCATCGTATCGAGCAACGAGTTGCTGACTACACGCAGGACATCAAACATGCTTCTATCCAACCCGTAGTCGTGTTCCGCAATAGCAACCAAGCAATACGCACTAATGGCAGTATAGATTTGGATGCGCACAGCATTTTCGCTTGTGCCCCAAAACTTCTTGATTTGCAAGTGCTGCTTGAGCCACTTAAAGAACAATTCGACTTGCCAGCGATACTTGTACAACAGAGCAACATCCTTCGCACTTATCTCCCAGTTGTTGGTCAGATAGACAAACGTCCGGTGGTACTCCTCGCTGTAAAAACCTATTCGTCTGAGCTCACCCGGAAACCGCTTCTTAGCTGTATAAGTCGTCAAGCGGATTCGCTGGTCAAACAGGATGTTATCTTTTCCGTCAAGCACCTCGTCTCCATCGGTGATTTCGTATTGGATATTATTCTTCTCACGGATGATAAAGTAGGCTTGCAAAGTGCTGATATTGTACAATCTAGCCCAATCGTAATAGCCTTTGTCAAAGATATAGTAAGCGTGTTGCTCGTAAGGGATCTCGTCCATCGCTCTGACATCGTGCACATTAGCGGCAGTAATATGAAAGAACGTAGGGATCTGCGTCACTATATCAAACAAGGTGTGCACCTTGATTCCTCCCTTCTTCTTGCGAAAGGCCGCCCACCAAAAGATGCTCAAACAAAGATCAATAGTCGTAGAATCAAAGGCATAGAATTTACCCTTCAACTCAAAGATTCTATTGATTCGTTTACTTTGAGCCATACTGACAAGATGATATGCAAACTCCTCAAATATCCTGTAATCTCGTTGCTGATTAGCCTTGGAGAGGTTACTTCGAGTGACTCCGATGTCTCCGAATCCAAGATGTTGCGTCTTGGCTTTGTGAGCCATACAGAACAGAATCATCTCGCGCAAACTGCCAAATCCAATCAACTGAGCGAACATCATCACCAGCAATTGATTCCAACATGTAAAAGAACGCACGTACTTGTTGCCTTGATATTTATCAACCATTCTGTCGAACACTCGATGGGGCAACAAGTCCACCAACTGCCGAAACACGTATTTGCTCATCCTAAGTCGAATCTTAAAATCCGACCTATCCTCAGCAAAAAGTACGCCAGAACCCTCACGGAGGAATTTTACTATCTAAACACTTATAAATACGCATGTTAACATCTATTATAAATTTTATTTAGTGGACACTAATGATTTCTAATATAAGACTTGGCATAGTCAACAATTTGTTTAACTTGACGTCGATTAAAATTGCCATTCTTATTTATGAAATTCTCTATATCATGCCCTCGTGTTATTCGATTTCGCCATGTCTCTATCCTTGATGCACAATTAGGGTCATTGTAATTTTGTATAAGGGAATCAGCATAATTATATCCTTCTTGCTGTAGTGTACCCATTTTTCGTGGCATAATTATGAAATTTTAACTTTAGCAGGAATTATTACTTGGTCGTTAATCGCGATTCCCATGCGGAGGAAGGATTGGATAGGTGTACCATCTTCGGCCATAGAGAAAGGAACAGGTGTATGGCGGTGGGCGTCGAAAGTCGGCTCGTTGATGATAGCCGTGCAACCATCGCACAAGCTGAGTGTGGTAATGATCTGGTCAGAGAAATCTTCTGCCAAGTCTTTCGCTTCGCCTGCAGGCATCTGTTTTGCCATCTGATCGTACATCTTCACCATCTCTGCTAATTTCCGGCAGAGTTGCTGAAAGTCCATAGATAACTCACCTGCCTCAGCCTCATGCGTGATAACCTCTCGTTCCACGAGCATCTCGGTGAGCTGATGATGTCGCTGCGCTGGTTTTTCAATCTTATTGCTTTGCTGTTCATTACGTTCCAGGCAGACAAACAACATTAAAAGAGTAAGAGCTATACATGTTGGCATCCAAATAGGTGCAGTTACCCACCACCATGACCAAGTAATAACACCACATAATTTAAGAACAAGGAAAATCAAAAAAGATATTGCACAAAGACGTGTTATAAATGGCACATATGGTATAGTGTCAAAATTTCTTACGTCTTTAATTTTATTTAATCTTAAAAAATCCATAATTATTAATTCGTTAAACAACTCCCATATTAAAATAAATTTACAGTTTTCCATACACACCGGCGGCATACGCAGCTATCTCTTGCATTTGCGGGTCAGCATAGCGCATTGATTTGCTTTGCCAGAACATCTGACGATTCATCTTTTGCTCGTCAGTAAGTCGCGGCTTAGAACCATACATGCCAAAGAGGTTACATAGTTCCTCATAGTACGTACCGAACGCATCTTTCATGCGGTGAACGATTTGCAGCATCTTATAATCCATGTTCGTTTGCTCAATCTCAATCATCAGTTGCTCCAAGGGGAGAACTAATTGAGACATTATAGCTTTTTCGATACGATCAATCTCTGCGGAAGATTTAATATTACTTTGGATAAAAGCTGTCAATTCTGCTGCGGCAGAAGCGTCATTCGGGCGAATATTTTTGTCAATCAGTTGTATCCAATCCTTGGACTTCTTTGCTGAGCGTTTGAGTGTATATAGTGCGTCATTGCGGATGAGCAACAGGATCTTATTCAGTTGCGAAAGCAGCACAGTACATTTGATGGCTTTGGCGCGAGCGAAGAACTGATCTCGGAGCACTCTTCTTACTTCCTCAAAATTGGAGAGTTTGAGAAGTTCTTGGGTTGCTTCTTCCGCAGAGTTGGATTTATATAGAGTTTTTATGATTGCGCGGAACACGCCCCAAGGAATATCGCCTTTCATCCGACGACGCGTTGTAACATCCAACAGATTCGGGCATTTCTTGACAAGCGCAGTATCATATTTGCCATCCCATGCATCTTGCATCTTAGACACGTAAGCATCAAAGATATCCTGCGGAATAGTTTGTAGTTGTGCACGCCATTGCTCGAATTGTGCAGAATGCTTTTGAACGGCTTCGTATAATGCCGCTGATACTGGCATGACACCACTAAGTTGCTCTTTCAGGCTATCAGCAACATATTCCGCTTGGCTTTGACTATTGTACAAGGTAGCTTCTTCCTCGTCAATACGGGAAATGATGCCGATTGCATTTAATGCAGACGCGCCATCACAAGCCTGTTGGAAGTTATCAAGGAATTGTTTATTGTCTTGATTCGCTACTGCGCCAACCAAGTATATTACGGCATCTGCTTTCTTAACCAAGTCTTGCGTTTGTTCGCTATGTTCTTTGCGAAGGTCTTGCAGGTCATTGATACCAAACGCACTCTCTGCTGCGCCTTGATGTTCATCGACAACGGCTCCCGTACCCGGAGTGTCCACAAGGTCTATCTCTTTGAGGATGGGATTTTCTAAAGCCCGCTCAAAATACAGGATACCTTTGCTGAGCGCCATGGTACGTGCATCATTTCCTTGGAAGGCATCCATAAAGGCTTGGCTTTCATACACCTCTCGACCATCTTTATATACTACTTTGACAGGTTTGTTGGGATCAACCGGTTTGCCATATACAAAGTAGTTGATAGTGGCTGTAGTCTCGGACGTGCCGACTAATGCAAGTTTCTCGCCAAGTAGTGTATTGATGAATGTACTTTTGCCTGCTTTGACACGACCACCGACCGCCAAGGTACATTTGGTGTGCACTTTGGATTTGAGCGTATTGATTTGATCCAACCATGTGGCGGAGTTCGGCAAGTCGCGGATGATGTCCGTACTTCGGTTTAATATGTCCAGCGTTCGCTCTTCAATGGGGTTCATGGCTTATACGAGAAATTAGGTTTACCACAATACATACAAACCTTATGGGAAGTCAATATCTTATGTCCACAGTAGATACAATAGCACTCTTTAGGTTCTTCCTTTTTCGGTTTAATAACATTAATAACAGTATCTACCGAATACATTGCACCAACGGCCACGGCTATGTCATAATTGCCGGTAGTGATTAGTTTGACACCATTACCGAGGACGTTCTGCATCTTGGTCTGAACTAAAGGCAGATTGGAACTACCACCAATGAGCACAGCGTGAGTTAGAGGAAGATTCTTCTGTTTGATCTCATCAAGAACAATTTTCACCTTGGCAATCGTTCTATCCACGATTGGTTCAACGATACGATTGAAATCTTTTTCGTTGAACGGGCGACGGATTCGACCAATGCCCGGAATATACTCGCTAATCTCATCGCTTATAAAGCCTTTGCTCAGTTGCTCCTTTAGACGACGGCAACGATACATAAATGCGATATCCAGTTCATTAGGATTTGCTGATACTTCGCGATTCTTCGTTGCTTTGGTGTATTTGTTCCAATCATCGTAAAGTGCTTTGTCAATATCATCTCCGCCACACTTCGCATCTCCTTGAGGTGACACGGGCATGTGCGGTTGACCATCTGAATCAATCTGAAGATAAGTCACATCAAATGTTCCTGCACCAAAGTCATATACCAGAAGACCTTTGCAAGTAGCAGGAATGAGTTTTGCTTTTAACGCATAGATGGCTGCGGCATTGGGTTCTTCCAGTAGTTTGACTTTCTTAAACCCAGCCAAAGCGGCTGCATGTTTTAATATCTCTTTCTTCCATTCCTCGAACTCAACAGGATGTGTCAGAACTACCTTGTCTATTTTGCCCTCTACAGGTACAGAGATTTCTACTTCATCTTTGATCTTTTTGAGAATAATAGCAATCAAGTCTGCATCTGTGTACGATTTCTCCGGGCGCCTCCATGTCTGCCCTTGCCGGATATGTGTTTTGATGCTTGTGAAGAAATTGCACAATTGCATTTCTCGTTCATCTTCGGACAAAGAAGCATCGATGGAAAGATTCTCCAATTGCGTATATGGTCCACTTCCGACAAAAGCTTTCCCTGAATTAGAGAAAGCAATAACGGAAGGCAATTTCTCGCTTCCTGTATCCTTGAACCGAACGGCTTCGGGTTTTCCAGTATTGGGATTAATCCATGAAGCAGAACAGAAACTTGTTCCGAAATCTATTCCGATGGTAACACTCATAATGCTTTGTTTTGTTCTAATTGCGATAAGATGGCTTTAGCCTGCTGCAAGCCGGTCACAACAGGTTTCCATTGCTGTTGCAGTTGCGTTATCTCAGCCAGTTTTTGCTTGCGTTTCTCCGCATCTGCCTGAACTTGTTCTTCTATTAATTTCAGTTGCTTTTCGTTATTCGCTTTGTGCTGCTCAAAGATCTGTTCCATTGTCTTCTGCGTATTGCGCTGAAGATCATCCTCTGTCTCTTGCAGACGGGTCAATCCGTCCGATTGCGGTTTGACGAGGAACTCATCATGAATCTGCGAGAAACATTTGTTGAGATGTTCCTTTAGTTGCTGCTTGTACTGCTTGAGTTCCGTATCACGATGCGTCATCACTCCTGCGCCTATGCCGAGTAACGCACCTATAGCAGCCACAGCCAAAGTGAGCGGAGCTGCAACCAGAGTCAAAGGAATAGCAAAGACTGATGTGATGAACATGCCTGTAAAATAACTATTCCTACCGGATGTCAGCCGCTCGGCGAACGAGGACTTTTTGATGCTGAATGCATCCACGGATACGCGAGCGTTGGCACTATCCAAATCGTTGAGATGAGCATTGTAACTTGCCAAGATTGATTCAATCTGCTCCGCACAGTTCTCAATCGTATCCTTCCATGACTTGCCGTAGGAATCCGAGAGACGAGCACTCATGTTATTCGACAGACGTTTTGCCTCGTCCAAAGAGGAGAGATTGTCAATCTCAGCAGCCATGTTCTTGTAGATATGGTGCGTCTGGCTAAAGAGGCTACGTGCCTCATTCTCCAAGCCACGGATGGGTTGCTTGATAGCATCGTTGATTTCGCGGATCTTGCTACCGTTTGCTCCCCAATCGCGCATGAACTCCTGTTGCTTGGCAAACTTCTTGTCCGCTAACTCTTTGGCGGCAGCAGGCTGCGAGGTTACAGCTGTGTGCAATTCTGCCAAAGACTGCATGGCACGCGTGTTGTAACCGTTCAAGATGTTATAAACTTGTGCATTGATTTCAAAGCCGAGAGTGTTGTAAATCATCTTAAGCAATGCATCCTTGATGTCCTCAAAGCGACTCATCTCCAACAGCAGTTCATCTTTCTCTTTCGTGGCATCAAACAGGAGCGTACTGGAGATGGGCAGAATATCAATCCTGCGCGTGGCGGTCTGCGAAGCCAGGGGAGCAAGAATCTCCATATCACGGCTAATCATGGTTTGGATGACGCCCTCATCGTAGTTGTCCATCTTAGTCATCACGAACATGATCTGCTTGGTGACTTTCAGGGCACTGGCGATGAACTCCTGTTCGGCTTTGACGATAGGATTCTTCGGATCGATGATAAAGATAACGGCAGCGGCTTTCTTAAGATAGTTGCGTGTTATCTGTTCGTGTGCGGCATACACAGCACCAATACCCGGAGTGTCCACTAATGCGACGGACTTGGGCAAGTTGGGCAGCGGATGTTTGACCTCGATATAGTCCAACTGATGGTTGCGGAAGACCGGTTCGCCGTACATATCGGCATCAACCTGTGAACCATAACGCGACAACTCCTTGCGGGAAATCTGTTTGCGCGTTCCATCGGTGAAGACGAGGTTATACTCCTCGGTGTCGCTATTGATGATTCGGCAGACTTGCGAAGTTGCTACTTGGGTGTTGGTAGGAAGAATCTCCTCGCCCATGAGTGCGTTGATAAAAGAAGACTTGCCTTTCTTGACCTCACCGCAAACTACTACATCGTACTGCTCTTGACGAATAAGACTCCCGGCGGCACGCACCGAAGCATCGGGAGTGGGAAGAAGGTTGTTAGAACTCTGTTGAGAGATTCGCAAGTAGACGTCTTGCAAAAGGTTTCTCACCTGCTTGCTTTGTCTTTCAATATCCGTGTAATTCATATCTTAAATGAGTAAAGGGCTAAACAAATCATCTATTCCGTTTATATCCCAGTTGTCGTTGCTAGAGTCATTCGAAGCAAAATGCTGATCGAAATTATCATACGCATCGTCCATGTGGTCAAAGAGATGCTGATAGTCGATAGTTGAATGCAGGTCGCTGAGCTGATGATCGAAATAATAATCAAACCGCGGCAGCATATTGTCGGCGAATATGTCGTACGGGATGTTGGCAATATAAGGGATATGACCGGAAGCGTAATCGAAATTGATCATTTCCGGATTGACTACAACGCCATCATACGATATCAGCGGAGCCGTGTCGGTAGCGACCATCATGCACGAGGAGTCATGCCATGCGTCAAGGAACTGCGCCATGGGATACGAACGGGCTACATCACCCGTTCCAGGGTCGGTAATCAGGACGTGGACATCGTAGGGATTGGACGTGTCGATACCGGTAACGATGAGCGCATGGTTGGCTTGCTCGCCAAACAGATCGTTATAGAAAGACGGACGCCACAACTCATCGGCATCCACTCCGACGATAACCTTGTGTCCCTGTGCCAGTTCGGCAGCCAAGTCATAGACCGTGGCGTGATACTTGGTGTGCGTGCCTACACCATGATCTTCGAGCAACATGCCCACAAGGGAAGGAGCACTACCTTTTCCGGGGACGTAATAGCCTCGGCTTGTGGCTTCGATGGTAAGAATCTCTTCCGGTATATCTACGCCGAAAGAATGTAAAATGATCTGCTGCGACTTGATGGCACAAGTATCGCTCTGATGCTGAATAATGTCGTGACTCATCATATCCGGGCAAGGAGTCACATCTCCGATGATAGAATCTGTATGCATATCTGCTGCTGTTAAATAGTTATTGTCCATAAAGTCCATAGCCATTTCGCCAGCCAACAGTTCGGTGCCAACAGGGAACGTGTCGTTTTCCATGACAGGGAAAGATGACACCTCGGACAGGATGCTATCCATGCCTGAACGATTCATTGCGTTCTGCACGATCTCTCGCTCCTGCGAGGAAAGCGGATTGCCTTCCAAATAGGCTCCCATCAATTCGGCAATATCCGGTGTGATATCCAATTTACTCATACTAAGCCCTCCTTCTTCAATGCAGTAATGAATTGTTTCTTAGCCAATAAATGCTTGTTGTAGTAATTGTCCATTGTCATGCCAAGTTTCGCGGCCGTTTGCTCGTTCGTGTAATTGTCCACGTAGCGTAATTGGATTAACTCGCGGTAACGAACATTGGGCATCATCGCCAAGACATGCTGCAAATCTTCACCGGCAAAATTGCTATGCTCTATAGGTAGAGAGTCAGCAAGTTCGGTAAATCTATCAGCATCATCTAACGATTCTTGAATTATTTCTCCTCTTTTCCGGAAAAGTTGATGACAATATGACTCGGCAACAATCCTCAACCAACCGGTCAGAGTGCAACGGAACGAGAAGCGCTCCATATATGACTGGTGCGTTTGGGGATTGGGAAGCATGATATACAAGTATATCTCGTTGATGAACTCCAAACAGGTCTCGCAGTCGGTGTAATACTTATCAAAACACGACTTGAACAACGGATAGCACTTCCTATAGAAGTAGGCTTCCGTGATTGCTCTGTCCCGCGCTAAGAGTGCTGCAACAATCTCGCGGTCAGAGAGGGAGGATATGTTTGATATGGCGGAGGGCATATATTACATCTTCTTGAGGAGCATGTCGGTGGTGATTTCCATCTTGTTGAAGGCGAACCACTTTTGTCCTAAGTCCTTGATTGATGCGCCGAAATGATAGACCTCGTCGTCGATGCATAAGAACCGATCGTGAGCGTCTTGGAACGGAAGGACATCAATCGGGGCGTATTGCGCGTTATAGCGGTCGATATCCAGACGTAACTGCTTGGTGAAGAACTTGGTGTAGATCTTGGCAGTTACACCTGCTGCGCGTTTGTCAAGAAGCGTTAGGACGGTTTCGTCGATATAGTTGTCGATGAGGACGATGCGCTTTTGTGCACTTTTGACCAAGCCACAAACGAAAGCATACGAATCGTAGATCTGCCCGTTGAAGAACAATCCCTGTGTTGGCTTGGCTTCGCCGTTATCCAAGCGGCGGAAGACTTCTTCGAGCTTTTTGTCATTCTCTGATAGGTGCGTTGACATCTCTTCTTGATGAGAAGACAACTCAACTTGTTGTGTGCTCAAAGCTAATTGATTGCGTTCTATGTTCTCCAGCCGTTGGAACATTTGGGCATTCGATGCCCAGAAATGCCGTGATGCCGTAAAGGCACGCATAATCTGTATGTTTGTGCTGATGGCTAAGGGGGTGCGGAGAACACTGCTCAACATGGCTACGCCGTTTTCGGTGAAGGCGTAGGGTAAATGCTTGATATTGTGTCCTCTTCCTTTCAATATCGCAATTTGCGATGTTGAAGAGTTATCACTTGATGTCACAATTTGTGACTTCAAGATTTCTTCAGTACTAGATGTCCTCGCATTTTGCGATGAGATGCTATCATCGTTCAACATCGCAAATTGCGATCTTGAAGATTCTGCCTCCTCTCTAGTAAGCTTAAACATAAAGTCTTCAGGAAAGCGCTCAATGTTACGTTTTACCTGCTCATTTAAACGGAAAGTCTCCACACCATATAGCCGCGCCAAATCACGGTCAAGCATGACCTGCTTGCCACGGATGACATGGATGAGGTTCTCAATTTGCTCCAATGGTTGCAGAGCTCCGGTTTCAACTGTCGCTATGTCGCTGTGTTTTGCCATATTATTACCGAGGTCAATGGTACATAAATACTTATTATATAAATATGCCTACAAAGTTACAAAAAAAATCTGATATTTGCAAGAGGCAAGTGCATTTTTTGGCGAAAATGTCATGATAATATGATGTTTTGACAAAAAAGCATACTATTATAGCATTTTTTTGCTAAAAGATTTGCATATGTCAGAAAAATGTTGTACCTTTGCATCGCAGTCCCGGTAATTCCTCTCCCAGACATCGTGCTGGTGAAGAATCCGGGTTTTTTTATTTTACAATCATGAGCGAATTTGATATTATCACTACCGCCTTTACTACTCAACGTTTGAGTAAATATGTTGCATTCAACAAAGGTAACACAAATCAAGCCGTTGAGCATTACAAGTCGAACTTACGTCTTGCCGAGTCATTGTACATCAGTTTATCCGTTTTTGAGGTAACTCTTCGAAACGCATTGAGCCGTGAGTTACACAATATGGCGGGCAAAGATGATTGGTTTGATGTATTCTACACCACTCCTGAGCTATCATCTCTTGTCCCCGATATTGACCAAGCGAAGAAACTCATCCGACATCGCGGAGAAACGGTAACTACTGACAAAATTATTTCAGAAATGACATTTGGCTTCTGGGTGATGCTACTCAATAGTCAGTACGAGCGCGTCCTATGGAAATCGCTTCGTAAGGCATTCCCTAACATGCCCAAATCTGACCGTAAACGCAAGAATGTTTCCTCTCCTTGCAACTCATTTCGCAAATTGCGTAACCGCATTTTCCACCACGAGGCTATTTGTTGGGATTTGGATTACGTAACATGCCTGCACGCTAATCTGATAACCGTTCTTGGTTGGATGAATGCCGATATGCCGGCATGGCTTGCACCTATTGACCCGTTTGACAATGTCTGTGTCTCTATTCGTAAGGCTATGGGATGGAGGTAAGAAACGTTATTTCTCTATACAACAATCATTCTCGCTGTGGTTCCAATGCGTTTCCCCGAACCTTTTCCCCGAACTTTCCGAGTCATGGTTGGTGTTAGAGCTCGCTATTTTCTTGCGCAGCATTTGTTTCCTCATCGCTCGTTTATGAGGCTGCGAGTTGTGAAAGAACGCTGCTGATCGTGTCACATTGAACGATAGGCATATCGCCTGCAGTATGCTGACGAGGCAGGAAACGACCTAACGTTACTGCTGATAACATTTTCTCCACGAACGGCTCTACATGTATCATATCTACATACATTGAACCATGCGTAAGGTTATACAACTCATCTGCTGCTGATCGGGAGATCTGCTCTACTCCACTCATATCCAACAGATAAGCATCTTCCGGATTAAACGATGCTGCCATCCGCTCAATCATCTGCCGCGTGTGCAGCTCTGAGCCATATTGTTCTTTTATTTTGATAATCTGCTTCATAACTCTAACTCATATAGTCATACATATTAAAACAATATGTCTATTAATTTCGACTGCAAAGTTACAAAAAAAATCTGACATATGCAAGAGTTAAGTGCATTTTTCAGTAAAAATGGAAGAGAAAAATGCAGAATTTAACGGAAAAAGAGATTTCGCGCCCAAAAATTGAGCGCGAAATACAATTGTAGCAGTCGGATATAAGCAAACAAAGAGAGACATCCGGTGGGATATCTCTCTGAGTGGTGGGTGGTTCGCCGCAAGCGTCATAAACGCTTGCTGGCGTCGTAGGACTCGATGGTTTTACTCTGTATCACCACCGTCGTGTCGCCGCGCTGGACGTATTGGCTGGAGGTTGTCACGGTGCGGGTGACGTTGCAGGAACTTATCAGCGCACCACAGGCAGCAACGCACAACAGCCCTGCAAAAATCATAAATAATCGCTTCATAGAATTTCATTTTAGTCAAAAATTACCCAAAAATAGCCAAAAATTTTTGATTGTCCGAGAACCGGAGCTGACGCTCCGGATCAGGGACGTAATCGGTTAGGATTCGGGATGTAATCGCTTACTAACCTTGGTGCTCGGCGTCGTAGGCTGCACCAACAACCATCCACAGGTAGGATACGAGGGTCTTCTTGCCGCCCGGGGTGTCCTTCTGCGCATAGAACGCCTCGCGGTCTTGGTTCATCGTCGCCAGGTTCTTCTTGCGCTGTGCCACCTGCGCCGATACGATGCTGAATCGCGTACGTGCTGCCAACTCGTCTTCGCTCGGGTCACCTACGCGCTTGT
>CADBYS010000019.1 GCA_902798965.1 uncultured Bacteroidales bacterium | reverse complement strand
TGGATTTGGCGGAGAAGGCGCTCGTCAAGCTCGCTTGAGCGAGAGACTTATACGACAAATACACAAGTCCGGTACGGACAACAGACACCGGCAGGGTTTATGTAGGTTTATTTTCTAACTAAATCTTTGAAATTGTTTTTAATAGTTTTTAATAGTTGACTAAAAAAATGCGATTCTATGAAGCGATTATTATTGATTTTTGCAGGGCTGTTGTGCGTTGCTGTATGTGGTGCGTTAATAAGCTCCTGCAACGTAACCCGCACCGTGACGACCTCCAGCCAATATGTGCAGCGAGGCGACACAACGGTAGTGATTCAGTCGAAGACGATTGAAAGCTATGATGCCAGCAAGCGGCTTTAACGCCTCGAAGAGGCTGTAGCAAAACATAAGAGAGACACCCATCGGATGTCTCTCTTTGTTTGATTATTTGGCTTATTACGATTAATTTTGGCGCTTGCTGAGCCAATACGTTCATAGTTTGCCTGTTATCCGCAAGTGAGTTTTCGCGAAATATTTCACTTTTTGCATATTGGATTACCGAAAATAGAGTTTGAAAACTCTCCATTTCACCCCAAAAAAGAGTTTCTAAACTCTAAAAATGCAAAAAAAAACGAGTTTACAAACTCTTTTTCTTCCAAAATATTTGCATATTTCATTTATTTTTTGTATCTTTGCAGCGTTTTTTTATTGAAATTGTATGGAAGCAGTTACAGAGATTGAAGACTTGTTGCTTCATTATCATTTGAGGTTACAGAGTGTGCCTACGGATTTTCACAGGTACAACTACGGCTCCATTGATTGGACGGATCGGTTGGTGGGAATCAAAGGCCCTAAGGGTGTGGGTAAAACCACGATGATGTTGCAGTACATCAAGGAGCATTACGCCAACCCGGACGATGCCATGTACGTGTCGCTGGATAACTTATGGTTTCAGAGCCACTCGTTGCAAGATTTCGTGAAATACTATTACATCCACGGCGGAAGACATCTGTTCATGGACGAAGTTCATCATTACCTACATTGGCAAACGCTTATAAAGAATTTCTACGACACCTATCCGGACTTGCAAATCATCTATACCGGTTCGTCGATGTTGCGACTGAAAAGCGGCGAAGGCGATTTGTCAAGACGGTTATTGGACTATGAGATAGCCGGTCTGTCGTTCCGTGAGTTCCTTGCCTACGAAGGAGTGGCACAACTGCCAGTGCTAACCTTGGAAGAACTGCTCAAGAACCACGTACAGATAGCCATGCAGGTAAAAGGAATGATTCCGTCTATACAGCCGCTGTTTGAGCAATACCTGCACCATGGTTACTATCCGTTTTACAAAGTGGCTAAGACCGGTTTTGAGAATCGTCTGCAAAAAGTAGTAAATCATATCCTTGAGGTTGATTATCCGGCCGTGGATGAGGTGACCATTTCTACGATACGTAAGGCGAAAAGAATGCTGATGGTATTGGCTGAACATGTGCCGCAAATGCCGACGATGAATGCGCTGTACGCACAACTGGAAACGGATAGAGTGCAGGGACTGAAGATGCTTTACGCCTTGGAGAGAGGCGGACTACTAGCGTTGCTGACCGATAAAGTAAAAAGCCTCAAAGTGCTGTCAAGACCGGAGAAAATCTTCCTTAACAATCCGAACCTGATGTACGCCTTAGGCAACAAGACGAACATCGGCACCATACGTGAGACTTTCTTTTTCAATCAAGTGAGTCAGGTGTATGATGTCCATTATCCGGCTAAGGGCGATTTCTTGGTAGAGAGCAAGTACCTGTTTGAAGTCGGTGGAAGCGACAAGACCTTCAATCAAATCAAAGACCTTGAGAATAGTTTCCTCGCTGTGGACGATACGGAGATCGGTCATGGCAACCGCATCCCTCTTTGGATGTTCGGTCTGCTATACTAATCAAACCAATTCATCACATCACAAAATCCGCCAGGACGAGGGCGGTCATGGCTTCGACGACGGGAACGGCACGGACGGCTATGCAGGTGTCACTTCTATTTACTATTTTGCCATTTGCCATTTGGGCATTTTCCATTTGGGCATTTAATTGCTCCTTTTGCAGTTGCGCCAGGGATTTGGGGGTAGTGGGTGTGGGCTTGAAGACGCAGCGGAAGGTGAGGGGTGTGCCGTCGGTGATGCCGCCGAGCAGACCGCCGCTATGTTGGTTGGCAACAGAGCCGGGTTGGCTGACGCCCTCAAAGCCGCTACCGTAATCGAACCCCTTGCAGGCATTGATGCTGAGGATGGCGAAAGCCAGGTGGGCTTGGAGCTTGTCGAAGATCGGTTCGCCGAGACCAATGGGCAGTCCCGTGACTTCGCACGCGATGATACCGCCTATACTGTCGCCCTCGGCACGGTAGCGAGCGATGAGTTCGTCGAAATGCTCGGGGCGCGTCTCGTCGCCTACCCGGATGAGTCGGGCTTGGATATGGATGCCTTGCTGCGCCAAGTGCTGCGCGGCAATGTTTCCCGCCACGACACGCGCTGCTGTCTCTCGCGCCGAGGCTCTGCCACCGCCGCGGTAGTCGCGTACGCCGTACTTGGCCTGATAGGTGAAGTCGGCGTGACCTTGACGGAACGAGTGCTTGAGTGCCTCGTAATCCTCGGGACGGGCATCGCGGTTGCGGATAAGGAAAGCGATAGGTGTTCCAAGCGTAATCAGTTCGCTGCAGTCCTTGGCTGCCTCGCCATTAGCGCCAATGACGCCGCTGAGCCATTCGACTTCGTCTGCCTCGCGCACTGCACGAGGGGAGACCGCTGCGCTGTTAGTGAGCTGCGCTGTTAATGAGCTACGCTGTTGGTGAGCTACGCTGTTAGTGAGCTGCGCTGTTGATAAGCGCCCTGCGCGGCGGTTGAGGGCGTCGCGGATCATGGCGAAGTCGATACGCATCCCTGCGGGAACGCCATCCAGCACGCCGCCGATGGCTGCCGAGTGCGACTCGCCAAACGACGTATAAACCCAATGGTCACCGAAACTGTTCATTGTTATTCGATATTTGAGCAAAAAGATTAGTGTGTTACAAAGCTGCTACATTGGCATCGCCTCTGCGCAAGGCTGCCAGCTGACTGAGGAAAGTCGGGTAACTCTTGGCGATGCAATCGGTGTCATCCACGGGGAAGTCGGCAGCAAGCAGCGCCATCGCCATCCGGTGGTCGTGGCGCGTTTGGTGCAAACGCACCGCCTCGAGGCGGTTGCTCTCCTTATACGCAAGGCGCTCCGTACCTGTAGCATGAAGTGTGATGCCCAGACGCTCGCAGGTCAGCGCAACAGCGGGATATAAATCCGGTGTTCGCTCGAAATCAAGAGAGACCGCTGCGCTAAAAGACCGCTGCGCTAAAAGACTGCTTCGCTTTATGATTGCGCCTTCGGCGGTGAATTGGGTGGTGACGCCGAAGTATTTGGCATAGATATCCGCTATGAGGCGGTCGCCTTGCAGGGTGCTGTCGGTTAAGCCCTCGAGCAATAGTTCGCCGCCATGAATGGCTATGTACTCGTACCAGAAAGCGGCGGAACTCCAACAACGCTCGATGCTATCAGCCATGCATGGCTGATACATAGCAGCGATGCGGCGGGACATGGTGATGTAGGGCGACTCGTCGGGGGAGATGGGGATGGGATCGCCGTGGAGGATGCGCGCGGAGGTGGTTTGCGTGGTGGGTTTGCCGCGGCGCTCCAGGAGCCGCGCATCGCCGGTGAGGGTGATCGGTTCGCCCGGGTAGCAGCGCTCAAGGTGCACCTCAAGGAAGCGCAACGCCGTGCCGCAGTTCTTGAGGTAAAGCGTCAGCGGTTCACCTTTCTTATGTTCGCGTAGGCGCGCGAGGGCGTCGTGGAGGACACGAATGTCGTCGGGCATATCCGCAGAGACCCCGAAAAGGGGGTCTCCATGGATTGCCTGTAGCAACAATAGTCGGTTGGCAATACTCTTCGATATCGGAAGTTTGACAGTCAAAAGTCGAAAGTCGAAAGTCGAAAGCCACTTAGTTAACCGAAGGTAGCGGGCTATAATCCTTGCTATAACGCAAGTGCTGCTCGATGTAGCCTTCGGTGAAGTCGAGTTTCACATCGGTGATCTCACCGGCAGCGTTGCGCTCGACGCAATACACAGGATTGACGAATCCCTTGTACGGCGCGAGGTTGAGTTTCTTGTAACGCTCAAGGATCTCCTTGTGGAGCTCGGGATCGACCTTCACGGCGTACTTCTCAACCAGCGCTTTCGCGGCAGGGTAGTCGCCCTCGGAGGTGATGCGCTGGATCTCGGCGAGCATATCGCCCACAATACGGCGCACGCCTTCGTAATCGTTGATCTGCAGGTAGTGCTTGCCGTCGCGCTCGATAATCTGCATCTCGCCGTTGGCATGATCATACACCCACGCGGCGATGAGCTGACGGTTACGCATGTGCGCCTCCTCGATGTCCTTACCCGGCTCGATACGCACGAGTTGGGTCATCAAGCCGTTCATCAGCTGCTGGTAGAAACCGGCTTTGTACGCCTCGTTGTTCGGCAGCAGACCCAGCTCGACGAGTTTCGGGTCGGCGAGGTAATACAAGCCAAACAGGTCGGCACGTGCCTCCTCGATGGTCGAAGCGTGCTCCTTGAGGGCATCTTTCGAAACGCCCGGCAGGAGTTTGCCGCTGCCGTGGCCGACGCACTCGTGCAGATCGGTGTGCAGATCGCCGCACATAGCGCCGTACTGCTCGTAGATAGCGCGTATCTCGTCATCCACCATGAACTCCTCGTTGAAACCGTTGCCCTTGGCTGCCTCGTTGTAGGCGTGCATCAAGTTGTCGATGGTCACGGATTTGGAGCCGTACTCCTTGCGAATCCAGTTGGCGTTAGGCAGATTGATGCCGATAGGCGTAGCGGGATAGCAGTCGCCGGCAAGCATCGCTGCGGTGATGACCTTCGCCGTCACACCTTTCACCTCCTCCTTCTTGTACTTGCGGTCGGTAGGCGAGTTGTCCTCGAACCACTGCGCATTGTCGGAGATGAGTTGCGTGCGGCGGGTGGCAGCCAAGTCTTTGAAGTTGACCATCGACTCCCAGGTGCCGGTGATACCGAGCGGGTCGGAGTAGGTCTCCGTGAAGCCGTTGACGAAATCCACACGGCTGTCCAGATCCTTCACCCACGCGATGCAATACTCGTTGAACAGACGCAGGTCGCCTGTCTCGTTGAAGGCGATCATCCTGTCGAGCACGAGGCGTTGCTGGTCGTTCTCGGCATATTTCTGCGCCTCACGCAGCCAATACACCACGTGCTCCAGTGCCTCGCCGTACAAGCCGCCGACCTTATACACGCGCTCTTCGATGGCTCCCTGCTCGTTCTTGACGAGTTGCGAGTTCAGACCGATCCACAGGGGTTCGGCGCTGTTGTCCTTGTGGGCTGCATACCAGGCTTCCGCCTCGGCTTGCGTCACACCCTCGCCGTAGTAGTTGCCTGCAGACTCCGCGATGAGATCCACCCCATCCTGCTGCGACATGCGTTTGGGCATCACAGCGGGGTCGAACATCACGGGCAGGATAGCCTCGTCGTACTCCACCCCTGCCTTGGCACACGCCTCGACGAACCACTCCTGCGTGAACTCCGGCAGGAACTTATCCTCGCTGTAGTGATGGTGAATGCCGTTGCTGAACCACACGCGCTTCATATAGCGCTCGAACGCCGCAAACTCCTCGGCATTCTTGGCGTACGGATAGTTGAGGTACAGCGCCTCGCACGCACGGCGAATACGGAGGTTGTAGCGCCCGTTTTGGTCGAAGAGGATATCTCGTCCCCACAGCGCTGCCTCGCTAAGACAATAGACGAGTTGCTTCTGCTGCAGCGAAAGGCTGTCGAACTCCGGCACGTCGTAGCGGAGGATCTCGAGGTCATAGAACTTATCCACGGTGTATTGGAATTTTTGTTCATGCGATTGACAGCCGCACAGGATACATGCGGCTGTCAGAAAAATCATTGCTTGCTGTTTCATGTAGCTATCAGTTTTCAGCTATCCGTTATCAGATACGCTCAAGCACAGTTTGGATGAGTTGCTTAACGCGGGGTTTATAGTCGGTGTTGGCGGCTTCCACCTTACGTTGTGCAATGATACAGCAAACGGTCATAGCTCGGTGCCCCATGTGCAGCGCGAGGCCGGCGATACATGAGCCTTCCATCTCGTAGTTGGTGATGCGCTGCCCCTGATAGCGGAACGCAGAGATCTTCTCGTTGATATCGGGCACAGCCAGATCGACACGCAGCACGCGGCCTTGCGGACCGTAGAAACCGTTGGCAGCGATGGTGCAGCCACGCATCATATCGTCCTTGGCGATGCGGTCAACGAGTTCGGGGTTAGCAGCTACTACGTAGGGCACAGCAGCTTTCTTGGGGTAATCGATAGCCTCCACCAGGGCTTTCTCGAAACCGAGGTCGGCAATTTTGTCGCGATCCTGATAGAACGCCAGCACACCGTCGAAACCGATTGACTTCTGCGAAACGAGGAACGTACCGAGAGGTATATCCTCCTGCATAGCGCCGCTGGTACCTACGCGCACGATGTCGAGCACACGTTTCTCGGCTTTCTCGGTGCGGGTATTGAAATCGATATTGGCGAGTGCGTCAATCTCGTTCATGACGATATCGCAGTTGTCGGTACCGATACCCGTGGAGATACACGAGATACGTTTGCCGTGGAACTTACCGGTTATGGTGTGGAACTCGCGCGACTGCACGTCGCACTCTATACTGCCTTCGTCGAAGAACGAAGCAACGATGTTTACGCGGTCTTGGTCACCTACCAAGATAATCTTGTCAGCCAGAAACTCAGGTTTCAGGTGCAGATGGAATGCAGAACCATCGGCATTGATAATCAACTGACTTGCAGGGAATGTTTTCATGATTGTATCTGTTTTGATGTTATTGACATGGATTGATCAGCCAAAATTGGCTGATGCATTAGTTATTAGGCCTCGCCGCTACCGAAGGAGAGCGGGAAAGTCGATCCCGGAACGGGTTTGCCGTTATTCAAAATGATCGTGCCGAACTGCTTCTCGTACTTCGAAACGTTGTCGGCGAGCGCGTTGAGCAGTCGCTTGGCGTTCTCCGGAGTCATGATGATACGGCTCTGCACATTGGCTTGCTGCAGCCCCGGCAACACGCTGGCAAAATCCACTACGAACTCAGCCTGCGAGTGCGCAATGATAGCAAGGTTGGAATACGTGCCGGCAGCTTTGTCCGGAGCAATATTGATACTCATTTTTTTCTCTTCCATAATTCTATTGACGATTTAATTATTTACGATTGACGATTTATTGATCTATTGTTTACTGATTGACTGATTACCATCGTGTGGGTTTGGGGCGCAGGGGCTCGATAAGCATCAACGTTAGCGTTACGAGCGGCAGGAACACCTCCCAAACCGGCAGGAGCAGGATGGTTTTGGTTGTACCCCAGCGGCTTGCGGCTATGTTGAGGAGCACGCACTGCCCTATCCATCGTACGAGCATCGCTGCTATGGCTGCCACAGCCGGCCACATGATTGCCCATGAGCCATTCGCCATTTGTCCGTTCGCCCATTCGCAGTTAATCAGCACGATGATGGCTATGAGTGCGGCATAGAGCAGCCCTCGTGTCAGCGGCTCAAGCAACAGGCGGCACTTGGTAGCGGTGCGGTAGTCGTGCGAGACGCTCAGATGGCGGCGTTTCTGCCTGAACCACTCGCTCCAAGTCAGTTTGGGTACCGACCATGTGAGGCTCTGCGGCGTGCAGACGACAGCCGTGTTCTGCGCGGTGGCTTCGCGGTTGACGAGCAGATCGTCGTCACCGGCGCGCTGATCCATCAAGCCCCGGAACCCGCCGTGCGCAAAGAATAGCCGCTTGCTGTAGGCGAGGTTACGTCCTACGCCCATATACGGATATCCGCTTGCTGCCATGCCCAAGTACTGTAGCCCGACGAACAAGGTATCGAACTGGATGAGCCGGTTGAGCAGCGAACGCTTGCAGAAGTACGCCCCGAAACCGAGGACTATATCTATCGGCTGGCTGTTGGCCGTTGGCTGTTGGCCGTTAGCCATTGGCTGCCCGAGGAAACCTTGCATCATTTCGGCAATCCAGTGCGTGGATTCGGGTCGGCAATCGGCGTCGGTGAGCAAGAGATAGTCGTACTGCGCCGCTTTGGCACCGAGGGTGATAGCCAGCTTCTTGGTCGAGCCCACTTTTGCGCCCTGTGGCACGAAGGTGAGCCGCAGATTGCTGTAGCGTTTCTCCCAGTACTCGAGCAGTTCGCGCGAGTGATCCACACTGCCGTCGTTCACCACAATCACCTCATACGTAGGATAATCCTGCGTCATGAGTGATTGCAGATAATCGCGTATGTTCGCCTCCTCGTTGCGCGCACAGACAATAACGCTGACCCCGGGCGCATCGCTCAGCGAGCGGTTATCGTCCTGCGGTTTGGTGCGACGCACAGCAGCCAGAATAAACCTGAGATAGAAGTACAACTGGTAACACCACGCCGCCGCAAAAACGCCCAGAAGCACATAAATCACTATCTGAATGTCCACTACGTACTGCATCAATACTCCAGTTTGACATTATCCACCCAGAGCGTGTTTCCTTCGCGGCCGATGAACGCCTCTTGCGATCCGGCCGAGAAGTTGATGAACATGTGGGTAGGCGTTTTTGTTCCGTCCCAACCTTCCTCGATGAAGTTAACCACCTTGCCTTTGCTATTGACCATATGTTCGGTGGTTTTCAGCGCCATATACGGTTTGTAGTACGGATCTTTGGTTATGTCACCGTAATGAACTTCCATTCGGTGCCCGTTCTGCCACGAGCTGACCGTAGTCTCAAAGAGTTCCATCGCCGTACCGACACGCAATGCGTGTACGTTACCGTCAGCGTCCTCCCAGCGGTATTGCAAAAGGATAAACGCCTTGGGGCAGTCGTGACCCTGAATGGTTTTGGGTTTGCCTCCACCTACGGTGGAAGTCATGGTCTGCTCGGGCGACACCTTGCACTTGTAGTCGAAGATGAGCGCCTTGGGGCGGCGGGTGAAGGGCACACCGCACTCGATGTTACTGTTGGGATTGTCGGTAGACTTGATCGGCTCGAGTGTGCGTCCGGTGAACAGCGATCCTCCGGCAATAACCGACACATTGACTATACCGAGTGCCTTGACAGACTGCAACTCCACGTCAAGTCGGCAACATGTGCCGCCATCCTCACGTTTCTCGGGGCGCATGGTACACGCACCTTTCTCCACACCCACGACCTTGGCGTAAGCGTTGCTGCTCGACCAGGGGCAACCGGACTTGGCGTAATCGTAAGCAGCATTACGGCGGATAGTATCCGTCTTGCCCAGACAGTACAGTTCGCGCGTGTTACCGCCGATGATACCGCTCTCCTTGATGATACGCACTACCCATTGCTCCATGTCGCCGTAGGGCACAGGTTCGATGGTTTGCGCGGAAGCCATGCTCACGCACGCAACCAGAGCTAAAAGAATATATACTTTCCTGTTCATCATTCAGCAGTTTCAGAATTTTCATCCGTTTCGGCAGGTTCAGCCGCAGCGGCGGGTTCAGCGGATTCAGCCGTTGCGGTACGCAGACGCTGGTTGAGTGCATTCTTCTTGTCAGTGCGTATAGCCTCAGCCACGAGCGCAGCCACACGTTCAGCGCCCGGTTGCGTGAGCAGGTTGCCTTCGCGAGCCGCCTTCTTGGCCTGAACGGGCGAAGCGGGCACGACCGGCACAAACATCTCAGCCGAAGCCTCCAGGCCGATGAGGTTAAGCCAATCGAAGGACAGTTGCTCCAGGTCGATGAGCGTTATGCCGTCGCGCCGGCACAAGCGGCGTACCACTTCGGGGGAACTGCCAAAGCGGTGAACCTGTGCTCCTTCGGGCGTGAAGTAGCGCGGACAAACGGGCGTGAGCATGATCAGCTTCACGCCTTTCTTCTTGGCAGCCTGTACGATAGGCACCAGTTGATGGAAATAGACATCCGACATGGTACGATCACTCGACACATTTTCCTCCACAGGCAGTTTGCACAGCAGCACTATATCGCCCTTCTGAGCGGGAGAAAACAACTCGGCAGCGTCAGCAGGCAGCAACTGAGCCGAGGCCTGCACATCCACCGTTACCGCCTCGTCGAACAAGGGTTGTAACATGGTAGCGTAACCGACAGCAGCGTTCGACTCGTCGGATACCATCATCGGATCATCACCAAGTACCAAAACTCGCTGAGGTTTCAACTCAGCTGCCATCATCGTAATGCTCGCGAGGAGCAACGAAAAAATAAATAGTTTTTTCATACCAATTATGATTATTGGGTGGCGAACCATACCCCGAAAAGCATGCTTCGCACGTTAAAATTATATGCACATACCAAATCGCGTACAAAGTTACAAAAAAAAAATGATATTTGCAAATTTTCTTAGCACTTTTTTTATAAAGTCGCATATTTTGCAAAAAATTTCTAAAAAACTTGCATAAATGTAAAAATTTTTGTATCTTTGTAGGATTTTTTACAAAACGATGAAATATAGTTACGAATATACCATCCGATATCAGGATGTTGACGACACGAAGCACCTGCGTTGGGTGGCTTTGGAGGAGTACCTGCTCGAGGTAGCGGGTACGGTAGCCGATGAATTGGGCTTTGGCATCGCCGTACTCCACCCGCGCGAGTTGACATGGATACTGACGCACATGTCCGTGCAGATGTATTACATGCCAATCCCGCAGGACAAGATAGTGATCGAGACCTGGATAGAGCAGAACGCCCACATGTTGTCCACGCGTGATTACAGGATTTATTTAAAGCAGTCAGACGAGCGTGTGCTGATAGGCTGCTGCAAGAGCGTGTGGGCAGTGCTGGATATGGAGAAACGCGAGATAGCGAACATCTTCGATGACCCGATCTTTACGGATTGCATCGACGGTGAGGTGCTTCCGATGGCTCGCTTGGGCAGGATGATTGCCCTGACAGAGGCACCGAGTATCCCCTACACCATCCGCTACTCGGACTTGGACTACAACCGTCATTGCAACTCGTGCAAGTACCTGCAGGCCTTGCTGGATGCCTATCTGCCGAGTGCGCTGAGCGGTTGGCAACTATCGGCAGTGAGCAGTCAGTTGCCGGACTTGAACTCGCGCGAAGCCTGGCGGCTGGATATACACTACGCCCGCGAGGTGCGTGCCGGCGAACAGACACAGATAGCCTGGCTGGACGAAGGAAACATCATTCGCTACCAGATGTTGAATCAGGAAGGGCTGACATCCTGCTCAGCTACATTAACACGAATAACAGCGAGCTGACAGCCGAAGGCTGACGGCTAAAAACGACAATACTATGGCAACTTCTCCACAGAAACGTCCGACGGAACTGGAGTGCGACGTAGTACGCTTCCAGAACAACAAGGACAAATGGATTGCTTTCATCGGTTTGCTGGACGGCAAACCGTACGAGATCTTTACCGGTCTGGCAGATGACGACGAGGGTCTGCTTATCCCCAAATCGGTGAACAAAGGCAAGATAATCCGCGTAGTACAGGAAGACGGCACGAAGCGCTACGACTTTCAGTTTGTCAACACCCGCGGTTTCAAAACAACGATGGAGGGCTTGAGCTACAAGTTCGACAAGGAGTTCTGGAACTACGCGAAGCTGATATCGGGTGTGCTGCGCTACGGAATGCCTATCGATCAGGTGATAAAGATGATATCGGGGCTGCAGATGGATTCGGACTCCATCAACTCGTGGAAAGTAGGTGTGGAGCGCGCGCTAAAGAAGTACCTGCCGGCCGAAGACACTAATCCCATAAACGAGCAAAACAATGAAGATACAACAATACCAACCGATAGTATGTCCTAAGATCTGGGGTCATGAGCGCTGGCTCATCTCCACCTACGGCGACAACCGCACGCTGACCATCCAGGGTGAGGATGCGCTGGGCGACTACCCGCTGCTGATCAAGCATATAGTGGCGCGTGATGATCTGAGTCTGCAAGTTCACCCCGACGACGTTTATGCCCGCGCGCACGGATTGCCTAACGGCAAGACGGAGATGTGGTACGTGACGCACGCCGAGCGTGGCGCATGTATCATCATGGGCATCGACAACTGCAACTCCGACGCGCCGGATATAGGTATCGAACGCTACCGCAAGGTGAACGTGAAACGCGGCGACGTGTGTTTCATCCCTGCGGGCAGGGTACACGCGCTGGGTGGCGGCGTGGAAGTGCTGGAGATTCAGCAATCGAGCGATGCCACGTTCCGCATCTTCGACTACGGTCGGATGGGCGCGGACGGCAAACCCCGCGAACTGCATATAGCGCAAGCGCGGGCGGTGATGGAGCGTTCGACCCCCGAACATGTGATGACCCAGTACAACCGCAAGCGGGAAGGTGTGACCCGCATCCTTCGTTGTCCGGCGTTTGACGTACGCCGCGTGTTCACATCCCGACCGATGGAGGTAGCCATCGAAAAGCGCAGTGCCATCTGCTGCGTGGGCGGTGAGTGTGTGGTACGCACGGGCGGGCAGGAGGTACACCTGTGTTCGCCGAGCGACACCGTGATGCTGCTGCCCGAGGGAGAAGAGACGTTCACCGTAGTACCCCTCACCGCCACAGCCGAACTGCTGCTTGTATAACCCCATAAATCCCCTCCGCTATGCACGAACGAATACTTGGCACACTCATCCTCACGCGTTATGGCGCGGAGGTGCTGACGGACAACAAACAGTTCAACGAGAATATTGCCGTTGCGCCGCGATACCTGCACGGTGCGCAGGATAGCGACAAGGTGATCGTGGAGATCATCCACCCTGCCACGCGCAAACGTCCGCCGATGGGTAAGGTGGTTGAGGTGCTGGGGCAGAGCGGAGAGAACGAGACAGAGATGCACGCTATACTTGCCGAGTACGGATTGCCGTACGACTATCCCGACGAGGCGGTGCAGCAAGCCGAAGAGATAGATGCCGACATCAGCACACAGGAGATTTACCGCCGGCGCGATATGCGCGATGTGCTCACCTTCACCATCGATCCGGCTGACGCCAAGGATTTTGACGACGCCCTGTCGTTCAAGCGGCTGACAGATGAGAACGCTGAGAACGCACAATACGAGATAGGCGTACACATAGCCGACGTGACACATTACGTGGAGCCGGGCAGCGTGCTCGACCACGAGGCGTACAACCGCGCGACGTCCGTATATCTGGTGGACAGGACGATACCTATGTTACCCGAACGGCTGTGCAATAACCTGTGTTCGCTCAGGCCGAACGAGGACAAACTGACCATGTCCGTCATCTTTACGATGGACAGCAAGGCGAAGGTGATCAAGCACAAGATCTGCCGCACGATCATCCGCTCGGACGCACGGCTGGACTACGAGCAGGCACAGGAGATCATTGACGGCAATCAGCAGTCAGCAGTCAGCAATCAGGTTGCCGAAGCTATCGTGGAGCTGAACAGGTTGGCGGCTATACTGCGCGAGGAGCGCTTCCGCCACGGAGCGATAGAGTTTGAGAGGGATGAGATAAAAGTGCTGGTAGACGACAAGGGCAAACCTACAGGATTCGCATTGCAGCAATCCACTCCCTCGCATCACCTGATAGAGGAGTTCATGCTGCTGGCTAACCGCACGGTGGCTATGCAACTGTCGGGCACGAACAAAGAGACCGTATATCGTGTGCACGATGTGCCTGATCCGGACAAGGTGGATGCCCTAAGCAAGTTCGTACACAAGTTCGGCTACTCGATGCACCTGCCCAAGCGCGATCAGAAAAACGAGAACGGCACACGCTCCGCCACAAAAGCCATCAAGCAGTTGCTGGCAGACAGCACGGGCAGCGTGGAGCAGGAACTGATACACACCTTGGCCATCCGCACGATGCCCAAAGCCGTATATTCGACCCACAACATCGGGCACTACGGTCTGGCTTTCCCCTACTATACGCATTTCACCTCCCCCATCCGCCGCTATCCGGATATGATGGTTCACCGGCTCGTGGGCAAGTACCTGCTGGGCAGCAAGCAACCTGCCGCGAGCGGTCAGCAGCCCATGGCTAACGGTCTGGAAGAGGCTTGTCAGCACTGCTCCGACCGCGAACAACTGGCAGTAGCCGCCGAACGCGCCTCCGTCAAGTACAAGCAGGCAGAATGGATGGCCGATCATATAGGCGAGACGTTCGACGGTATCATCTCCGGCGTTACGGAGTACGGCGTATATGTACAACTCACCGACACGCACTGCGAGGGACTGCTGCACATGAGGGATCTGGCAACCGAAAAGCAGCAATCCGAAGACTACTGGCTGTATAGCGAGGAGGAGTACTGCCTGGTGAACGAACGTACGGGCGAGCGGCTCACCTTGGGGGATGCGGTGCGCGTGACGGTTGATCGTGTAGATGTACTGCGTAGGCAGATAGCCTTCCGCAGAGCGTAAAAATAGCGTAACTTATTTTTTCATGGCGTAGCCTACTCCTTCCAGGCTACGGTATATGCATAGTTTTCGGCGTGCCCCGAACGAAGGGTATAAGGTGAAACAGCCGTGAGCAGGTCGGGCAAGGTATCGAGATTGATGCCCGTGCCGATGGCTTTGACAAGGGCCTCTTTTCGTGTCCAGAGTTCAGTAAATTGCAAGCAAGGATTAGCCGCAGCACGGATCAGTTGCTGCTCTTGCGCGCTCATCGTGCGGCTGAGGAAATGCGGGTCGGCTATGCGGTCGGCGGATACAAGGGTCTCCACATCGATGCCTACAGGTTGACGGTCGATAGCCACAGCGATGGCGTTCTTGGTGTGCGACAGGGAAAAACAAATAGCTGCCTGCTGACTGCTGACTGCTGATTGCTGACCGCTTATCGACAGCCACGGTTTGCCGTACGAGTCTTCGGTATAGGTCAGGTCGGCTAAAGGAAAACCGGCAGGAAGGTAAGCATGTTCGGTGAGCAGTTCGTGCAGCAGTTGCCAACTGCGCAGGCAGGTGTATTGGCCGAACAGATGTTTGTAGCGCTGCGCCTTGTCGCGGCGGGAAAAAGGAACAAGCGGTAGTAACTCGTGTACTACCGCTTGCATTGTTTCTGCACTCGGAATATGTTCTATTCGGTAAAACATATCTTATCTGCGCGGACCTCCTCCGCCACTGCGGCCACCGCCGCCACCGTGTGAACCTCCTCCGTGCGAGCCGCCACCGCCGCTGCTGCGTCCGCCTCCGCCGAAGCTTCCTCCGCCACTACTGCGACCGGATGAGCTGCTGCCGGATGAACGTGAGCCGCCGTACGAGCCGCTTGAGCGTGAACTGCTCGAACTCGAAGAGCGTGAACTGCTGGCGCTTGACGAGCGTGAAGGCGAGCTTGTGCGGCTTGTAGAAGCCGAGCTGCGCTGGGTTGTTCCCGAACTGCGCTGTGTAGTTGCAGAGCTGCGCTGGGTAGTTGCAGAGCCGCGTTGGGTAGTTGCCGTGCCACGTTGTGTCGATGCCGAACTACGCTGCGTGGTAGCTGTTGTGCTACGCGTGGTGGTAGCTGTCGTACCGCGAGCGGCAGTACCTTGCTCCTTGCGGGTAGCCTGCGGACGAGTGCTGTGTTGCTGACCGCGTTGTGCTGTGGCTGCCTGACGCGTGGTGCTTGCAGTAGCCGAGCGGCGTACACCGGTGCTGCCGAACGTGTTGTCGGCCATGCGACGCGACGGAGCTATCTGTCCTGCTCTGCCGGCTACAGCGCCTTGGCGGCTTACGCCACCGCGGGAAGCGTGGGTAGCGGCTGTGCGCGATACATCCAGACTGCGGGCGTTGGTGCTGCGACCTTGGTTGCGCGTGGCAAACGAGCGATCGCTATGCCTGGTTGCATACTCGCGACGCGATACCGTGCGACGCATATCCTGATAATACGGCCGGGGATGCGATGCGTAGCGATACGAGCAGTAGGGATGATGGTGATGCCAATGATAGCAGTGATCCCAGTAACGCGTGTAACTCCAGCAAGTCCATCCATACCACCAGTGCGGGTAATATCCCCAATACCAGGGCGATGACCAGCAAACCCAGAACGGATCCCAGAACCAGTCGTATATGTACGGACGGTAGATATATACGGGCTCTATCACGTAGTTCTCGCCATATACATATTCGTCACCTATCACTTGCGTGGTAACTTGACCCGTGGTCTCATCTTTCTCTACATAGATCGATGCTACGTCCTGGAATACGTCCTTAGCCAGTACGGCCTGAATGACAACAAGGTGCTTGTTGTTGTCGGACGTCTCCACTACGCGAAGGTAATCCACTACTCCGTCACCGTTCAAATCCAGATTGGTGAAAGCGGAGTCGGGGTTATTGAGGAGTGTCTCGAACTCCTCCACGTTCTTAACTGTTCCGAACAATGTAGCCACCGCTTTCAAGTCGAGCGCTTGGCTTATATCCTCGGAATTGGCTGAGACGGTTATCGTCTCATCTGCCCATGTACACCAACTAACTGTAGTCAGCAGTACGAGTAGTGATAGCAAGCGTTTCATAACATTTTTGTGTTTTTACGTAGTTTGCGTTGCTTGCGTAGATTACGTAAAATACGAAAAACTACGAAATGTACGAAAACTACATATAGTTAAACTAGATGTAATGTGTGGTGCATCTTTTCCTTCTTGGTGCGCATGTAACGCAGGTTGTAAGGGTTGGGTTGCACCTCTATTGCTATGTTATCTACAATATCTATGCCATAACTTTCAAGTCCGATTCTTTTTACCGGATTATTTGTCATCAATCGTAGTTTTTTTGCACCCATAGAACGCAGAATATGAGCACCTACGCCATAATCTCGCTGGTCGGCATCAAATCCTAAATGAATATTCGCTTCCACGGTATCTTCGCCTTGTTCTTGCAGTTTGTAGGCGCGAATTTTGTTCATCAATCCGATACCTCGACCCTCCTGATTGAGGTAAACGAGTATGCCTTTGCCTTCCTGTTCGATGCGTCGCATAGCTTCGTGCAATTGTTCGCCGCACTCGCAACGTTTGCTGCCGAAGATGTCGCCTGTCATGCACGACGAGTGTACGCGGCACAGGATCGGTTCGTCCTCAGCCCATGTGCCTTTGGTGAGCACGATGTGCTCCAATCCGTTGCTGAGTTGGCGGAAGGGAGTGAGCATAAACTCGCCGTACTCGGTAGGCAGCAGCACGGTATCGCCGCGCTCGATGAGTACGCTCTCGCTATTGGAAGTGAGATCGCTTTCGTTGTGTGAAGCGGGATCGCCTTCGCTGTGCGATGCGAGGGAGAGACGATAAGCTATCAGATCTTTGATGCTGATGATATGCAGTCCGAACTCCTTGGCTACTAGCTCGAGTTGGGGCATTCTTGCCATCGTGCCGTCCTCGTTCATGATCTCGATGAGTGCGGCACACGGGCGCATCCCTGCCAGACGCGTGAGATCGATAGCCGCCTCGGTGTGTCCGGCTCGTTTCAGCACGCCGGCATTTTGTGCGTAGAGGGGATTGATATGTCCCGGGCGACCGAAGGTCTGTGCCGTGGAACTCGGGTCAGCGAGTGCGCGGATAGTGGCGGCACGATCCTCCGCCGACACACCTGTGGTGCAGCCTTCGAGCTTATCCACCGTGATGGTGAACGGCGTACCGAGCATAGAGGTGTTGTTGGCCACCTGATGAACCAGATCCAACTCGGCGCAGCGTTGCTCAGTCAGCGGGCAACACAGCACACCGCGACCGTGGTGCAGCATGAAGTTCACCTTTTCGGCAGTGATAGTTTCTGCTGCGGTAATAAAATCGCCCTCGTTCTCACGATCCTCATCATCCACTACGATGACGAACTTACCCTGACGTATATCTTCGATTGCTTGTTCTATAGTATCCAACATAACATTTACAATTTAATCATTTGTCATTTATCATTTGTCATTTATTCGTTATATGTAATTTCTTTTTGATTACTTCCAGTTGCTTAGCCCAGGCCTCGGGGTTGAACAGTGCGGAATCGGTAGCAGCCTTGTAGGTAAGGAAGATGCCTATAGGCAGCAGCACAAACGAACTGAGCCACATTCCCGCCCAGCACGGCCACAAGGCCTCGCGAGCCATCTTATATCCGGTGTTGTCGATGATGTAGTAGAAAATGAACATCACCACTGAGATGATCACCGGCGTGCCAAGCCCACCCTTGCGGATGATGGCGCCGAGCGGTGCGCCGATAAAGAAAAAGATCAGGCACGCAAACGCCAAGGTGAACTTGCGGTGTAACTCTACTTCGTGTCGGCGGATATAGCGCTGGTAATCGTCGAGCACCACGGCATTGTAATCTATCTGGTCGCTTTGCGCGCGCGCACGTTCCATAGCAATTGAGAGCGCACGTTCCTTGTCGTTGTTGCTGAGCGAGGCGAAGAGCGAATCGGGATTGAACTGCTTGGTCAAGTCCTTTCCCTGCTCGATGGCTTCCTGCTTACGTTCGGCGTAGGATTGTGCTATCTGCTGATTGGTGGTTGTGGTGTGCCGTTCGCGCCCCAGGAACCGCGACTCGATCATCTGTTCGCTCTGTTCCTGTCCCTTGGCATCGTTGAGCGCGCTTACCGAATCGATGGAATGAATGAGTTGCCAGGTGTTCTTGCTCACATGTTGGTCGGCAAGTACGCTCTCGTCCATTCGATTGAGATCGGAGTCGAAGTCGATGAGGATCTGTTTCTGCGCAAAAGATTCACGCCGGTACGGGATGCTTTTCGTGGTACCTGTGGCACGTTGTTGCTGGCGGTTGAGATTCTCGAACGACTCGCCGGAATACAGATACAACATCAGGTACAGTTTGTCGTCGGTAAAGACAATCTTGCCCGAGTCGGCTAACATCACCGTGGCATCGCGGAAACCTTTGGTGTAGTCGTAGATCATCATGTCGTAGAGCATAGCACGACGAGGGTTCTTGTGGCGGACATAGATCTTGTAGCCGTGTATCCCGTCGTAGAACTCACCTTCGGGGATATCCAATTCGGGGGATTTCTGTCGGAGCGAGAAGATCAGTGTCCACAATTTGACTTGCGTGACGGGCAGAATGTTATTCGAGAAATAGAACGCTCCCGCGCAGATCACCATCACGGCAAATACCAGTGGTCGGATAATACGGAACAGGGATATACCTGCAGCCTTCATGGCAGTCAGTTCCACTTGCTCGCCCAAGTTACCGAAGGTGATCAGCGACGCCAGCAGCACAGCCAGAGGCAAAGCCAGCGGGACAACCGACGCCACGGCATATACAAAGAACTCCGCCAGCACGCTCAACTCTACACCCTTACCCACCAAGTCGCGCACATGAAGCCACACGAACTGCATCAAAAGGATGAAGATACACACCATCAGCGTTAACAGGAACAAGCTGAGGAAGTTCCTCAGCATGTACACATCCAGACGCTTAACAGGAGACCACCTCATCAGCGTTCGCGCACTCCTCCTTTCAGGTCTTCACTGATGAAACTGAAGGGGAGCAGACTTTCCGCACTGCAAAACTCGTACACATGATTAGCGCCGAACAGCAATACGCGCATCGATTGCTTGTAGCGGCTCTCCGTCTCCAGCATCACCTGACGGCAAGCACCGCAAGGCGATACGGGATCTTCGGTGAAATGTCCGTCGGTATAGGCAGCTATGGCCAGCGCCAAAACAGGCTGGGCAGGGTGCTGCGCGCCACAGGCAAAGAGCACTGTACGCTCGGCACACAAGCCGCTGGGGTACGCTGCATTCTCCTGATTGCAACCGCCTACTATCGTGCCGTCAGCCAACAAAGCGGCAGCGCCCACACAGAAATGCGAGTACGGAGAATACGAATCCTGAGTCTTGCGTTTAGCCACTTCCAGCAACTGCTTGTCAGCAGCAGACAACTCGTCCCACGCATAGCTGCGTATACGCGTATCAATCGTGAATTCTTTCATGATTTATGGTTATATTGATATGTATATTCAACGTTTTGTCAATTCAGCCTACAAAGATACAAAAAATATTTGATTTTTCCAAATTTTTTTTGTAATTTTGTACGCGGAAATGAAACTTTGTGGATTTTGCGCCATTTTTGGTGAAAAATCCGCCTAAAAATATGAAAATATTGAAAAAATTTACAAGAAAGATGAACCCATCCGTTTTTCTGCGTCGTGGACTGTTGATTATTTGTGCTACGGTACTTTCGGTATCGATGTACGCTATTCCGATGGAGGCACTGGCAGACAGTCTGACCGTACTTGCCAACCAACATGTTGCTATAGGGAAGGTAGGGGTGAAACGTATTCGCACGAGCGGAAACACCGCGCGCGTATATACCGACAAGGCGCTCAGTTGCCTGAGTCTGTCGCCCGCCGAGCAGCAAGAGATGCGCAGGCAAGTCAGCTTGCTGCTGTTCGGGAACACGAAAGGAAACATTCAGCTCTACACGGATGGTTATGAGATCGGCGAACTGACCACTCCGCGCTTCAACAAGTCCTTAGGTCGTGCGCACGTGCCCGCAGCCGTGCAACCGCTCGTGGAGAATACTGACCGTCCCTATTCATGTCCCGACGGCCTGGACGGACGACATATAGCCCTGTGGGGTAGCCACGGATGGTACTACAACAACCAGCTCGACCGCTGGTTATGGCAACGCGCCAAACTGTGGACAACAGTTGAAGACCTGTACACCAGTTCATATACCATGCCTTACCTCGTGCCGATGATCGAGAATGCCGGCGCCGTAGTGCTGCAACCCCGCGAACGCGATACGCAGACAAAGATGGTAGTGATTGACAGTACCATGCTCCGCGAAGAGGCGGAAGGCATAACCCTGGCAGAATGCACAGTGCCCAAAGATGGCGAGTACGCCGTATATGTGTGGTACAACAGGCTCAGCAACAACCGAACACTGCTGGAAGTGGAGCACCGCGACCAGAAGACGCGTTACAACGTGAATATGCAGATAGGGCACGACACATGGGTATATGTAGGCAAGCACGATTTCTCATCCGCACAACCGGCACGTGTACGCATCCATACCGACAAGAAAAATATCGTTGCCGTGCGTCTGGGAGGTGGCATAGATACATTAGCCGGCGTTCCGCGGTACGTAGTAGGTGCATCGGAATACTTGAAATTTGCAGGTATTCCCGATACCATCCTAGACTATACCAATGGGGAGAACACTTACACCAACGACTATGCGTGTCGTGGCAGGTGGGTGAACTACCTGCTTGGCGGTTCGCAACTTGCGCCGAAAGACGAAGGGTTGCATATCCCCGTTGACCTGAGCATGGCGTTTCACAGTGATGCCGGCACACGCGGTGGAGACACCATCATCGGCACGCTGCTCATCTATTACAACAAAGATGACGACAACAGCAAACAACTGCCGCTGGGCGACTCACGATTGCACTGCCGGTATCTGGGCGACTATGTGCAGACACAAATCGTGGAAGATATGCGCGCGCTGCATACTCCGCAATGGACACGACGCTCGCTCAAGAACAGCGGTTATGCCGAAGCACGACAGCCCAAGGTGCCCTGCTTCCTGCTCGAACTACTCTCCCACCAGAACCTCGGAGATATGCGCTACGGCTTGGATCCGAATGTCAAGTTCACCATCTCGCGAGCCATATACAAAGGTATTCTCAAGTACCTGGCCGTTGCCCGCGGCGAGAACTACGTAGTGCAACCGCTGCCCGTACAAGCGTTCGGCGTATCGCTGCGCGAAGCGGAGAGCAGCAACAGGAAAGACAGTATCATCCTGCGCTGGCGTCCCACCGACGACCCGCTCGAGCCTACCGCAAAAGCCGATTATTATATTGTATATACGCGTCGCACGCAAGACGGCACGGAAGGCGGTTGGGATAACGGCACACGCGTTCAAGCCACACGCTATGCCATAGCGGCTCAGCGCGGTGTACGCTACGACCTGCGCGTGGTGGCGGGGAACAAAGGCGGCGTAAGTATGCCCTCCGAGACCCACTGCGCCTATATAGCCCCGCAAGCCAAGAGCCGGGTGCTGATCGTCAACAACTTCAACCGCGTGGCAGCACCGGACATCTTCGCCGATAGTCTGTACGCAGGTATCAGCGCACCCGGAGTACCCGACGGCATAGATATTTCGTATATCGGCGAGCAGTACGACTACCAGCGCAATAGCGAATGGCTATCGGATGACAACTGCGGTTGGGGCGCTTCGTACTCCGACAAGCAGTTCACGCTAACGGCAGGCAACACCCACGACTATCCCGTGATGCACGGCCGTGCACTGGCCGAACTCGGCATATCGTTCTGCAGTTGCTCGGCACAGATGTTGGAGGATAGTGCAGCACTCAACCGCTACGAAGTGATTGACCTCATTTGCGGCAAGCAACGCACCGAACGCTATCAGCCATTTATGGCCGATACCATCCTCACGCGCTACGAGGTTTTCCCCACTCCGCTACGCCAAGCCCTCTGCGACTTCACGGCGCAAGGCGGCAATCTGCTATTGTCTGGAATGTACATCGGCAGCGAGACGATAGGTATGCGTGATACAACCTTCCTCAGGCACGTGCTGCGCTACACCTACCGAGGCGACCACTCAACGCGCAACGGCACGATACACCTCAACCGCAACGTACTGCCCATACAGTTAGTCAAACTGCGTACTCAACTCAACCCCGATATCATCCATTGCGAGAACCCTCAAGGATTGATGCCCGCCTACGGAGCACAAGCCATCGGCACATATACCGATAGCGGAATGTACGCCGGCATAACCTATAACGGCAATTATCGGCTGATGGCTTTCCCGTTCATGATCGAAAGCACGGAAGACTTCGGCACTTTATACAAAAACTGCATCCACCAATTAACCAAGTAACGCAACCGTTACGGTTAATTGATGGATACCATCGTATTCGGCTTTAGCAATCGGCTAATTCAGCACAATCTCGCCAAAGAACTGCGGACAGTGGAAGTCCGGTTTGGGCAGCGGGATAGGCTGCCAACTCAGGAAGTGAGGTTTCTTCGTTTTGTCAGCGCACTTGTAGAAATTAGCACGCAGCACCTGCGGAAACAAGGGTGCTTGCTCGCGGAAGATAAGCGTGAGCGGAATCTTCAGTTCCACATCCCATTCGTGTAGGCCGTCTTGCTCCTCGATCAACTCGCGTGGATAAGTACAACGCCGCTCTATCTGTGCCATCTCTTCGGGCGGGAACTTCACCACCTCTTCGGCTCTGCCCAAGCGCCGCGAACCTACCATGGCACCGATACAGTTGCACTCGAAGTTCATGTAATGCTTGTCACCCGGCACTTGGCAGAAAAACTCCACGCACGAATCTTCCCACACCGCACCCTGATCTTCGGTCGTTACGGCGCGCAGTTGCTCGCCGCGCACGTGGTAATGAAGATACAGGAACTCGTGGTCGTTGCTTACTTCCACCGTCACTTCCGGTTTCTCGGGAAAACTATCCAGCCAATTGACATTATCTATCTTGAGAATCATAACAATTTAACATTTTAACGGCTTAACCTTTTAACAATACTTAGCATTTCCTCTGCCACTTTTTCCTGCTCTTGAACCAGGCGCAGTTGTGCGCGCGTACGTACCAAATTGTGCTCGGGGTACTGGATCTTGTAGTACGTATCGCCGTTCAGGTAGTCGGTAAAGAAGCGCACAGTCTGCATGTAACTGAGCAGTCGGCATCCATAGGGCAGCAACTCTTTCTCCGTATCCGTCAGGAACGTAGCTTCCTCCATATAGCCGCGGGTGTACGCCTCAAATATCGCCAGATCCACGTGGATATTCTCAAGGTTCGGATCATCCTCTGCGCCGGTGTTCGCCGCAGTGCGCATAAAGTCGCCGAAGTCACTGAGCACGAATCCGGGCATCACGGTATCCAGATCCACTATGCAGAGCGGTTTGCCTTGCTCGTCGAACAGAATATTGTTCACCTTCGTATCACAGTGGTTGATATGTTTGGTCAGTTTGCCTTCGCGGAACAGTCGCTCAGCCAGGCACATCTCATCGCGGCGTTTGTCGATCTCTGCCACGATATCCATCACAGTAGCTTTCCTACCCGCTTTATCCTCCTTGAGTGCCTCGTCGAGTTGCCAGAGGCGGAACTCGATATTGTGGAAGTTAGGTATCGACTCGCACAGCGCATCGAACGGCAGGTCAGAGAGTTGACTCTGGAACCGACCGAACGCCTTACCGGTCAAGTAGGCGGACTCAGGGGTTACTTTCTCTTGCGAACAGGCGTGCTCAATCAGCACATATACGCGCCAGTAGTCGCCTTGCGGGGTGAGGTAGTACAGTTTGCCGTCGGTGGTGGGCACCAGCTCCAGCACCTTGCGCTCGATGTCCGTCTCGCCCGCTGCGCGCAGCTTGGCGCGGATATGATCGGTCACAATCTGAATGTTTCGCTGCAGACCTTCCACGTTCTGGAAGATATGATGGTTGATGCGCTGCAGGAAGTACGACTTCTCACCTGTATGAAGAGCACGAACGATAAACGAGTCGTTAATGAAGCCAATCTTCAGGGGTTGCGGCTCGCCGACCTCGTTGCGGATATCAAAATGACTGAGTATCTCTTTCATCTTCAGTTCATCAACGCTGGCGCAGGTCTGCCACCCGGCGAACTTACTGCCGGCAGCACGGTTCTTCTCCAGGTCATCCACGTAAATGGTGTGTGCCGAGTCGATATGCCCCTCGCTAACCACGTAGTCGAATATCTCCTTGTTCGGCTTGGCCATGTGCAGATGATGCGAGGCAAAGATCTTGTCGAAGTACCTACCCAGATGATACTGCTCGAAGATAGGATCCCAGTGCATCTCGTTAGAGTTGCTGAGTAAGATAGTCCGGTAACCCGCCTTACGCAGGTCGGCTATGTAATCGAGTTTCCACTGCGCCAACTTGTCGAGCATACTCATCCACGCCTTGCGCACATCGTCGATCGTTGTGCCGGCATAGCAGTACGAGCACACACGGCTCAGGAACTCGTCGGTGGAGATATTGCCGTACTCATAGTCGTGCATCAACTGTTGCGTCGCGGCACTCACGGCTACCACGCCTTCGCCCTCATCGTCGATACCCAGGATGTTACGCACATTCTCCTCGCCCATCAGGCGCTTGAAGTTTCCCACACAACGCGGCACGTTCAAGTCAATCAGCACGCCGCCTAAATCAAAAACTATGGTATTAAAATTCTTTGCCATATTCTAACTGCTTTACTTCTTTACTCCTTTACTCCGTAATTTGCCCGCTTACTGTGTATCGTACGCCGTTGTGCACGATGTACAGCACACCATTCTCCAGTATTTTCTCAGCCGTCTTGTCGGCTGATACGGTCGGCAGTGCATCTATCAGTTCGGGCAACTCGTCCGGCTCCAGCGGCGCGGAAGCCGATACAACGATATCCGCCTTCAGGTCATTCAGTCCGGTTGTCTCGTCCCAGGTATCTACATTCGCCAGCCGCACGGCATAACGCGGGTCATCGGCAATCGTGGCATATTTGTCGGGCAGGTGAAGGTACAGGTGATATGTGCCTTCGGCAATATCTGCCGGCACATCCAATGTTTCCTGCAGCAGGTGCTTGCCCGGCAACCAACGACGCGGGTCGGCACTCAGTTGCATTCTATAAGTGTGTTCGGCGTTCTTGAGTACGACAAAAACAGGTCGCTCGTTATACAGCGGCGCGTAGCCTACGTTTGCAATGCGGATGGCCATCGGCATCTTACCGCCCGGGGCTATGGAGTCGCAGTAGCGGGCTTGTTGCAGGCACAGACGATAGCCCATGTGCATATTCAGCGTATCGAATATGCCGTCTTCGCGCCAACGGTTGGTCACAGCTGTGGCGTACGACGATCCGCAGAACGACCAGTGGTACTCGCGCATCTCTGTCGTAGCTTTCTTATACACGCGCTTAGCCGTGGAGCTGCTCTCCACGTTCGTTTCGCCGCCATTGGGCACGTAGCGCGTTTCGTCGGCAATGTACTGCCGCATGGCGGGATCGTCGCTCTTGTCATCGCTGGCGTAGGTGCCGTCGTTGCCCCAATCGTTGAGGAAAGCATCGTTATGATGTCCCATTCGTGCACGTACGCTGCCCGTGAACGCCTCGTTCTCGCTCAGCGTATTGCTATCGCCGAAGTACTCGGTCTTGATCATCGGGTAGCGGAACAGGACAAAGCGGTCAGCCGGCGTGTTCGCCATCAGCGCATCAATCACCAGCCGGCGGTTGGCATTCACGTGCTGCGACTCGTTGCCGTAGTTGGCTGTGTAGTACCACTCGCCCCACACGCCCACGAAGCCTGCCTCCATCACGTAGATTACATCAGCATTCTGCTCCAGGTGCGGTTTGAGTTGCTGCAAATGATGCTGCACCCATTCGGGCGTAGCATCCACATTGTCGCTCGTTGTCTCGCTGTAGGCAAAGCGCAGTACGCATTTCAGACCGTAGTTGCGAAGTTCCTGCATATCTTCATCAAATCCTGTCAGGATCTCTTCCGGCAGATCCTGCGCCTTGAAATACTTGAAGTTGTACAGCACAACGGCCAGGGTCATGTTGTATCGGTTGCCCCAGTTGCTGCTGAGGTTACCCTTCACCACATTCGGTTTGTCAACCGTCACCTTGCGACTCAGTTCCTCCGTAAAGCCGCGCTCGGGATTCTTGAAGATAGTTGAACAATAATCCGGTGTATAAACCACATCCGTCGTTGCGTGCATCGTAAGCACCGTAGCTACGAGCAAGCCTAAGAAAGATACCGATCGTTTCATATCCTTGTGTTTTGAATGTATTTCAAGTATTCCGTTTACTCTTTTTATAGCATCATGGCAACCGCGGTGCGAGCCGCCAGCCGGGCATTGTTGAGCACAAGTTGAATGTTTGCCGCCAAGCTGTCACCTCCAGTCAGGTCTTTGATGCGAGCCAGCAAGAACGGTGTAGTCTGCTTGCCATGTATACCTTGCTCATCCGCTTCGTGAAGAGCCTGTTCGATGGCGCAGTCGATTACATCCTTCGGCATCGAGAACTGCTCGGGGATAGGATTGGTAACGAGCACCCCACCCTTCAGTCCGCAATCGAGTTTGGCTTGGAACATGGCAGCTAACTCCTCGGGCGTATCGATTCGATAATCCACGCCGAATCCGCTATGCCGCGTATAGAACGCCGGTAACTCATCCGTACCATAGCCGATGACAGGCACCCCTTTCGTTTCCAGATACTCAAGCGTCAAGCCCAAGTCGAGTATCGACTTAGCACCGGCACAAATAACCATCACAGGTGTTGATGCCAGTTCCTCCAGGTCGGCAGATATATCGAAGGTCTGCTGTGCACCTCGATGCACGCCTCCTATACCGCCTGTGGCAAACACCTTGATGCCCGCCATAGCTGCAATGATCATGGTGGTAGTAACGGTTGTAGCGCCATCTTCGCCACGAGCGATGAGTACCGGCAAATCACGACGCGAGGCTTTGGTCACAGCCTGCCCTTTCTTGCCCAGATACTCTATCTCTTCGGGCGTACAACCCGCTTTCAGTCGACCGCCTATCACGGCAACCGTAGCCGGCACAGCGCCGTTATCGCGGATAGTCTGCTCCACACGAAGTGCCGTTTCCACATTCTGCGGATAAGGCATTCCGTGACTGATAATCGTGGACTCCAGCGCCACTACTGCCCTACCCTCACGTAGAGCTTTGTCCACTTCCGACGACAACTGCAAATATCTGTTCATATCGTACGCTTACTTTTTCACTTTTTTCTTTTCCAACGCTCCTTTCCCTAAGCCGAAAGGCAATACGGTTTGCAACATACCGTCGGCCATCACGGTCAGGAAGTATGCAGGGAAAGGTTTCATCGGATCACGTGTAGCCGAAACCTCGTAGGACATCGGTTCCTCATTCGGGTTACGGGGATTCTGATTGATCAGCACCACGGGCGCGAAAGCATTCACCAACCACGACAAACGTGCCATCACTTCCATCGGACTATGGTCGTCCACATGAACGGACAGCGAGTCGTACTGCATACAGAACGTGCCGTTCATCTTCGTGTTATTGCCCGCGCATTGCACACTCATGTTATGGATATTACAATTCAATTCAACACCCAACATCGGTTTCGTAAGACTTTTCAGGCTACTGCCTTTCAGTTCCGTTATATCGGCATTATACGTGAATGTGCCTCGTTTGTTGAGTTGCATATCGGTCTTTACGCGCATCTCTCCCCCACCCGCGAAATGGGAATGCAGACCGGTCATCATCGTGCGGTCGGGAATATTACACAGATTGATGATACGCGCTCTGGTCTGCAACAGATCGAGCTTGCCCACATTCTTGCCATCGGATGTTACATACAGACGTGTTGTATCCAGCGTGGCTATCATTCGGCGTATATGCAGCGGCGTCTTAAGTTCCAACAACGCTTGTTGCGGCATTGGATATGGCTGCTTGGGAGGGTACTTCGAATCGTAATATACATCCGCGGATTGTCCTACTACAAGCACAGAGTCGATACGCACTTCATTGGCTTTAGCCATACGGATGATATTCACAGGAGAGGTGTGTACGCTTGGCAAGCGGAATCGCGACCAGGTCACTTCCTGCTTACCCATCAATCGGCCATGCTCCTCGGGTTTGTCGGTATTGCCGCCGGATATGTTCGTCAGAATGATCATTCCTGCGTCCGCGGTACGTATACTCCCCACCGCCGCCGCAAACAATCCGTCAGCTGAGCGGAAATGCAATCCGCCTGTCTGCAGCGAATAGACGGAATCGTTATATGTAAGCAGAGAATCAGTCAGGTTATAGCACAGGTCATGTACCGCCACGCAGATGGAATCGAGGGTCAGCATCGTACTGTCGGCCGACTTGCTCAGCGCTACATGTCCGTTAGTAACACGCACTGCATCGATTTGCGCACGCCGCTCGCGCAGCAATGCCAACCAATGTACGCTGCCAACGCTCAGGCGAGGTAAGGAAATATGGATAAACGTAGTATCCGCCTTCACGCTATCAGCCACAGACAAGCCTACCGACAGACTGTCAATCTGCACCTTGCCTTGTAACAGATAGATATCAATATCATGCCAACGCAGATCAATATTCTGTTCTGCAGCCAATTGCGTCAATCGTTGGCTCGCCATATTTTCCGCTATTCTGTCGGCACGCAACACCACTATAGTAAGCGTCAGCAGAAGGCCGCCGACGATACTCCAAACGATGATTCGTGATTTCTTCTTTAACATTATCAACTCCTTTCAACTACCAGTTTATCGGTTCCTGACCATGTTGCACAAGATAATCATTAGCCGCCGAGAAATGTCCGCAACCGATGAATCCTCTGTATGCCGACAGCGGGCTGGGATGCGGAGCTTCGAGCACCAGGTGCCGGCGACGGTTGATATACTGCCCTTTGCGCTGCGCATAACTACCCCAAAGCATGAACACAATATGCTCGCGCTGACTGCTCAGCGCCATGATAGCTGCGTCGGTCAACTCTTCCCAACCTTTGCCTTGATGACTACCCGCCTTGTGTGCTTCCACGGTGAGCGTGGCATTCAGCAGCAACACCCCCTGATTCACCCATCGCTCCAGATGACCGGACGACGGGATAGGTATACCAAGATCCCTCTGCTGTTCCTTGTAAATATTCTCCAGACTCGGGGGTATGCGAACTCCATCAGGCACCGAGAACGCCCAACCTTCCGCCTGATTAGGCTCATGGTAAGGGTCTTGACCTAATATAACGACGCGCACCCTGTCGAAGGGACACGCGTCGAAAGCATGAAAGATAAGTCGTGCGGGAGGATAGCAAGTAGTCGTTTGATAGGCACGACGAACGTACGAGGTCAGAATCTCGAAATACGGCTTATCGAACTCCGGTTGGAGTACGCGTCGCCACGACTCGTCAATGCGTACATTCATGGTATATTTTGCTATCAGTAATCAGCTGTCAGTTTCAGCCGTCAGTTATCAGTCGACGATCAGCATAGCATCGCCGTAATCACCGAAGCGGTAATTGTGTTTCAGGGCTTCCTTGTAAGCACCCATCACCTGTTCGTAACCGCCAAACGCCGCAACGATCATCAGTTGCAACGACAGCGGGAAGAAAAAGTTAACCAGCAATGCCGAAGGCACAAGCATATCATACGGCGGGAAGATGAACAGGTTCGTCCATCCGTCGAACTCCTTTATCAAACCGTTAGTTCCGCACACGGACTCCAAGGCACGCAGCACCTCAGTACCTACGGCACAGATCCGTTTCTTGTTCAACTTAGCATGATTAACAACCTCCACACACTCCTTCTTGATCATAATCTGCTCGGAGTCGATCTTATGTTTACTAAGATCCTCTACATCGATAATCTTGAAGTTTCCCAAGCCTACATGCGAAGTGAGCGTTGTGTAGTTAATGCCGCGTATCTCTATGCGTTTCAGCAAAGTTCTGCTGATATGCATCGAAGCCGAGGGGGCAGCAACTGCGCCTATCTCCGTAGCGAAGATCGACTGATAACGCTCCTCGTCCAACTGCTTGAGGATAGGTGCCAGATCCACATCATCGTCAATCATATACTCCTTGCGGAACTGCCGCGAAGCCTCAGCGCGCAGCGGACGATGGATATACTCCGGTATAGGCGTTGTTCCCATCGCATACAGTGCTTGAACCAGTTCGTCGGGGGTATAATCGGACTGAAAACGTATGGTGCGACCGCGAGAAGTGGTGTTATCCACGACCTCACCTGTGATTGTATTATCGTCATCGAAATACAGCTTGTTTCCTATACGAATCTTCCTGGCCGGTTCAACAAGCGCATCCCAGCACCCCTCTTCATGCTCCAGTTCGCGCAACAGGAACACCTCTATCTCGGCGTTTGTCTTCTCCTTGATACCAAACAGACGCGCAGGGAAGATACGGGAGTTATTGAACACCATCACATCCTGTTCGTCGAAATAGTTCACCAAGTCGTTCATTCCCTTGTGCTCCACCTGTCCGGTCTTGCGATGTAATACCAGCAACTTGGCATCCTCACGATGCAAGGGAGGAAATTGAGCTATTTGATTGTCGGGTAACTTGAATTTAAAATCGCTAAGTTTCATACAATAATTATCTATTTATTCATTTACCTGTTGCAGTTGCTCCTGTAACTGTTCAATGGTCAGGCAGTCCTCTGCCTTATATTCGCCCACGCGCGTACGCCGCAGGGCGATGAGATGTGCTCCGCTGCTGAGGCGCTCGCCTATGTCGCGCGCAAGAGCACGGATATACGTACCTTTGCTGCACACCACGCGGATAGTCAGTTGCATCGTATCCGCATCAAATGCAAGCATATCAATGGCATCTATCACCAGCAGTTTGGGCTTAATCTCCACCTCATCCTGCTTGCCTTTGCGGGCATACTCGTAGGCGCGCTTGCCATTAATCTTCACTGCCGAATAGATGGGTGGCACCTGCCATTGTTCACCCAGAAAGGTGGGTAACACCTGTTCTATCCGCTCGCGTGTTATATGCTCGGTAGGATATGTGGCGTCAATGGGGTGCTCCAGGTCGTAACTGGGTGTAGTAGCCCCAAGTTGCAGTACCGCCTCATACTCCTTGGTATGTTCCATCAGTTGGTCGATCTGCTTGGTCTTGCGTCCTGTACAGACGATAACAACACCTGTTGCCAAGGGATCGAGTGTGCCGGCGTGGCCTACCTTGAGTTTCTTTACGCCCAACGCACGGCATAACATTCCCCGCACGCGGTTGACAAGGTCGAAACTTGTCCAGTGCAGCGGTTTGTCGAACGCCAATATTTCGCCTTCAATATAATCCATCAAATAAGCGACCAAACGATGGCGAACGATCCTACGAGCAGGCAGTAGATTGCGAAATACACCAGTTTCTGCTTGCGCACAATCTGCAGCATGAACTTACAAGCCAAACAACCTGTGACAAACGCAGCCACAAAACCAACCAGCAGCGGCACTATTCCCAAGTTGCTGACTATCTCGCCTTGCAGCACATCCAGCAAGTCAAGAAACGCTTCGCCAAGGATAGGCACCAGCACCATCAGGAACGAGAACTGAGCTACGCTCTCCTTCTTTACGCCACAAAGCAGACCGGTGGCAATCGTTGTGCCGCTACGGCTCAGGCCGGGAAGTACGGCGCAGGCTTGTGCCAGACCGATGACGAACGCATCGCGGTACGTCACTTCATGACCTTGCTTGCCTTTGGCAGCCATACGCTTGGTCAGCCACTCGCTCAAGTACAGCAAAACAGCGGTAATCAGCAGACAGATACCTACCAACAACAGACCGTTACCGAAAAAAGCTTCTACCTCGTCTTTGAAAAACATTCCTACAACGAACACGGGAATCATCGACACCACGATCATCGCCACATAGTTCTTCTCCGCATTCCACTCCAAGGTGCAGAACGTACCACGAAGCAGTTGCAGAATCTCTTTCCACAGCACGACAATCGTTGCCAACACCGTAGCAGTATGTACTACTACCGCAAAGGTGAGGTTCTCCTCACCCGCAGTACCCAAAATAGCCTGACCTATTTCCAAATGTCCCGAACTGGACACGGGCAAGAACTCTGTCAAGCCCTGTACAATGCCTAAAATAAGCGCTTCCCACCAACTCATTGTTCAATCGTATTTTGCTCATTCTCAACATCCTTGCTCTCCTGCTTCTTACCCGGAAAAAGGATTGCTACTATCATCAGCACGAATCCCGCCAAGGCTATCATCGGCCCAAGAGTAATGCGACGGAATGAGAATATATCTGGATTATACTCTGTTGCTCCGGAGGGCGCTCCGGTCATCAGCGCAAAACCTATGACGATCACAAGCACACACGCTGCAATTAGTATCGTATTGAATTTCGGTAATTGTTTCATTTCATCTTAACTCTTTCAGTGAAACGATCTTTCCTCTTTCTGTGAAACGGTCTATATCGAATACATACGCTCGGTATCCATACGTATATACCGGTTAACGGCAATCAGCGAACCTATCAAGGTCAGCAACTCGCCGGTTACAAGCACTACACCGGCAATAATACCTATATTCATCGGCGTGAGCGTCATGAGCACGATATGCATGGTGTACTGCACATAATAGAACAGTCCTGCCAACATAGCCATAGCAAACAATGCCGACCACAAGCCCATTCTAAGGCTGCGCATCACAAACGGGCGCTTGATTACCCACGGCGTGGCACCTACCAAACGCATTGTGTTGATCAGGAATCGACGGCTATATACATGCAGACGAATGGTATTGATAATAAGCACGTAGGCTATCAGTATGAGCATCAATGCCAAACCTGCAAGTACTAGTGTCACCTGACTTACATTGTGCTCGAGCAGTTCTACCAGATCCTTCTGATACATCACCTGCTTCACATACGGCAACTTGGATATTTCCGCCTCAACTGCCGGTATACTGTCCGGATTAGCGTACGCTGAAGCCAGATTTACCTCATAAGAAGCCAAAAGCGGATTGTAACCCAAGAAGGCGGAAGGGTCATCGCCCAAGGAACGTATATGTTCCTCCAGCGCCTCCTCTTTCGAAATAAACCTGCACTCATGGCAGTACGGAGCAGCACTGAGCACAGCGCCACAACGCACTACTTGCGCCGAGTCGGCATCCTCATTGAGAACGACCGTCAGCGTAACGTTATGCTTAACCTGCTCAATCATACGATGAGCCGACAAGGTGACCATCGCTACCAGCCCTACCAAGAACAGTACCAACGTGATACTGATGGTGGTGGTAACGTACATATTCCAAAATCTCTTTTTCTTTTGCATAATCTACCTACAAAGCGCAAAGGAGCAGGTCGTTTAACCTGCTCTTCTTTGCCAAAGGATTAGTATTCCCACAAATCCAATTCCGTATTCAGCAGTTCGCTCGCTATGCGCTCTTGGTCGCGGTGAACAAACTCCTCGGTCAGGTACTCCTGCCCTTGCACAATCATGCGGTCGTACATGTTATCGTCACCTACAATGTACGAGGTGTACATATGTTCGGCGAAGAAGTTGTCGAAAGTCACACGCTTACTGCTGTTATCCAGCGGAATCATGTACTTACGCGCCATGAACGGGCGCAGATGATCGAACAGGATCCAGAAACGCACCTGGGATACCAGATTTTCATACGGGGTTTGCCCTTCACCCATAGCCGACTGCAGCGGAGCGATGGCGATAATCTTTGTATAGAAGCGGGAGGTGTGCTTGTCAAAGAACACGATCTCCATCGTCAGATACTTAATTTGGTTACGAACATAACCGGCATAACCAAACGTATTGATTTCCAACTTATGGGATATAGAGTCATCATAGGTAACGATGTACTCATCACGGTCCTCTGTATCAATAATCTCACTCATCGGTCGCACGGCAAAGACAGTCTGCATATCCTTGTTGCGAGCAATAATCATTGAGTCCAGGAACAAAGGCTTTATACCACGCGCGTTGGCCCCATACAGAGTCAGATACTCCTGCTGACCATCCAATGTCGTACGACCGTTCACCACCGCATCCATGATCAGTCGGAACAGACTCCAATACTTGGGATCATCGGGGTTGGTGGGGAAGTAGAGCTGGAAGTTCTGCTTGTAACGCATATCGATGATACGATATACCACGCGTGACCAAACGATATCGTCCGTACGGTGAAAAATCGTAGCTATTGTGTCGGCATTCTCATCCAACTCCTGCGTCTCAATACGTACTGTTCCCAGTTCGTCGAAGAACGAATTGATGCGGTGCTGCGCTTGCAGTCCGAGCGTAGCACTCACCAATGCGATGATTAATAGTGTTCTTTTCATACAATATTACTTTAATACGAGAGTTAAGTTGCCCGGGTACTGTTGCTCAGCACCACCCTTGGTACGATACTTAATGTTCTGTACCAACACAAGGTCACCACTCTTCAATTGACCAATCTGCTTCAACTGAGCAGCCGAGAACTTATTGCCACTCGACTTACCGGTCTTACGCAGAATATAGGTATCGAAACTTGTAATCTCAAAGCCTACCTCCAACAAGCCGTCCTCGCCGTAACCGATCTCAAGGATCGTGTTCTTGTTCAAGCTCTTACGTGCAGTTGCGCTTGAGTTGACCATCTTGCCGCCATCCATGAAATACGGCGACGGTGTAGGCAGCTTCTGTACCTTGAAGTTTTTCTCGCCCATCGTAACCTGACGGCCGTTCATATCTGCCAGCACGGTAACTTTTACGGTCTTAGCATCGGCATTCGGACGCATGATATAGAACTTACCCGAACGGCTAACCTTAGCGCCGCTTACATTAACCTTGAGTTGGCTCTCGGATACACCGGGAACTGATACTACATATCGGTTATCGAAGTCACGGTAGATAATGTTCAAGTCCTCGTTCATAACCGAAGCGGAAGGCTCACCTACCATGTACGAGGAGGTGAAGGGTGCTTCGTTGATTCGACGCCCCTTACGATACTTGATTATACCGCTGAACGTATGCTCACCTACCGAGCTTGCCGGTGCGCGGTAAATACCATCTTCACCCAATTGTACGTTATCAACGAAGTACTGGGGTTTATCGGTAGTATCCACAGCAGCAAGAATAATCTGTGCCTCGAATTGGTCGCCACGCATTACGTACGACGACTTAGGAATAACGTAAGCCTGAATATAGTTGGCCTTGTAATCCTGACCACCTACCATCGTTTGGAACCATGACAGGGTTTTTCCTTCATAAGCACGTATATCGTTCTGGTACTTGGTAAGGATAGCCATACAAGCACCTACAGGCATACCTTCGAAGATTACCTGCTCCCACGACAACATTTGTCCACTGTTGTCCGGTGCAGAATCCGTAGCGAATACCAGGTTAACCTCCTCACGCACCTCGGCCAAACGGTTTGTGAAGCGTTGGAAAGCTTCATCGGTTTGTCCGGGACGACGTTTTGGACGCCATTCTTCAGCATGACGGATAGCAATCAGGTCTTCGCGATACTTCGTGATGCGCTCACGCAACTCAACGCCGTTCGGCTTGCCGGTTACCGGATCAAACATATCACTGGCATAACGACTCGGGGTATCGAAGTCAGACACGCCTTCAATCTTGATAGTCAGCAAACTATCAGGCGTTTCCGGGCCATCAACCAAGAGGTGCACCTCTCGCTTGAAGTGCTCGATATAGTTGAACAAACTATCAGAAGCTGCTTTCAGCGAGTCAATACGCCCTATATAGTTGTTTACGGTCAGTTTATCCGGAGTGTCATGATACATCTGTGCAAAACGCTCGTATTGCGATTCGTTCTGCTCCTCTGCATTTTCCAAAGAAATATGCAAACTCCTATCCACCAAACCGAAGGCATTCAGCACGTTCGTACTTACGTTCAACGCCAACATGGCGGTAAGCACGAGGTACATCATACCAATCATTTTTTGTCTCGGGGTTTCCGGACAGTTTTTTGCTCCACCCATTTCAATAATCTATTTATAGGGTTATACTTAGGGATGGATTGCTTTATGCTATTGCGTTAAGCATGTTTCCATAAACCTTGTTCAGATCAGCTACTTGTGCAGCCAGTTGCTTAGCGGCAGCCTCATAAGCCTCACTGCTCTTAACGGCAGCAGATGCTGCGGCAGCAGCTTTCTTCATATCCTCAGCCATCAGTTCTACCTGAGCGGTAGCGGCGTTGGTCTTGTCAGCTTGCAGTTTCAATGCGTCAGCCTGAGCTTGTACGTTCTTGAGTTGCAACTCATAGATAGCGTTCAGGTTGTTCAGGTTGGCGTTTACTGCATTCAGACCCTTCTCATAAGCCTCGGTCTGACCCGACATGTTCGATGCAGATGTAGCAAATTTCTCCATAGCTGTACCTGCTACTTCCATCTTCTCGCCGAGCTTGGCTGTACCGGTTGCGATGTTACCCAGATCATTGAGTTGGGCAGCGGTCTTGGCCAGTTTCTGAATGCCTTCGCTCAGGCTTGCCTTGTCCTTATCCGACAACTCTACGGCAGGCATAGCTACACCGCCGTTTCCAGCTGCAGGAGCCGAACCGTTTGCACCAAGCAGAGTCGGTTTCTCCATCTTGCTGAATTCCTCATAGTGCTCAGGTTGTGCGCCATGCTCCAGCGTGATGAGCTGCGGGAACACATGCTCCCATTCGTATACGGGGTGAGGAGCATCCAACACACCGATAACGAACAACACAGCCTCAGTGATCATACCTGCGAAAAGCATCTGGGTTGCACCTGCCAAGTGAAGAATCTTGAAAAGCGCACCTACGATTACGACGGCAGCACCTACTGAATAGACGATACCGGTAAGACGTTGTCCATTGTACGATGTGTACCAAGGAAGGTCACCTGCCCAGAAACGTGCCAAAGCACCTTTTTTCTCTTTGTTAGCCATTTTTTTGTGATTTAAATTTTTATAACTTGAAGTTAACTATATTTCTCTTTTTTGCTTTCGACTTTCGACTATCAATCTCCGATGAACGAACGAACGCAACGGAAACCGATGTACGGACGGCTCTCGTACTGATACTCGTAGTCGCGTGCACCGCACTGCAGGTAGTCCTTCACATCCTTCCAACTACCGCCCTTGATCACCTTGCGCTTGAGCACGTCGGGGTCATCCTTACGAGCCATGTATGCGTGGTTCGGGTTGTAGTCGTGGATAATGGTGTTCGATGTCTTGGAGTAGGTCTCCATCGTCCACTCTGAAACATTACCGGCCATGTCGAACAGGCCGAAATCGTTCGGACGATAGGAAGCCACAGCCATCGGACCGTTGCCGGTATCATCGTTGTACGCACCGTGGTAGGGCTTGAAGTTAGCCAGGAAGCATCCTTTGTAGTCGCGTACATAGTTGCCGCCCCACGGATACATAGCCATCTTTCGACCACCGCGTGCTGCATACTCCCATTCTGCCTCCGTCGGCAAACGGTAAACTTGCGCATCCAGCGACGTGTTGTCCTGCATGATCTTCGTACGCCAGTTGCAGAACGCATGCGCCTGCTCCCACGTTACACCTACTACAGGATAGTTGGCATAACCCTCGTGGTAGAAGTACTTGAGCATCTTTGGGTCGTTGTACGCATACTGGAAGTCACGAATCCAAACCATCGTATCCGGATAAACGTTGATGATACACTCGGTGTACAGATCTTTCGGCTCTACGAGCTTACGGATAAGCGTGGTGTCGTGAATAGCGCCATCCGTGTCAACCCAGAACGAGTCAACACGTGCACGGGCACTCTCAGGGTACTTACCCTTGGCTACGTCGAACTTGTTCTCCTGCAACTTTGCCTGATCGTAGTTCTTCCAGGAGTAGTGGTAGTGGAAACGGTTGGTGTTGATTGTGTTGTCAGAGTAGAACAACGGACGCAAGGCAGCATGAATCTCCTCATCGTACTTGTATCGATTCCAAGGAATCTTGTTCACCATCGCCCAGTTCAAGGCGGTATCGGGAGTGATGTCCTCCAGATACTCCTCCTTCGGCTGCATCATGTACTGCAAACCATCGGCATACTCGTCGTTGGCACCTGCACGCAGCAACAGGGTCATGGCTATCGAGTCACGTACCCATATTACGAACTGCCTGTACTCATTGTTGGTAATCTCCGTCTCATCCATCCAGAACGCATCAACCGTTGACATCATCTTGTTGTCAGGCAATGTAAAGAGGTTAGATTGCGTGTTCTCACCTTTCATGAAACTACCTTTACGAATCAATAGCATACCAAACGGATCAGCTTCGACAAACTTATTCGATTTGCCGGAACCTACCAACTCACCGGCAGGCTTATTACAACCTATCAACGCTATCGTCAGCGTTAAGATTGGCAGAATAGTTTTCAGCTTCATATTCCTTTTATTATGAATTTTCGTTGTTATATCAGCCAAACTTGGCTGATGTTTCTATATATATAATAATGTATAGTGTCTTTTTTTATTTCCTCGCTACAGGTATCGCACGCTCTTGTATCGGTTGGTGCGCTTGGGCTTGAGTATGTCAAATCCGTAAGCCAGGTACAACTCGTGCGAGCCGTAGGACTCATAAATCAGCTTCGATGTCGGCAACTCGTAGGTATAACCCAATTGCAACCCGCTAATGATATCTATACCCAAGATAATACCCACATTGCCCAGGATGCGATAACTGGCTCCAAAGCGGTACTTCTCCATCAGCTCTGCCATGAACGCTATGTTCACGTCCCAACCGCGGAAGTCGGTCATCACCAGTGCCGAGGGTTTGAGCACCCAGTTCTTGTTCCTGAGTCGCCAGTTGTATCCGCCGGCCAAGTACATGGTGCCTTTCAGGTGGAAATCCGACTCATCGCTCCAATGTAGCGTAGGATATGTCAAGTGACTCATGCTTGCGCTTACCCAGAAACTCGGTGCGGAATACCACAATCCCAAACCCAGGTCGAATGTCATTCCGTTGCCTCCTTGTCCCGTAGGTAACGCCGGATCGGATGTTGAGAAGTAATCTGCACTCAGTTTGCTCAAGTTCACACTATCGTTGGCAAAACTGATATTCAGAAACCCCAAATCCGCACCGATACTCAGCGTACCTTTGCCTAAACGAAGGCGGTAGGCGTATTGCGCGTGCAACGCTTGGTTGGAGAACAGTCCGAATCGGTCGTTCAGGAATCTGACTCCTGCAGCATGTTTAGTCTTGCCTATCACGAAAGGCGAACTGAAACTGAAGTATGTCGTCATCGGGGCATTTTTTATTCCCGTGAACTGCATGCGGTGCATACCCGCTACCTTCATCAGGTCGTCCTCACCCGCCGCTGCGGGATTGTAGGCTGTTGGCAGATACATGTATTGTCCTATCTGCGGGTCAAACTGCGCGCGCATCACTAATACACCACACAGCGCCACACACAACAACAGAACTATTCGTTTCACGCTCACGCCAACGTTCGTTTTTTGATCTGGAAGAGATTAATACTCCTCCTCGTCGAAGAAAAAGTCATCCTTCGTCGGAAAATCAGGCCACAAGTCCTCTATAGACTCGAACTCCTCCTCATCATCCTCAATTTCGTTGAGGTTCTCTATCACCTCCATCGGGGCACCCGTACGCTGAGCATAGTCCAGCAACTCATCACGCGTTGCAGGCCATGGAGCGTCTTCCAACTTCGATGCCAATTCCAGATTCCAATACATAGTCCTCGTTTTTTAGTAACGTTTTTTATGCTTTTTAGCACGTATTTTAAGGGCATTTTACCCCTTATTTACGCCTACTATCATACGCAAAGCAGTGCGCTTTGAGCGCATGATACACAAAATTTCGCGCAAAGTTACAAAAAAATATCGAATTGTGCAAGTTTTTTTGCATTTTTTTTCATTTTTTCCACAAAATTGGCGATTTTTCAAGCAAAATGTTACATTTTCGTGACAAAACATAACAAAAATCAGAAATTCTGTTCACCCAACGCAGCGAAATGCGCAGTTGCTCCAACCTGTCAGGTTCGGCGTTTTCGGCGGTCAGTTCATCGAGCAGTCGAACCATGAGTCGTTCGAGTCGTCTTGTTACCGTTCGACAGATATGCGCAGCAGCTATCTCTTCGCTACCTGCCGGCAGGCTGAAAGCATGTTGCGGGGGCAGTTCTTCCTGTAAGCGATCGATCCAACGCTCCACTTCCGTCACATCCAGTTCGCTGATCCATTCGCCCGGAGCTTCCGAGAGGAACGCACCAAGGTTGAACAGTTTGTTCTGTATCGTCAGCACCTGCTCGCAATGTACGGTCACATCTTTCACCGGCTCATCCGGGGGCAACTCGCCGCACATCTTCTCCAACATTGCGCCCAGCCAACCGAAATATGCATTCAGTTCGTCAGCTGTGCCGTAGGTCTCGATCCGCAGATCGCTCTTTTTCACCCGCTCGCCGCTTGCAAGCGAGGTTGTACCTTTATCTCCTGTTTTTGTATATATCATTGTAAACTATCAGTTATCAGAATCGTAGTTTGTAATGTTTGCGGATATAATGCTTGTTGAAGAGCACTATACCTACGCTGTACAGATCCAGCGTGCTTGTCACCTGTTTCTCGGCTTGTATTGCCTGCCAGACCTGCTCGCTCTCTTTCGTTCGGTGGATGCCACTGATCACCAAAATACTATGGTTCGTCATGCGTGGCAACAACCTGCGGCAATCGCGTAGCATCGCCTCGCACGTCGGCTCGCCGGCAACATAAGCCAGATCTACACGCTTGGGGCAATCATCCTCAGGCTTCTCGCAACACACGACAATATTCCTCTCCGTGGGTGTTGACAAGTACCATGTACTCATCCCGGGTGCATGACCTGTCTCCACGATTGTCAGCGGCTCTTGCTGCGTCTGACTCAGGTAGTTCACCAACCGAAACAGCAGGCGACCGGCCTTCACCGATACCTGCCGTACGTCGGGATGGTTGCGCTGCAAGGCTGCACGATGCCGTTCTATCTCGTCGAAAGCGTAATACGCATTATCGTCGTAGATGATCATCCTGACCAGATAGAACAACGAGGGCGAATGTATTCCTTCCCCACCCGTGTTCCATGCAGTCAGTTGATGACGCAGGAAACTGCGTGCAGTATGCAAGCGTTCAGCCAACACTTACTTGCGTGTTGAAGTAGTCCGGTTGCCGGAGTTCCGCGTGTTCGTATCGCTCGAACCGCTCGTGCGGGTACTGCTACCCGAACCGCTACTGCGGGTACTTGTGCCACTTGTGCGAGTACTCGTTCCACTTGTGCGGGTAGTTGTACTCTTGGTATTGTTGGTAGCCGGCGAACGTTTGGTGCTCGTCGTGCCTGAGGTACGAACGCGTGTGGTGGTTGTAGCTTCGCTCTTACGCTGCGTGGTGGGCGTTGTTGTTTCGCTCTTGCGCTGCGTGCTTGATGTGCGCGAGCTGGTTGATTGCTGTTGTGTAGCCGAAGTGCGCGAGCTGGTAGTCGGCTGCTGCGTAGTTGTGCTCGATGTGCGTGAGCTTGTAGTCGGCTGTTGCGTAGCCGTAGTGCGCGAACTTGTCGTGCTCTGCTGTGCAGGTTGAGCCGACTGTGTACGCTGTTGCGTAGGCTGCTGCGTGCTCGTGGTGCGTGTGGATTGCGTAGTGCCGCTTGAGCGAGTATTCGTAGTGCGCGTGCTTGTGGTCGTACGCGATGCACCCGACTGCTCTACGGCCTGCTGCAACTGACGGGCGTTGCTTACGCGCGTGGGCTGCGAACCGCCGGCAGGTACGTAGGTAGCCGTTGTACGGCGCGAGAACGACTGCTCCGGGTACTGCTGACCGTAATCGTTACGCGATACGGGACGTGACACATCCTCATAGCGGCTGTAGTGATGATGATCCACATAATGCACAGTGTGGCAGTAGTGGTGATTCTCCATGTACGTAGTCACGTACGCCTGGTAATGACCCAAATGGTACGGAGCATGGTGGCCGTAGTGATGGGGGAAGTGATCCCAGTAGTACGGCGAACGCCAGTAGGTATAGTTCGGTCTGCCCCAACGGTCGTACATCGGCGGACGCTTGTAGTAAACCGGTTCAATGATATAGTTCACACCGTAGATGTACGGCGCGCCTATAACCTGAACATAAGGCGTGGCATAACCCATCTCCACTATCAGCGTGGCAACATCCTGATAGATGTTAGCTGCCAGCACGGCTTGGATGAGCAGCACATGGTTGTAGCCCTCGATGGTCTCCAGCACGCGCAAGTAATCAATATATCCGTCGTGATTGAGGTCGAGGTTCGAGATGATGTACGCGTTCGAGTTCAGGATCATCTCAAACTCCTCTACCGAGTTCGCCTGCGCGAAAGCCGCAGCCACGGCTTGAAGATCCAGATACAGACTTATATCCTGGGTCAGCGGAGTCACATCTATAGTAGTGGTACGCGTAGTGTGCGTGCGCGGGTACGTGACGGTTGTACTTACCGGAGCGGTATAAACCGTTGTCGGCTGATTTACTACCACTGTCTGGGGCTGAGCGGTTACTACGACAGGCTCCGGAGCGGGAGCTACGGTAACGATACGAGTCACACCGCAACTTGCCAACAGCAGTGGCAAGGATAATACAAAAAGAGATATACGTTTCATAAAATACCGATATTTTTCAGATAAGGCTACAAAGATAATCAAAAAAATTGGAATTTGCAAACATTTTATCAAAAAAAGTAACTTAAGTACGCAAATTCTGCATTTTTGATACCTCTTACCGCAAAATCCGCCGCTCATACAGCATTTTTAATAGAATTCAGATATCAGATTGACTAAACCGGAAAAAAGCAACCGGATTGAGCAAAAAACGAATCTTGCAGGTGTAAAATCAAAATACCTACAAATAGTTATTGCAAATATGAAAAAAATGTTGTACCTTTGCAGTCTGTAAGAGAAAGTCGAAAGTCAAAAGTCGAAAGTCAAAAGCAGAAAGTAAAAAGTCGAAAGTAGAAAGCAAAAAACAATGGCAAACGAAGCATTACATATTACCGTAGTGGGGCTGGATGGCAGCGGCAAAAGTGCTGTCATCGAGCGGCTTGCGCGTCCGGGATGGACGTTCGACGAGTGTTCGTCGCACGAGCAGATGGATACGCTGACTACCCCGACAGATGTAGTGCTGCAAGTGGTGGATGCCTTGCGGCTGCGGGAGTGCTTGCAGATGACACCGTCGTTCATGGAGCACCGGCACCCGATGGTCATCGCCATAAATAGGTACGACCTGCTGCTCAAAACAGGGCACCGGCTGGACTTGCAGACGTTCCGTGAACAGACCGGTGTGCCCGTGATGACCGTAAGTACAGTGACCGGTGAGGGACTGCTGGAGCTGAGTCAGACGATACGCCGTGTTGCCATCGACCCCAGAATGCAGGCACGCGAGCGCTTCATCGTTCACGGCTGGGAACAGACGGACGAGGAGGCCTGGCACGCGTATATGGAAGGTCTGCTCATGCAGGTACTTATCCACCCCGAGGCGGATACAAAGACCCTGGAAGAGCGCGTCAACCGTCTGCTGACGAACAAGTGGACGGGATTCCCGATCTTCTTTGCCGTGATGGGCTTGGTGTTCTGGGCAACGTTCGCGATTGGCGCGCCGCTACAGGACTGGATGCAAGGAGGTGTGGACTGGTTGTACGAGTTTATCATCGGGCAGATGCCCGACGGATGGCTGCGCAGCTTGCTGGCTGACGGCGTAGTGCAAGGCGTAGGATCGCTGGTAACAGCGTTGCCGAACATCATTATTCTGTTTTTCTGCCTGAGCCTTATCGAAGATATAGGCTACACCGCGCGTATCAACTACCTGATGGATCACTTCATGCACCTGTTGGGCTTGCACGGACGAAGTTTCTTCCCGCTGCTGATGGGTTTTGACTGCAACGTACCGGCCATCATCGCCACGCGCGACGCTATACCCAACCCCAAGAACCGCGCCGTAACGATGCTGATGGTTCCATTCATGAGCTGCTCGGCACGACTGCCGGTATATATCCTACTGATCAGCACGTTCTTTGCCGGTCATCACGCGCTGATACTTGCCTCGCTGTACGTGTTGGGTATGTTGCTGAGTTTCGTGTTGGCGTTCATTCTAAAGAAAACGAAGTGGTTCCGCACCACGGAGGATGATTGCGTGAACGAGTTGCCGGACTTCAAAGTACCCTCGCTGCGTTCGATAAGCGGGCACGTATGGTTCCGCGTAAAGGATTTCCTAAAAAAGATAACCACCGTCGTGCTATTTGCCTCAATCATTATCTGGGCATTGGAGTACTTCCCCGCCGAAAGTGTGGCGGACATCGAGCACTCGTGGCTGGCTGCTATCGGTCATTGGCTGGAGCCGCTGATGGCACCGCTGGGCTTCGACTGGCGAATGTGCGTGTGCCTGATGACCGGTATTCCCGCCAAGGAGGCTATAGCGGCAACGTTCGCTATCCTCTTCGGCTACGATCTGACAAGCATGGCGCTGAGTGCGGGCACGGCGTACGCGTTCTTAGTGTTCATTCTGTTGTACTTCCCCTGCGTGGCTACCGTTTCCACGCTGCGCAAGGAATTAGGTTGGCGGTGGGCGATGTTCAGCGTAGTTAACTCGCTGATTGTGGCTTGGCTCGCTGCGTTTATTTGTAATTTAGTTTTATGATACAGAAGATTATAACGATATTGATTGTGATAGGTGCCACGATAGGTATGTGGCTGATTATTCGGCGGCAGCGGCGTGCAGAGTGCGCGTGCGGCACGGACTGCAGCGCAAAGCGCGCAGCGGGTTGCGCCGGTTGCTCGTTGGCTGCCAACTGCAAGAAGGCGGCTGTAGTGCTGTACCTTATGTTGCTCACGCTGCCTATGAGTGCACACCTGCATGGCATAGTGGTGGATGACAAGGGCGAACCGCTGGTAGGTGCCAATGTGTGGTGGGCTGAGACGACTGTAGGTACGACAACCGACGCGGAAGGAATGTTCGAGATAGAGCCTATACGGCAAACGAAACTGCTCATCACCTCGTACTTAGGTTACCGCAACGATACGCTGCGCGTTCGCGACCGCAAACCGATGACCATCGTACTCCTCCCCGACAACGAACTGCTGGACGAGGTGACCGTGGAAGCCAAGAAACAGTCAGTGATCAAGTCACGATTCTCGGCGTTCGATACGGAGAGTTTCGGGCAGGCAGAATTGTGCCGCGCAGCTTGCTGCAACCTGAGCGAGAGTTTTGAGACGACCGCTTCGGTGGACGTATCCTTTGCCGATGCAGCGACCGGAGCGAAGCAGATCCGTCTGCTGGGCTTGAGCGGCACGTACGTACAACTGCTCACCGAGAATACCCCCGCGGTGCGCGGCTTGGCACAATCCTTTGGATTGGAGTACATCCCGGGTTCGTGGATGGATGCCGTGCAGATCAGCAAAGGCACATCGTCGGTGATCAACGGCTACGAGGCCATCACGGGTCAGATCAACGTGGAATACCTCAAGCCGCATACACAAAGTCCCATAGCCGTGAATGCGATGGTGAACACCGAGCTGCATGCCGAGCTGAACCTGACCGGCGGCTGGGATATACCTATCCCCGACGACCCGATGCTTGGCACCTTATCTACGAGTGTGCTCGCCCATTACCACGAAGGTGCTTGGGCGATGGACGGCAACCGCGACGGTGTGCTGGATATGCCTCGCGACCGCATCCTGAACATCCTGAACCGCTGGCGCTACAAGAACGATGCCTATACGTTCATGTGCTTTGTTCGCGGCTTGCACGACGAGCGTCACGGCGGGCAACGCGAGAACTATATGTCGCAGAAGATGGGCATGAAGATGCCCGCCAATCCCTACCTGATCGACCTGCGTACCGACCGCGTGGAAGGTGTGATGAAAAACGGCATTGTGTTTGACGAGGAGTCAGGCATGTCGCTCGGCATCATCGCCGCCGGATCGTACCACGACCAGATGAACCACTACGGCAGCACAGCCTGGAAAGCCTCGCAGGCTAACGGATACCTGAATGCCATCTTCGAGAACACCTGGGATCAAGGCGAGCATCATCACGAGCATCACGGCGTACAAGTGGGACACGACGTGAGCCACAAGCTCTCCGCAGGTCTGTCGGTGAACTACGACCAATATTGGGAATCATTAGCGGGCAAAGGCATCATTCTGCCCGTGGGGTCGAAAGTAAATACCAATCCGCTCGTTCTTGACCGGTGGGAGGTGACACCCGGTGCGTTTGCCGAATATACCTTTACGTACGGCGAAATGCTGCAACTGATAGCAGGTTTGCGTGGGGATTACTCAACGCGTTACGGTTTCTTTGTCACGCCTCGCATGAACGTGCGCTATGCGCCGTTCGAGTGGTGGACACTGCGCGGCAGTATGGGTCTTGGTTACCGTTCGCCGAACGTGATTTCCGACTATTCCTCACCGCTGCTACTATCCACGCGCAACTGGTACGCAGACTACGGCATACAAAACACCCCGCACCAGGAACGCAGTTTCAATGCGGGCGTGACAACAGTGTTCGATATACCTGTCGGCAAACGTAACCTGCAACTGAGCGCCGAATATTACTACACGACGTTCATGGACGGCTTGCTTGTTGACCTCGATGCCTCAACCGGGACGATTGAGTATTTCAACCTAACCGATATGCCCGGTGGACGTTCATTCAGCCACACGGCGCAGATCGAAGCCACGATGGAGGTGCTGCGCGGCTGGACAGTGACGGCAGCTTTCCGCTACAACGATGTACGGCAGACCTCCTTCAACACAACCACAGGCGGCTACGAACTACGCGAGAAAGCCCTGCAGAACAAGTTCAAGGGCTTGATTACGATGAGTTACCAGACGCCGCTCAAGAAGTGGCAGTTCGATGTCACGGCACAGTTCAACGGCTACGGGCGAATGCCCGACGGCGCGGTGGCTGACTACTACCAGCTGCCCGGCGGGAACATGAACTACCCGCGACTGACAGCCGACGGACAATATTTCACGCGCGACGGCAACATCTACCACAAGTGGTACCCGCAGCTGCTGGCACAAATCACGAAGTATTGGAAGACCTGCTCGCTGTACGTGGGCGCGGAAAACATGACGAACTTCAAGCAAGAGCATCCTATTGCCGGCACGTACGACGCACAGGGAAAGGTAATCATGGACTACTCGCTGCCCTTCGATGCCTCGATGGTTTGGGCACCGACGATGGGTTGGAAGATCTACGTAGGCTTCCGCTGGGCACTGGACAGGCCGGAGGAGGATTGAGTAATCAGCTATCAGCATTCAGCAACCAGTATGGCACGATTTTTGTGGTGATAATGTAACGGCTATTCTGTAGCCGCTATGATTATGGTTATGACTATGCGACAATTATCTATCTGCATATTGCTGTTTACTGTTATTTTGGCTATGCCGATGCGTGGCCAGGAACAGGTTACGCTGCCCGAACAGGCTGTAGCACTGACCGATACGTTGGTTGCCGATTCTGCGGCGATGGCTATTGACACCTTACCGCAAGTGGTGCTTACCTATCCGCAGATACTACTGGATATGCCCAACGTACATGTGGAACAGGACAGCCTGATTACTCTGCTTATCGAGGAAAAGATTGCCGGCGTGGAGCGCGGGGAAAAGGAGATGCCCGGATTCCGCGTACAGATCTACTCATCCAACCACCCTCAGCGCGGCAAGTCGGAAGCCTTGCAACTGGAGCAACGGTTGAAAGAAATAGTGAGCGTTCCGGTATATGTCATTTACGACTCACCATCGTGGAAAGTGCGCTTGGGCGATTTCGTTACGGAGCAGCAAGCCACGGATTTCAGGGATGCACTCAGGCTACTCTGCCCCGATTTGACTGACTACACCTATATCGTTCGCGATAAAGTAAAAATTCGATAAACTATCATGGATTTACAAGCATTCAACCCCTCACAGGCCGTTACTGACGCTATTTCCGCGAACATGGATTCCGTGCTTCGTGCATTGGGCGAGAACCCCGAACGCGAAGGTCTGCAACGTACCCCGCACCGCGTGGGCAAGTCGCTGCAGTTCCTGACCAAAGGTTACAAGGAAGACCCCGAAGCCATACTTCGTTCGGCATTGTTCGAGGAGGATTACCGGCAGATGGTAGTGGTGAAGGATATCGAGTTCTATTCGCTGTGCGAGCACCATATGTTGCCGTTCTTTGGCAAGGCACACGTGGCATATATCCCCAACGGCCGCATAACGGGACTGAGCAAGATCGCCCGCGTGGTGGATGTATTTGCCCGCCGATTGCAGGTACAGGAACGTCTGACGACGGAGATCAAGGAGTGCATACAGCGCACACTCGACCCGCTGGGAGTGATGGTGGTGATTGAAGCCGAACACCTGTGCATGCAGATGCGCGGCGTGCAGAAACAACACTCGCTGACCGTGACTTCGGATTTCACGGGCGCATTCAACCGCAAAGAGACGCGACAGGAGTTTCTGAATCTGGTGATTAACAAGCAGTAAGCCTTTGGCCATTAACCATTCGCCATTAGCCCATTCACCGTTAATCGTATTTGAGAACAACAAGTTTGTCGGGATTGAAGATCTCGCGAGCCACGCATAGCAACTGTTCGGAAGTGACAGTTGCTATTTCGTTATAGGTCTGTTGCCACGTGGGCGCAAAGCCTCGGTAAAGGACGGATTTGGCCATACTGAGGGCATTGTTCTCGGCATTCTGCGCACTGATGGCCATCTGTCCCCGCAACTGCTTGAGGGCTGCACGCAGCTCGCGCGGTGTGAGGGGCGTTTCCATAAATCGGTGCAACTCCTTGTTTATGACCTGCATACACTGCTCGGTGTGCTCAGGTTCGCAAGCGAAGTACGTACTCCAGTAACCGGTATCGGAAAGCGGTGTGTAGGTCGATTCGATGGTATAAACCAAGCCGCGAGCCTCACGCAGGGCGATGTTCAGACGCGAGTTCAGACTGCCACCGCCCAAAATATTATTGAGCAAGTACAATGCCAACTGATTCGGATGCCCGAGTTGATAGGCGCGTGCGCCGAGCATGACGTGCGTCTGGTGAGTGTGTTTGGCAAAACTGACAGATTGCGGCTGGCGGTCTTCCTCCTGGGCAAACGAGAGTTGCCGGTCAGCAGGCAAAGTGACCGAATAATCGCCGAACAGTTTCTCAACCATCTTCACGAACCTGGAGGCGGGTATGTTGCCTTGACAGAAGACCACCATCCGTTCGGGGCGATAGTGCAGCGCCATCCATGCACGCGGGTTATCAGGGGAAGAAGAGATGTGCCGAAGCGTCTTCTTGGTGCCCAGGATAGGCTGAGCGAGACTATGCCCGGCAAAGAGCATATTCTCAAAATCATCGTAGATCAGTTCGCTCGGCGAGTCGTTGTAGCTCTCTATCTCGTCGTAGATCACCATCCGTTCCTTATCGGTTTCGGCTTTGGGGAAAGTGGGACAAAGCACCATCTCGGAGATCAGTTTGAGCGTTTGCGGCACATGTTCGTTGAGCGTGGCGGCATAGAAAGTCGTCTCTTCCTTGGTGGTATAGGCGTTAATCTCGCCCCCTACCCCTTCGATCTGTGAGATGATCTGCCGCGCTGAATGGAACACTGTGCCCTTGAATACGCAATGCTCGATGTAATGCGCCATTCCGTTCTCTTCCGGTCGCTCGTCGCGCGTACCGGCACCAATCATCACACCCACGTACGTTATGGCTGATTGCGTACGAGAGTGAACAATTTTCAGTTTATTCGGTAGTGTATGATAAAATATTTGCGAGTTTTCTTGCATTTCTCAAAAAAAAGTTGTACTTTTGCAGCAGTTTTTGTTCCATAAGGCGAGCGGCATTGGCGGAATTGGTAGACGCGCCAGACTTAGGATCTGGTTCCGAGAGGAGTGAAAGTTCGAGTCTTTTATGCCGCACCACGGATCAGCAATGATCCGTTTTTTTGGCTTCCTGCCACAAGGCTTCCATCTCGTCGAGAGTCATGTCCTTGAGTTCGCGACCCTGCTCTTTCGCCTTCGCCTCTACGTAGTTGAATCTGCGTATGAACTTGAGGTTGGTCTGCTCCAGGGCATTATCCGGGCGAATCTTGTACAGCCGTGCGGCATTGATCATAGCAAACAACAAGTCTCCGAACTCCGCAATCATCCCTTCACTCGGGCTTTCGACATTCGACTTTTGACTTTCGACTAATTCAGCTTGCAGCTCATCGAGTTCCTCGTGCACTTTTGCCCACACATCTTCTTTCTTTTCCCAGTCAAAGCCGACGTTAGCCACCTTATCCTGTATGCGATATGCCTTGACGAGCGAGGGCAGTGAGTCGGGTATTCCGCCCAAGACGGTCTTGTTGCCACCCTTCTCTTTCAGTTTGACTTGTTCCCAGAGTTTGCTTACCTCCTCGGCGTTTTGTGCGGCTTGCTGGCCATACACATGCGGATGGCGGAAGATAAGTTTGTCGCTTATGCGGTTGCAGACATCGGCGATATCGAAATCATTTGTCTCGCTGCCCATCTTGGCATAGAAGATTACATGCAGCAGCACATCGCCCAGTTCCTTGCTGATCTCCGTCATATCATGTTTCGAGATGGCTGCCGCCAACTCGAATGCCTCTTCTATCGTATTCTCGCGCAGACTGTCGAAGGTCTGCTTGTGATCCCACGGACATTTCTCCCGCAGTTCATCCATGATTGTCAGCAGCCTGTCAAACGCTGCTAACTGTTCTGCTCTACTATGCATAAAGATAATTATTGTTCATTAATTAAACGAAATAATCGTTCGAGTGAGACGAGATAAGAATTACACTAATTCTGCGGCGCACAACTCCAATGAGCCATTCTCATTCATCGCTGCGTACGTCCACTGGCGGAAGCAATCTCCCAATATTACAACCCTGGCTCCTGTAGCTAACTCGAGGTCGAGCTCTATATGCCTGTGACCGAAGATGTAATAATCCAAGTGTTGCAACCGTTCCTGTTCCTTGGCGTAGAGGACAAGTTCCTCCTGATTCTCACCTTTGTAGCCGCAGGGCTTGGCAAGTTCCTTGAGCCGAGAGTTCTTTGCCCAGTTGTATCCGAGGCGGTTACCCAGACGCGGCGGAACAAACCTGAAAAAGAACTGCGCCACGGGGTTATGGAACAGTCGGCGCAGCCGCATGAACGAGCGGATCTTCTTCTTGACTTTCTTGGGGAAGTGCTGCAGGTAGCCGGAGGGAACCAGACCGTCGCCGTGCGCAAGCATACATCGCTTGCCGCAGATGGTCAGCAGTTCGGGTTTGCGATGAACGGTTACACCGGTCAGTCGTGCCAACTCGCCGTACGTCCATATATCGTGGTTACCGATAAAGTAATGCACGGTTATGCCACTATCTGTCAGGTGCTTGAGGCAATCAAGCAAGGGCTTGAACTCGGCTTTCGAGCCGTCACGCCAGAAGTACTCGCTCCAGAAGTCGAAGATGTCGCCCAGCAGATAGATGGCGGACGCATCCTTCGCCAACTGCTCCAGTAGTGCCACGAATCGTGTCTGATGATCTGAATCATCCACCGCACGGCTGCCTATATGTGCATCACTGAGGAAGTAAATCATAAAAATCCAAGCTCTAACTTAGCCTCTTCGGACATCATGTCTTTGCTCCATTCGGGTTCGAAGACGAGTTTGACATCCACCTGCTTGATGCCATCCACGGTGCCCACCTTCTGGCGGATATCCTCCATCAGGAAGTCCGATGCCGGACAACTGGGTGCGGTAAGGGTCATATCAATAGAACATATGCCGTCGTCGGAAATATCGATGCGGTAGATCAATCCCAAGTCATAGATATTCACGGGAATCTCGGGATCGTACACAGTCTTGAGCATCTTCAAGACCTCTTCCTCTTTCTCTAAAAACTCATTCATCGGTTTGTTACGTATGCCATTTTGTCAGTCGGCACTCCAAAACGGCTGCAAAGATACGAAAAAAAATTGACATTTGCAAATAATTCTTGCGCTTTGTTACACAAACGTGTCAAAAAAAAGGGTGACACACCCTCTTGGTGCGTCACCCGACTATTAAACTAAATACTTTACTAACCTTTCTTTGTAAGATGCCATCGGCTTTTGGCCTTTGGCATTTTGTGTTCAACGCTTACTTCTGGTAGCTTCCGCGGATACGGCTGGTGCTCGTTACGTAGTAGTTGCCTTCGTTTACGCGCTTATCTACGTCTTCGCTTGTTTGTTCCAGCAGACGCCACTTGTCATCGTAGATGCGTATTACCGCGTGGTTCGTGTTCTTTACTACGATGCGGTTGATGTCGTAGAACCGCAATATATGCTTGTCGTTCTCCTCGCTCTGCATGGCGTACGTACGGAACTTGTCGTGCGTCGTAGATGCTTCCGTTGAGGCGTTGTTCACTGTTTCAATGTTCGTTACTGTTGCCTTGTCGGCAGTTAAGTTGTCTTGGTTAAGACGTGCAGCGTTGGCAACCTGTGCCAGAGCTACGAAAAGTGTTACTGTTACAAAGATCTTTTTCATTGTTGGTAGGTTTTTTTTTCAAGGGTTTATCTTCCCTTGTTCTAAGTTAATAAATACTGTTGGTTTTAATTTGTACTCTGCGCCGCTGAGAACACACCGGATGTCGAGTGATTGACGATTGACATATTTACGATTGCCGGATTGATTGTTTTATTGTACCGATTGATCGATTGATGTCATTTTTGCAATTTTCAACATTTTTGTGTCCTCCTAAGCTTGCGCTTTCACCTAATATATGTCAATTCGTGTGCCAAAATATGCTTTATAACACAAAAATCGTTACTTTTCACTATTCTTGCAATGTAAACATCGCACAACGTGCATCTTATTGCAAAGCGCACATTACATACAGGCAAAGGTACAAAAAAATCCCACATTTGCAAATATTGTGGGACTTTTTTTCAAAAAAAGTGCATTTTTGCATCTAAAGCCGCTTGGAGGCGTCATAGCTCTCAATCGTTTTCGACTGAATCACTACCGTCGTGTCCCCTCGCTGCACATATTGGCTTGAGGTCGTCACGGTTCGTGTTACGTTGCAGGAGCTTATCAGCAACCCAAAGGCAGCAACGAATAACAGCCCTGCAAAAATCATAAATAATCGCTTCATAGAATCGCATTTTTTTAGTCAACTATTAAAAACTATTTAAAACAATTTCAAAGATTTAGTTAGAAAATAAACCTACATAAACCCT
>CADBYS010000018.1 GCA_902798965.1 uncultured Bacteroidales bacterium | reverse complement strand
TGAAAGATGGAACGATAAATGGCAGGAACAAGGACAAGTTATCAAACTGGAGCACGGCAGATACAAAAAAGTAGGATGACGGTTTGACGGTTTTGACGGCTTCGGCATAAAGCGCACAAAAGCAGCATATTAAGCAGGCAAAATGGACGGATTATAGCAAATGAAACCGTCAAACCGTCATGACAAAATTTCTGTCAGATAACATCTGACCTAACAGACGACGTGGCAGTTCTCGCAAAAATGCGAGAAAAATGCAAGGGATGGTAAGGGTGAGGTCAGGCCTTGATTGGGCTTTGGGAAGGACTAAAGTCTAGGATACCCACGATAAACCCATGATTTGACCAGGACTTTACCCCATGTTGGAAAGTGAAAGGTGAAAGGTGAAAGGTGAAAGGTGAAAAGTGAAAAGTGAAAGGTGAAAGGTGAAAAGACAAAAGACAAAAGACAAAAGAAGAAAAGGCGAATGGGAAACTGCCAGACTGCCATTGACATTTTTTTGTGCATTGTGGCAGAATATAGCAAAATTGTGTCGGTGAATGCCAATTTTTTGTTGTACCTTTGCACCGTATTTCAGAAACACACATCACTAACGACAAAAAACACCCATTATGGCAACGTTTAACGATAAGGTTCGTGCGCTTCGCGAACGCCACGAGACTCTGTTAAGCCGCAAGAACATCCCCGCAGAATGCGGCAACGGTATCTATACCAAGTATCAGTACCCTATCCTCACCGCCGAGCACACGCCACTGGAGTGGCGCTACGACTTCTGCGAGCAGACCAACCCCTATCTGATGCAGCGCATCATGATGAACGCGGTGCTGAACGCCGGCGCGATCCTGTTCGAGGGCAAATATACGGTAGTAGCCCGCGTGGAAGGCGCTGACCGCAAGTCGTTCTTTGCCGTGGCACAATCCGACAACGGCATCGACGGTTGGCGGTTCTGGGATGAGCCTGTCACCTTGCCCGATGGCTGCAACGCCCCTGCCACGAACGTATATGACATGCGTCTGACCCGCCACGAGGACGGCTGGATATATGGTATCTTCTGCGTAGAGCGTCACGACGAGACCAAGCCGTTCGACACCTCTGCCGCCACCGCTGCAGCAGGCATAGCCCGCACGAAAGACCTGAAGAACTGGGAACGTCTGCCCGACTTGAAATCCCTCTGCCAGCAGCGTAACGTGGTGCTGCATCCGGAGTTCGTGGACGGCAAATATGCCTTGTACACCCGCCCACAGGACGGCTTTATCGACACCGGCAAAGGCGGCGGTATAGGTTGGACGCTGACCGAGGACATCACCCACGCCGAGGTGCGCAACGAGCGGATCATCTTCGGCCGAAACTACCACACGGTATATGAGGTTAAGAATGGCGAAGGACCTTCACCGATCAAGACCGCCCAAGGCTGGCTGCACCTCGCCCACGGCGTACGCAACACCGCCAGTGGCCTGCGTTACGTGCTGTACATGTACATGACCGCTTTGGATGACCCCACACGCATCATCGCCAAACCCGGCGGCTGGTTCCTCGTCCCCGAGGGCAGCGAATACGTTGGCGACGTGATGAATGTAGCCTTCGCCAACGGGTGGATCGTAGAGGAAGTACCAAGTGACAAAGTACCAAGTGACAAAGTACCAAGTGACAAGGATGAGCGCAAAGTATTCATATACTACGCGTCGGCGGATACGCGTCTGCATGTAGCAACCACGACCGTTGACCGACTCATCGATTACTGCCTCCACACCCCCGAGGACGGCTTGACCACCACGGCCAGCGTGGAAACCATCAAAGCTCTTGTGGCCAAAAACCGCTCCAACCAATAAGGAGTATTCCTCATTTTCCTAATACACCCGCGACGCCCGCAATCCAGTGGGCGTCGGGTATTTTTTCCAGTGGCAATCCCCAAAGCAATCTCGCACATACCTGCGCGCGAGACATTACATTTTTCACTTTTCTCAGCCTTTCGCAATAAAAAATGCGTTCGTCTCTTGCAAATATCAGATTTTTTTTGTATCTTTGCAACCGGATTATATCGTTTGAGTATTTCAAACGAGATACAATTTGGAAAAATGTAGCCATGGAGTTAATTGTTAAGAATTTCGGTCCGATCAAAGATGCACATGTGCAAACAAAAAGGTACAATGTGCTAATAGGCAACACATCAACAGGTAAAAGTGTGTTGGCCAAACTTGTAAGCATTTCTTACGAGTTTGAGTTTCTTGGCATACAAGACGGAGACTATGCTTCATTTGTAAATCGCCTTAAGAAATACAACATTGACTTTGATCTTGTTGATTCTACATTGATAGATATTACTACAGATTTTGCTCATTGGACGATAACCAAAGACAATCTGATTCGCCGCATCAACACCAATAATGAACATGACGCTATCCCTGTTATTGATTATGTTAACGCAAATACATCCATATATATACCGGCTGAACGTAATCTGATGTCTGTTTTCACGAACAACATCTTTTCATTTCTGCAATCTGGTTCTAACATTCCTGAAAGCATTAAGCGCTTTGGTAGCTGGTATGAGATTGCAAAAGGAGAAAACAAAAATCTTGCCATTGACTTTATGAACATTAAAGTTGATTTCACAAGCGACAATGACAAGATAGTATTGAATGACGAGGGCGCAGAGATCCGTTTTGAGCAAGCGTCAAGCGGTATGCAGTCTATTATTCCGCTTTGGGCAGTCTTCCTTAGCGGTATTAGCAGGTATCGCCGGGCTACAGCAATCATTGAGGAACCGGAACTCAACCTCTTCCCTACATTGCAAGTGGACTTAGTCAACAACTTGATTGCCCGACTCAATCAAACAGAAGCAAACATTCTGATTACGACACATAGCCCGTACATTTTGTCTGTTTTGGATAATTTGATATATGCCAATGATGTATATCAGAAATCCAAAGCAGCGAACAACGCAGAGCAAATACAACGCATCGAAAAGTTAGTTAATCCCGCTATGATGATTAACTTTGACGATGTTGCAGCTTATTGGTGCAAGGACGGCGGAAATGTAGTGCGCATGAATGATGATGAAATGCGTAGTACAGGGGCTTATGCTTTGGACAGCGCATCATCAATCACAGGTCATATATTCAACGAGTTAATGGATATAGACAATGAGTTGTAAGTGCTTTGTAAATATCCCCAAATTCCGTCAAGGCGCATCTTTCTCAGAGTGTCTTGATATATCAAAGTGCACATGTACGGCTCGATTTGTCGTGAGCGAAAAGAAAAGTCGATTTGAGTTGCTGTCATGCTCGTTGGATGAGGTTGATAAATACAAGATTGACAATTATTTTAATCAGGACAAGACGCAAAAGAAATGCGACTACTATTTCAATTTCCACCCGACAAACCAACCGAATGTATGTGTGTTTGTTGAGTTGAAAGGTGTAGATATAGAAACAGCTGTTCAGCAACTGGAAGCAACGCTCACAGATTTTGAAACAAATGGATATTTCAGTGAGATTAAAGACACGAAAGTCGTTTGTGCCATCGTTTCAACAGGTTATCCAAGTGATGACTCTACGTACAGAAGCCTAATCAAATCGCTGAAAGCAAGGCATAAACGTCTCAATCCAACCATTGAACGCAAGAAATACGAAATGAGATATAATCCCCAAACCGGCGAATGTTTCAGCAAGGGGGAAAAATAACAACAATTATAACAATACAGCCTATGAACAACCGCGCATCGTAAAGGCGTGATGGAGTTACCGGATGGCACTCTGAGTGAAGCCCATATGTATTCTTACGTCGAAGAATAGGACATGAAACGCGCAATGATAATATTGTCAATCATTCTTGCTATCATCGCATTTCCTATCGTTATCAAAGCGATATGGATTGCTCATGCCACAAAGGATATTGAATCTTTTGACTCTGAGAAAATTGATATCCTTCAACGGCGCAACTATCTTTTGGCGCACATCAACACATCGCCTTCAGAACTCATCAATGCTATGCCGGAAGCCTTGGGGCGGCAATTCCAAGGCGAGTGGGCTATATATTCGCTATCCATGCTCACGCAAGCACTGGTTAACATCTCGTATCTTTATCCGGAAACTCAAGAGGAAAATGCGCTGTACATAGATAGTCTCATCACTATCGCCTTGGCTCCGGAAATACGCTATTACGACAAATTACGTTGGTATTACGAAGATCCGCTCGAATCGCTGGAAGGCAATAACAGTCACATATCATACATCAGCCACTTGGCTTGGATGATAGGCAATTATAAGAAGATGAGCAGCGATAATCGATATGATGAGTTGTATCACAATATTTGCGCCACAATGAATCGCCGCATACTGAATAGCCCAAATCTCAATCTGCCCACCTATCCGCGCGAACCAATATATGTACCTGATATGATGGTTGCAATAGTGGCGCTTGCCAACTATGCGCGTCAGAACGGCGGTTTGTATCAATCCACTGTTGACCAATGGCTTACCAAAGCTCAGACTGAATGGTTGGATAAACAAACTGAACTATTGCCATCCTATATGGATTCGGAAGATTGCATCTTCGAATATGAATCTCCAATGTCCGGCTTGTATGTTGCGGTCAATTGTTATTATCTCACTTTGATTGACGAGCCGTTTGCGCGCTCACAATACCAATTGATGAAACAGCACTTCCTACAACTTAAACCGGTTACAGGTATTAAAGAATATTGCGATGAGCGTTGTCTGCTTGGTTTCAATATGGATGCTGGCATTATTCTGCTCAATCTTACGCCCTCTGGTACGGCTTTTGCGCTTGGTCCAATCACGTTTTTTGAGGATTCTGCACTCCGTAGCCGATTTTTGCTTACAGCCGAGTTAGCTGGTCACACCGTTTGCAAGAACAACCAACGCCACTATCTTCTTGCCGATTTTGCTCTTGTCGGTGAAGCTGTTAGTCTAGCCATGCGTACAAACGTTCAGCAATAATCTTTTGAAGAAATGTGACTTTTTGTATTGTATATCGGATTTATTAGGTATGTCATTTTCGATTCCGTTTAATAACTTTTTATTAAATTTTTGGATAATTTTTGACTAACCCAAGTCCATTGTCTGCATCGCCTTTCGATTCCAAATCGGGGTCAACTCAGGGGTAAGACGATAGCAGCACGAGGTAATCATAGAATTTACTCATTATCAAGTCCTGATCAAATCCTACCCATAAGCCAATTTATATTTGCGTGAGATAGGTGAGATTAATGAGACTAACTCTACATCTCGCAGTAATACGGTCTATTACTCTGTCTCATATTGATAGTTAGTATCATCCGTTTTTTTGTATTGTGGGAGAATATAGCAAAATAGTGTCGGTGAATACCGACATTTTTTTGTACCTTTGCACCGTGAAATAAAATGGTAAATGATATGACCCCATTAGAGCTCAAGCAATCGGCACAAGAGGTGCTCGAAGAAAATATATTAGCCTACTGGCTGCGGCTGCGCGACAAGAAACGTGGCGGCTTCTACGGGCAAGTGACCGGCGACGAGGTGCTCGTACCCGAAGCACCGCGTGGCGCTATCCTCAATGCACGGATCTTGTGGTCGTTTGCGGCCGCGTATAGGGTGCTAAAGACGAAAGACGAAAGACAAAAGACAAAAGAATATTTTGAGGCTGCGCAAGAGGCGAGGCGGTACATTGAATCACATTTGATTGACAAGGAGCATGGCGGCTGCTACTGGTCGGTGACGGCAGAGGGTGAGGCCTTGGATACGCACAAACAGTTCTATGCCCAGGCGTTTATGCTGTATGCGTTCAGCGAGTATATTCGCGCCACAGGCGATGAATCAGCCCGCCCCATAGCCGAGTCGTTCTTCCGTGTACTCGAGCAATATGGCCGTGATCGCCAATATGGCGGCTATGTGGAAGCCGCGTCGCGTAAGTGGCAACCCCTGACCGACATGCGCCTAAGCGACAAGGACGAGAACACCGTGAAGTCGCAGAACACGAACCTGCATGTCTTGGAAGCCTACACGAACTACTACCGCATTTCACCGACTGCCGAGGTGCGCGAGGCGCTGCTATCGCTGATCCAAACCATGCAAACCAAGGTCATCCTTCCGAGTGGACACCTCGGACTGTTCTTTGACGAGCAGTGGCAACCGACCGGTGCGAAGTTCAGCGCAGGCCATGACATCGAGTGCTCATGGCTATTGAAAGAAGCCGCGGATGTGCTCGGTATCGATTGCGACGAGACGGTGCGCCAATTGGCGCAAGCCGCACAGGAAGACCTGCACGACGACGGCTCTATAGGCGAGCGCAGCTGGTGGGAGGAAGCCGAAGCTGTGGTCGGGTTTGTGAATATGTGGAAGTTAGAGAGTCGAAAGTCGAAAGTCAAAAGTCAAAAGCCGGAAATGTACTGGCGGTTAGCAGAGCGGACATATGGATATATATTGGATAAACTCATAGACAAGGAGCATGGCGAGTGGTTCTGGGAGATCCTGCCCGACGGCACTCCCAACCGCAAAGAGGACAAAGCCGGGTTCTGGAAATGCCCGTACCACAACTCCCGCATGTGCTTTGAACTCATCGAGCGCCTTGGTTAAATCGTCAATTATTGGCAATCGTCAATCAATCGTAAATCGTCAATAGTCAAATCGTCAATATAATGAAGCCCTACAAGTTTGCTCCCTACCTCCGCACCATGATCTGGGGCGGGTACCAGATAGCTCCTTTCAAAGGTATCTTCACCGCGCAGCCGAACATCGGCGAGTCATGGGAGATATCGAGTGTTCCCGGCCATGAGTCCGTAGCCATCGAGCGCGGCATCATCGGCGATGTGGATTGCGGCTTGAACCTCACCGAACTTATCGACAAGTACAAAGGTCTGCTGGTCGGCGAACGGGTCTATAAGAAGTTCGGCAACCAGTTTCCGCTGCTGGTGAAGTTCATCGACTCCCGCCAAGACCTGAGCGTACAAGTCCACCCCGACGACAAACTGGCGATGGAGCGCCACGGCTGCTTGGGCAAGACGGAGATGTGGTACGTACTGAAAGCTGATGTGGGCTCCAAAATCTACTCCGGTCTTAACCGCAGCATCACGCCCGAGGAATACGAGCAATTGGCTACCGCCGAACCCGTGAACGGTCACTCGCCGATGCAAGACGTCATCGCCACGCACGAGGCACATCAGGGCGATTTGTACTTCCTGCCTGCCGGACGACTGCACGCCATCGGTGCGGGTAACTTCCTCGTGGAGATACAGGAAACCTCCGACATCACCTATCGCGTGTATGATTTCGGCCGCAAGGATGCCCAGGGCAAACCCCGCGAACTGCATATCAAGCAAGCGAAAGATGCCATCGACTACCGCGTGTGGCCGGAGTACCGCACCAGTTACGACTCCACCAAACCGAACTCCGAGCTGATTCACTGCCCGTACTTCACCGTCAACCGCGTGGTGGTACAGGTAGCCGCCGAGGTCGATCTGCACACCGATTCGTTCGTGGTGGTTGTCTGCCTCTGGGGCGAAGCGAACATCAACGGCATACGCGTCAAGCAGGGCGAGACACTGCTCGTGCCCGCCTCCGAGAATGTCCTGTACATCTTCGGCGACGCCACGTTCCTGACCGCCACGATGTAATATTGCCCGCCGAAATTTATTTACTGGATTGCACAAACAGAAAGAATTTTATTCTTTTTTGAGTATTTGAAGCGCTAAAATTTGCAAAAATGGAAAAGTTTTTGTAAATTTGCAGCGCTTTTTATGCGCTATGCGCGACGAAGGACTATATGCGTTCACGAATTAAGCGAATTAAACGAATATAATGAACCAACAAACGAACACGGAATCCAATGAATTAGGTTAATTCTTATCTCGTTTCACTCGAACGATTATTTCGGTTAATTAGTGAACAGAAAAAAAATCGTGAATAATAAATAACAACATAATGAAACATTTTTCGGAATACAAGCAGTTGGATTTGCCCGGATTGAGCCGCGAGGTGCTGGCGCAATGGGAAGAGGAAGATTTGTTCAAGCAGAGTATAGCCATTCGTGAAGGGCATACTCCTTTCTTGTTTTTTGAAGGTCCGCCGTCGGCGAACGGAATGCCGGGTATCCACCACGTGCTGGCTCGTACGATCAAGGATACCTTCTGCCGCTACAAGACGATGCAGGGTTATCAGGTACAACGCAAGGCCGGTTGGGATACCCACGGTCTGCCCGTAGAACTTGGCGTGGAGAAAAAACTCGGCATCACCAAGGAGGATATTGGCAAGAAGATCAGCGTGGATGAGTACAACGCCGCGTGCCGTCAGGAGGTGATGAAATATACCAAAGAGTGGACGAACCTCACCAAGCAGATGGGTTACTGGGTCGATCTGGATCATCCGTATATCACCTACGACAACAAGTACATCGAGACCCTGTGGTACCTGCTCAAAGAGCTCTACAAGAAAGGCTACCTGTACAAGGGCTACACCATCCAGCCGTACTCGCCCATGGCAGGTACCGGCCTCAGTTCCCACGAGTTGAACCAACCCGGCTGCTACCGCGACGTTAAGGACACCACGTGCACCGCGCAGTTCCGTTTAGACGAAAGACAAAAGACAAAAGACAAAAGACTAATTGCCGATAGCAATCTTGATATATACTTCCTGGCGTGGACGACTACGCCGTGGACATTGCCGTCGAACACCGCACTCTGCGTAGGTCCGAAGATTGACTACGTAGCCGTCAAAGGTCAAAACCCCTACACCGAACAAGAAGCCATCTATATCCTCGCCGAAGCACGACTCTCTGCCTACAGCAAGGAACTGGGCGAAAATCCCGAAATCCTCGCACGCTTCAAGGGCTCTGACCTCGTCGGTCTGCATTACGAGCAGCTCTTCCCCTGGGTCAAACCTGTCGATTACAACAAAGAGCAAGACCGTATCACCGACCGCAGCGCCGATGCCTTCCGCGTGATCAGCGGCGACTACGTTACCACCGAGGATGGTACAGGTATCGTACATATCGCCCCGACCTTCGGTGCGGACGACAAGCGCGTAGCCGAAGCAGCCGGAGTGCCTGCACTCTACCTGATCACCCGCAACGGCGAGACACGTCCGATGGTCGATTTCACCGGTAAATACTGGCTCACCGACGAACTCCACGAATCGTTCGTCCGCAACTTCGTCAACACCGAACTTTATGGCGTTTGGGCAGGACAGTTCGTCAAGAATGCCTACGACAAGGCGAACTTCTGGACGGACAACCGCTACGACGAGCAGAAAGCCCTGAAAGCCGAGAACATCGATATCCGCCTCTGCATGCAGATGAAGGCAGCCGGCTCGGTATTCAAGATCGAGAAGCACGTGCACAACTACCCGCATTGCTGGCGCACCGACACCCCGATTGTCTATTACCCGCTCGACTCGTGGTTCATCCGCTCCACCGCAGCCCGCGAGCAGATGATAGCCCTGAACCAAACCATCAACTGGCAACCAGAATCAACAGGCACAGGACGTTTCGGCAAGTGGCTGGAGAACCTCAACGACTGGAACCTGAGCCGTTCGCGTTACTGGGGCACGCCGCTACCTATATGGCGCACCGAGGACGGTCAAGAAGAGATCTGCATCGGTAGCATCGAAGAACTGTTTGCCGAGATCGACAAATCCGTCAAGGCTGGTTTCATGACCGCCAACCCCTGGCCAAACTTCAAGGTAGGCGACTACAGTGCGGAGAACTACGCCCCCGCCAACATCGATCTGCACCGCCCGTACGTGGATAGTATCATCCTCGTTTCCCCGAGCGGCAAACCGATGCGTCGCGAACTGGACCTCATCGATGTTTGGTTTGACTCCGGCGCTATGCCGTACGCCCAGAACCACTACCCCTTCGAGAATCAGGACAAACCCCGCACGGCGGACTTCATCTCCGAAGGTGTGGATCAGACCCGCGGATGGTTCTTTACCCTGCACGCCATCCACACGATGATTGACAACGAGGTAGCTTTCCGTAACGTGATCAGTAACGGTCTCGTACTTGACAAAGTCGGTGCCAAGATGTCCAAACGCCTCGGCAACGCCGTCGATCCCTTCGGCGCTATGGATCAGTATGGCGCCGATGCCGTACGCTGGTACATGCTCACCAACTCTGCTCCGTGGGATAACCTTAAGTTCGATCCCGAAGGTGTAGCCGAGGTGCGCCGTAAGTTCTTTGGCACCCTCTACAATACCTACGCCTTCTTTGCCCTCTACGCCAATGTTGACAACTGGGAAACTCGAAAACGAGACGATAACGAGACGATAACGACACGTAAACGAGACGTAAACGAATCGGGCTCATATGCTGAGATCGACCTGTGGATCCTCTCCAAACTCAACTCCCTCATCAAGGAGGTTACAGCCGCTTACGATGCCTACGAACCGACGAAAGCCGGACGAGCCATCTCGGACTTCGTGCAAGACGACTTGAGTAACTGGTACGTGCGCCTGAACCGCAAACGTTTCTGGGGCGGTGAGATGGATGCCGACAAACAGGCTGCCTATGAGACGCTGTACACCTGCCTTAAGACCGTAGCCCTGCTCATGGCACCCAATGCCCCGTTCTACGCTGATCGCCTATATCGCGATCTGGTAGGTGAGTCTGTTCACTTGAGCGAGTGGCCAAAAGCCGACGAGGCGATGATCAATACCGACCTCGAGCGCTCGATGTATCTGGCTAACCAAGCTACTTCGATGATTCTCTCGCTAAGAAAGAAAGCCGAGAAGAACGTGCGCCAACCGCTGCAACGCGCCGTAATCCCCGTTCAGGACGATGCCACGTTGCAAGCCCTCAACCACGTGGCTGACCTTATCCGCGCCGAGGTGAATGTGAAGGAGCTGGACATCGTGCCTGCCGATAAATCCGAAGTCAAACTCGTCAAGAAGATCAAACCGCAGTTCAAAGTTCTGGGTAAGAAAGTCGGAGCACAAATGAAAGAACTGGCTGCGGCAATCAACGCCATGAGTCAGGAAGACATTGCGAAGATGGAAACCGAAGGCTCTTTCACCTTTAACCTTTCATCTTTCACCTATACCCTCCTCCCCGAGGATGTGGAGATCCTGACCGAGGATATGCCGGGCTGGCTCGTGGTGAACAACGGCGTGCTGACCATCGCCCTCGATATCGAGCTCACGCCCGAACTTATCGAGGAAGGTATAGCCCGCGAACTGATCAACCGGTTGCAGAACCTGCGCAAGTCAAGTGGCCTGGAGATAACCGACCGCATTGACGTGCAGATCGTCCGCAACGACAGCATCAACGCTGCCGTGGAGCATTGCAGCGAATATATCGCTTCGCAGGTGCTGGCTAACAGCATCACGCTGGTGGATAACCTCAGCGATGGAACAGCCATCGAAGATATGAATATAATCGTTAAAATAACCAAAGCATAACGCATCCGCCAATCTTGGCGGATCAAAAATCATCACAAATATGAAAAAACTGTATTATTTGGCAATAGTTGCCGTAGTAGGTTTGGTAATGAACAGTTGCGGATTCTTAGGTGGCGGCGGCTCAACGACCGAGGAGCCCAAGTTCCAACTCAGTGACCTGCAAGGATACTGGCAGGAGAACAACACCGAGCACTTCGTGAACTTTACCACAGAGAAATCCGACGAGAACCCCTACTTACTCGGCTACGAGTGGGATGAGGCCGACGAAGTAATGGAACAGGATATCCTGGATGCCCGCGAGGCACTGGGTCACCCGGGTAACGGATGGTTCAAGTACGACTTCAAGACCAGCGACGGCAACCTGACCGAGATTCACCTGATGGATAACGAGGGTGCTGAGATTCCCAAGGTATATGTCGTATCAAAACTGAAAGACGGCGCGCTGGAGTACTACGAGAAAGACCACTCGAGCATCAAGTACTCGTTCACCAAGATAAGCCAAGTAAAATAATTCATTCGCACTATGAAAACCGCACTAAAAGTCATCGGTTGGACGCTGCTGAGCCTGGTGCTGGTAGTGGTGGCAGCGGTGTGTATTGCGGTACATATCGTATTCACGCCCGACAAGCTGACACCCATAGCACGTGATGCAGCCGGCAAGTTCATCACCTGCGACTACGAGATCGGCGAAGTGGACTTGACCTTCTTCTCCACCTTCCCGCGATTCGGGTTGCGTGCCGACGGCCTGCTGCTGATCAATCCGATGGAAGGGGCACAGAGCGACACCGTAGTAGTAGCCCGCCATCTGGTTGCCACGGTGGACGTGAAGGAGTTCCTGAAGAACGAGAATCTGCATGTGCACGAACTGACATTGGATGGTGCGCGTGTGAACTTCTACATCGCTCCGGACGGCACGAACAACCTGGAGGTATTCGTATCCTCACCCGACACGATCGAGGAGGTTGACACCACGGCGTTCAGCCTGCCCTTCAAGGCACTGAAGGTCGATGGGCTGCGGTTGCATGCCGATGGCATCAGCTTCGTGGATGCGAAGGATACTATTCAAGCCACTGTGGGCACTATGGAGCTACGTGCGAAAGCCGAGAGTTGGGACGATATGCTGCTCACTTTGGATGCGCAGCACGTAAGCGCCGCGCTGAAAGGCGAGACGTATGCCGACAATCTGCATCTGGAACTCATTGCCCCGCTGGCGATGGATCTGGAGAAGATGCATTTTGCTTTCGACGGTCTGCGTCTGGCGGTCAATGACTTCGGTTTGCGTCTTGAGGGTTACGTGACCCTGGGCGACGATATCGATATGGATGTGCGTCTGGCTACCGGCGAATGGCAGATTGAGCCGCTACTTGCCTTAGTTCCGCCATCGCTGACGAAAGCCATTGCCGACTACAAACTGAGCGGTGCAATCAGTCTGGATGCCACAGCTACTGGACAGTACGGCGAGAAAAAGATGCCCAAAGTGACCCTCAATAAGGTGCATGCCGAGCTGTGGAACACCAAGCTGGATGTGCAAGGCGTAGTGGATGATATAGCCAGCGATATGCTCATTGATGCCAATGTGGCACTGGATGCCAACCTGCCGGACTTCCGTTCGTTCCTGCCCAAGCAGATGACACTACGTGGCAAAGCCAAAGGCACTGCCAACGCAAGAATCCGCCTGAGCGACCTGAGCAATATGCGATTGGAGAAAGGCAAAATAGGAGTGGATATGACACTCAGCGACATCCATTATGCGATGGATTCGATGGTGGCCGACCTGGGCAAGACGCAAGCGAAGATTCAGATACCCAACGCCAACCCCACCAAGCCTAAGGTCAACTGGGTGCGCCTGGATCTGACGACTGACAAGGTGGACTTCACGATGCCCATCCCGCTGGAGGCACATATGCAGAAGTCGGCTATACGTCTGGAAGCGGGTAACGTGCTGAGCAAAGATCCCGTGCTGTATGCAGCCGTTGGTTTGCAATCCGACAAGCCAATCGTAGCACAGATGGATTCGATGGGCGGCACGATCGATGCGCCGAACCTGAGCGCCTATGCCGAGTACAACACCAAAGATACGACCGTGATGCCCGTACTGCAAGCAACGATTGCTTGCGGGAAACTCGATGGTTTCTTTAAGGACATACAAGCCAAACTTGGAGCCACGAACCTGGAAGCGTCGGTTAGTGGCGGACGCAAAGACAAATCCGCTCCGCGGCTGAAGGCGAAGATCAACACGCAAGCCCTGGACGCAAAGATGGGCAACGAACTGGCTGCCACAACAGGCAAGCTGCAACTGGAAGCCGCAGCCCGCTACAACCCCAAGGGCGAAAACGTGCTGCTGCAATGGAACCCGCGCGTGAAGGTGAACCTGAAGAAAGGCGAAGTGCTGATGCCCGAACGCCTACCCGAACCGGTGATTATACCGTCGATTGAGTTCGCGTACTCCAACCGCCTAATGGAGATCGACAACTCGCGCATCGAACTGGGGCAGTCGGACTTGAACCTGAAGGGCTACGTACGAAACTTAGGCAAGTGGTTCCGCCACGACACCATACTGGAAGGTGAGCTGAACATCGTATCCGAACACTGCGATGCCAACCAGCTGATGCTATGGTTCAGCGATGACAGCGGTAGCGAAGAGCAAGCAGTAGAAAGTCAAAAGTCGAAAGTCGAAAGCCAAGAGGCGGATTCGACTAAGGAGCGCGAACCCTTCTTAGTGCCGACAGACGTGAATCTGGCGCTGCACACGCATATGCAAGAGGTAGAGATCTTCAACCAGGTGGCCAAAGACCTGAAGGGCGGCATCTATATCAACGACGGCACACTGGTACTCGATGAGGTAGGTTTCGTGTGCCGTGCTGCCAAGCTGCAACTGACAGCCATGTACCGCACGCCGCGCCGCAACCACCTGTATGTCGGACTTGACTACCACATGATCGACGTGGATATCGACGAACTGACCTCGATGATACCGAGCCTGGAAGAGATGATGCCCATGCTAAGCAGCTTCAAGGGAGCTGCTGAGTTCCACCTTGCTGCCGAGACCTATACCAACAGCCAATACAAGCCGAAGATGAGTACCCTGCGCGGTGCGGCTTCGCTGACCGGCAAAGACCTGGTAGTGCTGGATGGCGAGACATTCTCGCGGATAAGCAAACTGCTGCTGTTCAACAAGAAGACAGAGAACAAGATCGACTCGCTCAATGCGGAGATAACGATATACAAGAACGAGATAGACGTGTATCCGCTGTGCGTGCAGATGGACAACTATATGGTTGCCCTGGGTGGACGACACAACACGAACATGTCGTTCGACTACGACATCAACGTGCTCAGCCCTATCTACCTGGGCGTGAACGTGAGCGGCACGATGGACGACCTGAGCATCAAACTGGCCAAGTGCAAGTACGCCCAGGACTTCCGCCCCAAGTGGTATCAGAAAGCCGACACGCAATCCAAAGAACTGCGTGAGCGCATCAAACAATCCATGGAGAAAAACGTAAGAATTAAATAGACCGTTCGCTGCGCTCACTAAAAGAGTAAAGACCGTTCACTACGTTCACTGAAAGAAAAAAGACAAAAGAAGAAAATATGAAAAAAACTATTATTTTAGGAGCAATTGCTATGAGTTTATTAGCATGCAATTCGAGTAACCCCTTGTTGGAGCAGCCCGCTACGCCGTTTGGCGTGCCGGCGTTCGACCAAGTGAAGTTGGAACATTATATGCCCGCCTTTGAGCAGGCGATCGCTGAGAACAAAGCCGAGGTGGATGCAATAGTCGCCAATGAGGAAGCACCGACCTTCGCCAACACTATCGAGGCACTTGACCGCAGCGGTATGCTGCTGGAGCGTGTAGCCGGCGTGTTCTTCAACGTACTGGAGGCTGACGGCAACGACGAGATGGATGCCATAGCCGAGAAGGTGAGCCCGATGATGTCGGAGCTATCGGCATACATCACGCTGAATGAGGGTTTGTTTGCCCGCATCAAAGCCGTATATGACCAGCGTGAATCACTCGACATCACCCCGGAACAGATGCGTCTGCTCACGGAAACCTACAAGGGATTTGCCGACAACGGTGCCAACCTGCCAGCTGAGCAGAAGGAACGCTTGAAAGCCATCAACGAGGAGTTGGGCTTGCTGTCGCTACAGTTCGGCCGTAACGTGGTGGCTGAGACGAACAGTTGCCAACGCTTCGTGACCAACGAGGACGAGCTGAAAGGTCTGCCCGAGAGTGCCAAAGCCGCTGCGGCTGAGGAGGCAACAGCTGCCGGTCACCCGGGAGAATGGCTGTTCACACCCAAACGTACCAGTTTCACGCCGGTACTGCAGTACTGCGAGAACCGCGAGCTGCGCAAGCAACTGCTGATGGATTATACCACACGCGCCAACCATGGCAATGACAACGACAACAAGGCCGTTATCATCCGTGAGATGGAGCTGCGCATTGAGCGTGCCAAACTCTTCGGCTACGACAATCCCGCCGATTATATTCTGAAGGACTGCATGGCGAAAGATCATCAGACGGTGGATGCGTTCCTCCAATCGGTTTGGGCACCCTCGCTGGCCGCTGCCAAGCGTGAGGCTGCTGCCCTGCAAGAACTGCTGAGCCAGGACTATCCCGGCGAGAAACTGCAACCATGGGACTGGTGGTTCTATGCCGAGAAACTACGCAAAGCCAAATATGCCTTGGACGAAGAGGAGATCAAGCCTTACTTTGAACTGGGTAATGTACGCCGCGGTGCGTTTGGCGTAGCTACCAAGCTCTATGGCTTACAGTTCGAGCCGCTGCAGGATATGCCCGTATATAATCCCGAAGTGGAGGTATTCAAGGTAACCGATGCCGCCGGCGAACTTATCGGAATCCTCTATACCGATTACTTCCCGCGTGCCGGCAAACGTCCGGGTGCGTGGATGAATCAGATCTTGCCGCAATACATCGATGCCGAGGGTGTGGATCACCGTCCGGTAATCATCAACGTGGGCAACTTCAACAAGCCGGCAGCCGGCAACCCGTCGTTGCTGTCGATGGATGACGTGGAGACCCTGTTCCACGAGTTCGGCCACGCTCTGCACGGCTTGCTTTCGAAGGCGCACTACAAGAGCCTGAGCGGCACGAACACCCCGCGCGACTTCGTGGAGCTGCCCAGCCAGTTCATGGAGAACTATGCGTACGAGCCCGAGGTACTCAAGACCTACGCTTTCCACTACCAGACAGGTGAGGTAATCCCTGACGAGCTTATCGCCAAGATCAATGCAGCCGGTAAGTTCAACCAGGGCTTTGTAACCACCGAGTTGCTGTCGGCTTCGATCCTGGATATGGATTTCCATGAGTTGACGAGTGCCGAAGGACTGGATGTGGATGCGTTTGAGGCAGAGAGCCTCAGGAAGATGGGCATGATCGACGAGATTATCGTTCGCTATCGTCCTACGTTCTACAACCATATCTTCACCACCGGTTACGAAGCAGGCTACTACAGCTACACCTGGTCGGCCGTGTTGGATGCGGATGCGTTTGCCGCCTTCAAGGAGACCGGCAACCTGTTCGACGCCGAGACTGCAGTACGCTTCCGTCACCTGCTGGAGCAGGGCGGTACGCGCGATGCACAAGAGCTCTACCTCGAGTTCCGCGGCAAAGCTGCCGATCCGCAACACCTGCTGCGCAGAAAAGGATTTATCGAATAAATCCGTTAAGACGTTAAGCTGTTAAACGGTTAAGCCGTTAAATTGTAAGGATGCGATATTTCCTGCGTCATATAGTCACAATGCCCACACCGATAGCGCTGTTGCTATTGGTGTGCGCATTGGGCATGTGGACGGTGGATTATGTGCGTATTCCCGAGCAGTGGGGGCTGGTGTTGTGTACGCAAATGCTGACACTGACCAATGCCGTCATGCTTAGTACCTTGTTTTATCGCGCCAAGGCCTCAGGACATTTCTCGCTTGTTCCGGCATTGCTGTATGTGCTGACCATCGCTATCTTCCCTTACTTGCGCGTGCATTATATGCCGCAAATCATCGTGATACAGTTGCTGTCGTACCTGCTACTCACTCGCGATATGTCCGAAAGCAACGAGTTGAACGGTACCTTGTTTTTTGTATCGCTCTTGTTGTGTATCACGGCTTTATTTTCGCCCGATGCGGTGTGGTGTATGGTATATTTGTGGATAGTGGCGTGGGTGCAAGGCTGTTTCTCGCTGCGCACGATATTGGCATCGTTATTGGCCGCGGGATTGTTTGCCATCTACTATGCGCTGATGGTATATATGGGGTGGTCGGAGCAGCACGACTGGTCAGTATTGGTGGTAAGAGAGTGGTTCGCGTATAATAGTGCGACATTGACAGTGGTTAGTGTGTCGGTGTTGTATGCGGCATTCTTGTATATGTCCGGAGCAGCTTTTCGCCGCAGCTCGTACGACTTGGTCAGTGCTCGCCTCTTATTATACCATGTAGTGATGCTTGGATTGGTATCCGCTCCGCTTGTTTTGTTTGTAGCTGCCACGCAGGATGCTTTGGTATTACTGCCCTTGGCATTAGCAGCAACTACCGGAGTGTACTTGCTACAAAAAGAGAGTGAATCCCGAGGAATCACTCTCCTTGTGTACTTGGCAGCGGCTATTACCTTATATATATTATTCCTTTCAAGCCTCTAATGAATCGGCTTGTAGTGTCGAATCAATGAGTCGATACCCCTTCCCGTGCACGCCGAGGATGCGTCGGTTGGTACCTGCCAGACGCTTGCGAAGATGATTGACATACACGCACAGGCTTCTGCTGGCAAAATACGACTCCTGACTCCATAACTTACGAAGGATAAGATTGCGGTCGACCGTTTCGTTGAGGTGACGACACAAGATCAGAAGCAGATCGTTCTCGCGCGAGGAGAGATGTTCCCCGTTCAGAGTCTGACGTACCGAATCAAACAGAATACCATTACCAAGATTGAACTCCGTTTCCGTATTCTTCTTGTGCAGCATACAACGACGCATGATGGCACGAATCTTGCACAGCAGAATATCCATCGGACAAGGTTTGTTCAAGAACTCGTCGCAACCCAGCTCGTAGGATCGAATGATATCCTCGTTAGCCTTGCGCTCGGTAAGGATGATTACCGGAACTTCGCTACCCATGGCGCGTATGGTTTGCAGCATTTCAAAACCATTCATCTGGGGCATATTGATATCCGACAGGCATAAGTCGTAATGTTGCTTCTGAAAATGCTCTATGCCTTCCTCCCCGTTGAGGCAGTGATCTACCTCGAAGTCCATCCGGCGGAGATAATCTGCCAACAGACTGCCCAAAGTTATATCATCTTCGCATAACAAGATACGAATTTTATCGATTGCCAATGTATCCATATTTATCGTTTTTTATGAAATTTCACGTATTTTATAACAATTTTAACAATACAATATTCGTGCCAAACATTTTTTAATAAAAAAATATTGTCAAACTATTGGAAATTTGAAAAAAAAGTTGTATCTTTGCAGTCGATTTCGTATGTATGGCACATGCTGACATATTTTATCGGTCAATTAAAACAAAATAATGCCCATGAAACGCGTATTAGTTTTACTCACAGGAGGAACGATAACGATGGTTCGTAATCCGCAAACCGGTGCTCTGCATCCGGCCGATGTTGATACGTTCAAGGCGTTTGTGCCGGAGTTGTTCGCGAGCAACATGCAGATTGACATGTTGCCGTTTACCCCCCTCATCGATTCGTCGGATATCAGTCCCGCCAACTGGGTAAAGATGGCTACAGCGGTGGCTGACAACTACGAGCGGTACGACGGTTTTGTCGTTCTGCATGGTACGGATACGATGTCGTACTCAGCCTCAGCTCTGTCGTTCATGCTTGAGAATGTGGGCAAACCGATTGTGTTTACCGGCTCCCAGCTTCCTGTGGGTGTGCTGCGCTCGGATGCCAAGGAGAATCTGCTTACCGCTATCGAGATTGCTGCGGCTGAAGGGGCGGATGGTCAGCCGATGGTTCCTGAGGTGACCATCTTCTTCGAGGACAGCCTGTTTCGCGCCAATCGCACTACCAAGAAGAACGCCGAACATTTCGAGGCATTCGACTCGTTCAATTATCCTTGCCTGGCTAAAGCCGGCGTGCATATCCAGTACCGCACCAAGTGGATTCGCTATCCGCAAAGCAAGATGCCCCTATTTACGCATCTGAAGACGTGTTCGGATGTAGCTATTCTCAAGCTCTTTCCGGGGATCAACGAGACGGTAGTACGTGCCGTGCTTGGTGCGAAAGGATTGCGAGGCGTGGTACTCGAAACGTATGGTTCGGGTAATGCTCCATCAGCCCAATGGCTCTATCAAGCCCTGAAGGAGGCCACCGACAAAGGCATCGTAATCGTCAACAAGACGCAATGCTCTATGGGTACGGTGGATATGGGACAATATGAAGTGGCGCAGAATCTGCTTAAGGCAGGTGTAATATCCGGATACGACATTACCACCGAGGCCATACTGACAAAGATGATGACCCTGTTTGGAGAGAATCCCGATAATCCTGAGAAAGTGAAACACCTGCTCGGTACGCCTATCTGTGGAGAGATGACTATTGATTGACAAATACCTTACAACTGTTCGGCGATGCGCTCGAAGATCCGTGCCGCAGGATGACCGGGCTGCAGGACGATAGGTGTGCCTTGATCTCCCCCCTCGCGGATGGATTGCACGAGCGGCACTTCGCCGAGCAAAGGAAGATGCAACTCTTCCGCCAAGCGCCTACCACCTCCTTGACCGAAGATGTAATACTTGTTGTCGGGCAGCTCAGCCGGCGTGAAGTACGACATATTCTCTATTAGTCCGAGTACGGGCACGTTCACCTTATCATTGAGGAACATATCCACTCCCTTGCGTGCATCTACGAGCGCCACATCCTGTGGCGTTGTTACCACGATTGCTCCTGTGAGTTGCAGGGTTTGGATGAGTGTGAGATGGATATCCGACGTGCCGGGAGGCAGATCGATAAGGAAATAATCCAGTTCGCCCCACTCGGCATCGTTGATGAGTTGCTTGATGGCATTGGAAGCCATTCCTCCGCGCCACACTACAGCCGACTGCACATCCACAAAGAATCCAATGGAGAGCATCTTCACGCCATACTGCTCGATGGGTACTATCAGGTCACGACCGTTGACGGTATCCGCCACAGGCCGTGCATCCTCGACGTGGAACATCTTGGGCACGCTTGGTCCATGAATATCCGCATCCAGCAATCCGACCCGCAAGCCTCTTTGCGCAAGTGCCACGGCCAGGTTAACCGCCACGGTGGATTTGCCCACTCCTCCTTTGCCGGAGTGGATGGCGATGATATGCTTGGCTTGTAGCGAGCGCTCTTCCGCGCCAGCTTCTGCCTGTGCCTGTTTGCGGTACTTGCTATGGATATGCACCACGGCGTTAGGCTCGGCATACGTCTGTACTGCTACCTCAGCGGCTTTCAGAACAGAACGTTGGAAAGGGTCGGTATCCTTGTCGAAGATGAGCGAGAAGGATACCTCAAGACCGGAGATGCGGATGTCATCTTCGAGCATGCCGGCTTCGATCAGATTCATGCCATTGCCCGGATAGCGGACATGTTGCAGGGCGTCAATGATTTGCTTGGGATACATAATTTCGACCGTAAGAACGATAAGTGTCTTTTTCTATTTCGATATCAGGTTCCGTGAGTGTTCCTTGCTTGGGCAGTTGCCATGCCAGGTACTTGATGGTCAGACCGCGCTCAAGCCATTGGTGCTCGTAGTGGGTCTGTAAGCGGCGTGCATCTTCTAAAAGAACTGACTGCTGATTGCTGATTGCTGACAGCTTCCCATACAAGTCATCGGTGTCGCAGAGCAAGGGCAGATGATTCAGCCGGATCATTTCGCGGGTGTAGGTGTAGAGAAAGGGGCTGTCGGTCTTGAGATGGATAGTCGCCCCGTCGCGCAACAGTTGGCGATAACGCTCCATGAACCAGGTGGATGTGAGTCGTTTGGTAGCTTTCTTCATCTGCGGGTCAGGGAAGGTGATCCATAAGCCATCCACTTCGTCAGAGGCGAAGAAATGAGGTAGTAACTCTATGTTCGTTCTAAGGAACGCCACATTGGTCAGTCCTTCCTGCGTAGCTTGCTTGGCTCCCTGCCACATCCGTGCGCCCTTGATATCCACGCCTATATAATTTGTGTCATGATATACGCGCGCTAAGCCTACCGTGTAATCTCCATGACCGCAGCCGAGCTCGAGCAGCAAAGGATGATCATTGTGGAAAAACGACGAGCACCACGCACCTCGCATAGCGAGCACGGGTGAGTCCTGTAACATCTCCCTTGCCCCGCATTGGAAGACGCAGGGCATCTCAGCCATCTCGGCAAATTTCTTGAGTTTATTCTTTCCCATAATCGTGTTTGCGTAATTCCAAGCCGATGTCGGCTATGCCTTGAATAATTGAGTCGCGCATACCGTGCACAATCAAAAATGTGTATGACCCTGCCTGAGGGAATGTGGTCTCTTTCTCCATAGTCACAAATCCGCTAAAGTACCTCCCTGCTCGCGTGCCCAACCATCGTCCCCGGTCATCGGCCAGGCATGCTTGAACCGTGTCGCGAAGGATGGGACACAACGAATCCGATGAGCTGACGAAAAGCCACAAGTTCTGATAGTTATATGTATCGGTGTGACGCAGGATAAGCGTCAAGTCATATGCTTGCGTAGAATCCGGCACGAGTACCGACAACTGTACGGTATCGGTCATTGCCCAACCTTCCTCCTGCAGGTCACGATAGTCACTGCTGACTATGTCATGGCTGCATGAAACCAGCAAGAGTGGCAAGCAGAGGGCTATGTAGAGTATTTTTTTCATATTGTCAAATGGCGGGCTATCGTTCACGACGTTGGTCGCGATTATTGTCTTGACGTGGGTTTCGATCGTTATGCGTATGGTTGTTCCTGCGGTCGTTGCGGTTGCGGTTATCGCCTTTGCCATGCTTGCGGTCGAAACGATGAACATCGTCTTGCCCGACTACATTGGCATAACCCACTTCCGATCCTTCGATGGTGGTATGTATACCACCCAGATCTGCGGGTTTTTCTCCGCGTCGGTTCATCTCGATGATGGCTTTGGCACGTTCGGAAGTGACTATCTCGAGGTTAACGGCCTGCCGCTGGTCGGTAGAATAAGTAACAGTACCGCGGAGCGGATCGGTGGCAAAGACGTAGTAGGTTGCCAGCTGCGTTTCGAGCGGTATGCGTCGGTCAGGCAGTTTGCCTACAGCTTCCTCGTAGGTGGGAATCTCGTAGTTGAGGCAGCACTTGAGTTTGGCGCATTGCCCGGCCAGTTTCTGCGGATTGAGCGACAGGTTCTGCAAGCGTGCTGCTCCAGTTCCTACTGATGTGAATCGCGTCATCCATGTGGAGCAACACAGTTCGCGCCCACAAGGACCGGTACCGCCTATGCGTCCGGCTTCCTGTCGCGCACCGATCTGCTTCATCTCGATACGGATGCGGAAAGTCTCGGCATATACCTTGATCAGTTGACGGAAATCCACTCGTCCGTCGGCAATATAGTAGAAGATGGCTTTTGAGCCGTCGCCCTGGTACTCCACATCGCCGATCTTCATTTCGAGCTGCATATCCTTGGCAATCTTGCGTGCCTTGATCATCGTTTCGTGTTCCAGGGCATGTGCCTCTTCCGCGCGCTTGATATCCGCTTCGGTAGCCAGGCGGTAGATAGTCCGTGCCTCGAAGTTCTCCACATCAATGCGGTTCTTACGCATCTGAGGAATAACGAGTTGGCCTACCAGCGTCACTTCGCCCACATCATGTCCGGGGTTGCCTTCCACAGCCACTACCATACCTTTCTCCAGACGCAGATGCTCGCTGTTGCGGTAGTAACCTTTGCGGGTATTCTTGAATTGCACTTCCACCATCTCGGTTACGGCTATCGTTTCCGGCAGGTCGGACAGATAGTCGGTAACCGGCAACATATGCGCCGAGTTACGTCGGTATGACTTTTCGGTATATCGTCCTGATTCGTTGTCTAATACAAATTCCGGCTTCATAATCGTTTAATCATTTACCATTGGGTCAATATTAATTCCTTTGCTTTACCGTTTAGTCGGTTATTTTTTGATAAGTACTATGCACTGCAGGCACAGGTCAAAGAGCACTATCCGTGAGTTGGCATTCTGCATTATTTGTGCTTCAGCTTGTGCGAACTGTTCGGTCAGTTCTTCCACATTCCGCTCGTTGATGAACGGTGCGAACTTCACGGAGAAGTTCTGCTCCTCGCTTGTCTCGTAGTTCAGCGCCGCTTCTCCGTAGTTGTATATGAAGTTCTCGCGTATGAGCCGTTGCGCGAATTGCAAGAATGCGCTTTGCCGTTCGCGCGGTTGTTTGGCCATCTCCTGCGACCACTCGTTCAGGCTTTGCAGCGCCTCGTAATTCTTCTTAACGCCTACGAGCCATGCATTGCGCATCAGTTGCTGAAACTCGGCAAACAGTTGCTTGGCACTATCCTCGGCATCCAATATTCGTAATGCTTCGCGATAACTACCACCCGCCAATCGGGCAGCGTCTGCCGCCTGTTGCCGGCTGATCTCCGGGTGCATCCTCCCGATAGCATCCACTATCTCTTGCTCCGATAGGCGCGGCACAGGCAAAGGCCGCAATCGGGAGATAATAGTGGGCAACATCTGCTCCGGGTGTTCGCTTACAAACAAGAATAACGTGCGTGCCGGTGGCTCCTCCAGCAGTTTGAGCAGTTTGTTGGCGCAAGCAATATGCATCTTCTCCGGCTGCCAAACAATCATCACCTTGTAGCCGTCGTCGAACGACTTGAGTGAAAGCTTGCGCTGTATCTCACTGCTCTCACGCTCGTAGATCAGACTCTGCTTCTTCTCGGCGTTCATCTGCTTCGTCCAGTCGGCAGCATCGCAATATGGATCAGCCAAGAGCATTGACCTGAAATCGTTCAGATAATCATCGCATACCTCAGCCCCCTTGTCCACTTTAACGATAGGAAAAGCAAAATGCAGGTCGGGGTGTTGCAACTTGCTGTACTGCATACAGGTGGGACATACGCCGCATGCATCCGACTCTGTGCGATGTTTGCATGCTATATATTGGGCAAAAGCAAGCGCCAACGGCAGTTTGCCTGTTCCCGACACACCGGATAGCAACATGGCATGAGGAATGCGCCCTTGTTGCACAAGGTGACGCATCTCACGCTTAACAGCGTCCTGACCTATAACATCTTTAAGAAGCATATGTAATTGCCATTCCAATCAGCCTGCAAAGTTACACTAGGTTGTCCCCGTTGAAGCGGGGAAAAACCGCCACGGGGAAAGGGGTTATAACTTTTGCGGCTGCAAAGTTACAAAAAAATTTTGACATTTGCAAATTTGCATGCATATTTTCTCAAAAATATGTATATCCTCCAACCCGAGTCAGCAATCAGCCGCCACCAACACGCGTAATCCGCCTCGAACAATCCGTATGTGGATGTCTTTGGGCATTTCTACCGGATCGCCGTCGATATGGAAGGGCGCAACTTGTTCGCGTATCAAGTTTACCTCATCAGCTCGATGCATTGTCATCAGCCTGCTGCGGTCAATGGTGCCGGCAAATAGCCGTATAGCCAATCCCAAACTCCCCCATAGAGCGTGCGGCGACATAATCATAATATCCATCAGCCCGTCCTGTATATCGGCTCGCGGTGCGATGAGCGCTCCATTTCCCCATTGGTTGGCATTGGCAAAGGTGATGAGAAATGCACGCCTGTTGATATCCATGCCTTTGCCTGTCAGACGATACTGCTGCGGATGATACGTAAAAAGCAATCGTATGGTATTACGTATGTACGTCACGAATCCTCGTTTACCGCTCTTGGCAAACTGATCTGCTACTACAGCATCTAACCCGGTACCGCAACTGCATACGAACAGTTGCTCGTTCGCCAAGCCGTAATCCACTTGTTGTACAGTACACCGATTGAGTAATCTAATGGCAGATTCTGTTTGCAGCGGAATGCCCAGATGTCGAGCCAACCCATTGCCGCTACCCATAGGCAATATCCCCATCGCTGTGCGGGTATCGCGCAGGCCGCTTGCCACTTCGCTAACCGTACCGTCGCCCCCAACGGCAACAACTGCATCATAACCCGCTTCCGACATTTGCACTGCCAACTCCTTTGCATGACCGGCATACGCCGTGTGCAATATGCTTGCAGACCATACGGAGGCATCCAAATGGCGCTGAACCAGTTCCGGCAAACGGTCTTTGAGCTGTTGCGCTGTACGATTGCCTGATATGGGGTTGATGATAAATGCTATTCGTTTCATCTGTCCACGTTACTCGCCTAAGGGTGTGAAAGCACCCATATTGGCACTTTTTCTTCCGTTAGAGCATGCAAAGGTACAAAAAAAATCCCATATTTGCAAATAATGCACTATTTTTTTGCAAAATTATGAAATTTTTTTGAAGAAATATTTGCAAATGTCATTTTTTTTTTGTATCTTTGCGCAAATCGTATAATTTATCAAGAAAAGATGAGTGCTATTGACAAACAACATCCGTTAATTGTATGCAGAGCATCGGCGGGAACCGGCAAAACGTTCACGTTGGCAGCGTACTATATTGCCATGCTGCTGAGTGGTGAGAGTTATCGCAATATACTGGCGGTTACTTTTACCAATGCCGCTACGGCTGAAATGAAGGAGCGTATCCTTACCTATCTTTTAGGCATCTCTCAGGGCGGTGAGAAAGAGTTCCTAAGCAAGGTAAAGGAGTTTATGATTCGCCAAGAAGATGTTTCTGACGAGGTGTTGCAATCCCGTGCCCAAGCGAACCTGTATGCCATATTACAGGACTACGACAACTTCTCGGTTACTACCATAGACTCGTTTCTGCAACAGCTTATCCGAGGAATGGCTAAAGCTATCAACCGTACCGCTGATTTCGCAATCAATCTGGATGCTGAGCAAGTCATCACAGCGGCGGTGGATATGATGCTTACGAGCGAACTGGCTGATTCGTCAAGCACTGCGTACTGTGGTCTATCTGCAGAGAACCGACGTACCATATATGAGTATGTAAAGCAGTGCATAAGCGAAAGCAAGAACTGGGATATTCGTGAGAACCTCATTCGCATTGCATTGCAGCTGTACAAAGAAAGTGTGCAGGTGCATCAGATGGCAGCAGATGCCGGTAGGCAGGCTGCGGTTAGCGGTTTGGATCTGGATACGCGGCGCATAACCGAATACCGCAAAGCCCTATATGCCAAGCGTACAGCCGCCCTGGAGCAGTTTAAGCCCTTGGCTGTGCAAGCCAAAAACGATTTGGATGCCAAGGTGCCTTATACCAAGGGGCGAGATGCCAGGAGCGCCATTGATAATATGTACAAATCCGCCACCGACCCCAAATCGATGGATAACGACAAACTCTTCCGAGGCGCCACGGACAACGGCAGAGAAACCATCATGGCTGAACCTCAGCTCCGAGCCTTGCAAGAGGCGTGCGATGAGATGCGACTCGTATATTGGCAAACGACCTGTTCGCTTACTTATCTGAACGATATGCGTCTGATGCGTGCTTTGGACGATTGCATACAACGCTCGCTGATCCGTACTAACACCGCGCTGCTCGCCGATACGGCTATCACGCTGGCCGAGGCCTTGCAGCCAGGAGACGCTGACTTTATTCTCGAGAAGGCAGGCATACGATATCGCCATATCATGATGGATGAGTTCCAGGATACCAGTCTGCTACAATGGAGCGTGTTCCTGCATCTGATACAGGAGTTGGTAGCCGTACCGGAGCAAACAATTCTGATTGTGGGAGATACCAAGCAGAGTATATATCGGTTCCGTAACGGCAATTGGCAGATTATGGAAGGGCTGGGCAAGACGCAACTGACCCATGCTTTCAACCCAAAGACCCAACCGCTGATACGCAACCAGCGCAGCCGCGAACATGTGGTAGCATTCAACCTCGGTGTGATGCAGTACGTAGCACAGCAGCCTAACTTGCAGATACCCGTTTCCACCGACGACAACCGACCGATAGGACAGGCTTTGTACGGCGAATTGTCAATAGCCGCAGCAAACGGCGGTCAGATGCCCAACATAAGCGATTTCTATCGAACCGACAAACATCCGGGCGGCTATGTGCGTTGCAGGTTCTATCCATACTACGAAAAGCGTACGGCAACCAAACTGGGCGTAGAACAACTGGTGAGAAATATGCAGCAGCAAACCCTGTGGGCTGATATATGCGGCACCATTGAGCAACTGCTCGGCCAAGGTGAACGTCCGCAGGATATATTGGTGCTCGCACGATTTAATAATGAGATACAGCAGTGGGTAAATTTCTGCCGCGAACAGGGTGATAAATATCCCTTGCTTAATCGTACGCCAATGGTATCACGTGACTCCTTCCGGCTGGAGTCCTGTACCATAGTTCTACTGCTTATCGAAGCGTTGCGATATATGCATACAGGCAGTCAGGCCGCTGCGGAGTTCATACGGTTGCATCGGGGAAATGATGTGATAGAGAGCATCGGTCTAATCGACAAATTTGAACCTTTGTATGCTTGCGCGCAACACCTGTTGCAACTTATCGGATGCGAGCAGGGATACTATCAGGGCGATGATGTGGCGTATGTCAATTGCTTCATGGATCAGTTGCAAGCATTCATAGCCACGTATGGCAGCGATGTGGCGACCTTATTGCAGTATTGGGATGATACAATGCACGAAGCATCCATTTCCGGTGATAGCAGCAGTGATGCCATACGATTGATGACCATACACAGTTCTAAAGGCCTGGAGGGGAAGACAGTCATCCTGCTGGATGCAGGTTGGTATACCGAACATGACAGGCATGATGATATTCTTTGGTCGGAATCCATACGCGTTTCAGGCTGCAGCTTGCCATATATCCCCGTATCTCAAAATACCAAGCTGTGCCTTACCGGTGACAAGTCACCATATTACTTGGCATACAAAAGTGAACATGAAGCGCAACTCATAGATAATTACAACTTACTATATGTGGCTCTAACCCGTGCAGCTGACAATCTGTTTGTTTTTGCGCTGATTGATGCAGTCAAGCACGCCGAAGGTTTTCCCACCGTGGCTGCATCCTTGCTCGATTACACCCACCTGCGTGGAGCGTTGTCGGCATTCGCCGAGAGTGGGCAGACCTGTCTTGATTTTTCCGTTGGTACCGAGCCTCATATCAATCAGGCGAAAAGTCACGGAGGAGCAGGTTTGTTCGATTACATGAATGCCGAATCGGTCAGCGCACAAATTTACAGCGATGGCTCCCTGCTGTATTTCCGCCAATCGCAAGAGTCCACTCAGTATATGCTCGATGCCGCCAACGCCGACAGCCAAACGGCACAAACGGATTTCGGCCTGCTGTGTCACGATATATTTGCGCATATCGTTCGCGCCGATGAAGCCCGACAGGTTATCGACTCATATCGCCAGCAGGGACTTATTGACAATGATGAACAATTTGCGCAGATCAACGAACTTATACACAGCGCATTCGCCAATCCTTTGATGCAGCATTGGTTCGACGGATCGTGGCAACTGATGCGAGAGGCGGCTATCCTGTCCCCGACTGCAGTCATACGCCCCGACCGCGTGATGATTAAGGGTGACCATGCCATCGTGCTTGATTACAAGTTCACGAACATACAACGCCCGGGATATATCTACCAGGTACGCGACTACATGACAGCTCTCAAGAAGATGGGCTATAAGCACGTCGAAGGTTGGTTGTGGTATGCATTCCCGAACCAATTGATACAAGTAACTCAATAAATAATCAAATCCTTACATACAGATGAAAACAAGTTTTCTGCATAGTGTTTCCGACGAACTCATCCGGCGGTTCGGATGGGAGGGATTGAAAGATGTAACGCTCGTATTCCCGATGCATCGGGCAGGAGTTGTGATGCGTAGCGAGTTGCAACAACGGATGGCAGCCGATCATGTGAATATGGTGTGGTCGCCTGAGATGATGGCCTTAGGTGACTTGTTCGACAGCCTATGTCCGCTGGGGAAGGAGGACGAACTATTCACCGTTTGCCGATTACACCGTATATACGACGAGTGCGTGCAACAGGCGAGCGACAGCTTGTCAGCCGATCATAACGGTCAGCCACTGACGATGGATATTGATCGCTTCTATAGCTGGGGACGGCAGTTGCTGTCGGACTTCACCAACATCGATCAAGGCTTGGAAGAGAAGGATATAGACTCGTTCTTCCGCAATGCGCTCACACTGTCCGATCTGGATACCTACAAGTTGGATGACGATGTACGCAAGCGGCTCGAAGATTTGTTGTACAAGGGAGAGGCCGGACGTCAATCGCTCATTGCCAAATCCGTGCAAGCGCACTTTGCTGCCTTGTGGAAGGCTATGCCCTCTATCTACATGCAGTTACGTGAGCAAATGCAGCAAGCCGGCAAAGGGTACGAGGGGCAGCGCATGCGCTATGTTATCACGCACTGGGATGAACTGCATCAACGCGCACAAAGCAAGGTGTACTGCTTTATCGGATTCAACTACCTGCTACCCGTAGAGCGACAACTGATGCAACTGCTCCATGCTGAGCAACGAGCCTTGTTCTTCTGGGATTATGTGGAGGATTTCCATGCCAACAGCAAGGCGTTCGCCTTCATCCGGCAGAACATGAAGGTATTCCCGAACGCACTGCCGATTGCCGTTTGGGGAGCGCCGCGGCATATTCGCACGATCAGTGTTACATCCACTCATGCCGAGGCGGAATATGCCGGACAATGGTTGCAGGATACGTATAAGAAACGCGGAGAATCAACCGCGATCGTCATCTGCGACGAGACACAACTGGAGGCTGTTATCTACGGCCTTCCCCTTGTGTATGCCGAGGGAGAAGACAAACCCGAAGAGATAAATATTACCAAAGGTTTTCCGTTACGCCACACAGCTGTCTATAGCGACCTTATCAAGCAACTGGATAAGGATTTTCGTGCGCAAAATGACAATCCGACAGCAGCGCTGCAGAGCGTGTTGCCGTATATGGATGAATTGTCTGCCCGTTCGCTTAAACATAGGCAAAGCACCTGGCAGTGGCATCTGGAGCGCGAGGCTATCTATCAATCGCGGCGTACGCTTGTGCAGTTTATCACAATCTTACAAGATGGTATAGTAAGCGATGTTGCCTCTAATCCTGAGCTGCTCCGCAGGCTTGTCATGCGGCATATGGAGCAGATATCCTTGCCTTTCCACGGCGAACCGATAACCGACTTGCAGATAATGGGTGTTCTTGAAACGCGTACCTTGGATTTCGACCATCTGCTGCTGCTCAATGTTGAGGAAGGAGTACTGCCTGCCCACCAACCCGATAAATCATTCCTGCCGTATTACTTGCGTAAAGCTTACGGCTTGCAAACGCACGACGAGCGCGCATCGGTATATGCTTACAACTTCTTCCGCCTGCTGCAACGTGCAAACGATGTGACCATCCTGTTTAGCCAATCGCAAACGGCGATGACCAAGAAAAGCATGTCGCGCTTCGTGATGCAAATGCTCGTCGCAAGCGATGAGTTCGTAGTGGATAAATACGTACTTACCGAAAGTAACACGCTACAACCGGCATCCGCTTTCCAAGTGCCGGACGATGCCAGTTGGCTGCAGGCAAGTATGAAGACGGGCAAATCACCATATCTCTCACCTTCGGCAATCAATACCTTCTATACCTGCAAGCGCAAATTCTATCTGGAGTACATGCGCGGCTTGCGCGAGGATGACGTGCCGGAAACTATCTTCTCCAACCGTACGTTGGGATTGTTCGTGCATGAAGCAATACATTACCTATACGAGAATTATTGTCATTGCCACAACGGCGATCCTGTACAAATCCAGCCGGGACAAATAGCCAAATTCAATACTCCCGCTTGCCGCAGGCAAGCATTGGAGGTCGCTTACGACAGGCTTAATGCAAACTATATAGAGAAACATCCCGGAGCTATGCCGATCTATCGCATGGAGGAACATGTGCTCGAGAATAGTGTGATTGATACGTATATAGAACATGTATTGCTGCGCGACAGCAATGATGCGGAGCGGTACGGACTAACCATTCTGCTTCTGGAAGGCTCGAAGTATGCAACCATGCAAATTCCGACGCAAAATGCCGATGCTACCGTCTCGCAAAAATCCGATGCTACCGTATCTGTTTCGTTGGGCGGAAGAGTGGATCGAATGGATCAGATAGGTGGCAAGAACGGATTCCCTGAGGTAACCCGTATAGTAGATTATAAGTGCGGGAAGTACGATTCGAAAAAGATGAATGCCAATTTTGCAGACCTACGTGTAGCAAACAATAATAGCGCCGACTATGTTCGTCAGACGCTATTATACAGTTATGTGATGCATGCTCGGGGCGAAGCGTCCTCCTTAGAGCCACATTTGTATTTCACCTCACAGGACTTGACAGATCCGCATGTGCAAACTCGCGTGGCTGTCGATCAGTTGCCTATCACCTACGACGATCAGCATGATGAGCAGTACTCTGCATTGATTGCCGATATGCTTGGTGATATTATCGCTGAACGTGAGTTCGCTCCATGTCCCGAATGCTCGCCGTATTGTCCTTTCCTACGCCTATGCGGACGTAAGGCGAAGCAGTATTAGAGGGCATCCAATCCTGCCGTGAGGGCAAAGAGTGTGACGTTCCAGTTGATTGTCACTTCGTTGGAGGCATAACTCGGCTGGTAGTCGAGATAACTCTCATCAGCCGGCACATCCTTCGGGTATTGCACACCATCGGTCTCGGCATCCTGACGCATAGGGTTAGGCCCTCCTGCCAGGAATCCCGGATGCGTACCTTTCGGATGGCTGAACGATAATCGGTGATGCGGATGACTCGTTGGTTTCGTGCCGAAACCTGTCACGTAGCAGTAGCCCGTAGCATTTTGGCCGAGGATGTAATTGAGGCATTGCTCGGCAGCCTTGCGGTACTTGTCGTCACCGGTCAGACGGTAGGCGTACAAGCACTCCACGCCACGCCAGCAGCAGCCCTCACTGTTGCAACCCCAGAAGAAGTCACTCTCGCGGTTGCCATACGGCGAGCGGTGAACAGAGATGCTCTCTGCCTCATCCAAGAAAGGTTGGAGGTACTCAAACAAGGCTTCCATATTGATTTTGTTTTTGGCCTCGTCTTCGGAGTGCATGAGCCAGTCGAGGTAACCCAGTTCTGCCACATTGCCCCAGACAGAAGGGGTATATTGCCCATTGGCCTCTGCGATAACTTTGGCATGCTCCGTAGCGGCCGCTTTGTATGCTTTTTCTCCGGTAAGTATAGCCAGTTCGATAGCAGCCCAGTAGAACTCGTCATGCACATCGAAGTCGTCGTACGCACCGGTAGTAATCTCGGGCTTGTACTCCTCATTCATCTTTGGCTGGTCGTAATAGACCTCGGGGTGCTCCTGTGCCCACGTATAAGCGCGAATAGCCGCTTCTTTGGCTTGTGCGCAGAAGTCCTGGTCGAAGGGTGCATACACACGTGCTGCAAGAGCCATAGTCGCAGCGAAGTCCAAGGCTGCAGCCGTAGTTTTCATTACCACATAACGCGTCTTTTGGCACTCGTCCGGACGAATGAATCCCTCGAAGTTGGCTTCGGTGAGTTTGTGATATACGCCGCCGTCCAGATCTTGCATCGTAAGCATCCAGCGGATGTTGTACATCGCCTCAGCCAGCATATCCGGAACGGGTTGAGCGGATTCCGGGATATTCAAGTTCAGTGCGCCGAAATATTCAGGATTCATCTCGTACGCCATGAGCCACACGCCCATCGTGTAGCCGCTATTGACGATATACTTGTTGTAATCGCCTGCATCGTACCATCCGCCGGGGGAGGAGATAACCGTTCCCTCGGGACGTTCAGCGGTAGCCGCTGAGGCATGTACCAGCACCTTGTCGTCAGGATGCCCGGCTTTGCGCTCATAGCCCTCGGCATACGGTTCAACGATATCCATCGATGCACGCTGGTAGTAGAACGCACGCAGCGCCTTGCGCGTCAGTTCTCTGTAAGGATGTTCGGCTATCACGAACCTTGCATCAGCTATCGGCTCCTTGCTGCAGGCCTTCAGCGTATATTCTCCGGCCTGCGTCAGTTCAGAGAAGTCCACTATCTGCCGTGGCTTGCCCGATACGGGATTGAGCATCGTCTCGGAGGCTTTGCCGCTCCATACAGCCTTCCCCTCGGCATCCAGAATCGTCACTTCACAAGGCTCAGCCTTAGCGCAACATACATCTATCGTGGCGGTCTTCTCCTGATCAGGGGCAAAACCTACCTGGTTAACCCGCACCTGATTAGGTGCAGAGTGCTTGCATCCCATAAGAAGGATGCAAGCACTTGTCAGAATCATTGCTATTCGTTTCATTGTTCGTTACTTTTTAAGTGGGAACAGATAAGCCAGTCCTGCCATGATAAACGCGATCACAGCGGGGAAGAGAGAGAACAGTGCCCAGATCATCGTGCGAACCGACTGCTCGTCAGTGATCGTAACGATCGTCTCACCGGTCAGCATATCCTGATGCGATACCAATCCGGCTACGCCCAGCAACAGAGCTGTCAGACTGCCCGAGATAGCACCGCCGAACTTCTGCGCCATGGTACCCGACGAGAAGATAAGACCCGTAGAACTCGTGCCGTTCTTCTCGGTAGCGTAATCCGCTACATCGGCGTACATCGACCATATGAGCGGCGAGTAGAATCCTACACCGATTGAAGTAAGAATCGATACCCCTACCATCAGCCACAGATACGACGGATCCATGGGCACAAAGAAGTATGCCACGGAGAACACACCGCAGATGATCGACGCCCATACGAAGGCCATACGCTTGGAGCCAACCTTGCGGGTATAAGCCGGACTCAACGCGCCGAAGATCATGCATGTTACCTCGCTGAATGCCATGAAGGCGGTGTAGTTGATGATGAACTTACCTAAGGTCACATCACCGCCTAAGCAATAGGTTATCATATAGCCTGCTACGGCATAGCGGAAACCATTGAAGAAGTTCGAACTGAAAGCCACCAGGGTCATATATATCCATGGTTTGTTGCGGAATAAGTCAACAAACTGCTTGAACTCGAATTTCTCGGCACGGATAGGTTCGTGTCGTTCCTTGGTCAGCAATCCGCAAGCGCACGTCATCAACGCTGCCACCAGACCGAACAGTGCACCCAGTACCGCATATTGGTGTTGCTCAGTACCGCCAATCAGTTTTTGCAGGAAGGGGAACGAGAACAGCGTGACGAATCCCATGGCGTAGGCGCCTACCATACGGAAGGCGGAGAACTGATTCTTCTCGTTGTCATCGGTGGTCATCACGCCCAGTAGCGAGCCGTAGGGCACGTTCACCATCGTGTAGCAAGCCATCATCAGCAGGTAGAAGCTGTATGCCCATATACGCTTACCCGTAGGCCCCAGGTCGGGGGTGAACAGGAGCAGGGCAAAGATCAGTCCGAACGGTATAGAACCGAAGATCAACCAGGGACGGTACGTTCCCCATCGCGATTGTGTACGGTCGGCTATACTGCCCATCAGCGGATCGGTCACTACGTCGAACAAGCGCGCAAGTAACATCAGAGCCGCTGCGTCGGCAAATGTCAAACCGAACACGTTCGTGAAGAACAGAGGGAAGGCAATGGACATTATTTTCCAGGTAATGCCGCCGGAAGCTGCATCCCCCAGCGCATATCCTATTTTTTCTCGTAACGGAGCCATAGTAATGAACTGTTTACGGGTTATTTGTATGTAACCTTGGTTATAGTCTCCCCGAAGCCTACAATCAGCGCAGCCCCGCCCTCACCGGATACGATACCTTGACAACGGTCATCGTATTCGAAGGTGAACGGGTTAGGTGTATCAGCCGTTACGTCAAACTGGTCAACGAGGTTGCTTCCCCACCATTCTGAGGTAATACGCAGGTTATAATACTCAGCCTCAGGCCGTTCGTAGTAAACACAAATCGTCTTTCCTGCAGCAGGTGCCAACTCGGCTTCTGTTAGCCGTACATTGGAGTCACCCCAGTTCAGCTCGCAACGGCCTTCCCAGATTGTTGTCTCAGCCGATACCGGCGGTTCGGGAGGATCATTGGTCACAACCATAGCATCCGAACCAAAGACTTTTCCTTCAGCATTTTTCAGGCGGAGGTAGTAGTTGCCTTCTGCTATATCAGCCAGCACAAAATCCAGTTTATTGGCTGTAGCCGACGTCGGTGCTGCGGAGCATACGACATTCTGGCCGAAGATGTCGGAAGCAACAATCACTTCCGTCACCTGATCCAGATTTTGTCCTTCCAAGGTAGCTGCCTTTCCCGGCTCCAAGTAACGTCCCCAAGACGGTGCTGCAGCATAGGGATCGGTAGCATACGGATGAACAGTCACAGAACCGGTGCGTTCGGTACGTTTGCCCTTCGTAGTAACGGCTTCAATAATCAGTGCATATTTACCTACCTGGAAACATTTGTTAATCTTCAACCCTGTTTCTACGAGTTGACCATCCAAGTACCAGTTAACGGTGGTATAAGCGGAGGGAGTTACCGTAGCCGAGTCAAGGAGCGGAGTGTCAGGGGTGGCTAAGTCGTACGTAAACGAACCTGTACCCGACTCGTTGTATGGCTTGAGTATAATAGGATCGTCATTCTCCGTTTGCGTGTCGAACGGTGTCTCATTCTCGCAGGCCGTAAAACTGACGAGAAGAGCCAATGCCGCTATATATAAAAACTTCGTTTTCATAAACTTTTCACTTTTCACTATTAACTTTTCACTTTACTTTACATCCCACCAAAGGCGAGCATTCCAGTTATACGTACCCTGTACGCGGTTGACAGCGTCGGTGTATGCTTTCTCGCTGTAGGTTTTTTCCTTAAGCGGATAGCACAGACGAACAGGAATATCCGGACCGTCAATGATGGCGTTATGCGCACCGGCCGGATTCTTGAGAACAGGATAGTCCGAGCGGCGAACGTTTGCCCAAGCTTCTGCGGGGTTATGCAAATGCAGAATCCATGCCTGTGTATTGATTTGATTGAGCTGGTCGTCTGCTGCAGCGGCAAAAGTAATGGCCGGTTGAGCTATATATGTTGCATATTCGGCATCGGAGATGACAGTGCAGTCATAGTACTTGGCCAGAAAATCCATCGAAGCGCGAATACCTGCATTGTACCAATCCTTGGCGTTATCGGATGTCCAGCCCAGCACGGCTGCCTCTGCGCGCAGGAAACATACCTCGGCATAGGTCATCAGCACACCCGGATTGTCGGATTGCAGGAAGTTGTTAGCCAGTTTGGCTTTCAACCAGCGCGGGTTAGAACTCGGGTCATAGCCCGGATGAGCTATCTGAATCTCAGCAATCTTGTTTGCCAGATCGCTACCGGGGATATCCGTATACGATGGCCAATCATCCCACGAGAAATCGCCCGGAGCTACCGTGGAGATCAGTTGCTTGTCCGGATTGGCAACTTGGGTTGCAAGGAGTGCATCCGTTACGTCTATACGTCCTTCCGGAGAAGTAACCGACTGATAATCGTCGATATAGAAGCGGCAGAGACGCGTGGTACGCGGGTCATTGTTGTCGTACAACTGTTTCCACAGCGTCTCGCAGATATAGGTCGGGTTGTTAGCCGGGTCGTTGCCGTAGAAATACTTCGACAGCGCATTGCCGCGGAAGTCCTTGTAAGCCTCTTGACCGAAGCTGAAGGATACATCCATGTGCTTAACACAAGCATCATCGACCGAACCGGACATCACACCATCTGCCAAAGCAGCGTTGAACTCCTCCTTTGCTAAATCCGGTAACACTTTCGAGATACGCATTGCGTAGCGCAAGCGAAGCGAGCGCGAGAAAGTCTTCCAGGCTTCCAGGTTGCCATTGAACACAGGATCACTGAGGATTCCACCCTTGTTGGCATCAAACTTTGCCTCTGCCTCTTTCAGTTCCTTAAAGAAAGCACGATACAATTCCTCTTGGGTGTCATATTTAGGTTGCGAGATTCCTTCCAGATAACCTAAACCAGCCTCGCTGTACGGCACGTCACCGTAGAAGTCCGTTAACAGTCCGCCTACATATACGCGGAAGATGTGCAGCGCTGCATTGACGTTCACGCTGGTCGAGTCATTCTTCGTGTAATAAATACCATCCGTCAGGTTGCGCAGTGCAGCCGGATAGAGGTTGTTCCACGGGCGACCCATCTCCTGGTCATCCGAGCGGTGCTGACCGCCGTAGTTAGATGTGTTCCAGCAACCCATCAGGTGCTGTGTGAACGCATACGTATACAAACGATAAACATCTACCAAATTCATATCCCCATATATCTGCAGTGCTGCATAACTCAGCTGAGCTGCCGGATTGATATAATCCGCTTTGGTGGGGTCAGTATTGATCTCCTCGTAAACCTTGTCAGAGCAAGAAACGAAGGCCAATGCCATTACGGCTATATATAATAACTTTTTCTTAGCCTTAAAGGCACGATTAACTACGTTTTTCATAACCTTTTTCCTTTCTATTTTCATTTGTCAATTTACGAGTTAGAACTTAATATTGAAGTTAAGACCATAGCTGCGACGGCTGGGCAGTGAGCCGTACTCCAGACCAAGACCGGAGGTGTTGTACTGTGCATCCGGATCGATATCCTTGATGTTCTTCCAGATGATGAACGGGTTACGAGCCACGAAGCTGATGCCTACGTGTTTCACTATACCATTCTTGTCCAGCCACTCTCTCGGGAAATCCAACGTGAGTGTCAACTCACGGCACTTGATATAGGAGTTGTCGTAGATGAACAGTTCGGGTGATTTACGTGAAACCTCCAACCAGTATTTCTCAGGATCAACATAACGCGTATTCGGGCTATATGTACCGTCGCCGTTGTCAATCACGCCATCTACCAGGTAACCTCCGGTCGGTGTCCACTCGGCAGCAGTCTTTCCGGCGGCTTTACGTGCTTCTTCCGAAGCATACCACTCGGCACGACCTACCAGGGTCTCTTTAGCCTTACCGGTCTCGAATGCCGAGCGCTCGGACATCGAGAAGATATCAGCACCTACTTTCACGTCGAACAAAGCCGACAGGCTTACCATCTTATATCTGAGCGTAGTGCTCAAACCACCGGTCCAATCCCACTGGGCATTACCCAGAACCACGTTGTCGTCGGTATATTTCGGGAAACCGGTTGCAGCATCTACGATTACCTTACCCTCTGCATTGCGCAGCATAGCCGGACCGCAGATCGCACCGTACTTTTCTCCCTCACGGGCAGATACATATACGTTACACCAGGTGGCCTTGGCCAATTCCAATTCCGTCACACCCGGAGCCAGAGTTTGCACCTTGTTGATGTTCTTCGACCAGTTGAGGTTCAAGTCCCAACTGAAGTCCTTCGTCTGAACCAGACGCGAACCGAAGGTGATTTCAAAACCTTGGTTGAGGATCGCACCGGCATTGATCATCTGGTAGTCGTAGCCACTGGTCGGAGATACGGCCATAGCGATGATCTGGTCACGTGAGAGCTGGTGGTAGAACGTGAAGTCGAGGCTGACACGCTGGTTGAACCATTTGGTCTCAAAACCGGCCTCAACAGAGCGCGTACGGGTCGGCTTCAAGTTCGCATTAGGCATCGTATTGCCGTAGATATAACCAATGCTGTAACCCGAATAGCCAAATTGCGATTTAGTGTAACGCAGACCTAACTGATACGGATCGGTATCACTACCTACCTCAGCCCAACTCAAACGTAACTTACCGTAAGGCAATACGGTGTGGTTGGATTTGATTAGCTCTGAGAATACCCACGATCCGCTCACTGACGGATATACATACAGGTTCTTGCCTGTAGCCAAGGCGGAAGACTTGTCACCACGAACCGTGGCATCCAAGTACAACATGTGGCGCCAACCTAAGTTCATCGAGCCGAATACCGAAACGATACGTTTGTTATAGGTGGACTCCTCTACCGACTGCTCTTCGAAACTCGTCATCGCAACCACCTCGCGGATACCCATGTCGGTACCGGTGTTTACAACGGTTTTGTTGTTGACATTATAGATGTTTGCACCTGCTGTTGCCGTGAAATCGAAATCACCCCAACTGTCGGTGTAAATAGCCATAATGTCGGCATTGAACATACGGTTGTTGAAGTAGCTGTTTTGCAAACGACCGGATTCGTAACCCGGGGTAGTCGGATATTTGAAGTCCGAGAACTCGAAGCGGTTCAACTCAGCACCAACGGTAGCTTGAACGCGCAGTTGAGGAAGGATGTTGTACACAATCTTTCCGTTCATACGCAGCAGGTCTTTGTACGACTGGTTCTTGTTCTTGTATATCTCCCAATAGGGGTTGACGTTATATACATCGTTACCGTTCCAGTTGTAGTACTCACCTTCTGCCGTCTGGTAGTTCTTGAGCCATGCCTGGTCGTAGGTGGTCGACAGTGTCATCAGGTTCTTGCCTACGTTCGAGCGGTCGTCACCCAACGCCGGACGGTTCTTTACATCCTCATGCGTAAAGCTGACGTTGAAATCCAGATCCACCGGTCCGAGACTCGTGTTAGCGCGCAAGTTCAATACATCACGACTCATGTTTGAGTTCGGCAATATATCCTTGTTACGCAAATCGGAGAATGAGAAACGTATACCGGTCTTACCCGTGTTGATCGATACAACAGCGGTGTTCGTAGCGGTTAGACCCAACTCGAAGAAGTGCGCTGTGTTGTTCGGAATGATGTTAAACGGATGCACTTGTCCGTCGTAGTAGCGCAATAGCAGACCGGCATCGGATTTCGGACCCCAAGACTTGTTCGTGTTGCTTACTGCATCCACGTTGTACATACCGCTCGAGCCCATACCGTACACCTGTTGTACGTTATCCCATTTGCTCAACTGATCGTCCAGCGTGAATGTACCGTTGTACTCTACGCCCCACTTGGCATCGCCGGTGTTGGCTTTCTTGGTGGTAATCAGTATCACACCGTGGCTGGCGCGGCTACCGTACAAGGCGGCTGCGGCCGGGCCTTTCAGTACCGACATCGATTCGATGTCATCGGGGTTCAATGACGACAGTCCATTACCCAAGTCGTAACCTCCGGCTGTTCCGGCTTCACCGTAATTGGTATTATCCATAGGCACACCGTCGATCACGTACAGCGGCTGGTTGTCACCGGTGATCTCCGTATTACCACGTAGCACTACGCGGGTCGAACCCGAAGCGCCGCCGGCGGTCTCTTGTACAACCAGACCGGCTACACGACCAGCCATCGAGGTAGCCGCATTCGGGTTACCGGCTTTGGTCAGATTTTCACCTTTCATCTCACCGACTTCATATCCCAGCGCTTTCCTGTCACGCTTGATACCCATAGCTGTTACCACGACTTCCGAAAGCACCTCGGTGTCCTCGGTCATCGTCACGTTCAACACAAAGTCAGTTACCGTAATCGTCTGTGGGGTATAACCCATATACGAAAACTCCAGTACATCGCCCACGTTGGCTTGGATCGAATACTGACCGTCCATGTCAGTGATCGTGCCACGGGTCGTTCCTTTCACGAGTACGCTCGCGCCGATCAGCGGACCTTCGGCGTCTTCCACGATACCCGTTACAATGTTCTGTGCGAACGCCATACTCGCAGTGCCCAAAATGAGCGCCACGAGCAATAGCGTGCGTTTAAATGTGATTTGCATCATGTAAAGTATTTAGTTAGTATTGTTGTTTACTTTCTGCTTGACTCAGGAGCCGAGTCGTATATCGACTGCAGCGTGTAGTTGGGGTCGTTGTTCTCCCACGAGTCAACCATGGCTCGTACGGCTTGCTCGCCACTACCAATGTAGCGACCTGTAGCGTGGTCAATCACGCCGAAGCCGTCGTTGCCGGCCTTCGAGTTGCCGTTGTCCCAGTACAGCGCCGATATGCGGCGGTCGCGCATAGCCTTGCATATGTAGCGGAAGTAGTACAGGCGGAACGGCTCATCGTCCTTGCCTGCACGGCGTACAGCGCCGAACTCACCGAAATATACGGGTATGCCTCTGCGTACGTACATGTTGAATAGGCGGTTGAGCATATTCACGTAAGCCTCCTCGCCTACGCCGGGCACAACATCCTTACCGGTGTGTCCCCATTCCTGTACGGCTGCGCTGCCGGCAAAATCCCACGGGTCGTAGCTATGTACAGCTACCATCAGGCGGTTCTCCACTACGTCGGTCGGCAGTACCAGATTCTCCACTGTCAGGTCGGGGTTACAAACGTATCCCGGTACGCCGATGTAGCGCGTCTCGTTCATGCCTCCGGCAGCACGGATAGCATCGACGCATACCTGGTTCCACTCGTTGAGTACGCGGTACTGTGCGCCACCGTCCGTGCGGTTAGCGCCGCCGCCCCAGCCGCCGTCCTGTATCTCGTTGAGCGTCTCGAACACCAGCCACTCGCCATCGTTGGCAAAGCGCTTACCAATTTGCAGCCAAACCATCGTCAGCTCCTGCTTTATCTGTTGGTTCCTCTCCTCGCTGGCTACGGCTGCCGGCAGGTCAATCCAGTGATACCCCTTGCTCGGGGTGTCTGCTGCACCAAATCCGTCGTGGTGGATATTGATGATCACGATGAGTCCCGCCTTGTGCGCCATATGCACGAGTTCGTCCACTCGGTCCATCCAGCCTTTCTCAATGGTGTATGTTGGCGCATTGCCTATATGTCCCATCCAGGTGACAGGGATACGTACTGACTTAAATCCCGCCTTAGCCAAGGCGTTGAAGGTGTGTTGTGTAGCGGCTTTGTTGCCCCATCCTGTCTCATACGAACACCCGTCGTAGTGCGCATCCATCTGGTTACCCAAGTTCCAGCCGATACCCATCGACATGCAGAACTTGACAGCCTCATTGTCCATCGGACGTTGTTTCTTCTCCTGAGCGTTGCATGCTGTGCATACCACAAGCATAGCAACGATTAATGCTGATAACTTCTTCATGGCATTTATTTTGTTTACAGTTCTATTTCGTATGCGTGGCGCCCCGGCTCGTACGGCAGCACAGTCGGGTTGTCGGCATGTTGCTTGCCGTTGGGGTTCTTAACGGTAATCACGTACTCGGCATCGCGCCACTTACGAGTCACCTTGAATTCCTTCAGGTCGCTCGGTATGCACGGATCAACTTTCAGTCCCTCATAGGTAGGATGGATGCCCAGAATGTACTGCGACACGGTCAGCCAGTTCCATGCAGCGGTACCGGTGAGCCAGCTGTTCTTGCCCTCGCCGGGCTTGGCAGCTTCCTTGCCGGCTACCATCTGGCAATATACGTACGGCTCTACCTTGTGCAGGTCTTGATCCTGTATCCATGCGGGAGCAATCTTCTTGTACAATGTCCATGCATCGTTGCCTCTTCCTGCCAATACCTGTGCAATGATTACCCACGGGTTGTTGTGGCAGAAGATGCCACCATTCTCTTTGTAGCCTGCGGGGTAAGTGGATTGCTCGCCCAGTTCCACATGATAGGTGGTGTATGCGGGCCAGTTCAGCACCATTCCGTGCTCGCTGTCCAGCAATTGAGCCGCACTGTCCAGCGCTTTTTCCGGCAAACCGAGTTCTGCACCGATTCGTGCCATGGCGCACCAGCCTTGGCTCTCGATGAAGATCTTGCCTTCCTCGTTCTCGTTCGAGCCTACCTTGTTGCCGAAGTAGTCGTATGCACGCAAGTACCATGCTCCATCCCAGCCGAACTCCTCAACCGCCTTGCACATGGCATCGATATGTCCCTGTGCACGTTTTGCCTCTTCTGCGAGTCCGCGTACTTGGCAAAGCTCCACATATTGGCGCCCGCAGAATACGAACAAACCGGCAATCATCAGGCTCTCGGCCTTGCTGCCTTCGTTCTTGTTACCTGTGGTCTGGAACGACTCGTTCGGGTCGTTCGAGAAGCAGTTCAGGTTCAAGCAGTCGTTCCAGTCGGCACGACCTATCAGCGGCAGCCCGTGAGGACCAAGGTTATTAACCACATGGTTGAAACTGATACGCAGGTGCTCCAGCAGACTTACCTCGCTGCCCGGTTGGTTATCCCAGGGCACCATCTCGTCGAGTATGCTATAGTCGCCTGTCTCGCGGATATAAGCCGTAGTACCGAAGATCAGCCACATGGGGTCGTCGTTGAAGCCACCGCCTATGTCGTTGTTGCCGCGTTTGGTCAGCGGCTGGTACTGATGGTAGCAACCACCATCCGGGAACTGCGTCGAGGCGATATCAATGATGCGTTGGCGGGCACGTGAAGGAATCTGATGAACGAATCCTACCAAGTCCTGGTTGGAGTCACGGAATCCCATGCCACGACCTACACCGCTCTCGAAGAACGATGCCGAACGGCTCATGCAGAACGTGATCATGCATTGGTACTGGTTCCAGATGTTCACCATGCGGTTCAGGCGCTCATCCTCGCTCTCTACGTGGTACTTGCTCAGCAGCTCATCCCATAACGCCTTCAGCTCGGCAAACGCTGCATCCACAGCCTCCACGGTAGCAAAGCGCTCAATCACCTCGTGCGCGCGCGCCTTATTTATAATGTGATGGTCTTTCTCACCCAGCGATGTCAGCTCACTATGATTTGCGGCAAACTTCTCATTTTCTGCATTTTCTTCGTAGCCCAGTACAAACACGAAGTCACGGCTCTCGCCGGCCTTCAGCTCTACCTCGATATAGTGGCTGGCTATCGGGCTCCAGCCGTGTGCCAGGCTGTCCGTTGCTTTACCTGCCAATACAGCCTCCGGCTCGCTCAGTTCGTTATACAATCCTACGAACGACTCCCGGTCGGTATCATAACCGTTCACCGCGCAGTTCACAGCGTAGTATGCATAGTGGTTTCTGCGCTCCTTGTATTCCGTCTTATGATATATCGCCGTCCATCCGCTTTCGACTTTCGACTTTCGACTTTCGACTCTCTCAATCTCCACCTCGCCGGTCGAAAGATTTCGCTGGAAGTTCTCGCCATCCGTAGCAGCGTTCCACAAGCACCACTCGGCGTAGCTGAATAGCTTCAGGGTTTTCTTTTCGCTCGACAGGTTGGTAAGCGTCAGGCGCTGGATCTCGGCTTTCACGCCCAGCGGCACGAAGAACAGCACGCTCGCGCGTACAGCATTCTTTACGCCCGTGATGCGCGTATAGTTCAAGCCATGGCGGCACTCGTAGCTATCCAGCGCTGTCTTGCACGGCTTCCATCCGGGATTCCAGATTGTCTCGCCATCCTTAACATAAAAGTATCGACCCACGCTGTCCATCGGTACGCTGTTGTAACGATAGCGCGTGATGCGACGGAACTTGGCATCCTTGTAGAAGTTGTAACCGCCTCCGGTGTTGCTTATCAAACCGAAGAAATCCTCATTGCCGAGGTAATTGATCCATGGGAACGGAGTCTTGGGATTGGTGATGACGTACTCTCTGTTCGCGTCATCAAAATGACCGTATTGATTGCTCATTATATTGTGTGTTTTATTCTCTGGTTAATTTTGGGTTAATTTTGGGCAATTTTTGACCTAAAAAAGATTCTTCGTAATAGTTTTTTGTAGTCTTTAATTGTTGACCTAAATATCCCAACGAAAAACGATGCAAAATTACTGCTTTTTTTTGACATACGCAAATACTTTTCTGACCGATTTTATGCATATTTTGTCAAAAAGCCGAAAATTGACGTTTTTTACGAATTCGAGAACTTAATTGACGCATAAATAGAAAAAAATCACCATTCCGCATCGATTTTCGGTCAAAAATTTGCAAATGTCAAAAAAATGTTGTACCTTTGCACCGAATGGCAGATTCCTATAGGATTTTTGCAAGAATACGATTAATTATTGATACAATTTATATGCGTACAGAAGAAGAATTACAAGGTGTGAGTCTGTTGGGCAACAAGCGTGCGGCGATGCCTACCACGTATGCTCCTGAGGTGTTGGAGGCGTTTGTCAACAAGCACCCCGACAACGAGTATCTCGTTACGTTCCATTGCCCGGAGTTCACTACGCTCTGCCCCTTGACAGGGCAACCCGATTATGCAACGATCATCATCTCGTATATCCCGCGCGAAAAGATGGTGGAGAGCAAGTCGCTCAAGTTATACTTGTTCTCATTCCGCAACCATGGTGATTTCCATGAGGATTGTGTAAATATTATTATGAAGGATCTGGTGCGGCTGATGGATCCCAAGTATCTGGAGGTAACGGGTTTGTTCCTGCCGCGTGGAGGTATACGTATCTTCCCGTTTGCCAACTATGCGGATGCCGACCATCAGCAACTCAAGGAGCAACGCTTGCGTGAGCAGTGCACTACAGCCCTCAAACTTGATCGCGGATAACCGGTATGAACAAAGATAGTATCATCATCCTGTCCGGTGGCATGGATTCCGTAACCATGCTCTACGATTATGCCGATTCCATCGCCTTGGCGCTGAGTTTCGATTATGGCAGCAACCACAACAGCAAGGAGCTGCCCATGGCGGCATACCACTGCAAGCAGTTGGGCATCAAGCATGTTATTATCCCGCTTGGGTTCATCAAGCAATATTTCCATTCCTCGCTGCTTGAGGGCGCGGAGGCTATTCCCGAGGGGAGCTACGACGATGTGAATATGCGCTCCACGGTTGTTCCCTTCCGCAACGGCATCATGCTCTCCATCGCTGCCGGAATGGCGGAAGATATGCAGCTCAGTCGCATACTCATGGCTAACCACAGCGGCGACCATGCTATCTATCCCGATTGCCGCCCGCAGTTCGTTGATGCCATGGGCAATGCCGTGCGCGAAGGAACATACAATGCGGTCGAACTCTTCACGCCTTATACGCATTGGACCAAGGCGGACATAGCCCGCCGCGGCAAGCAGCTCGGTATCGATTATTCCAAGACCTGGAGTTGCTACAAGGGTACCGACAAGCATTGCGGCAAGTGCGGCACGTGTCAGGAACGGCGGCAAGCACTCGCCGAAGCCGGCATCCCGGATACAACCGAGTACGAAGAGTAATAAGAAAAGTGAGTCCCTTTCGGAACTCACTTTCTTGTTTATAGGCACTCGGATTACTCCTCGTCCTTGAGCGACTCCTGGTAAGCTTTCAGCAGCTTGTCCTGTACATCTCCCGGTACGAGCTCATAATCCTTGAACTTCATCGTGAACGTAGCACGACCGCCGGTCAGCGACGACAGCGTTGTCGAGTACGAAGCCATCTCTGCCAGGGGCACTTGAGCGGCCAGACGGGTGAAGTTCTTCTCGGTGTGCATACCCAGCACCATACCACGACGGCCGGTGATGTCCGACATTACGTCACCCATCATATCCGACGGAACGAATACCTCTACGTCGTAGATAGGCTCCAGTACCTTCGGGTTGGCGTTGCGGAACGCCTCGGCAAAGGCGTTACGGCCTGCCAGACGGAACGAGATTTCGTTCGAGTCAACCGGGTGCATCTTACCATCATAGATAATCACGCGTACGTCACGCGCATACGATCCGGTCAGCGGGCCTTGCTCCATACGATCCATCAATCCCTTCAGGATTGCGGGGATGAAGCGTGCATCGATAGCACCACCTACGATTGAGTTGATCAGCACGAGCTTGCCGCCCCACTCCAATGGGATCTCTTGCGTATCCTTCACGCTGATGCGGTACTCCTGGTTGCCGAACTTGTAAACCTCCTTAACGGGTACGCCTTCCTCGTACGGCTCAACGATCAGGTGAACCTCACCGAACTGACCCGAACCACCCGACTGCTTCTTGTGGCGATAGTCGGCACGTGCAGCCTTCGTGATCGTCTCACGATACGGGATCTTCGGTTCGTCGAAGGTTACCATCATCTTGTCGTTGTTCTCCAGGCGCCATTTCAGCGTACGCAGGTGGAACTCGCCTTGGCCGCTTACGATGGTCTGCTTCAGCTCCTTGCTCTGCTCGATAAGCCATGTCGGATCCTCCTCGTGCATGCGGGTCAGCAAGGCGCTCAGCTTCTCGGCTTCCTGCTCGTTGTTCGGGCGGATAGCACGGCGGTACTTCGGATCAGGATAGCTGATCGGAGCATATTGCAGTTCGCACTCCTTGGCGTTCAGCGTGTTGCCCGTACGCGTATCTTTCAGCTTAACCGTAGCGGCGATATCACCGGCACATACCTCGTCAACCGGAACACGGATGCTACCGGCTACCGAGTACAGCTGCGAGATGCGCTCCTTCGAGCCGCGATCCATGTTCACCAGGTCGTCGGCTGCATGTACTGCACCCTGCATTACCTTGAAGTAGTTTACGTCACCGATATGCGGCTCAACCGAGGTCTTGAAGATGAACATCGATGTCGGAGCAGCTGAGTCGGGAGCAACCTCTGTGCCATCAGCGGCTACAGGTTTCGGTGCGTCGGCTACCGACGGTGCCATCTCGCCCAGGAACTCCATCAGGCGGCGAACACCCATGTCGCGGGTGGCCGATCCGCAGATGACGGGCAGGATACCGCCGTCCTTGAATACGCTGCGGATACCTTCTAGCGTCTCCTCGATGCTCAGTTCGCCCTGATCGAAGAATTTCTCCATCAGTTCGTCACTGCCCTCAGCGGCACGTTCCATAACCTCTGCCAAGAGGCTTTCAGCCTTTGCTTGCTCGTCTGCGGGGATATCTTTCAGCTCGGGAGCACCACCCTCGGCTTTCCATACCAACATCTTGCGTTTCAGCACATCGATAGCGGCATTGAAGCCTGCACCCGGATTAACGGGGTATTGCAGTACAACCACATGGTTGCCGAAGTTCTCCTTCAGTCCTTCCAGCGTACGGTCGATGTTCGCATTCTCATGGTCGCACTTGTTTACCAGGAACACCACTGGTTTCTTGGCATTCTCAGCCATGCGGAAGTTGTTCTGCGTACCTACCTCCACACCACCGTTGGCGGTCAGCGTGATGATAGCGGTATCGCATACGTGCAAGGCGCTGATAGCACCGCCGCAGAAGTCGTCCGAACCCGGGCAGTCGATGATGTTCAGCTTCTTGCCGGCATATTCTATGTTACATACCGTGGAGAATACCGAATAACCGTACTCCTTCTCTACAGGGAAGTAGTCGCATACCGTCGATTGAGCCTCAACCGTGCCGCGACGTTTGATCACTCCGCTCTCGAAGAGCATAGCTTCCATCAAGGTGGTCTTACCCGATCCGCTACCGCCCATCAAGGCAATGTTCTTAATCTCGTTTGCTTTATAAACTTTAGCCATTTTCTATGTATTAGTTTTAGTTAATTTCTTTATTCCTTTTGTCCCTACTATTACTTCCCTTCCTGCTCCAGTTTCAGGGTGTGTGTCGGTTGGTCGCAAACCTCCGTCGGACCGTAGTACTGAATCGGACCCGGATAGATGTAGCTCGTGTTGGCATCAGCCCACTCGGCGCGGTGCGAAGCGAAGTACCTGTACGGAGCGCCGTTCAGGTCAACCAGAGCTTTCTGGATCACCGGTTTCATCTTGCCGTTACGTTTCTCCATGTTCATCATCATCGTGATAGGCACACCACCTGCGATCCACTCTGCTGCGGGCTTCGTCAGGTTACGCACGAGCGACATGTAACCGGTCTTGCCGGCTGCAATAAGGTGCGTAGCGGTTATACCGATTGAGTAGCAGTAGTCGGCATCGAAGTTCGAAGGTATAGCGCAGCGGCCTTCGTAGCCGAAGAAGTGGTTCAGCGCCGAGAACTTGCCTTTGTACGTGCCGGCAGCTTTCAGTTGAGCCAATCGCTTGCCAACCATCTCGATCAGCAGCTTCTCGGTCTCGATCTGGCTTACCATCACGTTTCCGTGAGGATCGCGATCGAGCGTCAGCTGGCGTGCAATACCCTTCGGCAGCGAACGGTACAGCTCGCAGCTTGCAGGCGATAGCATCGACTTAACATACTCGCGCTTGGCATCGTCGCCCTCCAGCGAAGCGAACTCCTCGTTCTGAGCCAACAGGTCGTTCAGTTCCTGAATCAGGATACGCATAGCGGGGATGAACTCAATCAGTCCTTCGGGGATCAGTATCGTACCGAAGTTCAGGCCGTGGTTGGCGCGGTCAACGATCACCTCTACGATCTGCTCTACGATGTCGTTCAGCGTCATGTTCTTAGCTTCTACCTCTTCCGAGATCAAGCACACGTTCGGTTGACTCTGCAGAGCGCACTCCAGGGCAATATGGCTGGCGCTACGACCCATCAGACGGATGAAGTGCCAGTATTTCTTTGCCGAGTTGGCGTCACGCTGAATGTTACCGATCAGCTCGCTGTAAACCTTGCAAGCGGTGTCGAAACCGAAGGAGGTCTCGATCATCTCGTTCTTCAGGTCGCCGTCGATGGTCTTCGGGCAACCGATTACCTGGATGCCGCACTTCTTCTGCAGGTAGTACTCAGCCAGCACGCAAGCGTTGGTGTTCGAGTCGTCACCGCCGATGATCACTACGGCCTTGATGCCCAACTTCTTGCATACCTCTATGCCGTTGTCGAACTGCCAGGTCTCTTCCAGCTTCGTACGCCCCGAACCGATGATATCGAATCCACCGGTGTTACGGTACTCGTCGATAATGTCCTTCGTCAGTTCCTGATACTTGCCTTCGATCAAGCCCGAAGGACCGCCCAGGAAGCCGTACAACTTGTTTTCGGGGTTCAGGTGTTTCAATCCGTCGAACAGACCACTGATCACGTTGTGACCGCCGGGGGCTTGACCACCCGACAGGATGACGCCTACGTTCATCGCGGGCAGAGCTGCGGGAGCTTCGGCACTCGGTTCCATCGTGATAACCGGCAGGCCATAGGTGTTCGGGAACAGTTTCTTGATCTCTTCCTGGTCAGCCACACTGTGCGTTGCAGCACCTTCTGCCAGACGTACATTACCGGACAAAGCTACCGGCATCTTCGGTTGGTAATTGCCACGGGCAATCTGTAATGGAGATTTTTGCATTGTCATGATGTATTATATTTATGTTTTAATTAGTCGAAAGTCGAAAGACCGTTCGTTTCACTCACTCAAAGTCGAAAGCCTAATCAGTCTTTGAGCGTTAGCGTTCTTTGAGCACCGCGGTCTTTTATCTTTGAGCAAAGCGGTCTATTATCCCTTTTTGCCCAAAATAGCGTACAAAGATAATAAAAATTTTGCAAATTTGCAAATAAAATGAAATTTTTTTACGATTTTTGTCAAAAAATTTGCATATTTCACAAAAAAGTCGTATCTTTGCACCGTTTTTGATGCCGCGATGGTGGAATCGGTAGACACGAAGGACTTTGAAAAGTACGTTTTTTGAGAGTTCAAACAGTACAATGTATGAGTAAACGTAAATGGACTGACGAAGATTTTGTTCAAGCTGTTAATAGTTCGCTATCGTACGCGCAAGTATTAAGGTCTCTTAACTTGCGAGTTGCGGGAAGTAACTACGACATGGTTAGGCGAAAGATTCGCGAACTCAATCTCGATGTATCTCACATGACGGGGCAAGCATGGAACCAAGGCGAACAATATCGTCCGCTTAGGGAAAAGCAACCCTTACAGGAGATCTTAGTGGAACATTCGACATTCGTCAATGCAAATCACCTGCGTGAGCGATTGCTCAACGAGGGAATAAAAGCAAGGCGCTGTGAGTGTTGCGGTAACTCTGAATGGATGGGGAAGCCCATCGCGCTGGAGTTACACCATGTTAATGGTCTTAAGGATGATCAAAGGTTGGATAACCTTAAGGTATTATGCCCTAACTGCCATGCAATGACTAAAAATTATCGAGGGAAAAACAAGGTAAAGAGTGCCCGGGGGGAAACCCTCGGAGTAGAAGCGGGCTAATTCGGTGAATGTTGCAGCCTAATAAATGCAAAGAACGCCGAGCTAAGTGGAAACAATCCGGTAAGGATTATTCCTAAATGTGTAGAGACTATATACCCGCAACCTACGTCCGCAAGGATAGGGTTAAGACATAGTCCAAGCAAACTTCGGTTTGTATGAAAATCCTTTGGCCCGAAACGGCTGTGTGGGTTCAAGTCCCACTCGCGGTACTGAAAGAAAAATCCGAGAGCACACAAGCTTGCTTGAATGTGTTATCGGGTTTTTCTTTTGCAAGTGGTGCGAAGAGATTTACGTAGAAAGTCCCTCGCACCACTTAGAGTAAGCCTATCCCTAACCATAAATGGAGGCAATGTCTCTATATTATCTAATTAACTTCAATATATCTTCAGGACATGCTCCCATCCGCGTGATGGCGCAAAGTTTCTTGCCCATGTCTTTGAAGGAGTGACCGCAATGGTAGAGCGTGTCATCAATGATTAGCCAGCGGTCATGGGAGACGGTTGACCATTTGTGTGTTGTGACAGGTTGCTTGCCGGCGGAAATGTTATGCATGTCGCGTAAACTCTTGTAATCGCTGTCGGAATAGATATCGGCGATTACGCCTTTGGCTCGCACATCCAGTATATCGAAGGTCGTGGCATCGACGTAGCCGCACAACATATAGTCTTTCAATATTTTCGTTGCCCACTGGCGGAAACGAGTGCCGGCTTGAGACTTAACGCGATAGCCTACCGAGATAATGACATCAAGGTTGTAGTATGACACGCGTCGTGCTACTTGACGGCCACCTTCGTTTTGAACTATTAAGAAATCCTTAACAGTTGCCTCTTTGTTCAGCTCGCCTTCCTTGTATATATTATGGATGTGCATGCTGACATTTGGTATCGTAAATTAAATAACGATGCCATCTGTTGCTGAGTAAGCCATACTGTTTCATCTTTCAGTTGTACATCTAATTCCAATGTCCTGTCTTCCGTTCGATAGACGACAACATTTTCTTCGCTTGGGTTGTAAGGAATAATCTCACTTGCTTTGTTCTCGTTTGCCATAATCTTGTGATTTTAATAGCCGTTAAACTTTACTCTTCATCCCCGAAAAAGCGTCGAATGGAATGACGGTTTTTCGAAGAGCGAAGGCAGCGGGGTCCCCACAAGTAACATGCAGTGGGGTGCCAGGCATTGGTCGCTTTTATGACGCGTGCGTCATCCGTGCGACCCGATTGCCGAACGCGAAAATCTGATGCAAAGTTACGGCGAGAAGGTGCTATATCTTGTCCCTTGCTTGAAAAATCGTATTTTTAATGAATCTTCTGCAAAGATTTATGTTCGTCTGGAACATCGTTCTACGGTCTCAAGCAACCTATAGGTACAACATAAACTCCGTCCTCCCGTCGGTAGGCGTATTGCCCACCGGTCAGAACCATCAGGAAGGACGGTTTGAGCATTCTTTGTTCATCAACATCAGCAGCCAATGTCAACAGATTCTTTGCTGCATCTTCCTCCTCATGCATACCCATTTTTACTTCTACAGCTGCCCAACGTCCGTCCCGGAGTGCCACAACAAGGTCACATTCAAGGTTTTTCTTGTCATGGTAATGGAATACATCGCCGTCATTGGCTTGGGCATATACCCGCAGATCACGGGCACAAAGATCTTCAAACATGAATCCAAATGTATTAAAGTCTTTTTGCAATCGTAAGGGACTTATGCGCATCAAGGCGGCCGCTATACTAGGATCTACAAAATGTCGTTTGGCAGATGTGCGGATGGTTGTTTTTGAACGTAATGCCGGTGACCATGCCGGCACATCGTCAATAATGAAGATGCGTCTCAAAGCAGACAGATAGGTGGTAAATGTGTTTACGGCTATTGATTGATCGGTAGCACGTACGTCAGCCATGATGGTTTCGTTGGATGCCATAGTAGATATGTTACGAGCGTAAGACTCCAATAGTTTACGCACACGTAACGGGTTCTTATCTACTCCGTCAACGCGATGCACATCATAGTTGATAACCTCCTCAACATAGTTCCTTGCTGTCTGAAGAGCTGCACGTTCTTTTAGTTTGATGCTTGCCGGCCATCCGCCACGGCAAATAGCGTAAGCCAGTTGCTCTATAGATAGAGTTGACTGAGCAGCAATCTGCGGTTGGGCGTCAAACAGTTCTTGCAGACTGATCGCACCATTTGACTCGTCAGACTCCCACAACGACATCGTACGCATTCTCAGTGGTGCTATTCGCCCCACACCGCTATGAAGGCGTTGCTCTTCCTCAGGTACATTGCTGTTTTCTTTAGGCACAGCCGAACCGGTCAGAATGAACTGCCCCACTTCTCCTCGCATATCTACGGCAAATCGCACGGCATCCCATAGCACAGGAGCCTCTTCCCACTCGTCAATCAATCGGGGCGTAGCGCCTTCCAATAGCAATGAAGGCGTGGAGGCTGCTATTTGTTTATATCGTTTTGACTGATCGCGATCTTGCATGAACAATGCGCTTTGAGCAGCATGACGGGCTGTATAAGTCTTTCCGCACCACTTGGCACCTTCAATTAGCACAGCTCCCGATGCCTCCAATTGCTCTTGCAACTCTGCATCACATACGCGTGAATGATAATTTTTTACATCCATTTTTGTCGTTTTAGTTATTTGAAAATTGTTATTTGCTATTGACGATGCAAAGATACAAAAAATAAATGACTTATGCAAGTAAATTGATGGAATCATCCATGTTTTATTGATAGATTTGTCATTTTTGTATTGATAAGATTGCTAAATTCTGTTAGTTTCTGTTTAGCGCATCGACCGACAAAGTTATGCAATTTTACGATTTCGCAATCATGGAGAATGCGATTGCTCCTACTATTCCCTCAAAACGGACTATCTTCATCTATATGCTTTGGCGATGGATCTGGTATGTATGATTCCGATTCTTGGTGTTCCGCATCCCTAAAATCTTCTTCTGTCAGTTTGTATGTGATCCGGAAAGCGTACGTTTGTCCGGATTCAGCCAATTGTCGGATTCTTGACGCCATGTATTCTGTGAAAGGCATATCTATCGTCAGTGCGTCCAGGATCTTTGTAGCTTGCTCAAACTCGGCTATCTCACGGTATAGTTCGGCACGTAGCAGATCTTCGGCATTATCCCATATCTGCTCCAATCGCAGCACTTGCTTGCGCTGTAGCGCCTTGTCGTCGGCAGTCGGCTGTGCATCGTGCACAACATCTTCGCGTTGGAAGGTATCGTTGTATATCTGCACAAACAGAAGTCGAAGAGTTATCTCATCTTCCTGCTCCAATACGATTTGGTCATATTGGTTGACAGCCTCTTTTATTTGTTCATATGTCAGGTTCCCTTGATCATCTGAGTCTGCATCGCCTTCTTTGCTTTCTACATTAAAGGCAAAATAATATTTCCCGCAATGCGGGCATCGCTGCACCATAGATATTTCGGGCATCGCGGGATATATGGTTTTCGTGTCACTCCATAGTGTTCCACCAAGGCTATGACCGAACAAAGGTTCTAATATGGGTTTCTCTCCCTTGCAGAAAGGGCAAATCAATATTTTAGAAATTGCCGGATGCATAGTAATACGTTTTTAAGTTATGCAATTTTACGATTTTATAATGCCCAGGAATGATCTAATCAACATTCCACGTCATTTCCGGATCTCCCTCAAACGCAGAGTTGATTGTATCGTCATCGAAATCGTTGTATCCGCCATACTGAGAATAAGAAAGACTATAACCATCGTGTTCCGGAATAAAACGCTCTGCTCTTTCAACAAAGTCCCAAATCACTTTATATGCCTTATCTCGTTTTCCCTCATATACAGAATCAACTAACAGCACATCTTTTACCTCAATGATATCATCAACCATTAATTGAACAGCCTTTGGACCTTCTGACACGTTATTATAGAATGGGTGTAGTTTGATTGTAATTATTTCATCATAAAAGGTTGTATATCTGCGATAATTATATAAACATTTCACCTCATCAGAATTCACGTCTACTACTTTATAAAATCCTTTTCTTGGCGTATCTGGTCCTATTCTCTGGCCATATTTGGTAAACAAACGCACGCAGTCGTGTATCTTCTTGCCGCTTTCGCACCACCCGTATATTTCTTTAATATCTCTTTTCTCTCGCAAAAAATAATTATATTCATCTACCGTTAAACATATTCCGACAGGAGGGAATATAGACGGTTCTAATCCATTTTCTATAGAGCTTAAAATGCTTTTATTTAAAGGATTAGAATAGTCTCTCATGCGATTCAAATAATCGCTCCAATCTTGCAGGCACTCCTCCCATGTTCTCTTGCGCTCACCAGATGCCATATGGTGCTCTGACGTTTTTCGGATAACATCGGCAAAATCTTTCAAACCTTCCATCTTGCAAAAACGTTCCTCTTGACCAAGAGAGACATATATTTCATTTAAGTCACAGCCATGAAATGCCCATTCTCCAATGCTTGTGACACTATTGAGAATTGTTACAGAGGTCAAGTTGTAGCAACAAGAGAAAGCAGAGCGACCAATACTTGTTACACTGTTCGGAATAGTGATGGCAATTAAGTTGTGGCAATCGTAGAAAGCCCTCTCCCCAATGCAGGAAACATTTTTGCCTATAGTCACAGCGGTTAGTTCCCAGCATCCATAGAAAGTGCGTTCTTCAATACTTATAACGCCATCAGGGATTGTTATCGATTTTAGACGGCAACATTCCGTAAAAGCTTCCTTTCCAATTCTTGTAACACCATTGCCTATAGTTACAGATGTCAAGCACCAACAACCATAGAAAGCTTTGTCACCAATACATAAAACGCTATCGGGAATCTTAATAGATACCAAGCTGACGCAACCCTTGAAAGCACAATCGCCAATACTCGTTATGCCATTAGGAATTATTACAGAGGCTAAAAGACCACATTTTTCGAAAACAGAATTCCCAATGCATACAACACTATCAGGGACAACCACAGACTGCAAACTATTACAATTGAAGAAAGCCTTTTCTCCAATATTTTTAATCCCATTGGGAATAGTCACAGATGTCATGCTATTACATCCACCAAAAGCGCCATTTCCGATGTTTATAATATTGTTGGGTATTACATAACCTCCGCAAAAACTTACCGGGCAACGGACTAATGTCTTGCGGTCATCGGAGAACTCAACACCATATTTATCAATGTATGCCATGGTAAAGATATTTATATGTGTTCTTGTATAAATTTCACAAGATGTTTAGCCTCTT
>CADBYS010000017.1 GCA_902798965.1 uncultured Bacteroidales bacterium | reverse complement strand
GGCATCCATTCAAGCCAGCTTGATGGCTACCTTATCAATCTAATCCTCACCTCTGCGAGGCGCAAACCCACAAGCAGCAATTAACCTAAATAAACCCGACGACCAAATCCGTTGGATTAGGTTTATTTTCTAACTAAATCTTTGAAATTGTTTTAAATAGTTTTTAATAGTTGACTAAAAAAATGAAATTCTATGAAGCGATTATTTATGATTTTTGCAGGGGTGTTATTCGTTGCTGCATGTGGTGCATTGATAAGCTCGTGCAACGTGACACGAACGGTGACAACCTCAAGCCAGTATGTCCAGCGCGGGGACACGACGGTAGTGATACAGAGTAAGACCATCGAATCTTACGATGCAAGCAAACGTTTGTAGTGCAAAATGAACAAAAAGAGCCGCGCTTGCGGCTTTTTTTGTGAAAAAATTTGCAAATGTCATTTTTTTTTCGTAAATTTGCAGGCTCGTAATGTGTGAAAGGCAAATAGCCAACGGCTAAATGCCAAAAATGACAAGGAAAAAAACAATGAAAATTATGAATAGAATATTTACTTTATTGGCTGCAGTGGTGATGTGTGCCGCTGCAATGGCACAGGAAAGTCACATCGGTGCAGGTTTGGCTGATGTAGCCCGCATTGCGGGCGAGACAAAGTCTGTAGAGGACAGCGTTCCGGATGTTGTTCCCGAAAGACCCCTGTGGAAACAGAAACTGTACTACGGCTACAACTTCGACATCTACTACCATCATGACTCGAAGGATGCGAAGATGGAAAACGGCTGGTCGATATCCGTTACGCCGGAGATAGGCTGGAAACTCAAGGAGCGCGTATATATAGGTATGCGTCTGGGCGGTTCGTACGCTGATACGTACACCACGTATAATTACCTCAATCCTGTTGACGGCTCGAAGTACGAGGAGAACATGCGCGTTATACGCGGTTCGTGGGAGGCTACTCCGTACGTGCGCTATAGGCTGAAAACCCTGTTCAACGACAAGGTGGGTATATGGCTGGAAGCACACCTGTACACAGGTATGGAGTTCCCGGAAGTGAAAGCCGGAATAGCGAAAGGTACGGAATACGAAGGGCTGAAATACAACCTGACGTACGGTGCGCAGGTGTCGCCTGTAATCACCTATCAGTTCAATCCGAAGAGCACACTGCAACTGTTCTTCTCGATCATCAGCTTCGGCTACAGCGGAACAACACGGTTCTATACGAATCAGCCGAACGAGTACACGAACGATATCATCGTCTTCTCGGGCAGGCTGACGAACCTGCTGGCTAACCAGTTCACGCCGGGCTTGTACGGATTGAAGTTCGGTGTGCAGAAGAGCTTCTGATAGGACAATATGGAATAAGGAGTAAGTTCCTTATTCCAAGAATCAATGAGTAAGCGTAGTCTGATATGGAAGATTCCGGCTGGCGTTGTTGGTGCAACAACGGGATTGGCGGTGCTGCTGGTAGTGGCAGTGGCGTGCGGAGTGTATATATCCTCCGTGCGTCAGGCTGTGCTGGAGCGAGCCGTGACGGAGGCCAATGCCCGGACGGACTACGACATCGACCTGGGCGGGATATACCTCTCGCCCTTCCATCACTCACCCTTGGTGTTCTACCGCGCCTGGAAGGGCACCGATGATCTGCCGCTGGAGATAGCTATTGACAGTGTGTTCGTCGGGCATCGCGGCGTGGATACCTTACTATACGCGCGTACGTTGCGGCTCGGCGCCAAACTGCTGACTGCCGGTCAGGAGTCACCGCTGAGTCATATCCCTTCGCTACCGATCGTGGTGGAGCGTTTGCAACTGGATGATGCGACGTTCCACTCCGACAGCCTGATAGCTGCCGTGGGCGTAGATGCCATCGTAAGGCATCTGGAGGTGGAGAGCCCTGATTTAGTGCTCGCCGAAGGTAAGTTCCCGCTGCACGGGCTGCGTCTGGATGATGCCTATGTAGCCATCGACCTGCGCAGCAAGCCGGATACGACCGCCAAGGACAAGAAGCCGACGCTGATGGCCTTTGAGGCGCCTGATGCGGTGATGCGCAACGTGCACTTCCGGCTCACGCCTCTCGGCATGGATATAAACGTTGATCAGTTGGCAACGAACGTGCTGGCGGATGTAGGCGCTAACCTGTACGACGCAAGGCAGCTGAATGTGGGCGGATTTGTGTTCAGCCTGGGCAAGTTGCGTATCCCCGCCGATACGATATACGGCAATGCGCGCGTGGAGCTGAAGAGCAGTCATATAACGAGCAGCGGCCTGCATGTGCGCTCGGATGAGTTGGGCGCCCAAGCCGACCTGTATGCCACGGAGATGAACTTAGCGACGATGCGCGTGGATGTGACCGGCGATGCAGCCTACCAGGGCAGCAAAGCACGACTGCGCGGCTACTACGACATCAACGACGAGGCGTACGACATGCATGTGGATGTGGAGCGCGTGAACCTCAGTGCGTTCATGAAAGATAACCCGCGCGTGATCCTGGCGGGCGCGATCGATGCCAAGGGTAAGGGCATAAACCCCAAATCCAAGGCTATGCGCAGCTCGCTGCATATGCAACTGAGCGATGCGGTGTATGAGAACATCGATATATCGGGTATGCAGCTCGATGCCGAGCTAATGAACCAGACCGTGGCAGGCACGTTGCACCTGCCGGTGAGCATGAAGGACAGTTCGCTGTCCGTTCGCGCACAGACCGAGCACCGGTTCCGCGTAGCGCGGTTCATGGAGCCCAAGCAGATGGCAGTGGATTACCACGCCAAGGCACGCAAGGTGCGTACGCATGTGGCGGGTGAGGATTTTGCTGTCGATCAGTTGCAGCTGGATTTTACCACGGACAGCACTACCGCCCTGGATCTGGAAACGGAAGGACTGAACCTGAGCGCACGCAGCCCGATGCACGTGATGGCGCTGCCGGATGCGATTAAGCCTCTGCTCAGTGCCGTCAAGGACTCGACCATCATCCGACCGCTGACCACGCTCACCGACCTGAGCATGCTCGATACGCTCCGCCGGCTGATTCCGGATTTCAAGGCGGATGTCGAACTCACGCACGGCAGCCCCGTGCAACATATCATCGAGCGCAAGGGTTTGGATATCGACCGCATCAAGCTCCACCTCGCCTCCGATGCGCGGCGCACGGATATACTGATGAATGCCTCTATCCCCGAGATCAATCATCCGGAGGACAGTACAGCCATTCGATTGCCGGCTACCGATGCCCTGCTGACGGTGGGGATGGTCGATCGCCTGGCGGATGCCAGCCTCACTGCCAATACGCAGCTGACCGATGGCGCGATGAGCTTCCATAAACTGAGCACGAAAGCGGCGCTCAGGATGGATCTGCAGCGTACGGAACAGGAGCTGCACGGCAACGGACGGCTCAAGCTCGACAGTATCATCTACAACAACGCCGATCTGGGCAATCACGCGATAGATTTGCAGTTGTCGCCATCGCAGGCGTACGAGCACGCCTTGCGCGCCAACGTGCAGTTGGACGATATACCGCTCGAACTGGTGGAGAGCTTCGTAACGCTCAAGGATATAGATCTGCACGGAGCCGTACGTGCCTCGGCATCGGTGGATGGCTTACCTGCCAAGCGGGATATATCCGCCGAGGTGCAGCCGCTGGGCGTGAATGCCGTGTATGAGCCCTACGATATAGTGATAGGTCTGGGCGAGACGCCGATCGTGATGAGCCATAACCATGTGGATCTGAACGGTCTGCCGGTGTATGGTGCGGACAGTACGTTCATCGCGCTGACCGGCGGTCTGGATCTGGACAGCATGCTGGTGGATGTGACGCTGGCAGCCGACAGTTTTGCGCCGGCGAAGCTGGTGAAGGGCGGGAAGTTGCCTGTATATGGCGAACTGGCCACCGACATCCGCGGCAAGGTACGCGGCAAGCTGGACAGCATAGTGGCCGACGTGGATCTGACGCTGCTGCCTACCACGGACATCACATACCCCATCGACAAAAAGAACCTGGCACAAATCAAACCCCACGGCACGGTGAATGTGCGCTACAACACAGCAGGCAGCGACCTTAAGCTCGGCGGGCAGATCAATGTGGACGACGGCTTTGTGCGCTACTCGCCCAAGGCGTACCCGATAATGCCGTTCCATGTGGATTCGGGCAGTAACGTCGCTTTCCATGGTCCGATAGGCAAGACGCGCCTGAATGTATCTGCCTCGCAGCAAGTGAAAGCCGATGTGGAGTCGGAAGGCGAAGAGACGCGCCGTGTGGACTTCACCACAGGTGTGCGCGTGAAAGGCGAGCTGGATTCGCTGGGTATGCAGAGTCTCGGATTCTTCCTGGAAGCACCGAACGATGAGGTTATCACCCGCGAACTATCCACATTGGACGAGGAGACGCGTGAGGGCTTGGCAGCCACGCTGCTGGCTACGGGAATGTACGTAGGCGAGAGCAACGCCGCCGTGCAGCGCGAAGGTTACGCCTTGTCGTCGATCATCAACAGCCGAATCAATGCCGCGATGGCTAACTCGAAGATGGGTAAGTTCGTGGATATTGACCTGAGTAGCGCGCAGACCGAGCATGCCGGCGGCAAGACCAACGACATGAATATATCCATCAGCAAGGCGTTCTTTAAGGACAGGCTGCGCCTGACCATAGGCTCCACGCTGACGGACAACCCCGAGATCAATAGTACGAGCGGCTTACTGAACAGTTTCAGCGCCGATTGGAAGCTGACCAAGGATGGCGATGTATCGCTGCGCCTGTACTCGCAACGCGACTACAACAACGTGCTTGAGGGCGAGCTGCATAAGTCCGGGCTGGGAGTGCATGCAGCCAAAGAATGGCGCAAGAAGCAACAGTACAAGACGGACAGCATCATGCGCACGTACGGCCTGACCGCTGATGCGGGCGTAGCCTACCGCTCGAACAACAGTATAGGTCCGGACTTGACACTCAAGTCGTCGATCAGGAACCTGATGGGCAAAGGTGAGACATTCACGCTGAAAGGTAACGGCGCATATTACTGGGCACTGCGTAACCGCCATCCGGGTGATCCGAAAAAGACGGATACGTATAAATTAGGACTGAACGCTTCGCTTATCTTCCCGTATCTGCACTGGGCAGGTGATGACAATCCCGAAGGCGACACGCGCTATATGCTCGGCTACCAATATGAGAATATTGCCGGCGGCTACGGCGTACACAAGCTCTCCGGCTCGCTGACCTATTTCATCCGCTCGTCGCAGTACGTGACGCATGCCTTCACACCGCTCTCGCTGTCGCTGGTGCGGATTAAAGCCGAAGCGGATGACCTGTTGGACAAGACGGATAAGTACCCCCAACTGATCAAGGTGCTTGCCAGCGATGAGTTTATCCCTGCAGTCAGCTACAACTTCATATACGACGACTACCGCGCCAAGCGGGCTGTGAATACCTTCCTCAACCTGGGCGTTAAGGAGTCGGGCAACCTGATCAATGCCCTGTATTGCGTGTTCGGCAAGAAGAGCGACGGCACGCGCTACAAGTGGGACGACACAGATAAGCCGATAGGTAACAAATCGTTCAACCAATTCGTGAAGCTCACCGCCGAGCTGCGTAACAAGTTCAACTTCACCGACAAGGTGTGTGTAGCCACGCGCCTGTATGCCGGCTCGAATATCCCTGTAGGCAACTCCCTGTTCTCGCCGCTGTCCGAAGCGTTCTATGCCGGTGGTCCGAACAGCCTGAGGGGTTCGGCACCGTACGCATACGGACCGGGAAACTTCTATTCCCCCAAGTACAACCAGAACTTCTTCCACGCCGGTGACGTGAAGCTCGAGGCGAACTTCGAACTGCGTTTCCCGATCGTGTGGAAGCTGTTCGGCGCAGCCTTCGTGGATGCCGGCAATGTATGGAACTGGTACTCGAGCGATGAAATATTCAGGGGTGCGGGGATAGACGATTATAAGGAGCGATTGGATCTCAAGACTGATCTGTACGACGGCATCATCAACAATCCCGATTTTGCCAACCAGATTGCGCTTGGCACCGGTGCGGGTTTGCGTTTGGATATCGACGGGCTGGTGGTTCGCCTTGACCTGGGCGTAGGCATCCACGCTCCGTATCAGACCTACCGCTACGACAAGAAGGGTAATCCCGACTATGAGAAACCTATCACTACCTATTACAATATACCTTCCGTGCTCGATGGCTTACGCCTGAACTTCGGCATCGGATATCCCTTCTAAAACCAATACAATATCATTTGTCCGTCCGGAGAGATTTGAGACGCTTGATCACGATAAAGACAAGCGCCAGCAAGGTCATTGCCGGCGCACTGTCTCCCACCGGAACCGATGTTCCGGGTTGTAAAGGATTGTCGAAGTCTGTGATCGTCCCCGCTCCGTCGAACGGGCTGTTTCTGCGGAGTCCTATGATTCGCATCGGTTCGCCGGGCGTTGATTCATCGGGCTCGATTGTTTGTTTGGTAACAATCGAAGCCCAATGAGACCCGGTGCCTCGCATGGTGGAGGTGGATTGAAACGGTAGATAGCGGTATGAATCCGATTGAGCGTACAAGAGGTTGCTGAGCAGCAAGAGCAAGCAACACAGTTGCGATCGTTTCAACGCTTTCATTCTTACCAGGCAAATAGCGGATAGTTAATCATCTCGGCATTCACCTCGCGGCGTACGGCAGCGATGACCTGCTCGTCGTCAGGAGCAGAGAGTACGCGGTCGATCAGCTCCACGATCCACGGCATCTTGTCCTCTTTCAGTCCGCGCGTGGTGATGGCGGGCGTGCCGAATCGAAGACCGGATGTCTGGAAGGCGCTGCGGCTGTCGAAGGGCACCATGTTCTTGTTGGTGGTCAGGTCGGCTGCTACGAGTGCCTGCTCGGCTTTCTTGCCGGTGAGGTCGGGATACTTGGTGCGCAGGTCGATAAGCATGGAGTGGTTGTCGGTACCGCCGCTGATCACCTTATATCCTTTCTGTACAAACGCTTGAGCCATCACTGCCGCGTTGGTCTTGACCTGTTGCTGGTAGGTCTTGAACTCGGGTTGCAGCGCCTCGCCGAATGCTACGGCTTTGGCGGCAATCACGTGCTCGAGCGGTCCGCCTTGCGTGCCCGGGAACACGGCAGAGTCGAGTAGGGCGGACATCATCTTTATCTCGCCTTTCGGAGTGGTCTTGCCCCAGGGGTTGGGGAAATCTTCGCCAAGCAGTATGATTCCTCCGCGCGGTCCGCGCAGCGTCTTGTGCGTGGTGCTGGTTACGATATGTGCGTAGCGGAGCGGGTTCTTGAGCAGACCTGCGGCGATCAGTCCGGCAGGGTGAGCCATATCGACCATGAAGATGGCGCCTATCTCGTCAGCCACCTTGCGGATGCGCTCGTAATCCCACTCGCGGCTGTAGGCGCTGGCTCCGGCGATGATGAGTTTGGGTTTGTGCTCGCGTGCCTTGCGCTCCAGGTCATCGTAATCGACCATACCTGTAGCTTCGTTCAGGTCGTAGCCTATGGCATTGAAAACCAAGCCCGAGAAGTTAACCGCCGAGCCGTGGCTGAGATGCCCGCCATGACTGAGGTTAAGCCCCATGAAGGTGTCGCCGGGCTTGAGGCAAGCCATGAATACTGCCATGTTCGCCTGTGCCCCCGAGTGCGGCTGCACGTTGACGTACGCGGCATCATATAGTTTCTTGAGGCGTATGCGTGCCAGCTCCTCCACTTCGTCCACTACCTCGCAACCACCGTAGTAGCGGTGTGCCGGATAGCCCTCGGCGTATTTGTTGGTCAACACGCTGCCCATGGCGGCTAATACCTGGTCGGAAACGTAGTTCTCACTCGCGATGAGTTCGATACCTTTGGTCTGACGCTCACGCTCGCGGCGGATGAGGTCAAAAAGTTCGGTGTCTTTCATATGATTTGAAGATTTGAAATTTCAAAAATGACGAATTTTTCAAAAAACGCTACAAAGATACAAAAAATTTTGCAAATTTGCAAATATTTCCGTAACTTTGTGTGATTTTTTTTGAATATGCGCAGAATTGTACCGTATATAGCCGTTATTTTGGCGATGTTGATTTGGGCGGGCTCGGGCATAGCCGTTCAGCAGTCGTTGCTGTATGTCCGTCCGTTCACGCTAATGATCATCCGCTTCACGATAGCCATCCTGGTTATGCTGAGCGTGGGTCTGCTGGTTCGCAGTCATGAGCGTCGATACCCGCGTGAGGGCGGTTCGCTGCTGGCTTTGCAGCTGATTCGTAAGAAGGATATACCTATCTTCCTGTTGGCGGGTACGATGCAGCCTGTTCTGTATTTTATTTTCGAGACGTTCTGCTACCGTTCGCTCTCGTCGCCGACGATTGCCGAGGCGCTGCTGTCCACCGCACCGGTCATTGCCCCGTGGCTGGCTTTGCTGATCTTGCGCGAGCGGGTGACGAAGTACCATATAATTGGTATTGTGGTATCTACGGTGGGAATGCTGTTGCTGGTGCTGATCGGTTCGGATAGTTTCGAACTTGGCAACCCGATAGGTATTCCGTTGGCGTTCCTGGCGGTTTGTTCGGCGGTGTTCTATACGATAGTGCTCAGGAAGATTCCCGAGCATTACTCGCCGCTGTCGATCGTCTTCTACGACCAACTGATATCGCTGTTGTTCTTCTATCCCCTGTGGGCAATCGTGGAGGGGAAAGCTTGCTTTACGCAAGGATTCCTGTTGGCATCTAACCCCGAGGAAGCGCTGGCAGCCATAGGGTATCTGGGCATATGCTCGTCGGTGATTGCATTTATCTTGTTCTGCTACACGGTGCGTCAGATCGGCGTGACCGAGGCGAATGCGTTCAATAATGTGCGACCGGTATTTACCGCCCTGATCATGCTCGCGTTCTTCGGCGAGGAGTTGCCTTTAGGCAAGTGGCTGGGTATTGCACTTATCGTGGTTGGCTTGTTTGTTTGTCAAAAACAAGAAAATCTCCCCTTTGATGACAATTTACAAGCCTAAGGCTTGCAAATACGAAAAAATTGTTGTAACTTTGTATGCTTTTTTCGGCATATATGCCGACAGCTGATTGCTGATCGCTGATAACTGATTGCAGACAGCTGAAAACTGAAAGCTCAAAAGATATGGAACATCTGAACTCAGTAGAATTCTTTTATAACTTCCTGTTCGTCATGGGGCTGGTAGGCTTCGTGGTGTTTGTGTCGTTATATTTCGTAGATGCCGGTTACGGCAAGATGCGTACCGAGAAGTGGGGACCCGCTATCAACAACAAGGTAGGTTGGTTCCTGATGGAAGTGCCGGTATTCATTGCAATGATTTACCTGTGGGGTATATCGCCTGTTCGCGGGCAGATCCCGTACCTGCTGTTCTTCCTATTGTTCGAGATGCACTATTTCCAGCGCTCGTTCATCTTCCCGATGCTGATGCGCGGGCAGAGTAAGATGCCTATCGTAATCATGGGATTGTCTGTTGCCTGGAACCTGATTAACGGATACGTGCAGGGCTATTGGCTGTTCCATATTGCGCCGGTATATAGTCCGTATCATGCCAGCTGGGTATCCGATCCGCGGTTCATCATCGGTACGGTGATCTTCATCTTGGGATTCATCATCAACCTGCACTCCGATTATGTGATCCGCCACTTGCGCCAGCCGGGTGACACCAACCATTATCTGCCCAAGAAAGGTATGTACCGCTTCGTTACCTCTGCCAATTACTTCGGCGAGATAACCGAGTGGCTGGGCTTTGCTATTCTGACGTGGTCGTGGGCAGGAGCGTTGTTCTTCTGGTTCAGCTGCTGCAACCTCGTGCCGCGTGCCAACTCCATCTACTTGCGCTACGAGAAGGAGTTCCCCGACGAGTTCGACCGCAAGAAACTTAAACGAATAATTCCTTTCATTTATTAAATGGAAAATAAACTTTTTACGCCATATAAATTAGGCCCAATAACGCTGCGGAACAGAATCATTCGTTCCGCAGCCTTTGAGAATATGTGTACGGGCAATGTGCCCTCGCAGATGTTGCATGACTACCATGTGAGCGTGGCTCACGGCGGCGTAGGTATGACTACGGTAGCTTACTGTGCCGTGGATCTGAGCGGCGTGAGTTTCGACGGGCAGTTGTATGTCCGTCCGGAGGCTTTGCCGGGACTAAAGAAACTGACGGATGCCGTGCATGCCGAGGGTGCCAAGGCGAGTATACAACTTGGTCACTGCGGTAACATGACGCACTACAGCACGTGCCATTGCATACCCGTGAGTGCCGACACCGGCTTCAACCTGTACAGCCCCACTATCCATCGCCGCCTAAAGGTGAGCGAGATCAAGGCGCTGGTAAAGAAGTTCGGCGAGGCAGTGGATTTCTGCCGTGAGGCAGGCTTCGATTGCGTGGAGATCCATGCGGGACATGCATATCTGATCTCGCAGTTCATCAGTCCGCGTACCAACCACCGCCACGACGAGTACGGCGGCAGCTTTGAGAACCGCGTACGCTTCATGAACGAGGTGCTCGACGAGGTTATGCTGCACGCCAAGGACGATATGGCGGTGATTGTGAAGACGAACATGTGGGACGACTGCTGGCACGGCTCAGACATTGAGGAAGGCATCCGCGTAGCCAAGGAGATAGCCAAGCACAAGGTGCATGGCATCGTGCTGTCGGGCGGTACGGTCAGCCGTTCGCCGATGACCATCCTGGGCGGCGCTATGCCTATCAAGACGCTGGCGCACTACATGTCGATGAAAGATCTGTGGTGGCTCAAGGCCGCGCTGCATATACCGTTCGTAGGCGATATCATGACGCCTACCGTTCCCTTCAAGGAACTGTACTTTATGCCGCAAGCCAAGCGCTTCCAGGAGGCGCTGAGCAATGAGAATGGCGAACAGCCTACATTGATATACGTCGGCGGCGTGCAGAGTGGTGATAACTGTCAGCAGATCATGGACGAAGGTTTCGAACTGTTCCAGATTGCTCACGTGCTGATCAAGGATCCGGATTTCGCTAATCATGTGAAGGCCGACCCGCATTACCACGCCGGCTGCAACCGCTCGAACTACTGCGTAGGACGAATGTACTCGAAGGAGATGAAGTGCCACGAGTGTGTGCTGCGCGATGGCGAGAAGATCCCTGCCAATATCCAACGCGAGATTGCCCGCCTGGAGCAGAAGGCTCACAAGAGCATTGAGCAGCAGAAAAAGAGTAAATTATGAAAAGCGTATATACAATCTTGCTGCTTATCTGCTCCAACGTATTCATGACGCTGGCTTGGTACGGCCACTTGAAGATGGCTGAGATGAAATGGTTTCAGCACCTGCCGCTGATTGGCGTCATCCTGATCAGTTGGGGCATAGCGTTCTTCGAGTACTGCCTGCAGGTGCCCGCCAACCGCCTGGGATTCATGGGCAACGGCGGACCGTTCAACCTGATGCAACTAAAGATTATTCAGGAGGTGATCACCCTCTCGGTGTTCATCGTATTCTCGGTGCTTGCCTTCCACATGCAAGTGAAGTGGAATCATGTGGCGGCGGCTTTCTTTATGATTCTGGCAGTGTACTTCGTATTCCGCGGCTGAGGTATGTTCGCTTTAGCCGACTGCAATAACTTCTTTGTCAGTTGCGAACGTGTGTTCCGCCCTGACTTACGCGACAAACCCGTTGTTGTCCTGTCGGGCAATGACGGGTGTGTTGTTGCACGCAGCAATGAGGTGAAGCGCCTGGGCATAAAGATGGGTGTGCCGTTCTATCAGATTCAGAACGAGGTACGGAAATACGGTATCGTACATTTCTCCTCGAACTTTGCCTTGTACGGCGATCTGAGTTCGCGTATCATGCGCATCCTGAGCCGCTATACGGATGATCTGATGCAATATTCGATTGATGAGGCATTCCTGGATATGTCGCATCTGACAAGCAGCGAGGAGTTGATCCGTACGTGCCGTGCTATCCGCGAGGAGGTGCTGAGGGGCATAGGTGTGCCGTTGTCGCTTGGCATAGCTCCTACCAAAACGCTGTGCAAGGTGGCAGCAGACTTTGCCAAGCATTACGAAAAATACTATGGCGTATGCATCATCGACAGCGAGGAGAAACGCCGCAAAGCCTTGGCGTTGTATCCGATAGAGGAGGTGTGGGGCATAGGGCGTCAGTCGGCTGCCAAGTTGCACCAGGCCGGCATAAAGACAGCTTTGGACTTTGCCGAACACAGCGAACTGTTTGCGCGCAACCTGTTGCACAAGGCGGGCTGGGAGGTTTGGCGCGAGCTGAACGGAGATGCGTGTGTGGAGACGCGTGAGCAGCCGATGAAACAGACCATCACGTACAGCCGCACATTTGCGCACCCGGTGACGGAACGGGCATTGCTGGAGCAGGCTATGTCGGAGTTCTGCGCTAATGCAGCGCTGAAGTTGCGCAAGCAGCACTCGGTATGCAGACAGATGGTCGTGTTCGCCCACGCGTCGCGCTTTAACAATGAGGATCTGCCGGCAATAAGCCAAACCGTCACATTCGTGCAGCCTGTTGCTAATACGGGCGAGATGCTCGAACGGCTGCTGCAGGTCGTACGCAGCGGATGGCAGGATAATGTGCCCTACAAACGTGCCGGAGTGATACTGATGGGTATAGAGCCGGCAGCCAACACGCAGCTGCAACTCTTCGACGAGCGCAATCGCGAACGCGACAATCGTCTGCAGCAAGCTATTGATAAGGTCAATGCCCATTTCGGGAAGAACACCGTGCGGCAAGCTGTATTCATGCAGGGAAAGCAAAAATTGTATGAGGTAGGACAGAAAAGCCCCGAATACACCACGAACTTTCGAGAAATAATGACCCTTCACGTGTGAATATTTAGCGCGTTTTGCATAAATATTGCAAAAATATTGGCATTTTGCAAAAAAAAATCCTTTAAGATTTGCAAATGTCAATATTTTTTATTACCTTTGTACCCAAATAGGCTTTGTTCGATTCCTAAATAGTAAACCCAATAGTAAAATAGTAAATACAATATATTATGCGTAAGTTTTTTATCTTTTTGTTCGGTGTGCTGCTTTCGATGCAGATGACGGCAGCGTACTATGTAGCAGGTAATGGCACCGCCGGTAACCCCTGGTGTGACGGTAAGTCGTGGGTAGTGAACGGCAGCCCGATGGAAGCACAAGGCAATGGTGTGTATTCCAAGACCTTCGAGAATGTGCCTGTAGGCAGTTACCAGTTTAAGGTAACCACCGGCTCGCAGTGGCTGGCTGCCAGCAAGTTCTCGCAATCGTGCTCGAACATCACCTGCAGCACACCGGATAATATCGTGTTTCAGCTGAGCGAGGCACAGGACATCACCATCACTTATGATGGCTCGAAGATCTGTGTGGAAGGCTCGATAGGTGAGGAAGAACCCGACCCGAGTGAGGTGGGAGCAGTAGGCGTGCCGGCTGAATACGAAGGCGTGATGCTGCAAGCGTTCTACTGGGAATCGCAACAAAAAACTACCTTCTCGCGCACGAAATACATTGACCTGCTCCCTATGGCCGAGGAGATAGGTAAGACCTTCGACGTGGTATGGATGCCACCCTCGGGTAAGGGCGGTGGAGTAGGATACTACACCAAGCAGTACTCGAACCTTGACTCGGATTGGGGAACAAAAGAAAAACTGCTCGAGCTGCTCGGCAAACTGCACAGCTACGGCTGCAAGGTGCTTGCCGACGTGGTGATCAACCACTTTGACAGCAGCAACGGTTGGGCAAAGAACTTCTACTCGAATAACTTCGGCTCGTACGGTACTTACCAGATATCATCTAAGTATATCTGCTCGGGTGACGAGTGCTTTACCGACAGCAGTTCGGACAGTCGTAACCTGGAGAAGGGCGGTGCGGATACAGGTACGAACGATGCCGGTTGCCGCGACCTTGACCACAGCAACACCTATGTTCAGGACATGTGCAAGGCCTATACGCAATGGCTGATCAATACCATCGGCTTCGACGGTTTCCGCTACGACATGACCTTGGGTTATGCCGGTCAGTATCTGTCGAAGTACAACCTGGCCTCGCAGCCGTTCTTCTCGGTATCGGAGTGCTGGTCGGACTTGAGCACAATTACCAACCACCTGAAAGCCACGAACTACAATACCCTGGCGTTCGACTTCCCGCTCAAGTACAAGTTCAACTCGTGGAACGGCGGTTCATCGTACAGCAATCTGAAAAACCCGAGTCTGCGTAACAAAGGCTTGTCGAAATACCAAGTGACGTTCATCGACAACCACGATACGTTCCGCCGTTCGAACGGACAGGAGTTCCTGGGTGACAACACGAACATCAGCCAAAAGAAACGTCAGATTGTTGAGGCGAACGCCTATCTGCTGATGATGCCCGGTGTGCCTTGTGTGTTCTGGCCGCATTGGTACACGTACCCCAACGAGATCAAGCAGCTCATCGCCATCCGCAAGCAGGCAGGTATACACTCCGAGTCGAAAGTGGAGGACGAAACAGGCTTGAGCAACAAGTACAAAGCTACCATCATAGGCCATCGCGGCAAAGTATTTCTGCGCATGGGTTCGAGTCGTAGCGAGTACGAGGCTCCGGAAGGCTTTAACCTTGTTCTCCAAGGTGACAACTTCGACATCTATGTATCCGAAGGAACGCCTGTGGAGCAAGTAACACTTCGTCCCGCTGCGACAAAGGTTATCGACAACGGGACGATGTATATCTTGAAGGACGGAACACGTTACACCATTGATGGCCGCAAGGCGGAATAAGCTATGAAGACCATTTTGTCTATCATAGACCATTGATTGTTCAGTTCAACTCTGTGTAGGTGAAAAGAGGTTTTATAATCCTAACTTTTGTCGTACGCATTGTGCGATGAACTGTGCTATGGCAGTCGGCTCCAAACCCGTGACATTCAGCACAAGGTCATAGTTATGTGCATCGTAACGGGTATTGCCGCTGAATGTTTTGGTGAAGTTCTCTCGTGCTTTATCCACTTTGTTGATTAGAACATCTGCTTCTTCTTCGCTGATACTGAGTCTGCGAGCCACTTTGTCGAGGCGGAACGCACGATCAGCCATCAGAAACACCTTGAATGCACGCGGATCATCCCGGAAGATGTGAAATCCTGTACGACCGAGCAGCACGCACGATTCCTTATGAGCCAGTGAACGAACAATAAACTCCTCGTCGCGGTACATGTCAGCCGATACCGGCTCGTACCACCAGCGGGGTTTAATGGATTTGACGTAATCAATCTGCTCTTGGCTCATCAGGTAGTGGTCTTTGAGTGTATCCAAGATCTGACGATCGTACAGTTTGACGCCTAATAGTTCTGCCAACTCGCTGGCAATCTGTCGTCCTCCGGTACCAAACTCACGTCCGATAGTTACAATAAATCGTTCTTCCATACACCTGTTATAATTGAGATATTGAACAGAATACTTACCTGCATCCGGCTTCCGGATCGAAGGTAGCCGGAACATCGAAATCTTCGGTTTCGTCATATGGGAGGTTCTCGTCCGCGAGAACCTTTTTCATGTACAGTGCCCAGATAGGCAGCGCCATGGATGCACCCTGGCCGTCGGACATGCGGTCGAAGTGGATGGCGCGGTCTTCGCCACCAACCCAGCAGCCGCTAACCAGCGAGGGCGTGAAGCCCACGAACCAACCGTCGGAGTTGTTCTGCGTGGTTCCGGTCTTGCCGCCGGCAGGCATCTTCAATCCATATTTGAAACGCGCGCGCACGCCTGTGCCGTGATCGAGCACGTTGCGCAGCATGTAGATCATCTTGTACGAGGTCAGCTCGGAGATAATCTCGCGTTGGCGCGGCTGGAACGAGGCGATGATATTGCCCTGCTTGTCCTCGATGCGGGTGACATAGAGCGGATCGATACGTATGCCGTGGTTGGGATAGGTGGTATAAGCGTCCACCATCTCTTTTACGCTCACCTCGCACGGTCCGAGACAGATGGATACGACAGGGTCGAGTTGCCCTTGGATGCCGAACGAACGCATCAGACGCACGAGCTGGTTGGGTGTATAGAGCGACATGAGGTAGGCAGATATCCAGTTCGACGACTGCTGCAGTCCCCAGTTCAGCGTTACGGTATCGCCCTGGTTCTTGGTATGCTCGTCGCGCGGAGTCCAGCTTACGCCATTGCCGTCAACAAGCGTTACGGAGTCATTGATCGTCTTATCACATGGCCACATGCCTTCGTCCATAGCCAGCGTGTAGAGGTAAGGCTTGACGGTGGAACCTACCTGGCGGCGACCTAAGGTAACCATATCGTACTGGAACTGGCGGAAATTAGGTCCGCCTACGTATGCCTTGACGTGACCCGAGTGAGGGTCCATCGACATAAATCCGCAACGCAGGAAATACTTGTTCCAACGTACGGAATCCAAAGGCGAAAGAGTGGTGTCAATCATGCCGTCGTAGGAGAAGATCTGTATGGGCACAGGTGTGTTGAAGATCTCCTGAATCTCTGCTTCCGACTTGCCTTGGCGCTTGAGTGCACGGTAGCGGTCGGTCTGCTTCATCGAGCGCGTCATGATGCCGTCGATCTCCTCCTTGCTCAGGTCTTTGGAGAATGGCGCATACGACTTGCCTTTCTTCTCCTTAAAGAAACGTTGCTGCAGATCCTGCATGTGCTCGCTTACCGCCTCTTCGGCATATTGCTGCATGCGCGAGTCGAGCGTAGTGTAGATGCGCAAGCCATCCTGATACAGGTCGTAATGGCTACCGTCGGGTTTGGTGTTCTTTTGGCAGAAACCGTACAACGGGTTCGTTTCCCACTCCTTATGATCAATCTCATATTGCAGGTGGTTCCACTCGGAGTAGTTGCTTTCCTTCGGCTCTTTGGCGGTCAGCATGAGGCGCAGGTACTCGCGGAAGTAAGGTGCCAAGCCCTGCTTGTGATCCACGGAGTGGTACTTCACTTCCAGCGGTAGAACAGACAGCGAGTCGTATTCCTGTTCAGTAATTTTCTCGTACTTTACCATCTGCGACAGCACGGTGTTGCGGCGGTTGAGCGCACGCTGCGGGTGACGAATAGGATTGTATAGCGAGGGATTCTTGAGCATACCTACGAGCATGGCTGCCTGCTCCAGCTTCAAGTCCGACGGAGTGGTGTAGAAATACACGTACGAAGCCGACTGTATGCCCACGGCGTTGTACAGAAAGTCGAACTGATTGAGGTACATGAGCAGAATCTCGTCCTTGGAGTACAAGCGTTCCAACTCTGTGGCGATGACCCACTCGATGGGTTTCTGCAAGGCGCGCTCAAAGAAGTTGTTCGCCCGCGGCGACCATATCTGCTTGGCCAGCTGCTGGGTAAGCGTAGAGCCGCCGCCTGCCTTGCCGAGCTTGAGTACGGCACGGAACAAGGCCTTGAAATCCACACCCGTATGCTCGTAGAAGCGGGCATCCTCGGTAGCAATGAGCGCATCAATCACGTACGGACTAAGGTCGGTGTATTTTACGCCTACGCGGTTCTCCTTGATATAGTAGCGCCCCATGCTCACCATATCCTCCGTGAAGATCTCAGAAGCATAGGTGTTCTTCGGGTTTTGCAACTCATCCAGCGGAGGCAGATATCCCACCCATCCGTGGACGATACCTACAAATATCAGGTACAAGGCCAGTATGCCTGCTGCAAACAAGCCCCAGAACCATAACAGAAACTTTACTTTCCTATTCATTGTTGTATTATTTTTAAGTCGAAAGACCGTTCGTTTCACTCACTCAAAGAGAAAAGATAAAAGCCTATTTACCTTGCAACGCTATTACATTATAGGCTTTTTTCTTTTAGCGAAGCGGTCTTTTTTCTTTCAGCGTAGCAGTCTATCTTATTCCCGCATCAAATCGGTTATTATCGTATTCAGTATATTGATGCCATCCAAGGTGGCAATAATCTTTCCGTCCTCCACGCGCAACTTGCCTGTGGCGAGGTAGGGTTGCGCTTTCTGCAGCAGTTCGTCGGTAGCCTCGATGCCTCGGGATGTGCGTAGCCCGAGCATCACTTGTTCGTTGTATTGCTGCGTGGCAGTCAGTTTCTCGCGCTTGAAGGGCACCTTGCCGTTCATGATATCGCGAAGATACTTTTTGAGGTTGTCGATGTTCCATTGCCGCGACGTACCATCGTAGGAGTGAGCGCCCGCGCCCAAGCCCAAGTACGGTGTTCCGTCCCAATAGCGGCTGTTATGCTTGCTCTCGAAACCCGGCAATGCGAAGTTACTTACTTCGTAGTGTACGTAGCCTGCCTGCTTGAGCCGCTCGCAGAGGTAGGCATACATCTCATTTGCCAACTCTTCGTCCGTCTCGCGAGCGAGACCTTTCTCTCTCAAGTTGTATAGGGGCGTACCCGGCTCATAACTCAGACAATAGGTGGATATATGCTGCACGCCGAGTCCGATGGCCGTTTCGATATCCGCCTTCCACTTGTCCATGGTCTGGTAGGGCAGGGCATACATCAGGTCGATGCTTATGTTATCGTATCCCAAGTCTTGCGCCAATTTTACCACCTTCAGAGCCTGCTTGCTGCCGTGACGACGGTTGAGCCAAGCCAACATCCCTTCGTCGAACGATTGAATGCCGATGCTCAGCCGGTTGATGCCCATCTCCCGCCATGCTTTGAGTTTGGCTTCGGTCATATCCGAAGGGTTGGCTTCGATGGTTACTTCTTCCGCTTCATCTACGGGCAATACGTGCAATAATCGTGCCAAATCTTTGTTGCTCAGTTGCGATGGCGTACCGCCTCCCAGATAGATAGTACGAATCTTTTTGCCTTTAGGCAAATAATCCTGCCGCATGGCATATTCTTTCAGCAGGGCATCCACATACAGGCTCCTCATCTCCAACATCGTTGTGGAGAAGAACGCGCAATACGAACACCTCGAGTAGCAAAACGGAATATGTATGTATATCATGGCTTTTGTGGATTAGTCGTGTGTTAACCTTTTCGCCCAAAATCTGCGGGTATCTCGCCCCAACGCTCTGTATCCCACTTGTATATGCGTGTTGTGTAGGTGTTGGCGCGTAGCCAAGCTTCGGCTTTGGCTACCATCTGGAACAGCGGTTCGTTCTGCGGCGTACGTGGCAGTTTGGTCTTACACTTGCGCTGACGCAGCCAGGCGAGTGCCGTAACGGAGTCGGTATAGAGGTTCCACGGCAGGTTGTGTGTTTTCAGATACGCCAAGCCGAGCACCAATGCAAGGAACTCGCCGATGTTGTTCGTCCCCTGCGGAAACGGTCCGCGATGGAACACCTCGGTGCCGGTGTCGGCTATCACCCCGCGGAACTCCATCACTCCGGGATTACCGGAACACGCAGCGTCGACTGCCAAAGCCGGCAGCAACGGATATGCCGATGTATTAATCTCACTCATAGCATCTTGCTCAGATTGTCGTAGTAATTAGGTGACACAGGTATGTTCTTTACATCCGGAACATCCAGTTCGGCAAGTATCAATCCCTCCTTATCCTTGCGCAGTGCGGTCACATGACGCGGGTTGATAAAGAACGAACGTTGGCAGCGGATGATACCATGTTTCTGCAGCAGCGGCTCCAGGGTCTTCATCGTGTTGCGTAACTGGTAATCCTTCACGCGATGGCCTTCCATATACTTGATAATTACGTAGTTCGTTGCCGCCTCAATATAAACGATTGCCGATGCGGTAACTACCAGTTTCAGTTGCTGCAAGTTGTCGGTGAACCGTACCAACTCCTCTTCCGACAGTTGCTCTTCGGGTTTCTCCAGCACCGTGAACAGGAAGTTGAGCAGCAGGTAGGGGTAGATCACTATACTGCCCACCAAGGCAGCCGACCACCCCCATGTGGCGAAGTACGACCAACCGCCTTCAGGATTCCATTGCTTGCCGCTTAGTGTCAGATACAATGCTACAAATGCCGCCATGGCACCTATCTCAGCCAGACACCACAGGATATATCTGAGCCACGTAAAATTCTTTAAATACCTGCGCACGCTCGTGACGGGTATGCGCGACGCGCACAGCACGCCCAACACGATACACATTACCATCAGCAGGTTGAATGTATGTCGCCCCGCATTCATATCCAGCATCTCAACTATCCAACCCGGACTATAGATCAATACAAAAAATAACAAAAACGCCGGTATTGCCAACACGTGCGACAATAGCGACGGAATACTTAGTATCTTCTTAGGGATATTTGTCATCTATTCTTGCAATTTCTGCCTGTTTTTTTACCGTTTTTGCGATGTGACGAAATCCGGAAATCCCCTTTTTCGTCCCTATATTTCCGATTTAGTGTACAAACACCCTAATTTCATCAAAAATCATGCCAATATATCCCACTTACTTGCATATGTCAAAAAAATGTAGTAATTTTGCATCGTTTTTCGGAGTAAAGGCAAGCGTAAATATCGAAAGATGGCGATGCCGAAAGCCGGAAAATGGAATACTTTATGTTGAACAAAATCTAAAACAACAATTATGAATACTATTAAGAAACTTGTCGCTCTGGGCGATTCGATTACCAAAGGTGTAATCTTTGACGGTGAACGTTACTCGATTCTGCCGGATTGCTTCGTCAACCAATGTGCAGAGAACCTGAATGTGGATATAGATAATTACGGTCGTATGGGTTGTACTATCTCGCGTGGTGCTCAGATTGCCGAGCAACACGCCGATCAGATTGCTCAAAGCGATATAACGCTTGTGGAGTTTGGCGGCAACGACTCCGATTTCTGCTGGACGGATATAGCTTCCGATCCGCTCGAGAGCCATTATCCCATGACCGAGTTGCCCACCTTCCGCCAGATGTACCGCGATCTTATCGCGCGTATCCGCCAACTGGGCAGCCAACCTATCCTCATGACCTTGCCGCTAATCGATTACCATCGGTTCTATGACTTTGTAACGCGTAACATGGGCGAGCACGATCGCGGAAATGTCCTTTCGTGGCTTGGCGGACAAGAGGAACGCATCCGCAACTACCACGATATGTACAGTCTGGCTGTATATCAGATCGGCTATCAGGAGCGAGTACCTGTGCTGGATATTACCACTCCGTTCCTTCACAACCGTGATTATTTGCCTTTCCTGTGCGTGGATGGCATACATCCGTCCGAGCAAGGACACAACCTCATAGCTGCTACTGTCGAAACGCAGCTCAGGCGTATTATCCCACAACTGAATGCGTAAGCCTGTGTCGGCTTAGAACCAGCCGAGGCGACGGATGAGGCGCAGCAGACAGGTAGGTGCCAAGGCGATGAGTAAGAGCAGAATCTTACTGTAAACGAAGGGGACTGTGATCTTTGACCTGCCGTGGAACATGGCGCGTAATCCGCGTTTGGCGAGGTATTGGGGCGAGACGACTATACCTAATGCTCTGCCGCCTTTCATCACCCAAGCGGGGATGCTGTACAAGCCTGTATCCACAGCGCCAGGATGAACGGCTGTGACGCGTACGCCTTTCTGTTTCAACTCTATATGTAGCGCGCGGGTGAAACTTGCCAGGAAGGCTTTGGTGCTACCATAGGTGCCCAGGCGTTGTCCGGCGATGTTGGCGGTAATCGAACACATGTTCAGCATATATCCTTCGCCTCTTGCTACCATATCTTGCCCGAAGAGGTAACACAGCATAGCGGGAGTGGTCATATGCAGTTGGATGATGAGTTGCGTGAAGGCCTCGCTATCGTCCAGTATATCCTTGTCGTGATACACGCCGGCATTGTTCACCAATACTTCCACCTCCCAACCTTGCGCATGGCAGTAATCGTACAACTCGCGTGCCGCATCGGCTGTGCCGAGGTTCCTGACCAAGCCGTGAGCCGTGATGCCATAGGTCTCGCTCAGTTGTTTGGCGCAATCGGTAATCTTCTCTTCATTACTAACCATAATCAGCGGGTAGCCTTTACCCGCCAATTGCCGTGCATATTCGTAGCCTATACCGCTACTGGAGCCTGTAACTAATGCAAATCTATCTTTCATTTTTCACTTTTCACCTTTCACTTTTCACCTTTCACCTTCCTCCTACGCGCTATGCATCCGCTTGAACAATATGGAGTGTATCGTCAGGAAGAAGTATTTAAAATCCGTGCGTATGGGGTGGGCGAGGTACTCATCCAGATACTTGTCCTCGCTGGCAAAAAGTTCCTCGAAGGTTTTCGGGTGGTCGATATAGAACGGCGGAATCAATCCGGGCTTGGCAAGGATACGTTTCTCTTGCAGGGCTTTGGGGTACTTGTTGAACATGCTTTGCGAGAGCGGACGAACGCCCACCAGCTTCACATCGCCTTTCAGCCAGTTGAAGAGCATAGGCAGCTCGTCGAGCCAATACTTGCGCATGATACGTCCCCAGGAGGATATGCGCCAATCGCCATCCGCCTTATCGGCTATGTTCATGCCACCTTGCTCGTCGAATACCACATCCTGAATATACTCGGCATAGGGATGCATGGTGCGGAACTTGTAAAAGAAACGTATCTCTCCGTCCTTGCATATGCGCGGCAACTTGATAAGCGGGCCATAGAGCTTGAGCTGCTGCTGCGGGTAGGGTTGCATCTTGCGGTGGGCAAACACGTACTCGATATGTCCCATCGGCACAACCTCATCCACCTCAAAGCCGCAGTAGTACAAGCGTCCGAACACCTCGGTTTTTGAGAGCATTCGTTTCTTGCCTTTCGTGATGTCGTAGTACAATCGTGAGGAGAGCGAGAGCCGCGGCACGACGCGTTTGTGCCAGAAGTAGAAGAAATAAACTACCCAGTTCAGGGGGAAGAAGTATTTTTTGAGGATCTTCTGCTTCATATATTCCTGCGGGCGATAGCAGCAGACGTATCGTCCGTTGTCGGGCAGTTTCTGATTCACGATGCAGAAGCGCCGGTTGATGCCTTTGGCGTCGTTGAGCAGCGTCAAGTCCACCAGGGTCAGATACTGGTAATCGGGAATCTGCAAGAAACTGAATCGGTCACGGTTAGCCACGATCTTCGTCTGGCGGGAGTTGAGGTGTGCTTTCTCATACAACATCCTGTAATCTTCCTCGGTAGTGATGGACAGTACGGATTGATGGATGGCTTCGATGGATTGTTCGCTACGGGGCTCGTCCTTGCGCGTTACTTCTGCCTTGCTGCGTTTCTCAATCTCCATGGCCGGCACATCCATGTTCTGCGCGTATTTCCAGTAGTGCTTGGCCAGGATGCAGATGAAACTCATTACTGCCACGATGCCCACCATCCAGCCGGCCACTACAGCCGACAGGTTAAATAATGCCAGCGTATCGCGCTCAGTCCAGAAAACCAGCACAAACTCTACCGCAGCAGTAAGGAGCATCCAAACGATCTCTTGCCACAGATCCATCGTCTTGTAGGAGCGATGATACCTGCCGGTAAACAGACCGAGCAGCAGCCACACCACCATCATCGCCACGAACAGCCAGACGTACACAAGGATTGAACTCTTGTCAGCCGCCACACGCCACAAGATACATAGCACGCCGGATATCAACCAAATGTTTATATCCGTCCATATACGCGACAGTATCGATTTTACCTCCTCCATACCGATTTAACCATGTTCTTGATGTTCTGCATGATCAGCTCTTTCCACCACGCAAACTTGCTATCCGTCCAGCGTTGGGGGTGGGTGGTAATCATCACGGCTTTGGGCAGCCGCATATCTTCGATTGCCCAGATCACCTCCTTGGTATAATGATAATGCCAACCTTTCTTGTTCCACTCTTCCTGTTGCGGCACTTTGTCGCGCAGGCTGAACTGAAAACCGTCCCAGCACCTGCCGGTGTCCGTGAGGTAGAATACGTGGTCAAAATCCACATCGTAGTACGGTTCGCCGATCAGTTGCAGGTCGCGGTAGTTGTATTTCTCCCACAATGCGCGACTGTCGTATTTCGACATCGGAGCGCCGTGCATGCAACAGGTGCGTACCGGATAGAACTGGCGGAAGTACTCCAGCGCGTTCTTGAAATGCTCGTACGCCTTTTCGTGGTCGCCCTTGCATAGCGACATGTCCTCGTAGTGGTATCCTATCTCGTGCCCCAACTGCGCTATGCGCTTGATGCACTCGGGCTGGTTGCTCTCTTTGCCGATGCGGAAGTAATACGAGGTTTTCACCCCGTGCAAGGCTTCCAACTCAGCCATCTTGACCGAGAACCACGGACGTTTATCCACATCGTGACGCATCATCACGTATTTCTCTGGCAACTTGCCGCTCTGCTTGAGCACACAATACTCGCCAAACGGCAGAAAGGTGTACTCTGCCTCTTCCAATGCCCGCAACAGTCGTTCGTATCTTTGTAGCGTAAAATCCCGCATGGTAGTGTTTGCAATAAGTCGTGCAAATCAAAAAATATCCTCGAGCAACATAGCCAACCGTACGCCGGCTTTGTACAGCTGCCACTCCATCGCTTGATGGAAATGGTAGATATAGTGGTATGTGTTGCCGTTGAACGTATCCTGATAGTTGTAGATGTCCGAGGTCAGGTGGTACGTCTCAACCATCAGATCCTCTTCGGAGCGCTTGAGCAGCTCTTTGCGCTTGCTGTCGTACGCATCTATCAGGAAAGCAGCGTATTCCGTATAACTGTATCCCTGTGAGTCGATCAACTTGCCGTCCCACACGCTGTGCAGGTTGGTATTGCTGCCGAACCATTTCATCTTGATCTTGTTGCCGCCATAATCCTCCAAATGTCCGAAGTGCATGGGGCAGTACCTGTCGCCCTCCAGGTGCACAATGAACGTAAGCGCGAGACGGTTATTCGGGTCTTTCTTTAGTAGAGCACGAATACTGTCCGTGGCGCGATACAGATTGCCGCCTTCCTTCGGGTAATCCGTCATCATGGCTATCACCTGCTCATCCGTCAAGCCTGCGCCTAAGTCCTGGAAATGCCAACCGTCGGCTATCGACTCGGGATAGATCGTATCGCTCTTAATCTCATCTGCCCAGTTTGCCACATACACCATGCCATGTTTCTGCCCCAATACCTTATCTACCTTTGTGCGCGTACCTGCGCTTAAATAATGATAAGCTACCTCGGCAATAATTCGATGACCCTTCTGCCCCCATGCCAGCAACTGAGCCGGCATAAGCAACATTGTACCGCAGATGATTGCAAACAATTGTCGTTTCATATCGTAATATCCGTTAATTTCGTAAAGAAAAAAATGCGTTCGTTCACTTTTAGCCTACAAAGGTACGAAAAATTTTTCATTTTTGCAAATCATTTGACGTTTTTTTTGCTATTTCTGTAAAATTTTTCACTTTTGTGGGCAAACTGCATTTTTTCTTTGCAAAATATTTGGAAATTTGAAATATTTTTTGTAACTTTGTAGCCGAATTGCATGGGCATGCATTTTTTCGTCGTGTGTCTATGCCGGAAAAACGTAAAATTAATAACAAAAATCAAAATAAAAGAAAATCTCATGGACAACAAAAAACGTGTTTACACCTTTGGTAACGGTAAGGCCGAAGGTAATGCCCAAATGCGTGAGCAACTGGGTGGTAAAGGCGCCAACTGCGCTGAGATGAACCTTGTGGGAGTACCTGTTCCCCCGGGATTCACCATCACTACCGATGTCTGCAACGAGTACTACGAAGTAGGTCAGGAGAAGATTATGGAGCTTCTGAACGACGACGTACTTGCAGCCGTTAAGCACATCGAGAACCTCATGAACTGCAAGTTCGGAGATCCGAAGAATCCTCTGTTGGTTTCTGTTCGTTCGGGCGCACGCGCCTCTATGCCGGGTATGATGGATACCATCCTCAACCTTGGTTTGAACGATACCGTAGCTGAGGGTATGTGCGAGAAAACTCAGAACCCGCACTTCGTTTATGACTCGTATCGTCGTTTCGTACAGATGTACGGCGACGTAGTGCTTGGCATGAAGCCCGTTAACAAAACCGACATCGATCCGTTCGAGAAGATCATCGACGAGGTAAAAGAGATCCGTCATATCAAGTTGGACAAAGACCTCAACGTTGATGAGCTCAAGCTCCTTGTAGCCCGCTTCAAGACCGCTATCAAAGAGCAGACCGGCAAGGACTTCCCGACCGATCCTATCGAGCAACTCTGGGGCGCTATCTGCGCTGTATTCCGCAGCTGGATGAACGAGCGTGCTATCCTCTACCGTAAGATGGAAGGAATTCCTGACGAGTGGGGTACAGCCGTTTCGGTTATGGCGATGGTATTCGGTAACATGGGCGAGACCTCGGCTACGGGCGTTTGCTTCAGCCGTGACGCAGCTACCGGTGAGAACCTGTTCAACGGTGAGTACCTGGTTAACGCACAGGGCGAGGACGTTGTAGCAGGTATCCGTACTCCGCAGCAGATCACCCTCGAGGGCAGCCGCCGTTGGGCGAAACTCCAGGGCATCAGCGAGGAGGAGCGTGCAAGCAAGTATCCTTCGATGGAAGAGGCTATGCCGGAGCTCTACGCAGAACTGAACACTATTCAGCAGAAACTGGAGGATCACTACCGCGATATGCAGGATATGGAGTTCACCGTACAAGAGGGCAAGCTCTGGTTCCTGCAGACCCGTAACGGCAAACGTACGGGTACGGCTATGGTAAAGATCGCTATGGATCTTGTTCGCGAAGGTGTGATTAGCGAGAAAGAGGCTATCATGCGCTGCGAGCCGCAGAAGCTCGACGAGCTGCTGCACCCTGTATTTGACAAGGATGCACTGAAGAAAGCCAAAGTTATCACCCAAGGTCTGCCCGCTTCTCCGGGTGCAGCCTGTGGTCAGATCGTCTTCCACGCAGACGACGCTCAGGAGTGGCACAAGGACGGTCACAAGGTGATCATGGTTCGTATCGAGACCTCTCCTGAGGACCTCGCAGGTATGTCGGCTGCCGAGGGTATCCTTACCGCTCGTGGCGGTATGACCTCGCACGCTGCCGTGGTAGCACGCGGTATGGGTAAGTGCTGCGTATCAGGCGCCGGCGCTATCATCGTGGACTACAAAGCTAAGACCGTTACTATCGAGGGCGTTACCTATAAGGAGGGTGACTACATCTCTCTCAACGGTTCGACAGGTCAAGTTTATGCCGGCGAGATTCCTACCAAGGCTGCCGAACTTAGCGGCGACTTCAAGGCTCTGATGGATCTGTGCGACAAATATACGCACCTGCAGGTTCGTACCAACGCCGACACCCCGCACGATGCCGAGGTTGCTCGCGCCTTTGGTGCCAAGGGTATCGGTCTGACCCGTACCGAGCACATGTTCTTTGACGACAAGAAGATCATAGCTATGCGTGAGATGATTCTTGCCAAGGACAGCGAAGGTCGCGAGAAAGCATTGGCTAAACTGCTGCCGTACCAGAAAGCTGACTTCAAGGGTATCCTGTTGGCAATGGACGGACTGCCTGTAAATATCCGTCTGCTCGACCCGCCGTTGCATGAGTTCGTACCCCATGATCTCGCTGGTCAGAAGGTGATGGCTCAAGAGATGGGCGTCAGCGTTGAGGAGATCCAACGCCGTGTTGAGTCGCTTGCCGAGAACAACCCGATGCTCGGTCACCGTGGTTGCCGTCTGGGTATCACCTTCCCTGAGATTACCGCTATGCAGACCCGCGCTATCTTGTCGGCTGCTTGCGAGCTGAAGAAGGAAGGCCACGATCCTATGCCTGAGATCATGGTTCCGCTGATTGGTATCTTGTACGAGTTCAAGCAGCAGAAAGAGATCATCCAAAAGGTTGCCAAGGAAGTATTTGCTGAGTATGGCATCGAGGTAGAGTTCGAGATCGGTACGATGATCGAGATCCCGCGTGCAGCCCTGACCGCTGACCGTATCGCTACCGAGGCTCAATACTTCTCATTCGGTACCAACGACCTCACCCAGATGACCTTCGGTTACAGCCGTGACGATATCGCTTCGTTCTTGCCGGCATATCTTGAGAAGAAGATCTTGAAGGTTGACCCGTTCCAGGTTCTTGACCAGCATGGTGTAGGCCAGCTCATCAAGATGGCAGTAGAGAAGGGGCGTGCCGTTCGTCCCGCACTCCGTACAGGTATCTGCGGCGAGCACGGTGGTGAACCTTCATCTGTTAAGTTCTGCGCACGCGTAGGCATGAACTACGCTTCTTGCTCGCCGTTCCGCGTACCTATCGCTCGCCTCGCCGCCGCTCAAGCAGCAGTTGAGGACGAGAAGTAATCTATCCCTCGTGGAGCGATCAGCCAAACTTGGCTGATACAGAAACAGCGCATCTCAAATGAGGTGCGCTGTTTTTTTGTGGTATAGATAGACATACGGGGGAATAAGAATGCTATTTATTCGTGTTGTTGGAGTGCTTGGAGGGCTTGGCCGGGAGTGAGGCAATCGGTAAGCTTGAGGAGATTACGGATAATGGCACGGCAATAGGCGTCGAAGCGGATGTAACGCTTGGCGGATTTGGTGTGGGAATCGATTGAGGCAAGGGGATCGGGGTGTGAGCCGCGCGTAGAGGGAAGCTGGGCTGTGAAACGCTGTTGGAGGTAGTCGCAGCCGGCATCGGTCTTGAGGAGCGCTTCTGTAAAAAAGCACGATTTGCCCCATGACTTCTGGTTGACGAGCTCGTCTTTTCTTGCCGGAGTTCTCTTCCAATTGCGGGGATGTTTAACGTCGAATTTTTCTGCTTTTGCGTAACCGATAATTTTGCCGCGTGCATCGCGAAAGCGTTTTTGGCGATGAATCTCTCCGGGAGCAGTTGCTCCGTGAACTTCTTCGACGAGTTTGTTATATGTGACTCTTGCCATATTGTTATGATTTTGAGTTGATTATGTAAAGTTGGTTGTTGCGTTGTGAATTGAATCACGTGTTAATCACATGTTAATCGCGTGTTAATAGCCTAATAAAACCAGCTTGCAAGCCGTTATTTTAAAGGGATTGCGGCTGGTTGAGTTGCGGAAACCGTTTGCGAGTGCAAAGATACAAAAAATATTTGATATTTGCAAATACTTTTTGCTTTTTGTTCAATTGTGTTAACTGAATAAAACAAAAACCAAGATAAACCTACATGCATTGGCGTGCTATTAGTACAGAAATGAAGACACTTGAACTGCAAAAATCGCGGGGGATTTCGGTAAAATGGCAAAAAAAATCGCGGGGGATTTCGGTAAAATGGCAAAAAAAATCGCGGGGGATTTCGGCAAAATGGCAAAAAAAATCGCGGGGGATTTAATTTTTTTGCAAAAAAATTTGCATAATTCATTTATTTTTTGTAACTTTGCAGCGTTTTTCATAAATGTGGAAATTATGGAGCGAATATTCAAGCGCAAATTGTATGACAAACTGCTTGCCTGGAAGCAAGAGAGTAACGGCAAAACAGCCATGTTGGTTGAGGGGGCACGTCGTGTTGGTAAATCCACCATAGTTGAGGAGTTTGCAAAACGCGAATACGAGTCGTATCTGTTGATAGACTTTAACGAGGCATCCAAAGAGACGAAGGCACTTTTTGAGAGCCTGGTTGACTTGGATTACATCTTTCTTGCGCTGCAAGCTACGTATCATGTCACCCTTGTTCCGCGCAAGTCAGTTATTATTTTTGATGAGGTACAGAAGTGTCCGCTGGCGCGACAAGCCATAAAGTATTTGGTGAAAGACGGTCGGTTTGATTATATAGAAACGGGTTCGCTAATCAGCATCAAACAAAACACAAAGGACATAACAATCCCGAGCGAGGAGGATAGGGTTACGATGTATCCGATGGATTATGAGGAGTTCCGTTGGGCGTTGGGCGACACGGCTACTATTCCTCTTTTGCGCACATTCTATGAGAAACGTTTGCCTTTGGGCGCTGCGTTTCGTACAAAGATGCGTGAGTTCCGTTTGTATATGCTGGTAGGCGGCATGCCGCAAGCCGTGAATGCCTATTTGGATACAAACAATCTACAGAAAGTCGATGATGAAAAACGTAGAATTCTTAAATTGTATGAAGATGATTTTCTGAAGATCGATCCCACCGGGCGCATCAGCAAACTGTTTATGTCTATTCCCGGACAACTGGCTCGCACAAGCACTCGTTTTGTGCCGTATAACGCTATCGGGTCAGTAGAAGAAGACAAACTTATCGAACTGATCAAAGCGCTTGAGGATAGCAAAACCGTGAACGTGGTGTATCACTCGAATGATCCGAATGTGGGTTTGTCGCTATCACGAGACGATAGCCGATATAAGATATTTACTGCCGATACGGGATTGTTCATAACGCTTGCTTTCTGGGATAAGGATTATACAGAGAATGTCTTGTACAATAAGTTGCTGAGCGACAAATTGGATATCAATTTGGGATACTTGTACGAAAATGTTGTCGCGCAAATGTTGGCAGCAGGCGGAAACAAGTTATTCTATTATACATTCCCGAAAGATGAGAAGCATAATTACGAAATAGATTTCCTTCTTTCACGAGGAAACAAAATTGTTCCGATTGAAGTGAAGTCGTCTTCTCACAAGTCTCATGCTTCATTGGATGCCTTCTGTGAGAAGTATTCATCGCGAATAGGCGATCGCATTCTATTGTACACGAAAGACCTATCTCATGACGAGCAGACCCGCCTTTTGCCTGTATTGATGGCGATGTTCATATAGTGAATGTAGCATCAAAATCGCGGGGGATTTAGGAGTTTAACTAATAAAATCTTATAATCCATTTATTTTCAGAAAGATTGCAAAAGAAGTATCAGCGGTCATTGCCGCTGATACTTCTTGATTCGTTTTGATGGATTGTCAATTGTCGCTATCACAATAAAAACATGTAAATCTTCCTGCTGACGACTAATCGTACAGGGGTACTATGATATCAATTAGTTGGATTATTGATAAATATATGGTCGGATAATATCCGCCCATCTATCATAACTATCATGGAACAAGTGGACCCCGTCTGGAGAAAGCGACATGGGAAGCTCACTAAACTCGTCTATGTATAAAGTATATAAATCAATGTAAGGACAATCAAATTCTGTGGCTATTCTTGCTAACTCTATATTTATTTCTGCTATTTTTGTGTTATTGCAATAATTTTCGAAACGACAACTATTAACAGGGAGAATACTTTCAATGTAAAATTGAACTTTTGGCATTTCATATTTTAATTGGATTATTAGATCCCTATATTGTGTTATAATCTCTTCTTTTGGTCGCCATGAATCATTAATACCTGCCATAATAAAACATTTATGTGGCTTTACAGCTTTAAGCATGTCTATTCTATATAGCATTCCTTTGATATTGTCGCCAGGGTACCCTAAATTGATTATTTTCTTGTCTGGAAAATAATCATGGAAGGAACTACCACATGTTATGGAATTGCCGAAGAACACAATATCAGCTTGTATATTGAGTTTCTCTAAAGTATTTGTCCAGCCTTGAATACACCAATAATCCATAGGAAGTACACTATCTTGTGGCGGCGATATTATTCCTAATCGAATAAAATTCCTTTTAATGTACCCAGTGTGAATTGCCAAATATGTTACTGTAGCAAATAACAGCACATTTAAAATAACTAACAAAAAAATAACTTTGTTTTTCATAAACATGTAAATACAAAAAACGCGAATAACTGATTGTTATCCGTTTCTCGAGGCTGTAGGAAATGCCTTAGTTATCAGAAACAATAGTTACTCGCGCCGTGTATATATCCGCCAACACACTAAAGGATATGGCAATCCATTAGTGTGGGCGAGTTGTACACTCGTGAGCATCTACTAACTTGCTTTCTGAATAACTAATCTCTCAACTTCCTACATTTCGAGAAATCAGATTACAAGCGTGTAAACGCTTTTTCATTATGTCCTCACTTTTTTATGCTGCTGAGGTCAGCTATATTGCTGTTAGCGTCGGCAAGCGACGAATTATTGAACTGCTTCTAGTATCGTTTCAGTCCATTGTGGGAATGATTCGACATATTTCTTGGCAAACATTGTTCCGCCCAGGCATGCTTGATAACCAAACGAGTAGTCGAAGTCTTGCCTGAACCATTCGGGCCGCAGATTACTATCAGAACAGGTTTTCTCATATAGCGTGTGCCATTTGTCTTATATGCGCAAAATAGGCAGCATGTGCCTTATCGTGCCGTTCTTTGGCTTCCACAGCAACCTCATGCATGAGTTGTGCCAACTGTTCATCAGTCGGCTCGTGGTCAATATCTATAAAACGATAGTCGTCCATACAAATTTATACTTAGTATGTTTTCTTACATTTGTCTTTTAACCTTTGCGGATGCAAAGGTACGAAAAAAAAATGACATTTGCAAATATTTTGGTAAAAAAAGATGCATGTAGCGGGCAAAAAGTGCAATATTATGCAAAAAATAGACAAAACTGTTGCAAATATTTGCAAATATGGATTTTTTTTTGTAACTTTGCGCCAAATTGCGAAAAATGGCAAGAATTATGAAAAAGATTCTAATATTGATGCTCGGCGTGATAATGCTGAGTGCGTGTCGCGGTCCTCAAGGTCCGCAAGGCCCTCAAGGTCCTCAAGGTGAGGGCATGAACTGGAAGATTGCTGACCTGAGCGTGACGCAATGGGACTACTCGAACTTTGCAGACAACAACTATTTCTATGCCAAGTTCGACGTGCCTGCTTTGACGAGTTACGTATTTACCGACGGCAATGTGAACGGTTACATCTTCATGAAGGAGAACAACGAGCTGATTCAACACTCGCTGCCTTATGTGATTCATATTGAGGAGGTTGACAACCAAGGTCAAGCGTATTTCTACACCCGCACGGTGGACTTTGTGTACGGCGTAGGATGGGTACAGATTGAGGTGCGTGACTCCGATTTCGAGTACGAGGTGAATACGAGCCTTGCTCCTGACAAGATGGATTTCCGTATTGTCATGACGTACTGATTAGTCGAAAGTCGAAAGTCAAAAGTCGAAAGCAAGAAGCCATGCTGAGGCAGTTTATAGTTGACAATCAGCAGGCGGATGTAACGCAGTTGGCGTTGCAACGGAAACGCTATCCGATGCTCTCGGATAGCGATTTCCGTTTTTGTTTGCAACAGATTGACGGCAGGCAACGAACGAAAGACAAACTGCCGAGCTTTGCGCAGATGGAAGGCTGGCAGTATCCGCCGCGACTGAATCTGGAGCAATGCAGCAGCGAACGAACAGCCCGATTCAAGGCGCAAGTGTTGGGAGATATCAGAAAACAGCAGTCAGAAATCCTATTGATCGATGGGACAGGCGGCTATGGCGTTGATACGTTCTTTATGAGCGAACAGGCGCAAGAGACGCATTACTTCGAGCAAAACAGCGAGCTTGCAGTTATTGCTGAGCAAAATTTCCGCTTGGCAGGAAAGGAGATACATTGCCACGCAGAGCCGTTCGATGTCACGCAACTTAGTCAGCTAATGGCTAACAGCCAAAGGCCAATGGTTCTATATATGGATCCGGCACGCCGCGACAATCATGGCGGCAAAGTTTTCCTGTTGGAAGACTGCACGCCGAATGTAATCGACATAATCCGTGAGATCCGTACAGAACAATCAATCCGTGTACTGCTCAAGTTGTCGCCGATGCTTGATTTTCATCAGGCAGTCGCACAACTTGGCGGCAGTTGGGATATTTATGTAGTAAGCGTGAACAACGAGGTAAAAGAGCTTTTGCTATTGTCGGAAGGAACAGGAAAGGTTTATGCCGTTATGTTAGCGGATGAGGGAGAGCAGGTGTTCTCGTTCACGCAGGACGAGGAAAGTGGGGCAGAGGTGCAATATATCTCTTTTGTTTCCGACAGTTCCGTGGAATCCGCACTCAACGGGTTATATGTTTATGAACCTGACGCAGCGCTATTAAAAGCCGGGTGTTTCCGCCTGTTGAGTGCACGTTACGGCTTGCTGAAAGCAGATAGAAATACGCATTTATATTTAAATAGTCGAAAGTCGAAAGTCGAAAGTCAAAAGCAGAAAGTCGAAAGTCAAAAGCAGAATCTTCCCGGGCGTTGGTGGCAGATTGTAGGTGTATATACGCGCGTAAAAGATGTACAACGCGTATGTACGCGTACGAACGTGCTGACGCGCAACTATGTGCTGGCTGCTGATGCACTACGCAAACAGCTGCGGCTAAAGGATGGCGGCGACGACTATATCATCGGTTGCCGCATCGCCGACAAACCGCTATTGCTCCATTGCCAACGGATATGATAAACTGCATCGATTAGCTTATACAATAAGAGGCCGCCAAATGGCGACCTCTTATCATGTATCAGCCAATCTTGGCTGATAGGGTGTTGATTACTGGAACGTAGCGCGGTTATCCACGATCTCGGCGTTCTCCTCCAGGCTGTTGATTAGCTGGTAGGGGAGCGAGTAGCTTGTGCGTGCGTTCAGGTTGGCGATCTCAGCCTTGTAATCGATCTCGGCAGTCGGACGATCTACTGTACCCGGAACGAGTACGTACACGCCTTGGTTGCCCTTGACAGGTTTCGATACCTCGCCGGCAGCGGCAGCAAAAGCCGTACCTATAACAGCGGGCTCCATGCCTTCTGTACCAAAGCGATAAGCGTCCTCCTTCAGTTCGTCGATATGACGTACCTCGGTGCCCATCTTGTCGGCAGCCTCTTGCAGCGTAGTAACCTTACCCAGCTCCTTGATGATATACTCAGCTTTCTTGCGGTTTACAGCTTCGTAACGCAGGGTAGCCTGTACCTCCTCGAAGTCGCGGTACTCGCCGTCGTGGCAAGCTGTCAGCACGGCTACGATGTACTTGTCGCCACACTCAAATACGTCACTAACCTGACCTTCCTTGGCGTTGAATGCCCAGCGAACGATGCCGCGGCTCGACTTGAGGTCAGCCACCTTGTTGCCCATCTTTTGCAGGTTGTTGGCGGTCTCTACCTCCATCTTAGCCTCCTCGGCAGCAGCGCGGAAAGCTTCCTCGTTCGGGTTGTTAACCACGAACTGGTTAGCCTGGTTGTAGATAGCGGCGTAGGTCTTGCTGGAAGGAGTAACCTCGCGCTCCATGATAGCCACTTTTACCTTCGGCGTAGCCTTGGTAAGGTCGGTAATCTCGAACGTGCGGTCTTCCATGCCCAGGTTCACGGTGAAGCGTGTGCCTTTCTTACCTGCGAAAGCCGGCTCGGCGATGTTCTTCGGCAGATCGTTCTCGGTCAGCCAGCCATAGTCCTGATCCTCCTCGCCCTCTTGGGTAGCGATACCCTTGAGTTGTACGGAGTCGGGCGTGCTGTAACCGCAATCCATCAGGCGAGCCATGCGGAACGTGCGGCTCTCTGCATCGTAGCTCAGCGGCAGGAAATCGCCTTTCTTTGCGCCCTTGGCGAAAGCAAAGTCCTTGTAAGCAGCGGGGATAGTAGCCTCGGAATAGTTGCGGCCGTCGTACATAACGTCGCTGTTGCTGTTAACAACTACTGCTACCTCCTCGGTGGTGCGGAACTCTTCCTCGATAGCCTGCATAGCTTTCTCAGCCAGTTCGTAGTCAGCCTCGCTGGGTACGATGGGGAATGCTACATAAGCGATGTCGCGGTTAGGAGTCTGCTTGTACATAGGCTTGCGCTCGTCGTAGATCTTGCGGATATCGTTCGTGCTAACCTTAACCAGCGAGTCAGCCACGGTGTAGTAGGGCTTCATAGCATAATCTACGCTAACCTTGGCCTGCTTAGCCTGAGCGGCATACTTGGCGTCAAGATTGTTAGCGGTTACAAGATGCTGAATCAGACCTACATACTTCTCTTGCATAGCCGTCAGGCGAACAGCGTTCTCCCAGTACAGCCAATAGTTCTTGGCCTGCTTGATGTTAGCTGCCTGCTCGGGGTTCTCGGTCTCCATCTCTACAGACTGGAGGAAGTTAAGCAGGTATGAGCGGTTGAATTGTCCGTTCTGGTCAGCGAACATACGGCGCGAAGTGATGAGCTGGTGCGGATGAGCGCCTGCGCAGAGTTCATATAACTCGTCAGATGTGATATCCATACCGATCAGCTTGCCTTGTGCCTGCAGGGTGTACTTAGCCACCAACATCTGCCACACCTGGTTGCGGATCTGTGCGTGCATATCCTCATCGAAGTCAGAGCGCCCCGACTCAATCTTATACACTTCCGTCAGTTGTTCTACTGCACTTTCGTACTCGGTGTAATGAATCTTCTGTCCTTCAATCTCTCCAATATACTCGCGACTCTTGTTGAAATACGAGCTACTGGAGTTAAGGACGTCTCCAAGAATAAATGCAAGCATAGCCAAACCTACTATCACCAGCAGGAATACGCCATGGTTGCGAATACGTTGTAATGTTGCCATATTGTTAATTTAGTTTATATTTTTTCGTTTTGTATGGGGTCCCCGAAAACTATCGCAGATAGGTTTTGGGGAGAGCGAAGGCACACGTCGCTTTTATTGCGCACAACGCAATCCGTGCGACTGTGTAGCCGAACGCGAAAAACGGCTGCAAAGTTACAAAAAATTTTTGACATTTGCAAATATTTTGCCGATTTTTTTTACAATCGTATAGCGTAGTTGCATTTTCTGCCACTTACAAGCCCGTTTTTGGCCTATACAATCATCGCCGGTTGCAATTTTTCGCGAATCTTGATGTATATGGTGTTGCCCTTGACTGCCTCGGGTGCGATAACATAACCCATACCTATACCCACCTTGCGGTTAGGCAGCATGATGCCTGATGTTACGTGACCGATCTTTATGCCCTCGGCGTTGCAGATGTCGTAGCCGTTGCGCGGTATAGCACGGTCTACGCACTCGAAGTGCACCAGTTTGCGCTTTACGCCTTCGGCTTTCTGCTTCTGTAGGAATTCTTTGTCGATGAAGTCCTTGGCATCGAGCTTGGTGATCCAGCCTAATCCTGCCTCAAGCGGCGAAGTCGTATCGTCAATATCGTGGCCGTACAAGCAATACCACTTCTCCAGGCGCAACGAGTCGCGTGCTCCAAGTCCGATAGGCGCTACGCCGAACGGTTTGCCTACCTCGAAGATAGCGTTCCATACCTGCATGGCATATTCCTTCGGGAAGTACAACTCAAATCCTCCTGCGCCCGTGTAGCCGGTGTTACTGAGCAGCACGCCTTGCACGCCTGCAAACGACCACTCGCGGAACGAGTAATAGGGTATGGAACTCAGGTCGGCATCCGTGAGCAGTTGCAGCATCTCCGTGGCTTTCGGACCTTGTACTGCAAGCTGAGCGTATTTGTCGGAAGCGTTCTCCAGACTCACGCCAAACGTGTTGTGCTCGTTCACCCAGTTCCAGTCCTTATCGATATTTCCGGCATTAACAACCATCAGGTACTTCGTCGTCGAGTACTTGTAGATGATCAGGTCATCCACTATGCCGCCTTGGCCGTTGGGCATGCAGGTGTATTGTGCTTTGCCGGCTTCGAGTTTGCTTACATCGTTCGTGGTGATGTACTGCAGGAAGTCCAGCGCCTTTTCGCCTTTAACCCAAAACTCGCCCATGTGGCTCACGTCAAACACGCCTACGCCTTCACGAACGATCATATGTTCCTGATTGATGCCTGTCGGGTATTGGATAGGCATATAGAATCCGGCAAATTCTGCCATCTTGGCTCCGAGTGCAATATGCACGTCGGTATAAGGAGTTGTTTTCATGTATTATTTTGTTTTTAGTATTTCCAGTATTACGTTGATAGCCGCCTGCATGCTTTGTACAGGCAGGTACTCGAATCGGCTGTGGAAGTTCTCGCCTCCGGCGAAGATGTTCGGGCAGGGCAGTCCTTCGAACGAGAGTCGTGCGCCATCTGTGCCGCCACGTATCGGTTTGACGATGGGCGTTACGCCTACAGCAGTCATCGCGTCTTTCGCGCGTTCCACCACATGCATCACCGGTTCGATCTTCTCGCGCATGTTGTAGTACTGATCGCGAAGATTGATCTCAGCTGTACCTTCGCCGTATTCGCGATTCACCTTGCGCACCAGGTGTTCCAGCTCGCGCTTACGGCTCTCGAAGCGTGCGCGGTCATGATCGCGGATGATATACGTCAGCGTCGTCTCTTCCACTGTGCCTTGCATACCTATCAGGTGGTAGAATCCCTCGTAGCCCTGTGTGTGCTCGGGCGTCTCCCAACGCGGCAGCATGACGGCAATCTGGAAGGCGATACGCATGGAGTTCTGCATCTTGTGGTAGGCACTACCCGGATGAACGTTCACGCCGTGCACCTTGATTGTGCAGGCTGCGGCGTTGAAGTTCTCGTACTCCAGTTCGCCGATCGCCCCGCCGTCCATGGTGTAGGCAAAGTCTGCGCCGAACGCCTTGACATCGAAGTGATCTGCTCCTTGGCCTATCTCCTCGTCGGGCGTGAAACCTACGCGCACCTTGCCGTGCGGAATCTCGGGGTGGTTAATCAGGTACTCGCAGGCAGTAACGATCTCGCATATACCTGCCTTGTCGTCCGCGCCAAGCAAGGTCTTGCCGTTCGTAACGATCAGGTCTTGCCCCACATAATGCAGCAGTTCGGGATACTTCTCCGGCGAGAGGATGATCTGTTCTGCCTCGTTGAGCAGGATATCCTTGCCGTCATAATCCTTTACTATCCTCGGCTGCACATGCTTACCGCTTGCGTCGGGCGATGTATCCATGTGGGCAATGAGTCCTATCACAGGCGCGGCTTTCGACTTTTGACTTTCGACTTTCGACTCTGGCAGTGTTGCCATGATGTAGCCGTTGCTATCCAACTGTACATCCTGCATGCCTATCTCGCGCAGTTCGTCGGCAAGGTATCGTGCAAACTCCATCTGCCCGGGGGTAGAGGGGGTGAGGTTCGTGTTCTCGTCGCTCGTGGTGCAGAACGACACGTATTTCAGAAATCTGTCAATATAATTCATGGTTTATAGTACTATATTCATTTTGTCATATTCTTGTTTGATGAATGCGAGGATATTATCCGCCACATTCTCGCACATGGCTATTCGTCCTTCCCATGTGCCTGTGCCCGTGTGAGGCGAAAGAACCACATTGGGCAAACTGAGCAGTTCGCTTGCGATCTGCGGCTCATGCTCATACACATCCATCGCCGCGCCGGCTATGATACCGTTCTGCAGAGCATGAACGAGTGCCTGCTCGTCCACGTGCGCGCCGCGCGCGGTATTGATAAGGTAAGCCGTGCGACGCATCATGCCCAGCTCCTGCTGACCTATCAAGTGATGCACCTCGGGCGTGTAGGGCAGGTTCAGACTTACGAAGTCACTGTCTTGTAGCACAGTCTGAAAATCCACGTAACGCGCCTCGTACCGGTTCTCTATCTCTTCGCTTAGGCGATGGCGGTTGTGGTAGATGATTTGCATACCGCTTGCTTTGGCGCGACGTGCCAGGCTTTGCCCGATACGTCCCATGCCTATGATTCCCAATGTTTTGCCATATAACGAGTGACTGAGGTTGTTCATTACAGCCATCGGTTGTCCTGTGCCGTTACGTATAGCGCGGTCGAACTCCGACACACGCCGTGCCACGTCAATCATTAGCGCAAACGCCAACTCGGCGGTCGGTTCGATGACCGGTTGCGGAGTGTTCGTAACGCGAATGCCACGCTCGCGGCAAGCCTCCAAATCGATGTTGTTGTAGCCTGCGCCGAAGTTGGCAATCAGCTTTAGCGCCCGGGCTGACTCAATCATCCCGCGCGTCACGGGCTTGTCGAACGTGCTGACGAGTACATCTGCCTCGCTGAGCGGGGCATACAACTCGTGCGCACTCAGGCGCGTCAAGCCTTCCTTGGGCAGTTCGGTGGTTAGAGCAATACGCATGGTTTATTGTTGTTGTATTTCGTGATAAACGGACTTTTGTAGAGTGTCGCGCGAGTGAAAGAATATGGTGTCGATAGCTGTGCCGGCGTGGTCATAGATCACCTGGAAATGGCTATGTTCCTCTTCGTTCACTTCGTTAGCTGCCAGGGTTTCCTCGGTTTCAACGGGTTGCGGCGTAGCAGCCGGTGGAGTAGGCTCAATCTTTCTCAGTAGCATTATTGTGCCATCCGAGCTGCTTACCACCACTTCGCCGGCGCTAAGCGGGTAAGGTGTTCCGAGTAGACTGTTGCCAACCTTGTGCCGCCAGCGTATTTCGCCGGTTAGGGCATCCAGACCGATCACCAAACCGTTCTTGGTCGTGACGTATAGGATACTATCCTTGGCGATGAGTTGCGTGGGGGCGTGCTCGTAACCGAAACCGCAATTCGTTGCCCACAGCAGTTCGTCGGTACGCAGGTCGATGGCGATGATCGTATCCTGCATCGTTTTGGCATAGAGGATATCATCACTTATGCCTATCGATTCCCGCACTTTCCAGCGGTTGGTACGCAGGCTTACTGTTCCCGAATCCACGTTCAAGGCTGTGAGGTATCTGTCGGGTGCGGCGATATATACGCGTTTGTCGTCGGCACACGGCCACACGGCTGCAGGCGATAACTTGCTATTTGTCTTTCCGTTGTTCCAACGCCACAGCAGTTTGCCGTTCTTTTTGTCCAGAGCGTATAGGTAACTGTCCCACGCGCCGACGTAGATGTTTTTCTTGTAAACGAGCGGCTTGGCTATGCAGTAGTTGCCAAATCCGCGATATGTCCATACGGGAGCGCCTGACATCAGTTTGAGGGCGTAGAAGCAACTATCCGAGCTGCCTACATACACGTTGCCTTCGTCAATAGTGATTGAGCCTGTGACAGGTTTGCCGAGTTTCTGCCGCCAGATCGGTTTGCCGTTGTCCACCGACAGGCAATATATAGTGCCGTTGGCGCTTCCGAATACTACACGACCATCCTTTACTGCCGCCGTTCCCACGATGCGTGCCGACGTCTTGTAGCGCCACAGGATACGTCCATTATCCAGGTCGAAGGCGTAGAACGTGCCGTTGTCGTCGCCGATATAGATACGTCCGTACATCTCCACGGGCGATGCATAGAAACTAACAGGCAATTGTCTTTTCCATGCCTCTACGAACAGCGTATCGTTGTCGTTAACGGCGTAGGAGGGTAGGAGCGAAAGGTCGGGAGCGGCATACGTGCGGCGTGACATAGGTTGCGTGTACCATGGATGCGTAGTTCCTTCGCCGCGGCTGAGCATAATGCCTTCCTGCTCTGTTGTGCTACTGCTGATAGCTATCGAACGCTCCATGAATCGTATCTCGGAGCCATCCACCTCCACCAGCGTGTAGCCTGTCTTGCCCTGTTTGTCCGGCAGCGAGGAACGGCAGAGAACGTTATCCAACCCATCGACCTTCAATTGTTTGTTGACATGATAATGTCCGCCTATAATCACCTGCGTGTTGTACTGGCGAAGGATACCTGTTAGATCGTACCAGTTGTCAACATCCCCGCTTTGCAGGGGATAATGGGTAAAGACGAATGTCGGCTCGTTGCCCAGACTGTCCAGCCATTGTCTTGCCCACAGGGTGTCGGCTGGAGAGATGTGTCCGTCCGACATACGCATAATCGGCCCACTGTTCATGCCCAGGAACAGCATGCCGTTGATATGTTGCGCAAAGCGTACGGAGTCGAATACGGTCTTCAGGTCTTGCAAGGCCGAACGGCTCCAGGTCGTCTCATGATTACCCGATGTGATGTAGTATGGGATATGTGTGGAATCGAGCAAGGCGCGCACAGCCAACAGTGCTCCCAGATCGCCGTTCTCGGTCATGTCGCCTGTATGAACGATGAAGTCAACCTGCTGAGTACGTATATCTTCCGTGCACAGTTTGAGTGCCTGCAACGCTTCTCCGGGTACTTCGCGCTCCACAAACGACAACGAGTATTCCTGTGTCACGGGATCTTGTACAACCAGGGTGTCAATCACAATTTCGGGAGCATTGACATGCGTATCGGTCAGCACCGCAAAACGCGTCGTCGCGGCGGATACACTCATCGATACTATCAGGGTTACAATTGCGTAAATATGTTTCATGCTACAATTCTTTTGCTTTTGACTTTCGACTTTCGACTTTCGACTTTCGACTTTTGTCTTTTGTCTATTGTCTATTCCAGCAACATATCAAATCGTTTCTTAAACTCCCCGAGATAGGGGTTTTGCTCTTGCAGCACGCGGTATTTCTCCTCGGCGGTATATGCCTTGCGTGTTGCGGCTTGTTCGGTAATCTCAATGCGAATCTGCAACCTGTCGTTCTGCAGTTTGTCGCGCAAAGTGTCGGCTATTTGTTTGCCGAACTTCTTGAACTCATCTTTCTGCCAAGGATTGACAAACGTGACGAGTGCCGTATGGTCATCAATCAGCACGGGTCGATGTGCATCGAGCATAGCTACCAGGCGCTGTTCATGTTTGAACATAGCTTTCAGACCAACCCATGCGCCGTTAAGTTGGTCAGCTGTAAAAGGGTTGTTACGTTGCGGTTGTTGGCTGACTGCAACGGGCTGTTGGCTGCTCGCGGTAGGCTGACTGCTACTTATGCCGGAAAAGTTGGGCATAGCCGGCATAGAGGGCATATTGGGCATAGCCGGCATTTGCGGCAGTTGGCCTGTGGCAGGTGCAGCTTGTTGTGCAGGCTGTGGCGCAGGTTGCGGAGCGGGTTTCGGAGCAACAGGCTGACTGCTTACTGCCGGTCGCGGGGTGCTTACTGCCGCTTGCGGGGCAGCAATGGGCTGCGTGCTTTCGACTTTCGACTTTTGACTTTCGACTATTGTCGCCAGACGAATAAGCATCAGCTCTACCGTCAGACGTTTGTTTTTCGATACGCGGTAAGCAGCCTCGCTATCCACTATCACGCCCAGCGCACGGAAGATCCATGTGGCAGGCGTGTAGGCGGCTTGCTGCTTGTAGTGCTGACGAATGCTATCCGAAGTCTCGATAAGTTGGATGGTTGCCTCATCGTGCGACACGAGCACGTCACGCAAGTGTTGCGCCAAGCCGCTCATGAAGTTGCCGGCATCAAAACCTTTGGCAAGCACATCGTTGAGCAGCAGTAGTGCACCTTTCACATCGCTCTTGAGCAGCATATCCGTCAGGCGGAAGTAATATTCGGTATCCAGTACGTTCAGTACCTCTATTGCCTGCTCGTAGCTGATCGTATCGCCGCAGAATGCCACGAGCTGGTCGAAGATGCTCAAGGCATCGCGCATACCGCCGTCGGCTTTCTGAGCCACGACGTTCAGCGCATCCTCGGTAGCAGATATACCTTCCTGCTTGGCTACGTACTGCAAGTGCGCGATGATATCAGCCACCGTAATACGCTGGAAGTCATATACTTGGCAGCGACTCAGGATGGTTGGCAACACCTTGTGCTTCTCCGTCGTGGCAAGGATGAACACGGCGTACGACGGGGGCTCTTCCAGGGTCTTCAACAGGGCATTGAACGCGCCGGCAGAGAGCATGTGCACCTCATCGATGATATACACGCTGTACTTGCCTATCTGTGGCGGGATGCGCACCTGGTCGATCAGGTTACGGATATCATCTACCGAGTTGTTCGATGCAGCATCCAGCTCGTGGATGTTGAACGAACGTTGCTCGTTGAACGCCACGCACGACTCACACGCGTTGCATGCATCGTGCGTACCCGTGGGATTCAGGCAGTTGATGGTCTTGGCAAAGATGCGCGCACAGGTCGTCTTACCCACACCACGCGGACCGCAGAACAGGTACGAATGCGCCAACTTGCCTTGGCGGATCGAGTTCCGCAGGGTTTCTGTCAGCGCACGCTGTCCAACCACGCTTTCGAACGTGGTTGGACGGTACTTGCGCGCTGATACGATATATCTGTTATCTTCCATACAAAGATTGTTTTACTCTTGCATGAGCAGTTGCATAACCACCTTGGCAGAGTAGGCAACCGGTGTTCCGGGGCCGAAGATGGCGGCTACGCCGGCCTTGTACAGGAAGTCGTAGTCCTGAGCGGGGATCACACCGCCGGCTGTGACGAGTATATCCTCACGCCCCAACTTCTTGAGCTCGGCGATCACCTGCGGGATCAGCGTCTTGTGACCTGCTGCCAGCGAGCTGACACCCAGTACATGGACGTCGTTCTCCACAGCTTGCTTGGCTGCCTCTTCCGGCGTTTGGAACAACGGACCCATATCCACGTCAAAGCCGCAGTCGGCATAACCGGTAGCTACAACTTTTGCTCCACGGTCATGACCGTCCTGACCCATCTTCGCAATCATGATACGGGGTTGACGACCTTCTTTCTTGGCAAACTCTGCCGTCAGACGGCTGGCTTCCTGGAAGTCGCTGTCGTTCTTTGTTCCTGCTGCGTACACGCCTGAAATGGTTCTAATGGTTGCTTTATAACGTCCTACTACTTTCTCGCAAGCGTCGCTGATCTCGCCGAGCGATGCGCGTAAGCCTGCGGCTTTTACTGCCAGTGCCAGGAGGTTCTCGCCCTTGCCGCCGTCAGCCCAAGCCTGTACGGACTTCGTTATCTCTTCGAGTGCGGCTTGTACGGCTGCCTCGTCACGATGAGCGCGAAGATCTTTCAGACGCTCAACCTGCTCTACGCGTACGGCCGTGTTGTCGATCTCGAGAATGTCGATCGGGTCTTCGTGCTCAAGGCGGTACTCGTTCACGCCGATGATCTTCTGGTTGCCCGAGTCGATACGTGCCTGAGTACGGGCTGCGGCTTCCTCGATACGCATCTTAGGAATACCGGTCTCGATAGCGGCAGCCATTCCGCCGAGCTTCTCGATCTCCTGGATATGTGCCCAGGCCTTGTCCATCAGCTCTTTGGTCAGTGCCTCTACGTAGTACGAGCCGCCCCACGGGTCGATCTCCTTGCAGACCTTCGTCTCCTCTTGGATATAGATCTGCGTGTTACGTGCGATACGTGCCGAGAAGTCCGTTGGCAGAGCGATGGCCTCGTCCAAGGCGTTGGTGTGCAGCGACTGTGTATGACCTAATGCAGCACCCATTGCCTCGATACAGGTACGACCTACGTTGTTGAACGGATCTTGCTCAGTCAGCGACCAACCTGATGTCTGGCAGTGCGTACGCAGAGCCATCGATTTCGGGTTCTTGGCGCCGAAGCTCTTCACAATCTTTGCCCAAAGCATACGTCCGGCACGCATCTTAGCTATCTCCATGAAGTGGTTCATACCGATTGCCCAGAAGAACGACAGACGCGGAGCGAACGTATCCACATCCATACCGGCGTTCACACCGGCACGCAGGTATTCCATACCGTCGGCGAGGGTGTATGCCAGCTCGATATCGGCGGTGGCACCGGCCTCTTGCATGTGGTAACCCGAGATAGAGATGCTGTTGAACTTCGGCATGTTCTGGCTGGTGTACTCGAAGATGTCGGCGATGATCTTCATCGAGAATTTCGGTGGGTAGATGTACGTGTTACGTACCATGAACTCTTTCAAGATATCGTTCTGGATCGTACCGGCCATCTCTTCGAGCTTGGCTCCCTGCTCCAAACCTGCGTTGATGTAGAACGCCAGGATAGGCAGCACGGCGCCGTTCATGGTCATGGATACAGACATTTTGTTCAAGGGGATTCCGGCGAACAATACCTTCATATCTTCCAGCGAGCAGATACTTACGCCTGCTTTACCTACGTCACCTACCACACGCATGTTGTCGGCATTGTAGCCGCGGTGCGTCGGCAGGTCGAAGGCTACCGACAGACCTTTCTGACCGGAAGCCAGGTTTCGACGATAGAAAGCATTCGACTCAGCAGCGGTAGAGAAACCTGCATACTGACGAATCGTCCAGGGGCGCAAGGGGTACATGGCACTGTACGGGCCACGCAGGAACGGAGGAATACCTGATACGTAATCCAAGTGTTCCATTCCTTGCAAATCTTCTTTGGTATAGATCGGCTTAACGTCAATCAGTTCCGGCGTCTGCCAATCAGCTGTGTTCGGTCCCAGCACCTTGGAGGCTGAAACCTGTTTGATATCTATTTTCTTAAAATCCGGTTTCATTGCTGTTACTTTTTAAGGAGTTGGGCGTTAAATTTTTTGAGTGTGTCGAGTACGTTGACGCGTACATGGATGAAGTTCTCTATGCCGAGCTTCTGCAAGTCTTCCATGCAAGCGGGAGCACCGGCCACGATGAACATCGGGCGTTTTGCTTCGTCCATCTTTTGCAGAATCTTCCATGCTTTCGGAGCGAAGTCGGCATACTCGTCGTCGCTCGAGCAGAGCACGATGATATCGGCTTTGGCTTTCTTGGCAGCCTTGATACCTTCAGCCACGGTCTTAAAGCCGTTGTTGTCTATTACCTTATATCCCGCGCACGCAAGGAAGTTGCACGAGAACTGTGCACGTGCTATACGCATCGCAAGGTTACCAATAGTCAGCATGAATGCCACAGGTTGTTTCTTGCTTGCCTCTGTCTCCAGACGCAGAGTCTCAAACTCCTCGGCAGCACGAGCCACAGGCAGGGTAGGCAGTGCATTCTCGCACTTGCCGTCACAGCCGCAATGGCTTTCGACTTTCGACTTTTGACTTTCGACTTTATCTTTGCAGGTACAAATCGAGCTGCAAGCACCGGCGTTAGCCTTGATCTTCTTGGCAGCCACCTCCGTGAAGTTCGGGAACTGGTTCGAGCCCAGCAGAATCTCTTTGCGTTTGGCTACGTCGCCCAGACGTGCCTTCAGGTTCGTAGCGATATGCTCTTGTACCTTACCTTCGGCTACCATCTGATACATACCGCCTTGCTCCTGAATACCTAAGAATTGCTTCCAAGCCTCGGCAGCGATCGATGCGGTCAGGTTCTCCAGGTAGTACGAACCGGCAGCGGGGTCAACGATCTTGTCGAAGTGAGCCTCTTCCTTGAGCAGCAACTGCTGGTTGCGGGCAATACGCTCGGCAAAATCCGTCGGCTTCTCGTAAGTTACGTCGAACGGCGTTACGGTAATCTCGTCCACGCCTGCCAGTGCGGCACTCATCGTCTCCGTCTGGCTACGCAGCAGGTTAACATACGCATCGAAGATGGTCATGTTGAACTTGCTCGTCTCGGCGCTCACGTTCATCTTCGCAGCGTTCTTGAGGGCGGTGGTGAAGATCGGAGCTTTGTATGCCTCTACGATCTTTGCCCACAGCAGACGGGCTGCGCGGAACTTGGCAATTTCCATAAAGTAATTGCCGCCGATACCCATGTTGAAGCGGATGGCGTTAGCAGCCTTGTAGTTAGGCACACCGGCTTCCGTCAACATCGTCATGTATTCAGCACCCCAAGCCAGAGCGTAAGCGAGCTCCTGTGCGGCGTAAGCACCCGAGTTGTTCAGCACAACCGAGTTAACAGCCACCACGCGGTAGTTAGGCAGCGACTTGGCGGCCTTCACTACGGCGGCGATCTTCTCGCTCACTTGCTCACGACTCAGCGGTTTGCCCTTGATCAGCATTGCCTTGATTGGATCCACATTGATCGATCCGCGGAACAGCTTCATGTCCGTGCCCTTGTACTCACGGCCGATATAACGAACCAGGATGTTCGCCAGCTCAGGAGCCTTGCAAGCGCAGATAGAGAAGTTCACAGGGATAATGTCGATGCGGATGTCTTGCAGCAGCACCTTGATAAAGTGGTAATTCAGTTTCTCCTTGCTCAAGCAGAAACCGATAGAGTTGATACCTTTGTTCAGAACTTCCAGAGCCTTGGCATTAGCCTTGCGGGCATTCTGGCAAGCGCAGATGTTCTGACGGATATCCCACTCGTTGTTTGTACGTGTTCCGCGGACGTACGGGAATTGTCCGGGAGCAGAATTAGTCGTTTTCAGACCCTTCAGGTCTTCACGACGGTAGAAAGGCTGTACATTGAAGCCTTCCGGTGTGCGCCACACGAGCTTCTTGTCGAAGTCGGCGCCTTTCAAGTCAGCGATGATCTTGTCCTTCCATGTCTGTGCCGAGATAGGAGGAAAATCCGCTAACAGGTTTACGGGAATTTTTTCTTCTGCCATAATTTATTTTTGTTTGTATTTTAATTTATTCTTTGAATTTTGGATTAATTTTGGGTAATTTTTGACCAATATAATCCATTGTTATTTCTTCTTTCCGAACAAACTCAGCAGCCTGAGCAGCAGGTTGATGAAATCCAGGTACAGCGACAATGCGCCAAGCAGCGCCAACTTCATGTTCCCTTCGTTCACGGTCTCCTGATTGAGCATAAGCATTCTGATCTTCTGTGCATCATACACGGTCAGTCCCGCGAAGATCACTACGCCGATCACCGACATCCATATACTATCCGGTCTGCCCAGAATCATTCCTACCACCGAGGCGATGATCAAGCCGAACAACGCGATGATAAGGAACGTACCCATTTTGCTCAGGTCTTTCTTGGTCACTGTGCCTACGAATGCCAAGCCGGCAAACGAACCGGCGGTCACAAAGAAGATCTCAGCTATGCTGCCCAGTTCATATACCAGAAAAATCGAACTCAGTACTAATCCGTTCAGCGCGCAGTAGATCGTGTACAGGATTCCTGCGGTCAGGAAACTGATCTTGTTAATCGCGGCACTCAGGCCTATTACCAAGCCCAACTCGGCGATCAGCAGTATCCACATCGCTGCGGGGTTGCCGAAAATCATACCTAACAATGCAGGGCTGTTGGCTGTCACCCAGGCTATCACGCCGGTCAGCGCCAAGCCGCCTGCCATCCATACATACACGTCGCGCATCAATTCGCCTACTACTTCTCGTCTGCTCTCGTCAACTACAAACGTTGACTCTTCCATTGTATAATCCATATTTTTAATTGTTTAATTTCCCAACACGTTGAACAATCTGCCATTCACTTGGATGTACAGTTGTCCGTTAATCAGTATCTTCCTTGGCTGTGCCTCTACGGGCAGCGTGCTTATTTCTGTCACGTCTTGGCAGCTTGTCATGTACCGGCTATAGGAGATACCTGCGCCTGTGGCGTTGATAGTTACGGACGTAATGCCTATACCTTTGCCGGAGCCGTAGTTCGTACTGAACGTCAGCGGCGACGTGCCGCTCAGCGAAGCGCTGTTCGTCCACGTGTAGTCGCTCAGCGTCTTGCCGTTCGTGGCTACGATCGTGGCTACTTGCTGCTCGCCGGCCTTCACATCCAAGTTGCAGTACTGCGTGCCGCCGTACGTACGCATGTTCACCTCTATCGATGACAATCCCGCCAGATCCACTGCCGGCGATACAAGGGCTTTGCCTTGGTCAAGCAGCCAGTAGGTCGTATATGTCGCATTGTTCGTCCAGCCGTCTTGATGCTCGCTGTCGTAGGTATAGACTGCCGGTGTAACCTCCGCACCTTGCTCGCCGTGGGCAAACACCGCGTAGTAGGTCACGTCGCCAGTTACTACCGGGAAGTCCGCCAACGCCGTGTAGAGCGGGGTGGGGGCTTCGTCCTGTGTGCCGGCAATCGCTGCATCCGTCCAGCCCATAAACGTCTCACTCTCCGTGGAGCAACTTTGCGGTGTAGCGGGCATCGTGGCTATTGCGCGGTTCTCAATCACCGAATCCACAGGCAGCAACGTGCCGCTTACCGACCACGTAACGCCGTACTTCACCGTCACACCCGGCGTGTAACCGCCGCCGTCGCAGGTAGGAGTCATGCTGGCTATATTAACCGTCTGCCCCACCTTGTTGCCCCAAATATACTCCACGAGCTCGGGGTAATCAATGAACGGGTTGCGGTTATGCTGTATGCCATATACGGCTTGGTTCCTGTCTATCTCTTTCTGGCTTACAGGGTCGTTCCTGTGCCATTCAAGCAGGAACGACAGACTGTAACTCGTCAGGTTCGTGGGGTTCGAGGTGAACATCTTCGAGCCGTTACCGCTGTTCAGCGTGTTGCTCCGGTAGCGCGCTACCATGTAAAAGAACGTACGCGCAAAGTCGCCTTTATATTGGTCGTCCGGCTCATATACCGTGCCTACGTTGGCAGTCGTTGACGAGCCTAACTTGCCCAAACCGTGGTGATCGGGGTCTTTGCTGAAGCCGCTGAACGAACCCACCACGCCGTACGGATCATTCGAACGCAGGTTGTTGATGCGTGCATCCGTCGGATAAACGTTGTATAAGTCCGAAACCATCGGACCACTGCCCAACCACGACTGACAAACCACATGTTCCTTGTTCCAACCGTCGCACACGGCTTTCTGCGGTACGTTGGCATCCGCCATCGTGAAACGGCAGGTGGAGTACATGTCCCACAACGTGTCGGCATAGAAATCCGTCTGCTCGTAGTATGGCTCCAAACCCGAGTACGAGATCACCGTGTGGTTATTGATGATCGAGTTCAGCGCATTCAATATGCTCTCCGCGCTACCTTTGTTGTCAACGCCGTTGTAATATCCCTGCGGCACAGCTGCCTCGCCGGTCACTACGTTCGCCCAACCCATCTGCGCCAACACGCACAACCCTATTATAATATACTTCCTCATTGCTTTCGACTTTTGTCTTTTGTCTTTCGTCTTTTGTCTTTTGTCTTTTGTCTTTCGACTAACGAATCCTCTCCCCCTGCATATTGTACATCTGCTCACCAACCAGGATGTAGATTCTTCCGCCAACCATGATCTTCCTTGCAGCCTGCTCTGCGGGCAACGCAATCACTTCGGTTGTGCCCTGACAGCTTGTTATGTAGCGGCTGTAGGTCGTTGAGCTGCCGGTGGCATTGATGGTCACAGCCGAGAAGCCTACGCCATTCGACTGATAGTTAGCCTTGAAGTGAATAGCGGCATTGCCCGTGAGGCTTTGCGTGTTCGTCCAAGTCTGCTCTGCCAGTGAGTTGCTCTTGGCTTGTAGCGAACCTATCTGTTGGTTGTTGGCGTGGATGGTCACCGTATTGAAACTTGAGCCTCCGTACGTACGCATAGTCATCGCAATGGACTCCAGCCCTGCCAGATTGATCTCCGGCGAGATCAGTTCGCCGTTGGAGTTCAGCAACCAGTATGAGCCTTTCAAGCTGGCAGTGTTCGTCCAACCTTCCTGATGCTCGGCATCGAAGACGTACGATGCCGGTGTTGCGCCGTTGGCGTCTGTCTCTTCTTTCGCAAACACGGCATACAGCGTTATGTCCTCCGTGATAGCGGGTATATCGCCGACCTTGGTGTAGAGCACTTCCGGTGCTTCGTCTTGCGTGCCGCTGATAGGCATATCGCTCCAACCTGCAAACACGTTACTCTCGCTCGAGCAGCTTACCGGCGTTGCGGGCAGTGCGCTGACTTTTCCGTTCTCAGTCACGGAATCCGTACGCTCTATATCGCCGTTCACCGACCAGTTCACGCCGTATTTCACTACGGGCTCGCCCGGCTGCGGATTGATCGTCTCGCCGCGCCAACCGCTGCTCACGCCGGGAACGAACGCCGGATCGCAAGAAGCCATCAACTGGCTCATATCCACGGTCTCACCGGCGTGCTCGCCCCATATGTACTCCGCTAAATATGGGTAGTCAATGAACGGGTTGCGGTTGCCTTGAGTGATCTGTATACCGTTGTTGCGGTCGATCTCTTTCTGGCTCACAGGGTCTTCACGGTGCCATTTCATCAGCAGTACCACAGCTTTCTTGGTCAGACCAAAATATCCTGTAGCGGTATAATTCCCGCTAAAGAAGTTGTTGCCTGTCGTGATGTTCGACTGCTGCCATTTTATTATCGTTCCCAACAATCCGCGGGCTATATCGCCTTTGTATTGCGGTTTTGGTTCAAACACATTGCCGCTGCCGTTCACCGATTCGCCGGCAGTCGAGGCTATCGTCTTGCGGTCGGTTGACCAGCTGCTTGCCGAGCCGTACTTGTTGCCTACCCAGTTCGTGCCGCCGTTCACTACGCCATACTCATAGTTGCTGCGTACGCCGTTCACCTTGCCGTCGGTGGGGAGCACGTGGAATATATCGTTGCCAATGCCGCTTGTGCCGCCTCCCCACCAACTCTGCGGTATCGAGTGCTCGCGGTTGTAGCAGTCGCATACACCGCTATAGTTGCCGCAGGTGTTGCTGAACGAAAATACGCACTCACCGTACATATCCCACACTTTGCCGGCTTTGCCTACCGAGTCTGCCGGATAAACATCGGTCTTCTTGTACGCATCGTACAAACTGCCGTAGCCGATCGAACTGAATCCCACGTTGGTGGCAGCACTGACTGCCGACCACAATGCACTTCCTGACTTCCCGTCTGCTGAAGCCCAGTAGGCGGGTATGTTTGCCGGTGGGGTCACGGGATTATTCCCCGCTGCTGCCCACACTCCTTGCGCCAGCACCACCAGCGCCACAAAACTTACTATATGTTTTTGCATGTTATTATATTTGATTTTTGTCTTTTCTGCAATATTTCTGGATAATTTTGGGTAATTTTTGCCCCATAAAAACCCATAGAAATGCTTTCGACTTTCGACTTTTGACTTTCGACTGTCTGGCACTCCTCATAAAAAGCCTACAAAGTTACAAAAAATTTTTGACATTTGCAAATATTTCCGCACTTTTTTGTCAACTTTCTGCATTTTTTTATCATTTCGGGCAATTTTGGACAAACAGAGTTATATGTTTCGCTGCATAAGGATATGTTGAAGGTCGGCTTCGAGGAAGGGTTCACCGACAGTTTGGAAGCCGAAATGCTCGTAGAAGGGGACTGCAGGGAGTTGGGCGTGCAGTTGCAAGGTGGTGGCACCTTGGCTTTGGGCTTGGGCGATGAGTTGCTGCATGAGGAAGCGTCCGAAACCTTTGCCGCGATCGGTGGTGAGCATTCGTCCGATACGTAGCGTGGTGGGCGGATCACCGGCATCGTGGAAGAGGCGGGCGTAGGCGATGACCTGCGCCTTGCGGCGGAGGCAGATATGCGTGGCGGTATAGTCGATATTATCCATATCGAGGTAGATGATATGCTGCTCGAGGGTGAAGACTGCGTAGCGTGCTTTGAGGATCTCGTAGAGCTCAGCGGCTGTGAGGTCGGTGAAGTGGTTGATGTGCAGTTTGACTCCGCGGGGGAGGAGGACTTCTTTTTCCTGTTTGCGTGCTTTGGCGGCTGATTGCTGAGCGAGTTGCGCCTTGACCTCATGGTAGAGGAACTGGTGAACGGTCTTGAAGCGTTTGGATGCAGGGAGTTTGCGGTTGAGTTTGTTCATCCGCTGCTCGGCAGCTTTGTGCTCGTCGGGATTAGCTATAAGCACATTGACGATGGAGTTGATCTTGCCGAATTCTTTGCGGTGCGATTTTTGTGCGTTAGAAGCGGGAACGGTGTTTGGCAGAGGGACATATCTCTGTTGCTTAAAGTTCCGGACACGATACACCTTGTCATCGCGTTTGTTTTGTTTTCCGCTAACGAGTTCCGCGAGGGGGTTGCTGCTTTTTACTTTTGCCATATTTTTTATGAATTGTATATATATACTGTGTATATATATAGTATTAGTATAAAATTGCTAAAAATGCTGTTTTATCCTATGGGTATCCTATGGGTATGCTATGGTTATCCTGTGGTTTACATAGGACGAGCCATGGCGTTTTCGGTGAATGTGGATGTCCGAAAAACGGTACAAAGGTACAAAAAAAAAATGAATTATGCAAATTTTTGGGGAAGAATTTTGCTTTTTCAGTCAAAAATTGCCCAAAATGAATCCGAAATTATTGCAATGGACATATTTGGTCAACAACTGCAACAACCATCAACAACTGCAATGGGTTCTAATCCGTTCTTATCTCGTTGCACTCGAACGATTACTACACGAATTAAACGAATTAAGCGAATGCAATGGCTATATCGTGTGCCGTTGTGAAGGTGGATGCAGCGGTCTTTGCGGAGTTTTCGATAGACCTCTTTCCAAATGTGCCTAAAAAATGATAGATTTGGAAAGCGGTCGGCGCAAAAATAGCGAGACTTCTTTCCAAATGTACCTAAAAAATGATAGATTTGGAAAGAAGTCCGTGCATTTTTTGAGCTATTTGCTCATTTCTTACTCCACTTTTGTTCCTGTGGCAGTGTAGGTGTTGCCATCGTGGAGAATATACACATTCCCCTCACGAATCAGTTTTTGCTTGGGATTAGCGAGATTGACTGCTACTGCTGGAGCAGAGGTTGCATCGCCATTATAAATAGGTAGAATATTAAAAAAATCACTCCAACCAATTGCACTTTGATATGCAGAAATATTTTCTGCAGGAACATATAGAGGAATAGACTTATCCACGTCCCAAAATACTTCGCTTTCCAGAACAGGAGGATTAACCGCTTCACAAGTAATAAAGGTTAAACTGCTACAACCGGAGAAAGCTTGCTCTTCAATGCTTGTTACACTATTAGAGATAGTCACAGAGGTCAAACCGCTGCAACAATAGAAAGCATAGCGTCCAATGCTTGTGACGCTATTGGGAATCTCAATAGAGGTTAAACTGCTGCAACCATAGAAAGCCCATTCTCCAATGCTGGTGACTCTATTGGGAATCGTCACAGAGGTCAAACTGCTGCATACAGAGAAAGCAGAATTTCCAATGCTTGTGACACTATTGGGTATCTCTACAGAGGTCAAACTGCTGCAATTTTGGAAAGCATAATTTCCAATGCTTGTGACGCTATTGGGAATCTCAATAGAGGTCAAACTGGTGCAACCAGAGAAAGCATTATCTCCAATGCTTGTGACGCTATTGGGAATCGTCACAGAGGTCAAACCAGTGCAACCATAGAAAGCATCATTTCCAATGCTTGTGACGCTATTGGGAATCGTCACAGAGGTCAAACTGCGGCAATACGCAAAAGTATTTTCTCCAATGCTTGTGACGCTATTGGGAATCGTTATAGAGTTCAAACTGCTGCAACCACAGAAAGCACAACTTCCAATGTTTGTGACGCTATTAGGAATCGTCACAGAAGTCAAACTGCTGCATACAGAGAAAGCAGAATTTCCTATGCTTGTGACGCTACTCGGAATCGTTACAGAAGTCAAACTGCTGCAACCAGAGAAAGCACCACCTCCAATGCTTGTGACGCTATTGGGAATCGTCACAGAGGTCAAACTGCTGCAATCTGAGAAAGCACCATATCCAATCCATCTTGTTCCATTCCTTATTGTATAGGAGGAAAGTGTCTTGTCAACAGCCTCAACTAAATAGGTATCGGCATAACGTAAATTATCTGTTACAGGTAAACTGCTACAAGCAGCGAAAGCATAATTTCCAATGCTTGTGACACTATTGGGAATCTCAATAGAGGTCAAACTGCTGCAATTTTGGAAAGCTCCATATCCAATGCTTGTGACACTATTGGGAATCGTCACAGAGGTCAAACCGCTGCAACAATAGAAAGCATAGCTTCCAATGCTTGTGACGCTATTGGGAATCTCAATAGAGGTTAAACTGCTGCAACCATAGAAAGCCCATTCTCCAATGCTGGTGACGCTATTGCCGATTGTCACAGACGTCAAACTGCTGCAATAATAGAAAGCCTCATATCCAATGCTTGTAACGTTATTGCCGATTGTCACAGACGTCAAACTGCTGCAATAAGCGAAAACACCCTCTCCAATGCTTGTGACGCTATTGGGAATCTCAATAGAGGCCAAACTGCTGCAATTTTGGAAAGCATAATTTCCAATGCTTGTGACGCTATTGGGAATTGTCACAGAGGTCAAACCGCTGCAACGAGAGAAAGCATAATTTCCAATGCTTGTGACACTATAGGTTGTGCCACTATACGTTACAGACGCAGGGATATTAGCTGTTGTAATAGTTGTTGACCAATATGGAAAACTGCTATTTTGCGAAGTCACCTCAGCGGTTTTGCCCGTTGCATTAAGGTTGTAATACAGGTCGCCGATCCTTGTACTGGCGAACATTGTTCCTACGCTTGCTACAAGCACAAGGAAAAGGGTGAATAGTTTTTTCATTGTTGTTTATGTGTTTTAGTTAATATTTATAGCTATTTTATTTTTTTATCCAAATCAGACTGGCGAGATATGGAAAAAACAATTGACTTTTGTCTTTGAACAGGGAAGGCGTGCGGGGAGCACAAGCCGACCGAGAGCGAGAGAGAATCGAGTCGGGATAATGTTGGGACACTCTCGGGACAATCTTGGATACATACACAAACAAAAAGCGGGACTGCAATGTTGCTGTTCCGCTGATAGAGGCTCTCGCATTGCCTGTAAATCCGAACAAACAACATTGAAGCCCACGCCGTATGCATTCGTACCATATACGCAAATATACGTGTACATTTGATACACACTCATGAGCATCTCTGCTGCAATGTTTTGGATTTACCTTGAATTTGCGAGATTCTATCAGCCAAAACAAAGCGCGTAAGACGCTTTTTATGTTATGTCTTTCCCGATATTAACGTCGTTAGGATCGACGGCTTGCTTGTTATCCGCAAGCGGGGATTATATCTCTTGGCCTTTAATGGCTTTCTTTTCTTCGGATTTTAGGCGACGTTCAACTTTCTTAATATCTTCTGCAGGCGGGAGATCTTCCGGTACAATGCCACGTTGAATAAGCATACTGCGCACCGCTGCATTATTCTCAATATGTTCATCTTCAATGCGCGCAGTGCCATGCAAATCTTTCGTTTGTATGTTGACTTTTGCGCAATAAGATAACAAGCATAGCGCGTCAACAGGATGTCATCTATCTCTTTTTCAGCGCCTTTGGGCATCGGTATCGTTTTGCTGACGTCAGCAAAATGATCGGACTCCTTTTGCTGCGCGTTGCGGCACGCCTCACGAGCTTTGTCAATTACATTGACGAAGTTACGCCACTGAGTATAACCCAGCAACGAACATAACTCGCGCGCACTCCAACTCTATTCCTTCCACATTGCCGGCTGCTGCCTCAAACTGCGAAAACAATGCTTGTATCTCTGATGACTTCATCTAATCCTATATTACAAAATTATAATCTTCAATCCTGTCCTATTTATCGTCTCATACCTGACTATTCCGATTCGTTTGGAAGGACGCACCGTTTTTTACGCTGCCGATCTCAGCGCTCTCCTATTTGTCATCGTAATGACCATAAGCGGTCAATATGAGAACTATCACTTGTGTATCAAGAATTTGGTAAACCAAACGGTGTTTCTTTGTAATCTCACGACTCCACCGTCCTTCGGGCTTACCCTTTAATGGTTCCGGATGTCCTGTGCCTGTTTTAGGATGCACGCGCAATTCATCTATGAACCGAACAGCT
>CADBYS010000016.1 GCA_902798965.1 uncultured Bacteroidales bacterium | reverse complement strand
CTACTTTCGCCCCGAAAAATGGATAAAAACAGTTCAACAAATACTATATTATATATTTATATATAATATACTTTTTAATCTCACAAATAGTATGGCTCAAATAGTAACAGCATCCGCTTTCGAACAGGTTCGTGGCAAAACCAACGGTAAAGACTCCGGTTACTTCTACATGCGCAACGGTAAACTTTTTTACCGCACTCGCGAAGAAACCTATCAAAAGAATCAGTCTCCCAAGCAGAAATACAACTCTGCCGCCTTCGCTTTTGCCAATGCATATATGGCTGAGCACTACGGCACTCCCGAAACCAAAGCTCAACTCGCTGCCGAATTCGAAGCCGCTCACCACATTGCCACCAACGGCAAACCCTACAAAACTCCCTGGTCATGGAAGTTCAACTCCCTCCAATACGAGTACAAACAGTCTCATCCGTTTTGCTAAAATTCCAACGAGGCTATTTTATTGCGGCAAGTTGTTCTTCGTGAAGGCGTTTGCGTTCGGCGCGGTTACGCTTGATAGTGGTGTAGTAGCAGAAACCGGCCATAGGATGACGCCAATCTTCATCTTCAATACGCTCCCACTCCGCGTTCTCTTTACTGCGGATTTTGCACTCCTGACACCAAAAGCGAATGTCAGAAAGTAGTCTTTTCGTATATTTAAACATGTTAGTGTTGGTTTTTAATTCTGTTCTTAAAATTGCGTGCGATACGGAACAGATGGAAAGTAAGCCACGTCATGGCAAAGTACTTTTTCTTATTACGCGGATCGACGTGCTTAGCAAACTCACGCGCGGAGCGATAATCAGCTTTGTCAAAAGCCAAGCGTAGCAAAATACCATAACGATATCTATCTTCGCCCGGTCCATCGAACTCTAATCCAAGTTGACCATAGAGATACTCGTCCATTATTTTCTCTTGGGTATATTTGCGAACAATGGTTTCGTACTCCTGTGGCTTGGACATTGATCCAGCATAACTGCGATAGACAACGGAGGGTTGCTCCATATAATGAAAATCACAATGCGGCGCAAGTAATACTGCTGTCGGGAAATCCTGAATGGGAAATTTGAGCCGAATGAACGCATCCAAGTCCACGTATTTATCCATGAGTGATTTGCGAATCATTGACGCGCTAAATAAGATGGGATAGCCACGATGGAGCATGTAATCCAACTTATCTTCGTTGTCGGGAAGTTTGGCATTGGCAAGCTTCTTTGTATCGGTCGCTACGTCTAATATCCAGCGATTGGCATAAACGAGGCCACAATTGTCATGCGCATCCAAATAGTCTGCGAGAGATTGCATATGCGTTTGTTCACACCAGTAGTCATCGTCATCACAGAAGGCAATGTACTTACCTCGTGCAAGTTTGCATGTCGATGCCCAATTGGCTCCAAAACCTTGATTGGTCTCATGGAGATTGAGGACAAAGATGTCCGGGTGTTTCTCTTTGTAGGACAAGAGCAATTCGCGCGAGTTGTCCGTGGAGCAATCATCACCAATGATGATCTCGAACGGAAACTTGCATTTCTGCGCGAGAATACAATCAATTGCTTGACCAATGTATTTCTCGCGGTTGTAACTGGTCATAACGACCGAAACGTAGGGTGTTTTCATAGGCATAGTTTATTGAATCCGAATGTAATCTTCTTTAAAATAAATATTCAAAGGCCATAAGATATATCTTTTTATTAACCAATTTAGCACCTTTGTTTTCGGCAGCAGGTTAGGAGTTTTCTTCCACATAGACATGTCCCTATACTTCCTCCATAATTCCAGATACGGCATATTATAGTATTTAATCATCCATGGTTTGGTAGAAGCTGAATAATGCATTATTAGAGGATTAGTTGTAGCAAGAATATCCTTTTTCTGCTCATCCGTCATTTCGTCGAATAAAGATTTTTTCAGGAATAATACTTGGAAATTATAGGTTACCGGCAACATTAACTTTTGGTCGAATAAAACGCCATTCAGCGTGTCTTGATCATTAAACCACAATTTCTCAAAATTATCTTTGATGTATTGCATATACTGTTTACTCAATTCATGTTCTCTCCAGTACTTAAGATTAAGTACCATAGAACCGGAATTAAAGTACTGGCTATCATTCTTTAAGTTAAGCCGCTCATATACTTGCGAGTTAGGAGCCCAGATATCAATAACTGCTCCGACAGCATAATTCTCCACATCGACCTCCCACATCTCTCTAATTGAACGAGTAACAATTATGTCTGCGTCTAGATAGATAATTTTATCAATAGATGTAGGCAATAACTCGGCAGCCAATAAACGGTAATATATTGAGTTTGTCCATTGTTGATTATAGACAGGATATTTCTCAAAAGTTGCAGCATCTACGTGAATGATATTGATACTTTGATGATACAACTCCGCTAATTGCAGATATTTCGCTTTGTCTTTTTCACAGACAGTATCATCAACCAAAAGAGAAACCGAGATATGCTCGTCTTTGTTGTTCTCAAACAAGGACGTAAGCATAATGCCGCAATAAGGCACAAAGTTTTTGTCTGTCGCACAAAGGATGCTAATAGTTTCCATATTCAGTGGTGTTTTGATTTTCTAATATTAGTTACGATTAAACGCCCAAGACTTGCAATTGGACATATAACGAACAATAGCATTTGAGCGAGGCTCGGGCATGACAAATAAATGGTTTCCCAAAAGGATAATGCAAATGGTTTAAGCAAGGTCAAATCCCTCTTGGTCAATGCTCTGCATAGCGATCTATTTTCTTTTGCTGTGTATTTACTGAGATTTCTCAAACGCAGAACATTATGTACATAACGATATTGCACTTCCTCTAATATCATGGCTTTCCCATTTTGCAATTTTTCGCCTTGTGTCGTCACAAAATCTATTAGTCGCACAGCCAGTTTGAGTTGATCTATCAAGGATGACGATGTTTGTTTTAGACTTGTAGATTGTTCATTACGCATATATACGTATCCAATACCTTCTATATTGCTGATTCTTTGCGCATAACTATATAACTTCACGCAAAAGTCTCCATCTTCCCAACGCATATCCTCAACGAAAGTCAGAAGATTATTTAGCATCAGACTTCTCTTAAAAACGCCACGAGTTGGACCATTAACATCCATATCGAGATAATTGTTTAAGAAAAGTATACCATCCACAATAATATCTACCGGCATATTCCATTTGACCTCTCGATATGTGCCATCCGATTTCTCATGTAGCATACCATAAAAGCAGATATCTAGATTCTTTTTGATAGCCCTATTTAAAGCTTCCGACACGCCTTCTTTTACAATGTCATCAGCATCTATGAAAGCAATATATTTACCTTTTGCAGCCGAGATACCTCTATTTCGCGCAGCTCCTTGTCTGTGATTTGCGTTTTGGCATAAAAGTTGTATAAACGGATACTTAGCAGTATATGTTTTTACAATCTCACGTGTCTTGTCTGAAGAATAGTCATCAATAACAATTATCTCAAAACTATTATCAGACATATGGAGCGATAAGATACTATCAAGACAGCGCGATATGTAATTCGCTGCATTGTAAGCGGGTATTATGAACGATAGTAGGCAATCCATGATTCTATAATGATATTAGCAATTTTAGCATTCTACCCAACCGCGAACTTGCGAAACGATACGCCTTGAAAAAATCAGACCTGTCGTGTTCTCTACGATGTAATAACAGATACATTATGCGCGCATTTCGTCCATGTATATATCGCAGAGAGGGAATAAAGCTCATGCAGTTCTGTTCAATTTCCATGACTTGCGGATATTGTTCTTGGGTCACTCCCAACTGCTCGTAGAGAAAGAAATATCTCATAAGATTCGCAAAATAGATATCGTAGATGCCGTCAATGTTATAGTAATCTTCTTGAATCATCCGTTTAATTCTCTTGATAATATCCACAGTGGTATCTATCGTCTGTTGACATTTTGTATCATTAACCCAAAGTGTATCCATTATAGACCCACCTCGCTCGTTATAATACAGCGTGATATCGGGGATGGTAACCACTTTATGAGATAAAACCTTAGCCTTGAAATCAGGGATAACATCTTCCATGATACGATGAACACAATACATATCAGATTTCTTGATGAAATCCAATAAGAATAATTTGTTCCAATATGAGACAAGAGGAGTAATGCCCCTAAACACATTGAGTTCGATCCCTGCAGATGGTTTGCTAATGAAAGTCTCTGGATAAACAAATGTTTCTGTCTTGTCTGATCCTTCATACACTTTTAGCGTAGAACCTATCGTTATTTCCGCATCATGTTCTATTGCGGCCTTGTATAATATAGACAAGGCTTCCTTATTCAGCCAATCATCGGAATCTAGAAAGAGCAGATACTTTCCTCTTGCTTCTCTAATAGAAGTATTACGAGCTTCTCCAAGCCCTTTATTGCGCTCATGACGAATGATACGAATAATGTTGCCTTGGGGATGCTCGGATTGCAGTTTCCGAACTATCTCCATGCTATTATCATTGCCACAATCGTCAATAACAAGAATCTCATAAGGTAACTGAAAATCTTGTTCCAACGCAGAGAGCAAAGCTTTCTCAACATACCGTTCTACGTTATAAACGGGAATGGCAATCGTGACATTCGGAACTATTTCTTGTTTGCTCTTCATCGATTCAATTTGTTAGCTTATTGTGGTTGTATTTAATGCGTATTACACAAAATAGAGGAAGAAGAGTGAGGTATCCGAGCATTATTATCCAAATAGCATAAGGATATAATACGGAGATTTCCCAATAGCGAAGAATAAATGCAATGGTGGTAACAATCAATATATGCGTTACATAAATGGTCATCGCATTTTGTCCTACATATTCTAGAGGGATTATACGGACATGCTTGCAAATGAACTTACATAAAGTATTAAATGTCACTATCCCGCATAAGGCTATTGGCATCCATAAAAGATAGCTCCCCGTAAGTAACTTATTAAACATCATGTCTACCATAGGGAAACCTATAATACAACATAAAACATAAACTATCGTACAGGGTGCAATTATCCACCATTTATCTTCATAATTGCGAAGTCCATATCCAAGAGCAAAGAAAGCCAGGCCAGACGCTCCATTTGCAACCCAATAAGGCAGAAGAGGATGATTCCAAAGGTAGCAACAATATGCTAAAATATACCCCATACAAACAATTACAATTACCTTATTCCAGCCATATTTCTCTTCTCTATTAGGCAATAGCAGATTTGCTACGAAGCGAACGCCAAACAATGTTAGCAAGAACCACAGAGGTTCATTGACAGGAATCTTTCCTGTAATGAATAATCCACGCACAATACTATAAGTGGTACTACGTAACGTTATAGTGTGATTAAAAGCACCAAATAGAAGATACATTGCGTATCCGATAGCAGACCAAACAGCAAAAGAGAGTAATAGTTTTCGAGAATCCTTTATTAAGGCATCATGCATTGGACGTCTCATGAAGAATTGTCCTGATTTATAGAAGAACCAAGGCATAAAGAAACTCAGATACGGGAATAGTTCACACGGATTAAGCTGAGCAGTCTCATTCATTTCCATACTCTGAAAACTCCACGCTGTAGGTAGCGCGTGGTAGATTATCATCCAGAGAATCATGATTCCGGCTCCTAAGTCAATATCTGCAATTCTCTTATTCATTACGATTAATCATTTTCTTAACTTTTTTTATCGGCCAACGCCAACAACGTCGTAGGAAGTGCAAAATATGTTGAGAAGGGGTATATTTGTAGTTTACCGTATTCACAAGCCACGATCCTGAGAAATGGTGAATGCAATATGTGTTTTCCGTCACATTAAGTTCTTGAGTATCATATCTCTTGGGGCTAAACCAATCAACAGGAAATCTACAGAGAGTACAATTCTCCCACATCCATTCACTGATAGAATAACAATCTTTAATAACGTACTTTTGTCCTAAAAGAGCATTCATTGTCCGAGGAAGAGGAGTTGTATCTAAGTCGCCGAAAGCGTTGATGAATTTTCTTCTTTTATAATAGTCTAAACAATCTTTAATCCAAGGCATATGCGGTTCTGCTCCTAAAATAGCGGCCTCCCAGTTGCTCGCAGAATTTTCTTTCCCCACAAAATATCTAAGGTGAAGCAAATCATCGAATGTTTTAAGTACTTCCACATCTGAATCAAGATAAATTCCTCCGTAATTGTACAAAGCATAAAAGCGGATGTAATCGGCCACAAAAGCATACTTCTTTGTCACTACGGCTTGATCGACCCATTTAGAACCAATGGCATGAGCTCTATCATAATCCCACACTACGATTTCATAATCAGGCAATACTCGTTTCCATGAATCATAACAACGCTGTATCTTCTCCGGGAAAGGATCACCGCTAATCCAACAATAATGAATGACTTTAGGTATCATATTGTAAATCATTTAATTCTTCTTCTGCGAAACCATTTGCTTTGCATAATGTAAAGGAAAAGCCGCTCTTTTTAGTAGAGAATATTTTTGGCGATTGCAATATTGTCCATGTCTAATAACTCTTGGCAACATCAGTAACAGCATCAGCCGACATTTCATATACTCCCGCCAATATTTTCGATATGAATTTGTACCAACTATTTGGCGCAACAAGAAGTTATAGTTAAAATAGATGTGCCATTCAACAGTATGCAGGAATTGCGGAGTACGAACGATTGAAACCTTATAGATGTTTTTAATATTCCATAAACCGTTGATGCCATTTTGTACGTTGTACATCTTGGAACTGCTTTTCAAATTATCTGTGCGGTAATTATATACACGTCGATGCCCTTTTGCTACAAAATTTGCATATTGTGCAGACATAGTACAAAAATACATACCTTCGCCATGCCAAGGTATTGAGAACGTTAAGTTATTTCTCTTAACCATATCTGTTTTATACAATTTATTCCAGCATCCCATAGGGAAATGTAGGGCGATTATCTCAGTTGCAGCTTTTTCACCAGACCATTTTTCTATCGAGTCTATCTCATTTTGTTCTCTATCGTCAGACGTAAATACACTATCGGTCATTGCCATTTCAGCTCCCAATGTTATTGCTAAGTTTAAGAGATATTCGATAAAATCCGGCTCTAACCAATCATCTCCATCTATAATGGTGAACCATTCTCCAGTCATCAAAGCCATTCCTTTATTTCTTGCATCACACCCACCTCCGTTTGGTTTATGAAGTACTATTATTCTAGAATCAATCGCAGCATATCTGTCACAAATTTCTCCACATTCATCAGGAGAACCATCTTCCACAAGAATAACCTCTATATTTTTGTGGGTCTGATGCATGATTGATTGTATAAGTTGATCCAAGTATGGAGCAACTTTGTATATAGCAACGACCAATGAAACTTTTATGTTTTCAATAGCTTTCATATCATTTAATATTTGCCAGTAAGTACTCTTTGGCTGATTCTTGTAGGCGTAGTAACCTCGTCTCAAACTTTTTAAAAGAATATCCGTGAATATTTGGGATATTATCTACGACGTAATAATCCGCTACATCAAAATAGGAGTTCAACTGCTCCAAACGTGAGTTTTGACATTTAGTATCACTATTGGTGAAACGAACAAAGGTAAAAAACGGGGTATGGTGTATCAAGGACAATATAGTTGCATGGTAAGAGTTAGTGAATACTATATCGGCATTATCAATCAACCATAGAAACTCACGAGGTCCCATAGTGTCAACTTCTTCTATCCACAGATAATCCTCTTTGTTGGCAGAGAATCCAAAAGCTTGCAGGTTGTGCTCTTGTACGTATTTCTGTACTTGCATTTTATATTCCCTGTCCGTAGGCAAAAAGTAACAAAAAGCGAAAGGCTTCTTGATGTGCAAAACAGGCTTTGAAATAGAGCGATATAGTGATGCGTTAAGAAGTAATACCGGATCAATATGAACTTCGGAACTTATGCCTATTGACTTTAACAATTCTCGTCCCTCATTCTCACGAACAGATATAGCACGGAAAGAATGTAAGTGTTTTTTATAGAGAGGCACTAAATTTTCAGGCAAGTTCTTGCCTCCTAAACTTGCTGCATAAGAAATCTTGTATATATTGTCGCCAGCAAAGCTTTGAAGGAAGATCGGATCTAAAAAATTTGGATTCCAAATTTGATCACTGCCGCTGATAATTGTGGTAAAGGATTTACAAACTTCCGCAACCGTATCTTCAGTGCATGCAACAGTCATCTTGCAGAAATGATGGTAAAAGGGGAAAAATGGATTAATCTTTTTCTGAACATGTGCGGGAAGGCGATAATATAAAGGTAACAAACTATCTTTAATAAGACGCTTTAATTGACGTTTGCGAGAAAGCATGCGTAATGGCATTTGCATGTAGTCATCACGACACCATTGTGGAATGTAGTTGATGATTTCCACTGCAATTCCTTGATTGCGTAGATAAACGTACAAAGCATAAGCTTGCAGTGTACTTCCACAATTTGATGGGTCATGCCATGTTAATATACCAACCTTTGGTTTCATGTATTTTATAGAATTGCTCGTTCAGTTTTTTTCACACGGAGACATAGACAATGGCGAAAGCGATTGTCTTTGATGATAAGGTAATAAAGGTTATCGGTAATTGGTTATGGGTGATAAATTTATAAAGATATAACCAATAAAAAACGCGGATTCCCTTTTTTGCTTATCCGCTCATTGAGGTCCTAGGAAAAACCCATATATCCGAATAAGCAAAGCAGAAACCCACGCTGTGTATATACAAATGCATGCGCGTACATATAAAAGTACACGTAGGCGTATGATACACCCCATGAGCATCTACTACGACTTGTTTTTTAGATATATGACTTTTTGAAGTTTCCTAGGTTTCAATGAGTCAAAAACAAGCGTTAGTAAACGCCATTAAATATGTCTGCTCCCTCACCCTGTGACATCCATGCAGACACCCCAGCGTGAGTTTGCGGGTGCAAAGGTACAAAAAATTTTTGAATTATGCAAATATTACGGGTAAAAATTGGAAAAAAAAACGGAATTTATATAAAATCGCTCACTTTAGGCTATGCCAATTGGCAAAATCAGTAAAAACAACAAGCGCAGCACGAGCTGCGCTATTTGTACAATCTATCGTCTTAGACCTGACTCTTCCGATTCGGTCGGAAAAGAAAGTTATCTTTGATAGGCTTTTACAGCCTGTGTAATTGAATTTTTCATTTCGTTCCAAGGCGTATCAATGAACATCTTGGGCATATCTTGCATCTCAGCATCCTCGAAGTAGGTCATACTCAATAGAGCACGATACTCTGAATGCTCGGGATATTTCCGCTTGTAGAAATCAAGTATCTCTGCCAATGTATAGTGCTGCAACAAGATATACAAATCAACAAAGTCTTTGCGCGTGCCACGTCCCATAATGGCATTGACTTTCATGGCTGCAATATCCTTATCCGAAGCGAGAACAAATCCGTCACCTTGTACCGGCTCGTCAATCCATGAATAACGGCTATAGTCAACAAAATCAACTTTCACGTTGTTGATTGACATTTGTAAAATGAAGTTCGACTTGTTGAAAACGACAACATCGCCGACTTGTTTTGCTATAGCAATCAGTTCCTCTTTGTCTTGAGGTAATTGCCCGAAGAAGTCCAAATCAACAGACAATCGATGCCCATATTGCAAGGCGAGCGCCGTGCCTCCAACGAGGCGCGTGGCGCTTAACTCAGGAAACGCATACAAGCGCTTTAAGAGTTCCAGAGTGTCGGGTTGGATTGTCTGAATTGATAACATCTGTAATCTTCTTTTTTTGTGTCGGACAACATACAGATAAACGAAAGTGCCATTGGATCGAGGGTGCGCAGACGTTTGCAGTCGGCTACGATACGATCCATGCCATAGAAGTCGCGCGTCAGTCGCCAGTCTTGCAGATTGCCGCGCTCCAGCACGCGCTGAATCAATCCCGCCGAGTGGCGCTCGACATCCATATTCTCACGATCTATGTCCCAAAACAAGATAGGAGAGAGTTGCGATATGTACGATTGCGTTGACATGTTAAATCTTTGCGACTGCAAAGATACAAAAAATTTTTGAATTATGCAAGCCTTTCCACAAAAAAAGTGCCCCGAAGAGCACTTTTTTTCTGAATTGGCATGTTCGATTGTTTAACAGCTTAACGGCTATGACACCAACTCGTAATTGGTGGAACGACCACCCTCGTCTGTCTTGCGGAGGATATGCTTCTCTATGAGCGATTGGATGTCACGCAATGCCGTGTCCTGCGAGCAATGGTTAATCTTGGCGTATTTTTGCGTGGTCAGTTTGCCTTCGAAGCCATCCCAAAGGCGATTGAGAATCTTGCGTTGGCGCTCGCTGATCTCGGTATCTTTATGCCGTGCCCAAAATTCGGTTTTCTGCAATACACGGTCGGTAGTCTGCAAGCCGTACAATAACGCATTACGCAGTGCGCCTATGAACCACATCAACCACGGCGTGATATCTATAGTTCCTTTCTGCGCTTGCTCCAACACATCATAGTAATCTTTTTTCTGACGCATTATCTCTGCTGACAAACTATAGAAACGTTTGGCAGTCTTGTCTGCCCGCGCCAGCATCATCTCCGTGATGATACGCGCCATGCGTCCGTTGCCGTCGTCGAAGGGGTGGATCGTAACAAACCACAAGTGCGCTATTGCCGCACGGATAATAGGGTCAGTCTTGTCGGCGGTATTCACCCACCCGATGAACTGCGCCATCATCGTCGGTACTTCATCGCTTGGCGGTGCCTCAAAATGCACCTTCTGTTTGCCAAAAGGTCCGCTTACAACTTGCATAGGTTCGTTACCCACACGCCAATTAGCCACGGTGATCTTATACCCGTCACTATAGCCCAACGGGAAAAATGCAGCATGCCACGCGAACATCCGTTCGTCGGTTAGCGGTTCGGAATATGCCTGCGTAGCTTGCATCAAGGCATTAACCACTCCTTCCGTATAATGGTCGGTGCGCTCCATGCCCGCCGTTTCCAATCCGAGATGGCGCGCTACGCTGCTACGCACACTATCGGCGTTGAGCACTACGCCCTCTATCTGCGACGAACCGAGGATCTCGCTTGTGAGTGCTTCCACTTGCGCTGTCAGTCCTTCGAAGCCCAAGGCAGCCATGCGCCCGAGCAATTGCCCTTGCAATGTATGCACTTCGCCAAGCGCAGTGAGTAACACATCCGCATCCCACACGAAATGAGGGAATTGCTTGTCCTGCCAGAGATACATTCCTGCCATACTTTCTGATTATTTACTTGCTTCTTGCGGTAATAAACGGACATAATCTCCGCAACAAAACGGCGAATAAAACCACTTATCTCCGCAAAATATGCTAAATTTTGCCGCAAAGATACAACATTTTTTTTATTTTTGCAAGTATTTCCACAAAAAAAGTGCCCCGAGGAGCACTTTTTTTTAGATTTGGCATGTACGATTAATTAGAGTATAGTCACAAATGACGAAGCCCGCGAGTTGTGAGCTCCGCCTCAGGGAAAAGGAATCTAATATAGATTTGTAACCTCTGCGTCGATATTGTTGAATATTTAGAAGATAGATTCGATGATTTTGTCCACTATCTCATCAAAATAGGGCTGACGCACTACACCGAATTTGCGAGTAAGTCATTATCAAATATATTTAGCGATAAAAGACTCCATGTTGCGACGCGATGTGTAGAGTGCAGCCTCCCGCATCTTACGGTGTTCGTCAAGCGATTCTTGATTGACAAATAGTCCGCTTGCCAACAAGTTGTTTAACATACGACGCGATGCAGCGTTATGCTGGTCGTATTGTAATGTTACCGTACACATAATTGTTTAATTATTGATTTTCGCCGCAAAGATACAAAAAATTTTTGATATTTGCAAATATTATGGGTAAAATTTGAAAAAAAAATTCGGAATTTATATAAAATCGCTCACTTTAGGCTATGCTAATTGGCAAAATCCGTAAGCACCAACTCTTCGTTCGTCATATTGTCGCGCAAGGCTTGCTGGATTCCCAATTCAGGGTCTTGCAATTGATTCAACCTCTCTTGCCCAACACGTGCGAGCCATAACTTAAATGGCTCGGCTTTCTTGGAAGGGATAGACTGAATGAGACGCAAAATCTGCTCTGTATCAGCAACATCTGTGAGTCTCTGCTTGCCGTCAGCAGCTGTTAATTTCAACTGGTTACAATTTGTAACCGTTTCATTTCCTTCTTTTATGAGCCGATTCTTAAGAACCTTCCAATAGGTTCGGGCATCGGCACTATCTGTTAATACTTGAACAACGTCAATCACAGAGAAATAGTATTTCTCCGTCTTACTATCCCACACGACGCGAATATTGCTCGCCTCGAATTGTTTTATGATTTCATCTTGTGCCATTATGCTCAAGTCGGCATCAATCCACTTGCCCATGATAGTTCTTGATGATTGGTTCTACAATAGCGCGCTCCCATGCAGGCATCAGACGCACGTCGTGCTTCCATGTGCGAGGTTCCGGATTGGCTAATAACAGGTGTGCGGCATGAGCCTTGTCTGTATCCTTGATGTTCACCTTACCGATGGCTTGTAAAGCTTGATGCAGCAACGGCATCAGTTTGCCGCGATAGGCGAAATTCGAGGCTACACCATGCTTAAGGCGCACGGTATTATGCTCCAGATGAACGATACGCGCGGCTCCGTTGGTCAGGTACTCATAGTTCATCGGGACTTGGGGTGTGAAACCCAACTGATGCAAGGCTATGTTCGCCGACGGCATGATAGTCGCATGATCGCGTTTGGCGATGGCTTGCACTATCTCATCCACCGATGGATAAAGCACGCCAAGGCGCGATTGAATAGGCAGGTAGTACATGCCCGGTGCAAGACGAATCAAGATACCCTCTTTTTCCAACTCAAACAGGATCTTCTTAACGTACTCGTCTTTGTAGTCAGGAAAATAGTCAATAAAGAATATCTTCCCGCGTTTATGCCGTAATATACGTTCTTTAAGCGTCATCTTACTAAAATTTATAAGTAACAAAAATTGCAAATATATGTTACTTTTCGAAATCCAGCTGCAAAGATACAAAAAATTTTTGATATTTGCAAATATTACGGGTAAAAAATATGGAATTTTAAGAATTTTACAAAAAATCGCTCACTTTAGGCTATGCCAATTGGCAAAATCCGTAAAAACAACAAGCGCAGCCCGAGCTGCGCAATCAATCCTCCTCAAGGGACAAGTTTTTCAGTTGGCGGTGGAAGCGGACATGGAAGAGGACTGCGGGGATAGCCAAGGCGATGACGAACGCCATCCACATACCTTTGGCACCGAGACCGAGCGGGAAGGTGAGAGCAAGACCCAAGGGCAGCGCTACGCCGATATAGGCGAACAGGGCGATGCGCATGGGCACGCGCACATCCTGAATGCCGCGGAGCATGGCCGCACCGATACACTGCAGTCCGTCGGCGTACTGGAACGTGCCGGCAATGACAAGCAGTATCGAGGCGGTAGGAATCACTTCCGGATCGCTCGTGAAGATATACGGGATGACGTTACGGCCGAAGATCATGATAGCCGCACCGATGGTATTCATCAGCAGGCACAGGTGCACCGATGCACGACTTGCCATACGCACGGCTTGCAGGTCGCCCTTGCCGAGCTGGTGCGAGACGCGGATAGTGGTAGCCGAACCGATGCCCAAAGCCAGCATAAACGTCAGGTCAGCCATCTGGTTGGCTATATGGTGGGCAGCCAGTGCCTCCTTGCTGATCCAGCCGATGATGACGAACGATGCGGTGAACAGGAACGCCTCGGCGAAGGACTGCAGACCGATAGGCATGCCCAAGGTGATGAGGTGATTGACCTCGCGACGGGTGATGAGCCGGCTGCGCATGGATGATATGTACCGGCGCCAATCCGCCTTGCAGAGCATAGCCACCAGGAAACAGACGGGCATCAGGCAGCGTGCTATAAGACTCGCCCACCCTGCCCCCTCGGCACCCATCGCCCGGAAACCCCAATGACCGAAGATAAGTACCCAGTTGAGCAAGATATTGAGCAGGTTGCAGCCGATAGTGATGAGCATGGCGACAGTGGTGTTGCCGAGTCCCTCGAGAAACTGCTTGCTGAACGTGAACAGCAAGAACGGCACGATGGAGAGCACGATGAGGATGTAATACGGCCGCGCACAGGTGACCACTTCCGGCTCTTGCCCGAACGCATCGAGGCAACCGATGCAGGGCGCAAGGATAGCCAAGGACAAGACACTCATCAGAAGCGTAAACACCAAGCCGTTGGCCAGATAGGAGGTGATCTGTTCGTGCTTGTGAGCAAGCTCCTCGTCCGAAGTGCCTTCTTTAAGCAGTTTTTCGAGCCGTCCGTGCACATGTCCCACGAGCGGCGTGATAGCCATCAGTGCGCCCATAGCAAACACCATGACCGTGAAGAACAGCGCATTAGAGAAACTGACAGCCGCCAAGTCGGTCGTGCCGTAATGCCCGACCATGATGGAGTCAGCCAAGCCCACCAACGCCGCACCGAACTGGGTGAGCATGACAGGAAACGCCAACTTCAAGTTGCGCCTGTAATACGGATAATATGCTCGAAACGAATAAGTCATTCACTTGCAGTTAAGACGCGCGACGAGGGCAGGTAAAACAAGACGGTAAGATAGATGACGCGGGCAAACAAGTGCGCAAAATAGGCGGCATAGACGGAGTGCATGCCGGGTAAAGGTGAAAGGTGAAAGGTGAAAGGTGAAAGCAAGAAGTAGGTGAGAGCAAAGGCGGCGGCAGCCCAGAGCATGGCGTTGCGGATTGCCTTGCCTTGCGTGGCACCGGCAAAGATACCATCCCACATGAATGCCACCATACTGACCATAGGCATCAGAATCAACCAACCGATGTAATGATGCATCGTGGCAACCACCTCAAGATCGGTAGTCATGGAGCGGAAGATAGCATCGGCAAACACGGCATACATCGCGCTGAAGAACAACCCTACCCCTGTGCCCCAGGCGAAGAGAGCCTTGATTATAGATTGACGATTGACAGATTGACAAACCACCCCACTGCACGTTGATTGTGGGGACCCCGAATTTACGATTGATTGACTATTGGAATTGATTGACGATTGTTCGCCGATGGATTTGCCGACCAGCGCTTCGCCGGCATATGCAAAACCGTCCACAAAGAAGGAGAAGAACATAAAGAGCTTCATCATCAGCGACGAGGCAGCCAGCTCGACATCGCCGTACGCAGAGGAGATGGTAGTCCAGCCCACATATACGACAATGAAACACAGAGAACGGACGAAGAGATCGGCGTTCAAGCGGAAGAACCGCTTATTAGTCGAAAGTCGAAAGTCGAAAGTCGAAAGTCTAAAATGTTTCGCATAGCGGAGGGCGATCATGGCAAGGGCGACAAGGAGTCCTGTCCATTGGGCAATGAGCGTGCCCCAGGCTACGCCGACCACGCCAAGCGGCGTATGCACAGCCAGCAGGTACGAGGCAAGCATATTCGTGCCGTTGACCACCAGATCAACGACCATCGCCCTGACGCCGTCCTGCATGCCGATGAACCAGCCTTTGCAGGTCATGATCATCAGCGTAGCGGGGGCAGCCCACACGCGCACCTTAAAATATGCACGCGCAAAGTCCGCCACCTCCTGCGAGCAGGGCATCAGATACAGCACCGCCTCCAGATAGAGGGTCTGCAGCAGCCATATGACAAGTGCGCCTGAAAGGGCTATAGCCGAAGATTGTACGAACAGTTTGCCGCATTCGGCACGTTGGTTGGCACCGTATGCCTGCGCGGTCAAGCCCGCCGTACTCACACGGAGGAAACCAAAACAACCGTAGAGCATATCGAAGAGCATCGTGCCTACGGCTATTCCGCCAATAGCCCACGCCGAACTGAGATGTCCGGCAATAACCATATCCACCAAGCCCACAAGCGGGATAGTGATGTTCGCCAGGATTGACGGGACGGCAATCTTGAGGATGGACTTATGGAGTCGATGGTCGAAAGTCACTGTACGGATCTCACGGATCTTACGGAAAGCTATGAGTAGATGATTAACCTACAGTGACTTCGGGATTGATCTTGCGGATGAGGTTCTTGAGCACGTCGCCGGGTCCGAACTCGTAGAACGCCTCAGCGCCATCGGCAATCATCTGCTGCACGGATTGCGTCCAACGTACGGGCGAGGTGAGTTGCTTCAAGAGATTCTCGCGGATAATCTCGGGGTCGGTCTGCGGCGCAGCGCAAACGTTCTGATAGATAGGACATATGGGCTGATGGAACTCGGTAGCCTGAATGGCTTTGCCCAGATCCTCGGCAGCAGGCTGCATGAGCGGCGAGTGGAACGCTCCGCCCACAGCCAGCTTGAGTGCGCGCTTGGCACCGGCTTCCTTCATCAGAGGTATAGCCGCCTCCACACCGCTCACGGTGCCGGAGATAACCACCTGGCCGTTGCAATTGAAGTTGGCTGCCACGACGATATCATCAATGCTGTTGCATACCTCTTCCACCTTGTCGTCAGCCAAGGCTAACACCGCCGCCATCGTTCCCGGTTGGAGTTCGCAGGCACGTTGCATGGCTTCGGCACGCGCACGCACCAGCAACAGGGCATCCTCGAAACGCAGCGCACCGCAGGCTACCAACGCCGAGAACTCACCCAGACTATGACCGGCAACCATATCCGGCTGCTCAATGGTATTGACCATGAAGGCTGCCACAGAATGCAGGAACACAGCGGGTTGCGTAACACGCGTAGCACGCAACTCCTCGTCCGTGCCACCGAACATGATATCCGTGATGCGGAAACCCAACAACTCATTGGCGCGCTCCATCAAATCGCGTGCCACAGGATAATTATCGTACAGGTCTTTGCCCATACCGATGAACTGACTGCCCTGACCGGGGAAAACGAATGACTTAACCATATTGACGATTTAACAATTGACGATTTACGATTTATTAACAAATTGTTTGTGATTGACGGTACAAAATTACAAAAATTTCGGCAAAAAAACAAGCCTGCACAGGCATATTGGCATAAAAGTGCAGAATTTTTGAAAAAAAAAGAGAAAAATGTTACTTAACTCTTGCATATTTGAAAAATTTTTCGTAACTTTGTAGCGCGAAAATATTTTTCTGTAACCATGAAAAAATCTATTCTTCTTGTATTGTCAGCATGTATGCTGCTCAGTTTTGTATCGTGTGCGCCGAAGTCGGGCGACGCGGGCGTTGCCGTAGTTAACCCCATTATGCCTGTTCATTACGCGGGTGGCGTTCAGCATATATGGCTGACGGATTACCTGCCAGCACTGACGGGCGATGAGGAGCTGATCATCGAGACCGATCAGCACTATGCCGCCCAGAACTACACAACGATGGAGTTCGACCTGACGGGCGACAACAGTCTGTCCACACTGACCATTTACGTAGACGGCGACACCCGCTACGATATCCCTATCCTGCCCCGTTTGCCTTTCCGCACGGGCTTGGAAACAACAGGCTGCACGGATAAAGAGATCCGCTTTGAATTGCCGGACGACGAGACATTCACCGTGAATGCCTATCTGGGCGATCGCTTGATCGATGCAGAGCTGCTGAAGATAGACGGCGATGACGGCACGTTGCAGATTCCTGAGTGCCCAGCCGGCCGTTCGTTCATACGCCTGTATGCCGCCAACGACCGTTGCCGCCTGAACGACGTGCTGATCCCGCTCAAGGACGGCAAGGTGATAACGAATGCCAAGGACTTGACGCTCAACGACGACCAGACACAAGTACTCTATTCGCTGATGGTTGACCGCTTCTACAACGGTAATCCCGCCAACGATGACCCGCTGAACAGCCCCGAAGTGCTGCCTATCGTGGATTATATGGGCGGCGACTTGGCCGGCATAACCGAGAAGATCAACAGCGGATTCTTTGAGGACTTGGGCATCACGACAATCTGGGTATCGCCTATCACGCAAAACCCGAAAGATGCGTGGGGTTACTACCCGTTTGAGCACGGCAACAAGTACGACCCGAGCAAGAAGTACACGAAGTTCTCGGGCTATCACGGCTACTGGCCTATATACAACAATATGGTTGATTACCGCTTCGGCACGGATCAAGAGTTGCGCACGATGCTCGATGCCGCGCACAAGCATAACCTGCACGTGGTACTGGACTACGTAGCCAACCACCTGCACATCAATTCGCCGGTGATTCAGCAACACCCCGAGTGGATCACGGACAGTATTCTGCCCGACGGCCGCAGGAACTTCGAACTGTGGGACGAAGCGCGACTAACCACATGGTTTGACACGCACATCCCATCGCTGGACTTGGAGCGCGAGGAAGTATGTGAGGCGATGACCGATACCGCCTTGTACTGGCTGCAGAACTTTGCGTTCGACGGTTTCCGCCACGATGCATGCAAGCATATACCCGAAGGTTACTGGCGTATGCTCGGGCACAAGATGGCTACGCGCTTCCCGGGAAGACATATATGGATGATAGGCGAGACCTACGGTTCGCCCGAACTGATAGGCATGTACGTGAAGACCGGCATGCTGAATGCACAGTTCGACTTCAATCAGTACTACGGCGTGCGCGAGTCGGTGATTGAGGCTACGAAAGGCATGCAGGAGTTGGAACATATTGTCATGGAATCGATGGCTTCCTACGGCGCACACCACACGATGGGTAACATCAGCGGCAACCACGATCAGGTACGTATCGCTTCGCTCGCCGGAGGCGCCATCCTGTCGAGCGAAGGCAACGGCAAGGAAGCCGGCTGGACACGTGAGGTAGGCATAGGCGATGCCAAGGTGGCTTACCGCAAGGCGCTGCTGCAAGAGGTGATCAACCTCACACTGCCCGGTGTGCCCTGCCTGTACCAAGGCGACGAATACGGCGAGGTGGGTGCCAACGATCCCGACAACCGAAAGATGATGCGATTCGAGGGACTGAGCGAACAGGAACAACAGATGCGCGAGCAGGTGAAGAAACTCATTGCAATGCGCCGTAACTCCATGCCCCTACTCTACGGCGACCTGCAAACAGAAGAGCTGAATGACGACGAATGGGAATACTCACGCACCTATATGGGACAGAAAGTGAGCGTGAAGATCGACCGCAAGGAGATGAGCTTTGAAATTGAAGAAGAGGAGGATTGAGAATTTGAGATTTGTGATTTGTGATTTGATATTTAAAATCATACGAATATGAAAAAGATTACATTGTTTGTATTGGCGATGCTGACCCTAGTGTCGTGCACCAAGCAAGAGCAAACTGAGCAAGCCAAGCACCCGGCATTTGCTTATGATGCCACTATCTATGAGTTGAATACGCGTCAGCTCACGCCGGAAGGCACGTTTGCAGCAGCCGAGGCCGAACTGCCCAAGCTCAAAGAGATGGGCGTAGATATCATCTGGATTATGCCGTTGCAGCCCATCGGCAAACTGACCCGCAAAGGCACGCTGGGCAGCTACTACAGCATTATCGATTACTGCGCATTCAACCCCGAGTTCGGTACACGCGAGGACTTTGAGCACTTCCTGCAGCAAGCTCACAAACTGGGCATGAAGGTTATTCTGGATTGGGTGGCTAACCACACGGCTCCTGACAGCGAGTGGACGCAGAACGAAGGCTGGCATTACCGCGACGCGGACGGCAACCTGATGGTACAGTACGACTGGACAGACATCAGCAAGCTCAATTACGAAAACGAAGACATGCGTGCCGCCATGAAGGAAGCCATGCATTGGTGGATGGATGAGATAGGTATCGACGGTTTCCGCTGCGACGTAGCCGGCGAGGTGCCTACCGACTTCTGGAACGATGCTATGGCCGAGTTGCGCCTCACCCACCCCGACATGTTCACGCTGGCTGAGGATGAGGACAAAGCCTTCGAACTCTGCGAATCCGCCTTCGACATGTATTATGGATGGACTCTGCACCATCTGATGAACGGCGTGGCACAAGGCTCGAACAGCGTGCAGGACTTGTGGGATTACTTCGCCAAGGCTGACACCACGGTGGAGGACTATGCTATACGCATGAACTTCATCAGCAACCACGACGAGAACTCCTGGTCAGGCGACGAGTACGAGCGCATGGGCAATGCCGTAGAGATGATGACCGCCTTCACCTACGTCATCCCAGGTATGCCGCTGATATACACCGGTCAGGAGTACGGCAACCACCATCGCCTGGAGTTCTTTGAGAAAGACTGCATCGACCGCGATGACAACAGCCCGATGCGTGAGCTCTATAGCAAGTTGAACGGGTTGCGCGAAAAGAACCCTGCCCTCTTCTCGCCCGAGAAAGGCGCAAAGATGGTTAGGCTGGATACAGACAACGAGCATATATTTGCCATGGCGCGCGAGACTACGGTGCGCAAGAGATTCAAGAACGTTCCCAACACCGTTATAGGCATCTTTAACATGAGCGGCGAGGAGCAAGACGTAGTTGTGAACGCCAATATCTTTGCCGGTGCATACAAGGATTTGCGAGCAGGCTTAGGATGGGAAGTAGATGAGCAGCTAACACTGCACATGAAACCGTGGGAATATTTTGTTCTCTATAGATAGTCGGCCACTCGCCTTTCGCCATTGGTCATTCGCCATTAGCGGAGAAACAAAAAAAGGCTGCCACCTTGTGTGACAGCCTTTTTCACTTTTCTACTTGTTGGATTGAACCTGTTCGGCCTCTGCAGTTTGCTCGCCAATCTTGGCTTCGCTCTTCTTGCGCGGAGCGCGTTTCTTAGGCTGCTTTGGTTGGGTTGGTTGCTCTGCCTTCGGCTGTTCTGCCTTAGGTTGGGGCTTTTGCTCACCCGTGTCGGCTTCGCTCTTTTTGCGCGGAGCACGCTTTGCCTTGGGTTTTGCTTCCACCTTGGGCTGCTCAACATTTGCTTCTGCTTTGGGCGTTTCAACAGGAGTTTCCTGCTTAGGCTGTGCAGTTTTGGCAGTCTTGCGCGGAGCGCGTTTGGCTTTCGGCTTAGCCTCTACGGGCTGTTGCTCGGCCTGTGGCTTCTTCTCCTCCACCTTCGGCGTTTCAACAACCTTGGGTTGGGGTTTGGGCTGCTCCACAACCTTGGGTTGTGCTTTCGGTTGTGGCTTGGGCTGTTCAACGACCTTGGGCTGTTGTTTCGGCTGCTGTTGCGGTTGTTGCTTGGGCTGTTGCGGTTGCTGTTGCTTTGGCTGCTGCTTAGGCTGTTGCGGTTGTTGCTTGGGCTGCTGCTTGGGTTGAGGTTGCGGCTGAGGATTAGCATCGGCACGCAATGCGCGCTCGATCTTGTCGTCATCGTTCTTCAACTCCTGCGGACGGCTGATCTGCTTGCCTTGGGCACTATAGAAATGATATTCCAACATTCCTAATCCCTGATTCTGTTGCAGACTGACTCCGTACTTCCACCACCAACGCAACTTGAGGCTAAGCAGTCCGCGCGTTGCGTATGCATATACATAAGGATGCACATGCAGGCGCAAACCCTTACCAAACTGGCGGAACATCAGTTCTATTTCTTGCTCTAATTGTTCGGCAAAATTGATGGAACTCTGTATTCGTCCCTTACCATGACAGGTAGGACAAACCTCGGTAACATCCATCTCTACTGCCGGCCGTACACGTTGACGTGTTATTTGCATCAGTCCGAACTTACTGAGAGGCAAAATATTGTGGCGTGCTCTGTCGCGCGACATCAACTTGCGCATGTATTCATACAGCTGTTGTTGATGATCCTTGGAGTCCATGTCGATGAAATCGACAATGATGATACCTCCTATATCCCGCAAACGTAATTGGTGCGCCAGTTCCTCGGCAGCTAACATGTTATAGTGGAATGCGTTTTCCTCCTGGTCGTCATACACCTTTTTCGATCCGCTGTTCACATCGATGGAGAACAGTGCTTCGGTCTTGTCGATAATCAGATACCCTCCGTTCTTGAATCCTACCGTACGTCCTAATCCCGTCTTGAGTTGTCGGGTAATATCGTAACGGTCGAATATAGGTTGCGAACCGGTATAGAGTTTGACTATCTTGGCATGCTCAGGAGAGATAAGCTCCACATATTCTCTTACTTCGTCGTACACTGTTTCATCGTTGACCTGTATGGTATTGAAGTCGGGCGAAAAGAGGTCACGGATGATTCCGGTAGTACGACCTATCTCCTCGCAGATCAGACTTACAGGCTGCTTGGTTTGCAGTAATCGCAGTGCATCTTCCCACTTGCGCACAAGTATGTTGAGTTCGGAATCGAGGTCTTCGAGTTGTGCCCCTTCCGCCACTGTGCGCACTATAACGCCATATCCCTGCGGCCGCACCTGTTGCACCATCTTGCGCAGTTTGTTGCGTTCGCTGTCCCGGCGTATTTTGTTGCTAACCATCACCTTGTCGCCCATCGGCATGAGCACCATGTTTCGTCCGGCGAGCGAGATCTCAGCCGTAAGACGAGGACCTTTGGTGTTAATGGGTTCCTTGGTGACCTGTACTAATAGTGTATCTCCCACCTTCAGATAGTCGCCTATCTGTCCTTCTTTGCCGCATTCGGGTTGTTTCTCAATGCTGCGCATGGAGGGAATGCGACGGCGGTCGCTGACCGTACGGGAGATAAATTTCTGTAGAGTAAGAAAATTAGAACCTAAATCCAAGTAGTGTAGAAAAGCTTCTTTCTCATAACCTACATCCACGAACACTGCATTAAGCGCAGGCATCACTTTCTTGACACGACCGTAGTAGATGTTTCCCACTGCAAAGGTATCCACATTCCGCTTCTCGCGGCGAATCTCCTGCAGGCGGTCGTCTTCAGTGAGCGCAATAGCAATTTCATCGGGATGTACATCAATAATCAATTCGCTTTTCATGATTTTCAGTACATCAAATTGTTTAACAATTTACTTTGCAATGCCCTGCTACCGCTGTAGCAGGGCATGTGTTTGCAAAGCAGTTCGTCATTTACTTATGCTTATGACGATTCTTACGTAAGCGTTTTTTACGCTTGTGAGTAGACATCTTGTGTCTCTTATGCTTCTTTCCGTTTGGCATAATTGTACGAGTTTAATAATTCATTATTACTTTCTAACCATTGCCGTGAACTCGTGAGCAGGCTTGAATCCGGGGATCTTGTGCTCAGGAACGACAATAGAGGTCTTCTTCGTAATGTTACGAGCAATCTTCTCCTTGCGAACGATGGTAACGAAGCTACCGAAACCACGAACATAAACGTTTTCGCCTGCGGCAACATTCTTCTTAATGTCGCTCAAAGCGCACTCAAGAATCGTCAGGACACTGGCTTTATCGTAACCGGTCTCCCTTGCGATTTGGCTAACTAATTCTGCTTTTGTCATAATTGTTTTGTGTTTTTTAAATTATATTATTTTTATTGATTTCAGCCATAGCGTTTTAGCGCATTTTATACCCAAAAATTGTGTTTTGTGGGTCAATTTGCGCAAAACGGAATGCAAAGTTACAAAAAATATTTGATTTTCAAAAGAAAAAATGAAAAAAAATTCGTTTTTTGCTTATTTTTTTGTAACTTTGCATCATGAAATTACAAAAAAGGGCATAAAATGGCAGTTTATAGTCAGAAATTCTATCGTTTACTATACGAATGGTACGAGATTAACCACCGTGTGCTTCCGTGGCGCGAAACGAGTAATCCTTACTATATATGGTTGTCGGAAATTATCCTGCAGCAGACCCGCGTTGCCCAAGGCATGGATTACTATCATCGGTTTGTGACCGCCTACCCGCGTATTGAGATGTTAGCCGCAGCGGATGAGGATGACGTACTGCGCTTGTGGCAAGGGTTGGGCTATTACTCGCGGGCACGTAACCTGCATAAGGCGGCGAAGATGATAGTAGATAGACAAAAGACAAAAGACAAAAGACAAAAGACGGAAGTTGAGTTTCCGGATACATTTGAGGGGCTGAGAGCCTTGCCGGGTGTGGGCGACTATACAGCGGGAGCGATTGCCTCATTTGCATACAACCTGCCCTATCCGGCACTGGACGGCAATGTGTACCGTGTGCTGGCGCGTCTGTTCGACTGCGATGAAGCGTTCGACACCTCAGCCGGCAAGAAGCATTTTCACCGTCTGGCCGAGCAGTTGCTGGATGTCAACTTGCCGCGGCTGTTTAACTCCGCGATTATGGAGTTCGGTGCCTTGCATTGCCTACCGTCATCACCCGACTGCGCTGCATGTCCGTTGCAGACATTCTGCCGCGCATATGCAGCCGGCACGGTAGAGTTACTGCCCGTTCGCAAGCCGCGCCCCACGCTGAGGGACAGGTATTTCTCCTATACAATATATATATGTAGTCGAAAGACAAAAGACAAAAGACAAAAGACAAAAGACAAAAGACAAAAGACAAAAGTCGAAAGCGGAAATGTATATACGTTGATTCATCAGCGCAGGGAGAAAGATATATGGCAGCACCTGTATGAGTTTCCGTTGATAGAACATGCTTCGGAAGCAGAGTGGCAATCCTACCAGCCGGCAACAAGCAGCGCGGCTATTAGCCTGACGCATATACTCAGTCACCAGCGCTTGCATGCGCGCTTCTTCCTCGTGCCCGTAGATGAACTGCCCGCCATCGCCGAAACGATAGCGGTAAGATGGCAGGAGTTGGACGATTATGCCCTATCCCGCCTTACGCTGAAAGCTTTGGAAACGATTCCCGTTTAGTATTTAAGCCACCGGATAAAATCCATCGGGTCGGTAGTGAACACCATCGGTTCGGCGATTCTGTTGCCCTGCGCATCCAACTGCACATAGAACGGCTGCGCATTGGCACCGTACTGCTCGCGCTGGATGCGGGAGTTGTAATCGCCTATGGATTGCGCAGGATTATCGGCGTGACCGGCAGAACGTTTGTCATCGACGAACAGTTCGATAAACACGTAGTTCCTGAGGCGTGCTTTGACGCTATCGTCATCGAGGACGTAGGCTTCCATCTTACGGCAATTGACACACCCGTACCCGGTAAAATCGATAATGACAGGTTTGCCTTCCTGACGGGCATAAGCCAAGCCTTCGTTGTAATCATGGAACACCTCGCGTCCCTCTATCTCCATGGGCGGAGCAAAGGCACTGACCGCCTTGACCGGTGCGCCCCATAGTCCGGGCACAAGATAGGCGGCGAACAACACGGACGGGATGATTACCACCGTACGAATGATCTTACGAGTAAGCGTAACGGAACGAATGTTCCACAGCAGATAAATGCCTATACCCAGGAAGCAAGCGATCCATATAGCCAGGAACAACCACCTCGGCAGAATACCCCAGCCATACGCCATATCCGCCACAGAGAGGAACTTAAGCGATAGAGCGAGTTCGATGAAGGCAAGTACAACCTTGAAGGCCGTCATCCAGTCGCCGGACTTAGGCGCCTGCTTCATCCATTGCGGAAACATGGCAAACAGCGAGAACGGCAACGCCAAAGCCAGTGCAAAGCCGAACATGCCCACAGTAGGCGCAAGCAGACTGTGCCCGGCTGCTTCCACGAGCAACGTACCGACAATCGGTGCGGTACAGGAGAAGGAGACTATAACCAGCGTGAACGCCATAAGCAGAATGCTGAGCAAGCCGCCTGTAGAGCGTGCTTTGCTATCGACTGCCGTTGACCAAGTATCGGGTAAAGTGATCTCGAAGAGCCCGAAGAACGACAAGGCAAACGCTACGAGCAATGCAAAGAAGAAAAGATTGACAACGGCATTCGTGCTCAGATCGTTCAATGCCGATGCACCGAAGATAACCGTAACCAGCAAGCCCAGCCCGACATACAAGACAATGATACTCAGTCCGTAGAGCACGGCGTTCCGCAGTCCGTTGTCAGTGCGCTTGAGGAAGAACGAGACAGTCATCGGTATGATCGGCCACACGCAAGGCGTAAATATAGCCAGCAATCCGCCAAGCATCCCCAACAGGAAGATCAGCCACAGCGACCGTTGGTTGCCCGCCTCAGCCACCGCGTTCCCGCTATCGGAAGCAAGCGCTCCTACAGATGAAGGGTCGAACAGTTCGGGCGCAGTACACATAACATCATTGCAGGCGTTGTAACGAATAGGGGCAAGCTCGGACTTGGCGAGCGTTAGCGAATAGGTGCCGGTGTGCTCCGTTTCGTAGTCAGTGTCGCCTATAGAGAAGATGGTCATATGCCATCCATCCTCGATAACGGCGGTCAGCACAAGGCTGTCGCCGCGATCCACCCCACTCCATGTGACCGGTTGCACCAATTGTGCAGCCACAGTAAGGGGCAGTAAGAAGCTGAGAATAAACAGAAATCGCTTCATGCTGTACAGTTATTGATATTTATCAAGCCCTTATGCCTCACGCAAGGCATAAATAGCAGGCAAGTTACGTGCATAGTCGTGGATATCAAACCCATAACCGATGACGAACTTCTTGGGAATCTCGCGTCCGCAATAGTCGGGTTTGGCATCGGGATACTGCAGCTCAGTGGGTTTGGTAAGCAGAGCAGCCACCTTGATGGAACGCGGCTGACGCGAACGCAGAATCTGCTTGAAGTAGTGCATAGTGATGCCTGAGTCAACGATATCCTCCACAACAATCACATCCTTGTCGCGAATATCGGTCTGCAAGGGCACATTCTCGCGCACCTGACCGGTTGAAGCCACACCATCGTACGACTGCAGATGCACGGTGGCTACGGTGCAATCGATAGGCAGGGCACGCATCAGGTCGGTCAGGAAAAACACAGCTCCGTGCAGCACACAGATAAGAATGGGTTTCTTATCCTGATAATCATGCGTTATACGGTCAGCCACCTCTTGCACCATGTGTGCTATTTCTTCTTTTGAGATGTACTCATCGAAGATCATTCCTTCGTAAGAAACAGAGTTCATAAGATGTATGATTTATGATGTACGATGTACGATTTATATATGATCTATTAGTTATTGCGCCTAAAACTCATGCACATCGGATGGCATACGCAGATCGCCTCTGGGCGAGAGACCTACGCTCACTACTTTAGGGCCATCGGGCAAGCACGAACGCTTGAACTGCTGCGCGAAGAACCGATGCATAAACACGTCAAGCCAATGTTGGATAGTGGCTTCGTCGTAGCGCTGCTCGAACGCACAACGCGCCATGTATGCGATCTTCTCGCGCGTAAAACCATAACGTAGGAAATAATAGATGAAGAAGTCATGCAACTCATAAGGGCCGACTTGATCCTCAGTTATTTGTGCTATTTCTCCATTGTCGTTGGCAGGCAGCAGTTCGGGCGAAACCGGTGTTGCAATCACGTCCTCAAGTATCGAACGCACACGTTCACCGAACAAGTTCCGCGCAGCATAACCGACCATATACCGCACAAGCGTCTTGGGTATGCCCGCGTTAACGCCGTACATAGAGATATGATCACCGGCATAAGTTGCCCATCCGAGTGCGAGTTCGCTCAAGTCACCCGTGCCGACCACCAGCCCCTGGTACTTGTTGGCCATATCCATTAGGATAAGCGTCCGTACGCGCGCTTGCGCGTTTTCATAAGTAATGTCATGGACTGCGAGATCATGATCTATATCGTGCAGATGTTGGGTAACCGTGTCGCGGATAGGAATCTCATGCACCGAAACGCCCAGCTCGTTCATCAGGTCGATAGCGTTGCGGTAGGTACGGTTGGTAGTGCCAAATCCCGGCATCGTAATACCGAGTATGCGGTTACGCGCATAGCCGAGCATGTCGGCCGTTTGCACAGCCACTATGAGCGCCAGCGTGGAATCCAAGCCGCCGCTTATACCAATGATAAGCGACTGTGCGTGCGTATGTTCCCAGCGGCGTGCAAGCGAGGAGGTCTGGATGGAAAGCACATCCATGCAGTAGGCATCCTCGTTGTCCTTATGCGGCAAGAACGGCGTAGGATTGAACGTGCGATGCAGGGGTTCACTGTATCCGTTAGGATTCTCGATAGGAGCAACGTTGATCTTGCGGAAGTGCCCTGTCCGGTCTTGGGTGAAGTTATTGTTGCGTTCACGATCGGTACGCAGGCGCTGCACATCTATCTCGCTGATAGTCAGCGAGGACTCACGCTGGAATCGTTCGCCTTCGGCGATGAGTTTGCCATTCTCGGCAATGTACGTCGAGCCGGAGAAAACCACATCGGTTGTACTCTCGCCCACGCCGGACGAGGTATATACATATCCGCAATGTACCCGTTGACTCTGCTGGGCAATCATCTGCTTGCGGAAAGCATGTTTGCCAACCACACAGTTCGAGCTGGAGAGGTTGAATATCAGTTCGGCACCCTGAATGGCCAGCTGGGTAGACGGCGGAAGCGGGCTCCACAGGTCTTCGCAGATCTCTATACCAAAGGAATATGTGCGCGTGAGGAAGAGCAGATCGATGCCGAACGGCACATCTCCCTGCCACAGTTCGACAGTTGGAATACGCGGCATAAGTCCGTCAGGCGTCTGCTCCAGTGTCTCGCGTCCGGAAGCGAACCAACGCTTCTCGTAGAACTCACCCGTGTTAGGCAGGTTGGTCTTAGGCACTACGCCGATTATCTCGCCATCGGTAATGACGAACGCACAATTATACAAGTCGTTGTCGGCCTTGAGCGGCGCACCGACCAGCACAATGATTGACTTGCCGCGCGTGAACTCGCACACGTCCTGCAAGGCACGCATAGCGTTCTGTTGCAAAGCATGCGTAAAGAACAGATCGGCACAAGTGTAACCTGTCAGACCCAATTCAGGGAAACATATAACTTCCACACCTTCGCTGATAGCTTCGGTGATGAGTTGTTTGGTCTGCTGAGCATTGTAATTGCAATCCCCTACGCGCAGCAACGGCACTGCGGAAGCAACACGCACAAATCCAAGATTCGATTCCATATGATGCAGTTTTCGAAATTTGCCTGCAAAGGTACAAAAAATATTTGAAATATGCAAATTTGTAAGGTGAAAATTCTAAAAAAAGCAAAAATTGTTGCAAAAATTGCAGTTTTGGCTGTAAAAATTTGCATAGTTGAAATAAATGTTGTACCTTTGCAGCCGCTTTTGAACGAATGTAGCGCATTTGTAAGCAAAAACCCCCATGGTGCTATCGTCTAGGGGTCTAGGACAACGGCCTCTCACGCCGTAAACCCGGGTTCGAATCCCGGTAGCACTACAAAAAGAAGTTTTTTTTTCATAAAAGTTGATTTTAAGGTTATGAGTGGGAACCGTCGAGTAATCGGCGGTTTTTTTGTTGTTTCAGGGTATAGATTGACATGGATGTATCATGTTTGCATTTTTTTTGCATTTTTTTGCCAAAAAATTTGCAAATTTGAAATACTTTTTGTATATTTGCAGTCTGAAACGTGAAATACCCTGTTTTGGGGTGTTTGTTTTACAAAAAACGAATATTTTTAATCACGATATGACAAGACACGAACAACTGATGGCTGCATTGCAGCACAATTTCGGATTTGACACGTTCAAGGGTAACCAGGAGGCTATCATCAACAACGTGATGGATGGCAACAACACGTTTGTGTTGATGCCAACAGGTGGGGGTAAGAGTCTGTGCTACCAGCTACCGGCGTTGATGATGGAAGGGGTTGCGATTATCATATCGCCGCTCATAGCCTTGATGAAGAACCAGGTAGATGCGATGCGCAGTTATTATGATGAGGACAGCATAGCCCACTTCATCAACTCATCCCTGTCGCGGCCGGAGATTCATGCTGTGCATGAAGATATCATCAATGGCAAGACGAAACTGCTGTACATGGCTCCGGAGGGATTGCAGAAACCCGAAAACGTGGATCTGCTGCAAGGTATCAAGGTCAGTTTCTATGCCATTGACGAGGCTCACTGTATATCGGAATGGGGTCATGACTTCCGGCCTGAGTACAGGAATATCCGTCCGCTGATAGAGAAGATCGGTACTGCGCCCATCATTGCCTTGACCGCCACAGCAACCCCCAAAGTGCAGCAAGACATACAAAAGAACCTGCAGATTAACGATGCAACAATATTCAAGAGCTCGTTTAACCGCCCGAACTTGTACTACGAAGTACGCCCGAAGACAGCGGAGGTAAACAAAGATCTGGTTCGCTTCATCAAGCAGATGGAGGGTAAGTCGGGTATCGTTTACTGCATGGCACGCAAGGAAGTTGAAGCCCTGGCGCAGATCCTGCAAGTGAACAACATCTCTGCTCTTCCCTACCACGCCGGCATGGATTCCGCTGAACGCAACAAGAATCAGGATGCCTTCCTGATGGAGAAATGCCAAGTGATCGTAGCCACCATAGCGTTCGGCATGGGCATCGACAAGCCGGATGTGCGCTTCGTCATCCACTACGATGTGCCCAAATCACTGGAAGGCTACTACCAGGAGACCGGTCGCGCCGGACGTGACGGCGGTGAAGGGCGATGCATATGCTTCTATTCGCCCAAAGATATAGAACGCCTGCGCAGTTTCCAGAACGATCGCAGCCTGCAGAACAACAACATGCAGGAGGTGGAGATAACCAACCAACTGCTGGCCGAGACGCAACAGTACATGGAGTCGGTTACTTGCCGCAGACGTATATTGCTGCATTATTTCGGTGAGATGTATCCGAACGAGAAATGCGGCTGCTGCGACAATTGTAACAAGATTTTCCGTCAATACGATGCAACAGAGCTGTTAGGACTGATTATCGAAACGGTACAGGACTGCAACGAACGCTTCAAGCCGGAGCACATAGTGGATATCCTGCACGGCAACAAGACAGCAGACGTGTTAACGTTCCACCACGAAGAACTGGAGAACTTCGGCGTAGCTTCCGACGAGGAAGAGGATTTGCTGAGTACGATCATGAAGGAGGGACTGATCCACGGCTATCTAGAGAAAGACATGACAACCTACGGCAGTGTACATGTCACGCCGGCCGGTAAGAAGTTCCTGCGCAAGCCCACGAAGTTCGAGATTCCCATCGAGATGGTGGACGAGGAAGCCGAAGAGAACATTGAGCAGAACATGATAGGCTCGTCGGCAGCCGACATGGAACTGTTCAGCATCCTCAAAGATCTGCGCAAGAAAGTGGGTAAGATGCACGACGTGCCGCCTTACGTTATCTTCCAAGACCCGAGTCTGGAAGCCATGGCTACGTTCTATCCCATCACGCAGGAAGAACTGCAGAACATACCGGGTGTAGGTGCCGGCAAAGCCAAACGCTACGGTGCCGAGTTCCTGAAAGTAATCAAGGAGTACGTTGAAGAGAATGAAATTATCCGTCCGGAAGACCTGCGGGTTAAGACAGTTGCTCACAAGTCGGCACACAAGGTGGCTATCATCGAAGCCATTGACCGACGTGTGGCTATCGACGACCTGGCACTACGCTTCGGTATGTCGATGGAGGAGATAGTGAAAGAAATAGAGGCTATTGTGTACTCCGGTACGAAACTGAATATCCGTTACTTCCTGGAGGAGGTTATTGAGCCGGATACGATAGAGGAGATCTTTGACTACTTCAAGCACGCAGAGAATGACAGTATAAAACTGGCTATGCAAGAGTTGGGAGAAGATTACTACAAGGAGATTGAAGTTCGCCTGGTTCGCATCCAGTTCCACAGTGATCTCGGAAACTAATTACGCACGCATTGAAAGACTTATTTTCCATATTTCGCACCGCAGAGACGATTGAGGTGGAGGATTTGGCAGATTACCAAATAGCCTTGATTGACGAGAGCAATCCGCTGGAGGCAGCTCGCGCAGTAACGGCATTAACCCTCTATCTGCTGGAGCACGAGTTTGATCGCGGACGTTTTCAGATGTTGCTGTGGGCACTGAGCAACCGCTGCAACGAAACGGTACAGGCACGCGCCATGGTCGGGCTGCAACTGATCTGTGCCCTGCAGAATCCGACAGGCGGATGGATACTGGAGCAGATGGCTGACGTGCTGTCCTACCACGACGAGATGGCTTACGAGTGCTGGTGTGCACTGCTGGAATCGGTGAATCCTGACAGATTCGATCCGAACTTCGCACTAATGGCTCCCATGTACAACGTTGACGTATTTCAGAATAATCCCTACCTGTACTTCGAACTGTTCGACAGAGGGATAGTGGAAGAGTTCGATGACTTCGAGTGGAAACTGATGGAGATGTTCTTCAGCAACTGGAACCTGTGCGATAGTGATATGTTCGCCCTGCTGCTCATGCTCAAGCAATACCTGCCCACCATAGCGCACCAACTGCGTGAAAACGAGGTGAACATAGAAGATCTGGAATTCATGGACATACGCTTCGACCAAATGGTACATATTACCGATGGCAGGCATAACCTCACCCAACTGGATGCAGACTTGTCGATTGCCGAGAACTATGTGCAGCAACTGTACCGCTACATCAAGTTGTCGAAACAGATGACCATGAAGATGTGGACTGAAGCTGATCTGGTACAAACAATGATGCAACACATGATCATTGTAGGCGCAGAGCGCAAGAATGAGGCAGAAGAGATTTTGAGGAAATGACAGAAGATATTAAAAGAATAATGAACAACAGACCAACAATAATAGACTTCGTAGAACACTACACGCACGAATACGCAGAGCACGTGTTCCTACGGGAAAAAATAAACGATACGTGGACAACCACAACCTTCGCCCAAACGCGCGAACAGGCACACATTATCGGTGCCGGACTGATGGCAATGGGTTTGCAGAAAGGTGAACGTGTTGCCCTACTCTCGCAGGGCAGAAACCTGTGGGTGACGGGTGAGTTGGGCATCCTATATGCCGGAGCGGTGAACGTGCCGCTATCCATCAAGTTGGAGGAGTCGTCGGACTTGTTATTCCGTATTCAGCACGCAGACGCAGTGATGATCATGACCTCGGAGCAACAATTGCCTAAGATCCGCAAGATCCTACCCGAGTGCCCGAACGTAAGGAAGGTGATCGTGTTTGACCCGCTGAAGAAATACGAAGCCAAAGAGATAGGCATCGACGAGGTGATGACCTTAGGCAAGCAACAGTTGGCTAAGGACAGCAAAGCATTTGAGGCACGCTACAAGAGCGTGCAGCCCGACGACTATGCGAACATCTCCTACACCTCGGGCACCACTGCCGATCCGAAAGGCATATTGCTCACGCACCGCAACTACACGGCTAACGTGGAGCAGGCACGCTCGGTGGTAAGCATCGATGTCGATGATGTGATGCTGATCATCCTGCCGCTCGACCACTGCTTTGCGCACGTAGCGGGATTCTACACGATGATGTCGTACGGCGGCTCAATAGCCACCGTGCCTATAGGCAAGACGGCTATGGCTACGCTGAGGAACATACCCGTAGCCATCCGCGAGACGCAACCCGCACTGATGCTCTCCGTACCCGCCCTGGCGCGTAACTTCCGCAAGAACATCGAATCGGGCATCAAAGCCAAAGGGGAAAAGGTAGAAAAGCTGTACAACTTCGCCTTGAAGAATGCCATAGCATACAACAAAGAATATTGGAACCGTGGCGGTTGGCAGTTCTGGCGCTATCCACTGGTACGGCTGTTCGACAAGCTGATCTTTGCCAATGTGCGTCAAGGCTTTGGCGGGAAGATGAAGTTCTTCGTAGGCGGTGGCGCGCTGCTCGACATCGAGCTGCAGCGTTACTTCTGCGCCGTGGGGATGCCGATGTTCCAAGGCTACGGACTGAGCGAAGCCACGCCTATCATCTGCTCCAACGCCATGAACGCAGCCATCTTCGGCTCCAGCGGCAAGATTGTTGCCAATGAGGAAGTAAAGATTTGCGATGCCGAGGGGAACATTGTCCCTGACGGCCAGCGCGGCGAGATAGTGATACGCGGCGAGAATGTGATGGCGGGCTACTGGAAGAACCCCGAATCGACCGCCAAGACGATAGTGGACGGCTGGCTGCACACCGGCGACATGGGTTACGTGACCAAGAAACACCCGGGCTACCTGTGGGTAGTAGGACGGTTCAAGAGCCTGCTGATCAGCGCCGATGGCGAGAAGTACAGTCCGGAAGGGTTCGAGGACAGCCTGACCGACAGTTCGCCGTACGTAGATCAATGTATCCTGCACAACAACCAGAACCCCTACACCATTGCCCTGATCGTGCCGAACAAAGATGCGCTGCACGACTATTGCAAGAAGCAGGGCATCGACCCCAAGAGCGAGGAAGGCAAGCGACTGATGCTGGGCAAGATACAAGCCGAGGTGGATTCCTACAAACCCGGCGGCAAACACGCCGGTATCTTCCCCGAAGTATGGCTGCCCAAAGCATTGGCAGTCCTGGGCGAGCAGTTCACCGAGCAGAATCACCTCGTTAACTCCACGATGAAAGTGGTGCGCGGCAAGGTGGAAGATTACTTCGCTGACCGCATTGACTACGCCTACACGCAGGACGGCAAAGCATTGTACAACGAGAAGAACATGGAGGCAGTATAATGGTACCGGAACTGGAGAATAGAAAATGGAAAGTCATTAAGTCCGAGAATATTCTTAAGATGGGACAATGGCTGAGCGTACGGCAAGAGACGGTAGAGCTGCCTTCGGGCAAGCAGATACCTACCTGGTACGTGCTGGAGTTCCCGAACTGGGTGAACGTGATAGCCATCACCAAGGACGGCAAGTTCGTGATGGAAGATCAGTACCGCCACGCTTTGGGGCAGACCTGTTACGAGATAGTGGCAGGCGTGATTGACGATGGCGAAACACCACTGGAAGCTGCCAAACGCGAACTGAGTGAAGAGACCGGTTACGGTGGAGGCACATGGGAACTGTTCATGACTCTATCGCCCAACCCCACGAACCACAACAACCTGCAATACACCTTTCTGGCACGCGACGTGGAGAAGATCTGCGAGCAACATCAGGAAGCCACCGAGGATATACATGTGGATATCTTCACGCGGGAAGAGGTGCGCGAGATACTGGATCGTGGCATGATCATGCAAGCATTACATGCTGCACCATTATGGAAATACTTTGCTTTAGAGACCGCTGCGCTAAAAGAGTAAAGACCGCCTACAGCTAAAAGAATAAAGACTATATACAAAAATATTAACAAAATAAAATTCATTACACAATGAAACCAACCCACATTGAGCATTTAGGAATTGCTGTTACCAGCATTGAAGAAGCTGCTCCCTTCTTCGAGTTTTTGTCAGGCGCTCCCTGCTACAGCATTGAGGTAGTAGAGGATCAGAAAGTTCGTACAGCCTTCTTCAAGGTAGGCGAAGTAAAGATCGAGCTGCTTGAGCCGACTTCTCCGGAATCGACCATCGCCAAGTTCATCGAGAAGAACGGCGGTCGCGGCGGTGTTCACCACGTAGCATTCAACGTTGAGAATGTAGCTGACGCACTGGCAGAGTGCGAGGCAAAAGGTATCCAACTCATCGACAAAGCTCCGCGCAAAGGTGCTGAGAACCTGATGATCGCCTTCCTGCATCCGAAATCAACCAAGGGCGTATTGACAGAGCTCTGCCAGCAGCCGAAATAAATCGTAAATCGTACATGATTAAATCGTAAATTGCTTTATGGATCAAGCTAAATTGCAAAAACTGATTGATAATCGCGCCAAAGCAATGGCAGGTGGCGGCGATGCAGCCGTAGAGAAACACCACGCCAAGGGCAGTTTCACTGCGCGCGAGCGTATCAATATGTTGTTAGACCCTAACTCCTTTGAGGAGGTAGATATGTTCCTCACGCACCGTTGCACGGACTTCGGCATGGAGAAGAAGGTGTTCCTCGGCGACGGCGTTGCCTGCGGTTCGGGTACGATCGACGGTCGTCTGGTATTCGTATTCGCACAGGACGCAACGGTTATTGGCGGTTCGCTGTCGGAGACCATGGCGCAGAAGATCTGCCACGTGATGGATATGGCTATGAAACTCGGTGCACCGATCATCGGCTTGAACGATTCGGGTGGTGCACGTATTCAGGAAGGTGCTTGCGCACTGGCAGGTTACGCCGAGATCTTCGAGCGTAACATCCTTGCTTCGGGCGTTGTACCCCAGATCAGTGTGATCTTCGGTCCGTGCGCCGGCGGTGCAGTGTACTCTCCTGCCCTGACGGACTTCATCATGATGACCGAGCAGAACTCGTACATGTTCATCACTGGTCCGAAGGTAGTGAAGAGCGTGACAGGTGAGGATGTGACGGTAGAGCAGCTTGGCGGCGCCAAGGTTCATGCTACCAAGTCGGGTGTGACACATTTCGTTGCCGCTACCGAGGAGGAGGCTATCGCCGAGGTACGTCGTCTCGTTTCGTTCATCCCGCAGAACAACATGGAGGAAGCTCCGCTTATGGAGTGCTCCGACGACCCGACGCGTGTGGATGACCAGCTGAACGAGATCGTTCCCGATGATCCCAACAAACCTTACAACATGAAGGACATTATCATGCGCATTGTGGATAACGGCGACTTCATGGAGGTTCACAAGGATTATGCGAAGAACGTGATCTGCGGTTTTGCCCGCTTCAACGGTCGTTCGACAGGTATCATCGCCAACCAGCCGAGCTGGCTTGCCGGTGTGCTTGACTGCGATGCCAGCCGCAAAGCAGCACGTTTCGTACGTTTCTGCGACGCATTCAACATCCAGATCTTGACTTTAGTTGACGTTCCGGGCTTCCTGTGCGGTACAGGTCAGGAATACGCAGGTATCATCGATCACGGAGCAAAACTGATGTTCGCGTACGGCGAGGCTACCGTGCCTAAGGTAACTATCACCGTTCGTAAGTCGTACGGCGGCAGTCATATCGTGATGAGCTGCAAGCAGCTGCGTGGCGACATGTGCTATGCTTGGCCGAATGCAGAGATCGCCGTGATGGGTGCCAGCGGTGCTGTAGGTGTGCTGCAAGCCAAGGCGATCAAGGCTATCGAAGACCCGGCTGAGAAGAAAGCGTTCATCGCCGAGAAGGAAGCCGAGTACAAAGATAAGTTCGCTTCGCCCTACCAGGCTGCCAACCGCGGATATATCGACGACGTTATTGAGCCGCGTAACACCCGTGCACGTATCATTCGCGCGTTCGAGATGTTGCAGACCAAGCGCCTGAGCAATCCGCTCAAGAAGCACAGTAATATTCCATTGTAAAATGGTAAATGGTAAATAACTAAATTGTAAATTACTATGACATTACTTGCAATCACTGCAGATACATGGATCATCACCTGCCTGGGATTCGGCATCGTGCTGCTGCTGTTGTTCTGCCTCGTGTTCATCCTGAATTTCTTCGGATGGAGCATGCAGAAAATAGTAGCACCGAAAGAGCCGAAAGCAGAGAAGGAGTCGATAGTCGATAGTCGAAAGTCAAAAGACGCGACCGGTGCTCCTTCGGATGCCGAGAAAGCCGCGATAGCCATGGCTCTGTACAAGGCACACAACGACGACGAACTGGCCGCCGTTGCCTACGCGCTCTATCTGGCGCATAGCGAGCACGACATTCCCAACTCCGTGATCTCGCTCAAGCGTCACGCTACATTATGGAACGATAAATCATTTGGTATGAACAATGTGGGATTTTAACTCCCCAAGTCAGCAGCCAATCTTGGCTGCTCTAAAACAATAACATTATGAAAGAATTTTCTTTTAAGATCAACGGTGCTGAGTACAAGTGCGCCGTAGAAGAAATTGAAGCCGGCAAGACGAACGTAACCGTTAACGGCAATGTTTATACAGTTGAAACCGAAGTACCCGCTGCTCCGGCTCCCAAACCCGCTCCCGCTCCTAAAGCAGAAGCTCCGAAGGCTGCTCCCGCTCCTGCCGCTGCTCCTGCCCCCAAGGCTGAAGCCCCGAAGGCTGCTCCCGCAGCAGGCGTACAGGTTAAGAGCCCGCTGCCCGGATCGATCATCAAGGTGCTCGTAAGCGAAGGTCAGGCTGTTAAGAAAGGCGACACGCTGCTCACGCTCGAATCCATGAAGATGGAGAACCCTGTGCTTGCCGAGCAAGACGGAACGGTTAAGCAGGTTGCCGTAACTCCCGGCCAAAACGTTATGCAGGATGATCTGCTGATCGTTTTGGGATAAATGACAAATCACAAATGACAAATCACAAATAAAAATTCCATGAATATCATAGAATTTTTCCAAGGCATGGGCTTCATGCAGATTACGTGGCAACAGCTGGCAATGCTGTTCATCTCGTTCTTCCTGCTGTACCTGGCCATCAAGAAACAATACGAGCCGTTGCTGCTGCTGCCGATAGCTTTCGGTATGCTGCTCACCAACCTGCCGGGTGCGAACATGTTCCACCAGGAGCTCTGGTCGGCTTTCCTTGACCCGAGTAGCCCTGCGTACCACTCCTACGGAGCTATCCTGAAGGAAGGCGGACTGCTCGACGTGCTGTATATCGGTGTGAAAGCCGGCGTCTATCCCTGCCTGATCTTTATCGGCGTAGGTGCGATGACGGATTTCGGTCCGCTGATTGCCAACCCGAAAGCTTTGGTACTGGGCGCTGCAGCACAGATAGGTATCTTCGTTACGTTCCTCTGCGCCAATGCGATGGGCTTCTCGCCTGCTGAGGCAGGTTCGATAGGTATCATCGGCGGTGCTGACGGCCCTACGAGTATCTTCCTCACCAGCAAGCTCGCTCCGCATCTGCTTGGCCCGATCGCCATTGCAGCCTACAGCTACATGGCTCTCGTTCCTGTTATTCAGCCGCCTATCATGCGCGCACTGACCACGAAGAAGGAGCGTGCCATCAAGATGGGACAGTTGCGTCCGGTTTCGAAGACCGAGAAGATCATCTTCCCGATCCTTGTTACTACCGTTGTAGCATTGATCCTGCCCGACGCAGCGCCGCTTATCGGCTGCCTGATGCTGGGTAATCTGATGAAGGAGTGCGGCGTAGTGGAGCGCCTGAGCAAGACTGCCCAGAACGAGCTGATGAACATCGTGGTTATCTTCCTCGGTTTGTCGGTTGGCGCTACGGCTACGGGCGACTCGTTCCTGAACGCCAAGACACTGATGATCCTGGCTATGGGTATCGTTGCCTTTGGTCTGGGTAGTGCCGGCGGCGTGCTGTTAGCTAAGTTCATGAATCTGTTCCTCAAGGAGAAGATCAACCCGCTGATTGGATCGGCCGGTGTGAGCGCCGTACCGATGGCAGCTCGTGTCAGTCAACAGGTAGGTCAGGAAGAGAACCCGAGCAACTTCCTGCTGATGCACGCCATGGGTCCGAACGTGGCAGGCGTGATCGGGTCGGCTGTTGCAGCAGGCATACTGCTGACTATGCTTGGATAATGTTGTACAAAATGAAGTATGGACAATACGGATAAGTACATATTTTTCTTAGGAATCGGGGGCATAGGTATGAGTGCCTTGGCGCGTTATTACCGTCACGAGGGGTACCGCGTGGCAGGTTATGACCGCACGCCATCGGCACTCACCTATGCCCTGGAGACCGAAGGGATACAGGTGTTCTACGAGGATAAGCCCGAGTTGTTGCCGTTTGCAGCCGAAGGGTTGTCGGTTGTATGGACACCCGCTGTGCCTCAGAACACAGCATTATATCAATATTTATTGGCGCGCGGCGCACGCATATGCAAGCGCGCGCAGGCGTTAGGCGAGATCACCTCGCACAAGCGTCCGTTGTGCGTTGCCGGCACCCATGGCAAGACTACCACCAGCACCATGCTGGCGCATCTGATGGCTATACATGGGAAGCTATCAGCTATCAGCAGTCAGCAATCAGATGGCGTAAATGCGTTCCTGGGCGGCATTAGCGAGAACTACAAGACGAATCTGCTGCTGGATGCAGCAAGCCCATATGTAGTAGTGGAGGCCGATGAGTTCGACCGGAGTTTTCATCACTTGCGTCCCTACATGTCCGTAGTGACCAGTGTCGATCCCGACCACCTGGATATCTACGGCACGCCGGAAGCGTACCGTGAGAGTTTTGAGCATTATTGCAGTCTGGTCAGCAACACCTTGCTGCTCAAGTACGGACTACAGGACAAGTTACATCTGTCCACTCACGCACGGATACTGACCTACTCTGCGGATAATCATTTAGCCGATTTCCACGCGGAAAACATTATTGCTGCCAACGGACAGATTACCTTCAATCTTGTTCACCCCGAAGGAATCATCAAAGGTCTGCGGTTAGGAGTGCCGGTTTGGGTGAACATCGAGAACAGCGTCGCTGCTGCGGCAATAGCCCTGCTATGCGGCGTGACGGAAGAGGAAATACGTAGCGGCCTGGCATCGTTTGCGGGTGTGCACAGACGCTTCAACATACATGTTAACAATGAGCGTATAGCGTATATCGACGACTACGCCCATCACCCGCAAGAGATAGCGGCATCAATCGCTTCGGTTCGCAAATTATACCCCGAGCGGCATCTGCTGGGTATCTTCCAGCCGCATCTCTATACCCGCACGCGGGACTTCGCCGACGGGTTTGCGGCCGTATTGTCGGAGTTGGATGAGGTAGTGTTGCTCCCCATCTACCCTGCCAGGGAATTGCCCATCGAGGGTGTAAACTCCGAGATGCTGCTCGCCAAGATCACGTGCCCCCGCAAGCACTTGCTCAGCAAAGATGAACTGCTGCAACAAATAGCCGAGCGGGCTGAGCTGAATGCGCCGGTAGCCGTGCTGACCATTGGTGCGGGAGATATCGACCGCCTGGTGCCCGCTATTGCGGAAGCGTTAAAGGGTTAAGCGGTTAAATTGTTAAAGCGTTAAGCTGTTAAATTGTTAAGCTGTTAAGTTGTTATAGTGTTAAACAAACGGATAATAGGAAGATGGTTGCTGGTGATAGTGATGGTTGTTGCGGTCATCGGCATTGGCTTGACGGTTTCGCGTCGCGCCGCCGATCCCGTATGCAGCAAGATAAGCATCATCATCAAGGACAGTTTGCAGCGCCAATATGTCACGCCGCTCGAGTTGCAGCAACAACTGCAGCAGGCAGGCTTGTGGCAGATAGGCGAGCCGTTGTCGAAGATCAGTTGCCAGGCCATTGAGCAGAACCTGCTCACCCACCCTATGCTGCGCCGCGTACAATGCTACGAGTTGCATCGCGGAGAGTTGCGTATCGTGGTGCGCCAACGCCAACCGGTGATGCTCGTCAAGGGCGATGAGCATTACTACCTCGACTCCGACCGCAAGCTGATGCCCGTACGCGCTTCGGTCAGCACACCTGTGCCCGTGGTTAGCGGACGAATAGGCAAGCAGCAGGCCACAGGAGAGATGTACGACTTTGTCGTCTGGCTATCTGCCAACCGCTTCTGGCGCGACAAAGTACATACCATCCGCGTAGTCAATCCTAAGATGGTGGAATTGGTGGATGATACCAACCATTACACCATTATCCTCGGCTCGCTCGATGGAAGCCGGGAACGCTTGACAGACTTGCAAAAACTATACGAGGAGGGCTTTGAACAGTTGAATACAGGGTACCCTCCCTACAAACAGATAGATTTACAATATTCAAATCAGATAATAGGAAGGAAATAGATATGGTGAGAACGACTGATTTACCCCAACCCATCGTAGCCATCAACGTAGGCAGTTCGGGTGTGCGCGCTATTGCTGCTGACTACGATGAACGTCATGACATATTTCATATTCTCGGTACGGAATATAGCACGTACCGTCATCCGTGTGTCGAAAAAGGCATCATAGTGAATACCAGCGACGTGGGGTATATGATCAACGAGACGTGGAAGAAACTGTGCAACCGCATAGGCCGGGGCGAGTTGAAGAACACCTTTGTGTGCGTGGGCGGCTATACCTTGCAATCCGTACACGTAGAGGCGCATCGCCAGCAACGCCGCAGCGAGATTCGCCCTAAGTTGCTCAAAGAGATGCAGGACGAATGCTCTGCCAAGATTGAGGCACATTCTGCCGAGAAAGCCGGAGTGCTCTCGGTTATTCCCGAACGATGGGAGGTGGATGGTGATGTGTACGACGCTTCACCCGTCAACGTTATTGGCAAAGATATAACCTTGTATGCTACTGCTTTTGTGATGCGCAAGGAGTATAGCACGAAGATTTTTGATGCTTTTCAGCGATCGGCTATGACTATCCGCCATCACGAGCTTGTTCCCGATGCATGCATCACAGCCCTCACACTCGACGAGGAGCGCGAGAAAGGCTGCGCCGTGATTGATATGGGCGCACAAACAACCACCCTCACCGTGTACAAGAACAACCAGTTCCATCTCACCAAAGTTATACCCCAGGGCGGGCAAAACATATCGCACGACTTGGAATCGCTCGGCATTACCGCAAACAATGCCGAAACGCTGAAAGTCAAGTGGGGAACGCTCAGCATCAAGCAGCAGGATCTCAACAAAGGCATACGTATCCCTTCCGCACGCGAGGGCGAAGAACCGCTTATCGTCACGCGCGTGAACATCTGTTCCATCATCGCCTGCCGCATGAACGAGATCATGATGCCCCTGCTATCCGATATCGAAAAGATTGGAGACATCAGTATCATCTATCTCACCGGCGGCGCAGCGATGCTCAAAGGGATCGTTCCGTTCCTAAGCAAGAAAACGTCCATCCCCGTCAAGTACGCCACGCACGCACAGTACCTGGCTAACGACACCGACGACGAGTTCTACAAGCCGCTCTACGGCACGCTCGTCGGCACGCTGCTACTGGGACAGGACTATCTGAACGCGCATCCCAACGAGAAACCCAAAGAGCCTACGTTCCTGGGTAAGATCAAGGAGAACCTGACGATCATGTTCGGGGGAGAAGAGAACTAAACAACAATCAATCTACTGACTATAAAAAACTATACATATGGCAGATATTATTCCTTTACCATTGGATCTTGAATCCGAAAGCATCATCAAGGTGATGGGTGTAGGCGGAGGTGGCGGCAACGCCGTCAACCACATGTACAAGATAGGCATTCGTGATGTCAGCTTCCTTGTGTGCAATACCGATAAGATTGCCTTGGGGCAGTCCAGCGTTCCCTCCAAACTGCAACTTGGCCCCGGACTCGGAGCAGGCGGCAAACCTGAACGCGCACGCGAACTGGCTGTTGAGAACCGCGACCGCATACGCGAAGCGCTCAACGACGGCACGAAGATGCTGTTCATCACGGCCGGTATGGGCGGCGGTACCGGTACAGGCGCATCACCCATCGTTGCCGAGGTGGCTCAGGAGATGGAGATCCTGACGGTGGGTATCGTTACTATCCCCTTCGCTTTCGAGGGTAAGCCGAAGATCCGCAAGGCACTGGTAGGCGTTGCCGAACTTGCCGAGCACGTCGATGCACTGCTCGTGATCAACAACGAGAAGTTGTGCAAGATCTTCCCCGATCTGGATCTGCCCAACGCCTTCGACAAGTCCGACGATGTAGTGGCCAATGCCGCCAAGTCGATTGCCGAGATTATCACCATCCCGGGATATATCAACACCGACTTTGCGGATGTCTATAACACCTTGAAGAAAGGTGGCGTAGCCATCATGAACGTAGGCCAGGCCAGCGGTGAGGAACGTATCACCAAAGCTATCCGCAACGCACTCGAGTCGCCGCTGGTGAACACCAACGACGTGCGCGGTGCCTCGCGCGTGCTGCTGCAGTTCTACTGCTCGCGTACCAACGCCATCCGCATGAACGAGTTCTCGCAGATCACCGAGTTCGTCGAGCAGGTAGGTGACGAGGTGGAGGTACAATGGGGAGCCAGCTACGATGATGAGCTCGGCGATGATGTGCGTGTCACGATCATTGCCACCGGATACAGCGTCAGCGATATACCCGGCATCAACGCTATCCCCATGGAGAAGCCACAACCCAAGCCCGTAGAAGAGACCCAACCCGCACAACCGAAAACGATTGACGGATATATGGATCGCTTCTATCCGGTTGACAAACCCGCCGAGCAACCTGCCGAGCAGGAGCAACCGAACGACGAACAAGGCAACGAAGAAGAGACGCAACCCGCCGAAGCCCCGAAGCAACAGGAACCGGCTAAAGACACACGCGATCTGTCGCAACCGCAGATGGATTTTCTGGACTTGGATGATGATGCCTTATCCGACTTCGAGTTCCAGAACGACTGGAAACGCCGCTAACTCAATCGTCAATCGTAAATCGTTAAATCGTCAATATCTATGACTTTGATTGATACCATAACCGCCTGGTACACTACGCACATGAGTCATGTGTCGATCATGGCGCTGATGACTATCGAGTCGTCGTTCATCCCCTTCCCCTCCGAGGTGGTTATACCGCCCGCTGCCTACGTGGCGGGCAACCCCGAGAGCGTGTTGTGCGTTACGGGTAACTACCTGATGGACGTGTTTCTCATCGTCCTCTCAGGCACCGTGGGAGCTATGCTCGGCGCCATCATCAACTACCTGCTGTCCCTGTGGCTCGGGCGCTTGGTCATCTACAAGTTTGCTGACAGCAAACTGGGACATCTGTGCCTACTCGACAGCAACAAGGTGCGCAAGGCAGAAGATTACTTCAACGAGCACGGCAATATATCCACCTTCATCGGTCGGCTTATCCCGGCCATCCGCCAGCTTATCAGTATCCCTGCAGGCTTGGCAAAAATGCCGTTCGGCAAGTTCCTGCTGTTCACCTTCCTCGGTGCCTTCCTGTGGAACACCGTCTTGGCTATCCTCGGCTATGTAGCCCATGGCCAGGCCGACCTGATCAATCAGTACAGCCACGAACTGAGCATCGTGCTCATCGCCTTGTTCGGTATAGGCATCGCCTATGTTGCCGTCAAGCAGATTCTGAAACTTCGCAAGCAGAAAGCTGACTGCTGATTGCTGAAAACTGACCGCTATGCATCCCCTGCTTGATCTATTCTACCCCGCGTTGTGCCCCGTGTGCCTGCGCGGGGTAGATGCGTTACACACCTTGTGCGACGATTGCTTGCGCCGCTTACCCCGCACCGAGCACCATATCCTTCGCGAGAACAAGATCGAGATGCTCTTCAACGACATCAACCGTCCGCGCAAGCAGTGGTACAAGCCGCGATTCGTGCGTGGCGGAGCGTGGCTGCATTACGACGATCATGTCGCCCAAGTCATCCATACCGGCAAGTTTTTCGAGCAACCGGAGGTGGATATGCTGCTCGGTCGGCAAGCCGCTACGGAGTGGCTGGATAGCGGATTCTTCGAGGGTATTGACCTGCTCGTGCCTGTTCCTATCCATCCTAACCGTCTGCGCGAGCGAGGCTATAACCAAAGCGAATTTGTATGCCGCGGCTTGGCTGAGGTTCTTCATCTGCCTATCGACACCACCACCCTCCTGCGTGTTCGCGACACACCCAAGCAATCCCAACTCACCGATGCCGAACGCATCACGAATGTGGAGCACGCCTTTCATATTCCTGTGCCTACCCCTTGGCACAACCGACACATCCTGCTCGTCGATGACGTCATCACCACCGGCGCTACCGTCCGCAACTGCATAAAAGAGATAACGCCTATCCGAACATGTCAGATAAGCGTTTTCTCATTATCCACGGCTCGTTAAAGCCTTTTGTCTTTTGTCTTTTGACTTTCGACTTTTGTCTTTTGTCTTTTGTCTTTCGACTTTCGACTTAGATAAACAGCAACTGTACGATTACGTAGATCGGCAAGCAGACGATCAGCGAGAACTTGATCATGTAGCCGAAGAACGACGGCATATCTATTCCGCTCTGCTCAGCGATTGACTTAACCATGAAGTTAGGTCCATTGCCGATATAGGTCAGCGCGCCAAAGAATACTGCACCCATCGATATAGCTTTCATGAACTCCGGAGCAATACCGGCCACAGCGGTTATACCCTCACCTACAGGTATAGTCGTTGCCGTAGCGTGGAATACCATGGCGGTAGGAGCATTATCCAGGAATGCACTCAGCGCACCCGTGCAATATACGAACTGCCAAGGATGTTCTACCGGCAGCGGGTTCTGCTGCAGGAACATCAGCGCAGGAGTCATCGTGGCGAAGATGCCTAAGAACACGCAAGCTACCTCCATAATAGGAACCCAGCTATAGCTGTTGTCCTCACGCGTCTTCTTGGCGGTTGTCAGCCAGCTCAACGCGATGATCAGGATGAATACCCACTCGCGCAGCAGTTTCAGGTACCACGGAGCATCGTGCTCACCCATGGCGGGGATATACGTCGAGTTGATGAACATCGTGGAGCATACAACGCAAAGCAGCCAAACGATATTGATCAATCCCGTTGCAGTCAGTTTCCGTGCCTCGCGCACATCAGCCATCAGGTTAGCGGTCGGCTCTTTGCGGTACAGATACATATCCACCAGGAAGTAAACGCCCAGCAGCAACGCACCGGTCACAGCCCACTCGGGCAACATGTTCTGCATCCACCACATGAACGGAGTACCTTTCTGGAACAGCAGGAACAATGGGGGATCACCCAGCGGCGAGAGCAGACCGCCGCAGTTAGCCACGATAGCAATGAAGAACAGCACGGTGTGTACTTTGTACTTACGTTGCTTGATTGTTTCAAGCAGCAAGCGGATAAGCAGCATAGCTGCACCTGTCGTTCCCATGAACGATGCCAGCACCCAGCCGATAGCCATGATGATGGTGTTCGTCAACGGCGTTGCTTTCAGGTCACCACGGATACATATACCGCCTGTAGTTACGAACAAAGCCATCAACAGGAGGATGAACGGTACATAGTCGTAGATCATCTGGTGTATCAGCTCGTGACTCATACCATTCAAGCAAAGCCATATACCTACCGGCACACCAAGAATCAGAGAAACATACAACTTGTGTATGTTCTCTTCCCACCACTCACCTACATGAGGTACAAGCGGCAGTATAGCGATGCACAGCAGCATCACTACAAACGGGATTAACATCCACGCAGGAATTAAATGTTCAATCATGATTGTTATTTATTGATTATTGTTCTTTTACCTTTCACTTTTCACCTTTCAAATTCCGCACAAAGATACGAAAAAAAATTGACATATGCAAATTTTCACGCCTTTTTTTTCGGAAAATGTGCAATTTTTCTCTGTAACAGCCTTATACAGGCCTTTCCGAAGGCAAATAATTTCGGTTCGCGCACATTCAGGAATCGTCCGTGCTCCACTGTCTCGCCCCCGAATCGCTCCTTGAAATCCCGCACACCGTAGGGCACTCCGGGCACTCCGGCGCCCATAAAGTCGCATCGTTGCAAGCCGAGTTTGTTGGATTGATCCATCCCCGCATACGTTGCCATCACCGACGGATATTGCTGCTCATAGTGGCTGTCCAGCCCGCATTCGTACCACTCATATACACATTTCTCATCCCTCACGCTCATCAATCCGCCTATCACCTGCTCATCGTAGCACACCAGCGTGTACTGTGCCGCGCCGCTCAGGTAAGCATCCACAAACAAGCTCTCCGGCCACAAGGGCAACTTCACCCGCTCGCGGTACATCTGTCGCAGTATCCGGTACCACGCTCGCACTTCTTGCTCATTGGCTGCAGGGCGCACCTGCACGCCGTTGCGCTCGGCACGCCGTATCTGTTTCTTGCGCGTATCGCTCAGCCTACTCCACATCTGTTCCTTGTCGCGGCAATCCACACGTATATTCAGGTGCGGCTCGTAGGCAAAACCTGCCCGGGCAAAAGCCTCGCGCCAACGGCTGTAATCGTTGAAGTTGCGCGTCTCGATGTATATCGGCTGCAGCAGTCGCTCGCTCGGCAGGGCTTGCTGCAGCCCTTCGCCCATCAACCGTTCTGCCTCCTCATCCCTGCAGTCATCCGCCAGGCAAGCACCGCCAATGATGATCGCTCGGCGCATAAAGTACTGTTTCAGCCGGCTGCCCTCACGCGTCACATACCCCACGCATACGCCCGCCAAGCCGGCATCGCCCTCGCGCTGCAACGCCACGGCAAACACCTGCAACACACCCGTTTGTGTTTGCAGAAAGGCGTAGGCTTCAGGTGTCTGGAACCATGTGCCGGTCGCGCTGCCGCTAACCAGTGCACGCCACGCCGCCTTGTCTATTTGCTCGCCGTATAACAGCATTTTTCCTCTTATGGTCTTACTTTTCTCGGTTCAAAGAATATACGATAGCCTACCTCACAATTCACGCATTCGTGATGCATACAATAGTTCTGATACAGGTGCAGCAACGCCTGCGAGTCAGCCGCATTCTTTACGGTCTGCCCCAACATCTTCCACTGCCGCGTGATGGTGTTGTCCTCCGCTGCTATCTGTTCCATCATCGCTATCGGCGACTGCTCCGTCGCTCCCGCCGTACCGCCGGCTATCTGCGCGTACGCATATTTATACGGAAGCACGGTATTGATCAGCAGTATGTCCACCGATGCGCGGCTCAAGCCTTCCATGCTGAATAGTTCCACCAGCGCATCGATATCCGTCAGCTCTATCACCTTGCTCAGCAGGAACTCCGACCGGTGCAGCAGACTTGCGAACTGCCTTATCCGTCGCTCCGGGCTGTTCTGCGGACGTATACGCCCCAACTTCCACAGGCTGCCGTCTATCGGTGTCAGGTCGAACTTCGCCCGCAGGAACTGATACTCCCGAGCCATCTGCTCGTCCTTCATCGGCAAGCCCGACTGCCCTAACAGCATGGCCGTCAGCTGATACAGGTTGTCGCGATGCTTACGTATGGCGGATAGCGGAGTGGCTATTGCCAGTTCCTCAAACGGCACGCTGTTCGTATGGAAACCGAAGTTGCGCGCCAGCGATATGTAGAACGCGTGTTCCCAACTGCCTTGTGTTATCTCCAGCAGCCGCTCTATCGACGCACGCTTGCAGTCCAGCCGCTTGCTCAGCAGCAACCGGCGCCAGCCGTCAGTCAGCAGCAGCGGGTCGTCCAGCAGTTGCTGCGCACAACCTATCCTGCCCTCCGCACTGTCCATTCGCATCGCATCGGCAAGCAGATTCGTCAGATAGTCGCGGTCGCTCGGGTATTGCAATTCACATTGCTCGATCGCTTCGCCTTGCGAATTGAATACCTGCTTGTCAGCGTCGCGAACCACGTGCAGAATAACCGAATCGTACGCTTTGTCCTGATGATGCTTGTGCCGGTACCATTCGCTCGAATGGATATGCAGCTCTACGTTCCCCACCCATTCCTTGCCGCCTATGCGGATGCGCGCATGGCTGTAATCTGCGCCCGCATCACGGTTGTGCTCACCCACAGAGATGATCTCTATCGGCTTGCCGTCCGTCGTCTGCTGCGCATATCCCGCCCACAGACAATGCTCCCATATGTAATGCAACAATATCTCCGGCATAATTATTACCGAACGCGATTGCAAAGTTACGAAAAAAAATCCGTAATTGCAAATAATCACCTAAGATTTTTGCATTTTTTTGTAATCTGCCACTTTTTTGACCTGTCTCGAAATATTTTTGCCGAAAAATTTGCAAAAGTCATATTTTTTTCGTAACTTTGTACGTTTTTTGGGGACTATATAGAGTAGCGGTCTTTACTCCTTATTCCCAAAACTCCAAAACAGTAAAAATTGTGTCAGCCATGAATAGAAAGAATCTCTTTTTACCGTTAATCTGTTTGGTACTGTTGGCGTGCTGCACGCGCACGGAGCCGATAGTTATCTTGTATGAGAACGATGTGCACTGCGCCATCGACGGTTACGCACGTATTGCCGGTCAGCGCGACATCGAGCGGCAGCAAACGCCCTACGTCAGCATCGTCAGCAGCGGCGATTTCGCCCAAGGCAACACTGCCGGCAGTCTCACCCAAGGCGAAGCCATCGTACGCATCATGAACGCCGTGGGCTATGACTATATCACGGTCGGCAACCATGAGTTCGACTACAGCGTACCGCAGATGCAGCACCTCTCGCAGCAACTCACCGCACAAACACTGTGCTGCAACTTCTCCCGCTTCACTAATGAAGAAAATCACCAATCCGAAATCGATCTCTTCCCCGCCTACGCAGTCCGCAAGTACGGCAGCACGAAGGTCGGCTTCGTGGGCGTAGCTACGCCATCCACCTTCCGCTCCTCTACCCCCACCTACTTCATCGACGACGAGGGTAACCTCCTCTACGATTTCCACCAGACGGACACCTATGAGCGTGTTCAGCAAGCCGTGGATGCCGCGCGGGGCGAAGGCGCACAGATCATCATCGTACTCTCGCACCTGGGCGACGACCCCGAGGTGGCTGAGTCACGCGGACTGATTGCTGCCACCCATGGCATAGATATAGTGCTCGACGGCCACGCACATCACCTGCTCAACGAGCGCCTCGTCAACGATCGTGGCGATAGCGTCACCCTCGCTTCTACAGCTACGAAGTTCGCCTATATCGGCCGACTGACTATCGATGCGCAGAACAATCTGAAGAACGAGCTGCTACCTGTCAGCGAGTGCCACGCCGTCAATCAGGCTGTGTGGGATACCACGCTCGCCGTCAAGCAGGAACTGGATGCGCAAGTCAACCGCCCTGTCGGCACCACAGCGTTCGCCCTCATCGACCGTGATAACAGCGATAACCGACTCGTCCGCACCCGCGAGACGAACCTCGGCGACCTGATGGCGGATATCGCCCGCTACAGCACCGGAGCGAACATAGGCGTTTGCAACGGTGGCGGACTGCGCGCAGGCATCTACCGCGAGACGATCACCTTCGGCGACGTAGTCAGCATCTGGCCGTTCAACAACACCATGCGCGTCACCGAGTGCACCGGTCAGCAGTTGCTCGACGCGCTCGAGGTAGGCGTAGCCTTGTTGCCCAAGGAGAACGGCGATTTCCTCCATGTGTCCGGACTGCGTTACACCGTCGATCCGCGCATACCGAGCTCTGTCATCTGGAACGAGAACCGTATGTTCGCCGGCGTGGGCAACACACGCCGCATCGTACGTGCCGAGGTCTTCGTGCCCGACAACGGCGAAGCCGACCGGCTGCCATACGAGCAGAAAGGTCGCTGGATGCCCGTCAACCCCGATGCCTCCTACACTATCGGCGGACAGAGCTACATCATCGCCTGCTCAGGTGCTTCGGGTACGTTTGCCCATATGCGACTGCTGCCCCTCCAGGGCGAACCCCTCAACGACGTAGCCGCCGTATGCAACTACATCGAAGCCATGGGCGGACAGATCAACCCTATCTACCGCCAATCACAAGGCAGAATAGTCATTAAGTAATCATTTTCATCAACATGAAACGTTTAGTAAGCATAATCATTTTGGCATTAGCCATGATATCGGCTAATGCGCAACCGCCGAGACCGCACGAAGGTTACAACCACGGCCAACGCCCCGAGCATGTACAGCGCCCCGAACACGGCCGCCCCGAACATATGCATCACGACCATCACCGCCCGCCGCGTCAGCAGTACATCGAGTGCGCCACACCCGAGCAGATGGATGCAGCCCTGAATACCCTGCAAGGTCTCTCGTTCGACGACAAGAAACTCGATATAGCCAAGCTCTGCGTCGTTCTCGGGCACTTCTGCGTGGATGATCTGGCACGTCTGGCACAAGTCTTCTCCTTCGACGACAACCGCCTCACCTTCCTCATCTTCGCCTACGATTACTGTCCCGACCCGCAGAACTACTACGCCCTGCGCGAGGCATTCTCCTTCACCTCCAACTTCGACAAACTGATGGACTCCGTGCAAGGAAGGAGATAAAGAAAATATCCTCATTCCCGCAACTTTTTTCCCGAAAAATTTGGAAATATCATTTTTTTTCGTATCTTTGTAGGCTGAATTGACTAATATCATATAATCATGTTTTTTCAAAATAGCGTCATCAAGAAGTACCTTGCGGCACTCAACGCCGAGCAGGTAAACGCCGCATGGGAAGTGTACAAAGCGTATTTCCTTAACCGAGAAATCCAGGAAAACATCCGCTCGTCGAAAGAAGAGCAGTTCCAGGAAGGATTTCTGCGGGAGTTGTTCGTGAAAGTCTTCGGCTACACCCTTAACCCCTCGCCTGCCTTCAATCTCATCACCGAGCAGAAGAACGAGACAGATGCCAAGAAAGCCGATGGCGCTATATTGAGGGATGAGAAAGTCATCGGTGTTATCGAACTTAAAGACCACAAGACCACCGACCTCAGCCATGTAGAGCGCCAAGCATTCGGCTACAAAAGCCAGCACAAGGATACGAAGTATGTCGTCATCTCCAACTTCGAGAAACTGCGGTTCTATATCGACAATGCGGTTGAGCATATCGAATGGAATCTGTTCACGCTCAGCGAACAGGATTTCCGATTGTTGTACTTCTGCCTGTCATGGCAAACTCTCAGTACCGATCTGCCGCTCAAGGCAAAGAACGAAAGTATAAGCAATGAGGATCTTATAACCAGGCAACTATATCAGGACTACTCAGCGTTCAAGCGTGAGATATTTGCGGATATACTCCATCGTAACACCGATGAGAACACGCCCAAAGAGCATAAGCTACTATTGTTCAAGAAGACTCAAAAACTCCTTGACCGGTTGCTGTTTATCTTTTTTGCCGAGGACTGCGGGTTGCTGCCGCCGAATCTAATGGTACGGATTCTGACCGAGTGGGAACAACTCAAGGATATGGATGCATATTTCCCGCTTTACGACCGCATAAAGAAGTACTTCCGTTACCTTAACGAGGGACATCAAGGCAAAGGCTACGAGATATTCGCTTACAATGGTGGGCTGTTCAAGCCTGATGAAGTACTCGATGAGCTGCTGATTGACGATGACCTGTTGGCTCGCTTCACGCACAAGCTTGCCGACTATGATTATAACACCGAGGTTGATGTGAATATCCTCGGGCACATCTTCGAGAACTCACTCAACGAGATCGAGGAAGTCACAGCGCAGATTAACAGCGGAGCAGTTAACGGCGACAAAAATGTCGCCGAAATGCAAAATACAACAACGGCAACCAGCAAACGCAAACGCGACGGTGTGTTCTATACTCCGCAGTATATAACCAAATACATCGTGGAAAACACGGTGGGGAGGTTATGCGCAGAGAAAAAAGCCGAGATGGGGATTGACGAAGAGGAGTACTTCGCCGACAAGAACCGCCAGATGGCTACGAAGAAACGCCTATTGGAGCGCTTGGAGGCCTACCGCGAGTGGCTGCTCGGCATCACCATCTGTGACCCAGCTTGCGGTAGCGGGGCGTTCCTCAATGCCGCGCTACAGTTCCTGATGGCTGAGCACAAACTGCTTGACGAGATGTACGCCAAGGTTACCGGAGGTAGTATCGTATTCCAAGAGACGGAGAACAGCATCCTTGAGAACAACCTCTACGGCGTGGATATCAACGAGGAGAGTGTGGAGATTGCCAAACTCGCCTTGTGGCTTCGTACAGCCAAACCGCACCGCAAGCTCAACTCACTCAATGACAATATAAAGTGCGGCAACTCGTTGATCTCCGATCCCGCCATCGCCGGCGATAAAGCCTTCAACTGGCAGCAGGAGTTCCCGCAAGTCTTCGCCAAAGGCGGTTTTGATGTGGTAATAGGCAATCCGCCGTATGTAAGAGCAGAATTATTGTCTCAAGCGGATTTGGATTACTATCGCCAACATTTCAAGGCTTTCACTCCTGATGGAGATTTATTCTCATATTTCTATGAGCACGGACTAAATATAATGAAAGATAGTGGAATCTTTGCTTTCATTAGTAATACGTTTGACAAAACGAGTGCGGGCAAAGTATTACGCTCATTCATACAGGAGAACGCTTCTATTCAAAAATATGTAGATTTTACCGAAGTACAAGTTTTCGAAGGAGCAACAACTTATCCTATAATTTTGGTTCTTAAGAAAGATAATAGCGCGGGCACATTCCCTTATATAAAGATTCCAAAATCAATGCAAGGAAGTGTTGAGATTCAACTTGCTCCAGAAAAGCAAGTAGAGCAGCAGAGCCTCAATGCGGAGAGTTGGTCTTTCCAAAGTTCTGAGATGGCTTCTGTATTGAAGAAGATAGTTCGTTTCCAAACTATCAAAGAGCAGTACGGGAAATGTTATCGCGGCTTATTAACAGGTCTGAATGACGCTTTCTTTATTGACGAAACGAAAAAGAATGAACTAATAGAGAAGAATCCAAAATCAGCAGAACTGATAAAGCCGGTATATGAAGGAAAGGATCTGCACAAATGGTACAATAACCCGCTTCCTAAATATCTGCTTTGTACCCACAACGGATATGGGGATATACCTTCTATTGATATAGAGCAATATCCGGCAATTAAAGAACATTTAAGCGCTTTTGAGCCACAATTAAGTAAGCGATACGACAAAGGGAATACGCCATATAATTTACGCAATTGTGCGTATCAGCCTCTATTCTACGAACCTAAGATAATCTGGGGTAATTTACAGAATAATAACAAGTTTAGTTTTGATGAGAGTGGTACTATTGTTTCTGCTCCCACATGTATGTTACCTACATCCAATAAAGCATTGCTATGTATCCTTAATTCTCGTATTGTGTGGACATTCTTAACAAGCATTTGCGTTGTTCGTAGCGGAGGTTATATTGAGGTTAAGCCGCAATATTTTGAGCAGATTCCTATTCCTCCTATTGAAGGCGAATTGGCAGAACAATTATCTTCGCTCGCTGACCGCATGCTATCACTCAACCGTGATCTGCTGGCCAAGCGGGCGAGGTTCATCAGGCGGTTGCAGGATAACCTGCCGGACATCAAGATTACCGGCACTCTTGATACCTTCGATACCCTCGATTTCGCAGGTTTTGTAGCGGAACTCAAGAAGCAGAAGATCAAGTTGAGCCTCGTTCAACAAGACGAGTGGGAAGAATATTTTGGGCAGTACAAGGCAGCCTGCAATGACCTCACTACCCAAATAGCCGCCACCGACCGAGAGATAGACAATCGCGTCTATCAGCTCTACGGCTTAACGGAAGATGAGCGCAACCTGATTGAGGGACTATAAATCACTTGCATATGAGTTATGCACCATTTGATAATATTTTGCATTTTGTTCGCATTTTTGCGAACACTTACCCCCCCCCACTATGGCAACACCCCAAATGACACCGGAAGGCTGGCGCTATGACCTTGACCCCACACGCCATCATCGCGAGCGGAACTGGGATTATCGCGGGCGAGGAATATATCACATCACCCTCGCAGTAGCCGAGCGTTACCCACTATTCGGTAGGTTGGAGGGCAACAGAGCAGAACAGGCGCATATCGAGCTCAATGAGTTCGGTGAGCAAGTGTGGCAGATACTTAGCGGCTTGTCTCAGTTCTATGCGCCTAAAGGCTACGCTATCAAGATCCTCGCGGCACAGATTATGCCCGATCATATTCATGTAGTGATACAAGTGCTCGAGCCACTGCCCAATAGCATAGGGCATGTGGTGCGTGGGTTCAAAACCGCATGCACGATGGAATATAAGCAACGCTATATCACCGATTGTATGAGTCGCCAAAGTATAGGCTGCGAGCGTGCAAGCGGCGATAAAAATATCGCCGAAATGCAAAATACAATTAGTAGCCACGGCACCGGCTCAGCCAAGGATATAACAATTAGTAGCCACGGCACCGGCTCAGCCAAGGATATAACAATTAGTAGTCACGGCAGCAGCTCATTGCATAATATTTTGCATTTTGTTCGCATTTTTGCGAACACAGGCGATTCTGGTTCTATATGGCAGCCCGATATAGCCCGCTATCATGATCGCATACTCCACTCGCACGATCAGCTCCAGCCCATGATCGACTACGTCAAGGATAACCCCCGCCGCCTGTGGCTCAAGCGCGCCAACCCCGACCTGTTCCGCATACGCCGGCAGACAATGGTCGCCGGCATCGAGTGCACCACATTGGGCAACATATTCCTCGCCGAGCGCCCCATGCGCACTGTGCTACAATGCTCACGTAAGCTCACCCAAGCCGAGATCGATGCCAAGCGCGAGGATTGCCTCGCTAAAGCCGACAACGGCACAGTGTTCATCTGTGCAGCTATCTCCGAGGGCGAGAAACAGATCAGCCGTGCTCTGCGCCGAGCAGGCTACCCGATGATCATACTGCTCAACAACGGCTTCCCTAAGCCCGGTGACCCGCATGAGCGCTACTACAAGCCTGGCGGAGAGTACTTCAATGCCTGTGCCAACGGACAACTGTTACTCATTGAGCCCTCCCAGGCACTGATCGAGTCACCCGAGGTCGAAGCCTCCGTCTATCGTAAGGCACACGATGTACCGCACTCATCACCCCGCTATCGTTTTCTCGCGCTCAACGCCATAGGCTGGATGATAGAAACCTGATCCAACCTAAATAACACTTGATCCGCTTCCGAAAGGAGGCGGATTTTTTTGTGCCCGAAACCGCCAATCTAACCCAAAATGAAAAATATGAAAAACGAAAAAGAAGACATTGACATTACGGCATTAGTATTTACCTTGTTTATCGTATGTTTCGAACTTATTGTGGGTATATGTCCGCAAAAGGCTAAAGTCTTTCGGTTTAATACTAAAACATTCTTGCGACAAGTAATACATTACGTTTACTATCGTCTGCGACAGCAAGAGCAGAAAAACATTTCGCGGCTAACTGCTGATAGTCTCGGATACAATGAAGAAAAGAGTATTCGGAGAATCATCTCCAACAAAAAATGAGGAAAAGGGGAAAAAATGAAGATTGTTGGAAAAAAAGGTCAAAATGACCACGAATATTTCGCAAATTTGTTGTACCTTTGCATCGTTTTTCGGCAGGAGAAGGCGCCCTCCTCAACCCCGAAAGCAATGCAACAATGGACAAATCAAAACTTAAATGGGTGCTCTACACGGGCGAGATGTTCGACGTGTACGTCACCCCCAACCTCATCAAGCGCCTGCACGCGCCGCTTGAGCCCGATCTGGAGTACGTAACCTCCATGCAATGCCGATGCCTGCATCTGCGCCCTTGTGCTGTAGGGCTGGATAAACTTGGCAATGAAGCCGCCTTTCTTTACTGCACGTTTAGCGGCAGATTCTTCGATCACAGCAAAGATGGATGGTGTGAACACAAGCATCATTACCCGCCAGCTATGCGAAATTACAAAAAAGGTAGCAAACAACCAAATATGGCTAATTTTGGCAACTTACTCTGCCACCTGCTGGTTGCTCACGCTTGGCATGGTGCTCGCCCGCAAGGTAAGGTTTGTGATCATAAGGACACGAACCTGATGAACTGGCGTGCTAACAACCTTGAGTGGGTCTGGCCAGCAGAGAATAACCGCCGCGCTGGTATTGCCCGAAAACTGCGTGCTATTGGTATCGACCCCACACTGATTTACCTCAATATCCTTGATAGCATCTTCAAGCTCCCCGACGAACTTATCGGCACGCTCACCGGCACGTTCCTCTTCCTCAGCCAAACCGATTTCGGAAATAAAGAGTTGAACATTACAAACATCAACGCCTGCCTCGCGGAAGCACTCAACAACTGCTACGATCGAGCACATGTACGTTAATATGTTTAATCTAATAATTTTAAGACAATGGAAAAAGATTTCCCGACCGAGAACGACCGCCGTGCGGATATAGCCTGTAAGCTTCGCAAGGTTGGCATTGACCCTGATTTGATCTCCACGAAACTCCTTGATGATATCTACAAGCTTCCTGACTGCCATATCGGCACACTCATCGGCACGTTCCTTTGGCTCAGGCATGTTGAGTTCGGCGTTCAACCATTGGATAAGGGACAGCTCAACTGCTGCCTCTTAGTAGCGCTAGTTCACACTAAAAAACTGTCAAAAATCATTTAATTACTACCGCAATGGAAAAAGATTTAATCGTGCTGGATGATAACCAGCAAAATGCACTTCAAGCCATTCATGATTTGGCAGAAAATGTGTTCTTGGGCTATGCTCCCGGACATGGAGAAGAGGAGGAAGTTCAATTACTCTTCTCGTTCAAATGGTTCGTTATGGAATATATTGAACTTCTGTTAAAAACCAGCCCCACGCTCAGTGAGCATATGAAGGAGGTTGAAGAATACAAAAAGCGAATGGAAAAGTTGAACATTAAAACCGACAAGCAATTATGACAACAAAAATTGATTTGAAACGCATTGCCACCATGGCACACCGCATTAATGAAGCCCACCCCACGCTCCCATGGAGCGAGTGTTGGAAACGTGCATGGGACTTACATTGGTTCAGGCAGATGCTCCTTAATGGCATTGCGCACTTCCGCTATTATAAAGAAAACGATGATCCTGCTCAAAAGAACATTCGCTATGTTCTTCGCAAAGCCCGCGGCACGCTGCTGATGGATGTTATCCCCGAGGCTAAGCGCCCGAAGGGTGGACCTTACCGCTATCCTAATTTCAAGAACATGTCGTACTATGACCTTGACAAGGATGATTGGCGCTCGTTCGACGTCACACGCTTTCAAATTATCGAGCGATTTATTCCAAAATAGACAAAAGACGAAAGACAAAAGAAAAAAGATTACAATGGACTTGGTAAGTCAAAAATTGCCAAAAATTATCCCAAAATCAAATGGGCAATTTTGTAAAAGAAAAAAAGAACCATTAGAGTAGTAATGGCGATTAGGCATCAGGCATTAGCAATTTAAAAATTTAATTATGGAAAAAAGAGAATTATACCAACAGTATTGTGAGGAGTTTTGGAAGCATTTCCTAAACACAGAAACAGCACAAGAGCGCAAGAGCGTAACATTCTGGAAATGGGTTGCCCGCACGAAAGTTGCGCGGAAAGCAATGGCGGCTTGGCTGAGCGAGCACGGCGCGCCAAAATTAAACCCCTATTATTGGGTGCAGGACTTCCCCGAACCCGTGCCAACGGACTACAACGGCAAGAATATACCTACCGACAAAGAATTGTACATCGCCATCTACAACGGGCAAGCGGGCATCTACTCCCGCCAGGATGTTGAGGACTTTGAAATGACCATTAAAAAAAGATTCACATTATGACAGCCATCCAATTACTCGAAGAGGTTTTCGAGATTCTGAGCAGCGAGGAACTGACCGCTGCCGCCAACATGATCATCAATCACGCCGACCAAGGTCACATTGATGAGGCGTACCACCGCCTGCATGAACACGACGAGGAGTATTATCCCAATGACCGAAATGCGATTTCGGGCTAATGGACGAAGCCTTATTTGCGAGCTGACGCTCGCAGTCAGGGACGTATTCCGAAGGGTCGGATAGAATCCGACCGGAATGGACGGAGATTACAATGGACTTGGTAAGTCAAAAACTGCCAACAACTATCATCGAACAACAATACAATGGAGCAAAAAGAACGGGCACCACCAAACGGGTGCAAAAAGCCGCCCGGAGCAAAACAATAAGGTTTAACCCTGCATTTACCATGCATTATCCATGCATTATGGCGGCAAAAAAGAACAATAGTATTAACCAAAAATTTTAAGATTATGTCAAAATTAGTTTTACCGGCGGAGATAAAAAGTATCTCCGGAGCAATGGGCAAAATGCTCTACAAGACCTACACGAAAGCCGACGGCAGTACCGAGACGCGGGTGTATTCGAATCCGTATTACCGTCCGCGAGGCGAGAAGTACCAACGTCGGATAGCTTATAGCGATAATGAGCGGAAGGCTCAGCGGCGATTTGCCGAGATGTCGCGCGAGGTAAGCCGACGCGTGAAAGCCGGTGACTGCCGACTGCGTGAGCTGATTTGGGCTGACGTGAAGAGGGAGTTTGCGCAAAAAGAAGAATGAGACAAAAGACAAAAGAAATGGCAAAAGTAGCGTACAAAATCAGAAAATTTACCTTCGGTGAGTTGCAGCAACTGTTCATCACGCACTGCGAGAAAATAGGGCTGTTCATTCACAGTCCGGCATTCGGCTACACCGCCGAAGAGGCGTTCGAGACCTACCGTGACTGCTGGGGACGGTACCTGATTCGCGAAGGTACGATCACCCGCCAAACCTTCGCGCGCTGGAAACGACGCGGATGGATCGACGAGGACATGCGCAATGACTTCATGACCTACTGCTTCGGCAACCGGTGGAGGAAGTGAAAAGTGAAAGGTGAAAGGTGAAAAGTGAAAAGCCAATATTGGCAAGCGTCTTTAGATGCAAAAATGCATTTTTTTGAAAAAAAAGTCCCACAATATTTGCAAATGTGGGATTTTTTTTGTATCTTTGCGGCGAAAATCAAAAATAGTGTTATTATGAATGCTGTTGTATATAACACTGTGGAGGAAAAACGTTCTGCTCGCACGCGGTTAATTGCCATAAAAGAGGCCGTTGAGCAGCAGATGCGCCAGCGAATGACCAAAATGGAGTGGTAACGTGAATTTCCTATCCGCAGCAGAAATCAATCTCTCATCGCCTTACGCAGTGACTCAGGTAGATGAGTTGTCCGTCCGGTTTTGCACACAGGACGGTGTGCATTATATGGTCGGATTCATGAGGGATATTTTTATACTGACTGATAATGGGTATTATTTGTATTTAGTAAATGAAACCGAAGTTAAAGGCGAAGACCCGCTTGTTTATGAGACGGTAGTAGCAATCATCGCCAATTTCTTTTCGCATTCTGCAAATGATGCCATGTTATATATCTGTTCTCCATCTGACAACAGGCAGGCTGCACGTGCCCGACTATTCAAGATGTGGTTTGATAAAACAGAACAAGCAGCAAACTTCACTTTGACGGTTTATTCAAATCGTGATCAGGGAGTGGATTATTACTATGGTGTTATTCTTCGCAAAGACAATCCGGCTCACGACCAACTGATAAAGATTTTCTTGGACTTCCTCTCCGACACATAACCCCATGCTCACCATCCTCACCACACAATGGTAATACGTTAAGCAATCGTTAAACTATTAAATAAGCAGGCGGCTCACTACACGGTGAGCCGCTTGTTTTGTCTTTAATAGTCTTAAAGTTAGCGAAAAGGAGTGGAGAAGTGAAAAGTGAAAGGTGAAAAGTAAAAGGGAACATCTTTTCCCCGAAATGGAACTTAAATTTGCAAAGGTGCGTTTTTTTTCGTACCTTTGCATTCGCTTTTGAGAGTCGAAAGTCAAAAGTCGAAAGTCAAAAGCCGCTGATGGCATCTCACAGCGTGAACAACGAGACGCAGCGTTCTTTGACATATTAAACCCC